>WTBR01000212.1 GCA_013138975.1 Bacteroidales bacterium
ATTCTTCTAAAATTACAATTATTGATTTAGAAAGAAGTCTGGATGAACTCCTTGAAGGAAAAGATATCTCTATACCGATTACAAATCCAATAGGTTGTAATATTAAATGGGAAGGTAAAGATGCTCATTGGATACCTGCTGATGCCTGTGATCTTATTTAGTCTTTGCAATAAAACGCCAAATACTGCGTTAATCTCGTGTTGAAAACAGTCACTTACAAAAGTAAACTCCTTGATTTTCAACACCTCGAAAGCCTTGTCTTTGACGCTTTCTTATTAAAGACTTAAAAAAGCAGTTTTTTTACTGACATTATTGAATTTAGATTTAATTTATTTGCAATTTGTCTTCTTTTTGATTTTCATCGATATACTTATCAATTTTTGAATAGTCGGTAACTATTTCAATTTTTTCAATATCCTCTGACAATAATGAATAATAAACCTCTACAAAAAAATCCTCAATTGAAAATAAATTCATTAATTGGCCTCCTCTTTTCAATACTGTTAGATGTTTTCCATTATTTAATAATATCATTCCCTGATCAGCCAATGTCATCTCTTTAAAATCTCTTCTGCTCATATCCTCAACTAAATTTATTGTGTCTTTCTATAAGTCAAACAATGGATATAGCCACATTGTTTAAATAACGTGGGTTCGATGTAATATATTTTTTATATAATTGATTAAGGGTGCATTATATTATTAGGCTTATGAGATTTTAGTATCGAGACACAAGAATCAAGAGAAAAAGCACAAACAGTCTTGAATCTTGATACTTAGGTCTTGATACCTAAGTGTCATTTTCTATAATTATTATCGTATAGCTTGTAATTTGCTTTCTTATATCAAACTCAGCTTAAGTATCAACTTTTCATATGTATTAAATCTGTTAATATTGATTTAGGGAAACTCCTTGATACTGGTATTTTATCGTTTATACTTTCAAAATGCAATTTGTATCCCTGAGAATTTCCTGAGATACGTACAATTCTTCTAACATTTATTATATATGATTTGTGGCATCTTACCAGATTTTTAACAGCCTTTAATTTTTCCTCAACTATTTTTAAGGACACTAACATCATTTTCTTTTCGGCAAAAGAATTTTTAATAAAATGAATTTCCGAATAATTTCCTTTTGCTTTAATATACTGTAATTCACTTTCTAAGAATCTTACTTCCTCCTTGGTTTTATCCGATTTAATAGTTATTAAATTATCTTCTACAGGTTGTTCAATATTTTTTAAATGATGTGAAAGTACTTCAGCTATTCTTGTATGTTTTTTCAAGTAAATTTTTTCGATAAAAAGGAGGATGATAAAAATTGGAAAAATTGTTAGAGAAAATACCAGTGTGAGAATTTCGAAGTAACTAACAAGGACATTTTCGCTTATAAAATAACTAGTAAAAAGCCAATCGAATAAAGAGATCTCGAAAACAATAGAAAAAATAAAGAAAAAATAACTTATTAGCTCCCATTTTTTATTGTCAATTATTCGTTCAAGAATGTAGAAAAGCGAAAAATTTATAAACAAAACCAACATGGATATAATTCCAAATCCACCGTATAAATAGAGCTTTTCTATAATGCTTAATTTCGAAAATCCAAAGGGTTGAAATATTACTAAAATTATTACAAAATATAATCCTGATAATAGAACCACTTTTATTTTTGAAAAGAGAGAGGTTTCAAATGAAAACTGTTTGGCTAATTTTGCTTTATAATTAAATCTCCTTAAGTTGCTTAGTACAAGAATTAAAAGTATTAAAGTAGTAATAATAAAGTAATAAATTAAATTCGTTTTTTTCTTAAGCTTCAATTCCTGTATTTCTTTATTTTTGCTTAGTATGCTTATTTCTTTTTCGTAATTATTCTCAATTATTTGAATTTCTAATCTGGAAATTTGATTTGCCAGATTTTCATTAAAGATGGAATCACGAATAGAAAAATATTTCTCATAAAAGTAGAAAGCATTTTTATAGTTCTCAATTTCAGTATATAAATTATATAGCAAAAAGAGTGAATTTTGTTGCTCGATAAGTAAATTGTTTAATCCACCAATTTGCAATGCTTTTTTGGCTGTTTCAATTGCTTTAAGTTTGTTATTTTTAAGCTTATATACTTCGGCTGTTTTATTCAAACTCATTGCCAAGCCTGAGTTGCCTTTCTCTTGAATAAATAAGTTAGTTGCAAATTGATAGTTTTGTAAAACACCTTTATAGTCGTTTATTTTAAGAGCCAAATCGCCAAGAAGAAGATATAGTTCAGCTGTTCTTTTATAATCGTGACTTTGTTTAAATATTTCCAATGCCTTATTATAATAAATACGAGCCTCATCAATTTGTTTTGCTTGCAGGTAAGTATGTCCCAGGTATTTATTACTTAATCCAATGTGAGTATTGTTTGAAATATCTTTTCCATAGTTCAAGGCTTTTGAAAATACAAACAGTGCCGAATCGGTTTGGTTTTGCTCATTAAAAATTAATCCTAAATTGCACAAAACGGTCGCCTGTCCATATTTATCCTGATCTTGAATAAAAAACTGTAATGCTTTATTATAATACATCTTAGCTTTTTGAAAATCCTGTTTTGCAAACAATACATTTCCTACATTCACATAACTCCATGCCGATGCTTCTTTATCAGATACTTGTTCAAAAAACAATAAAACCTTACGATAATAAGAAAATGATTTATCATACATCCCTTGCTCCTGATAAATAAGTCCTATGGTATGATAAACATCGTAAACATCTGTAGTATCGCTTAAATCACGACCAATATTAACTGCTTGAAATGCATAGTCGAGAGCTTGAACTGTTGAAATTTTTACATACTCTTTCGCAAGTTCGTTTAAGAGTTTCATTTTAATTAAACTCTTTCCATCATTTCTACTTTCTAATTCTAATTTAATTTTAAGGCTATCAATTTTAGTTTTCACTTCACCTGATTTTAAAATCTGTGGAAATAAAAAAAAGCATAATGCTATAATGCAGTGTTTTAAATTAAAATCTAAGTTAAACGGAACCAAATATTTCATAAGAAACAATATTTTTAAAGCTTCTCAATTTAGCAATTAAATTTTATAATTAACAAATACATATTTTGCTTCATTTTTTAGAATTTCTATCTTGCTATATAAAGACTGTGTGCAAATAGTCTTTGTAAAACTTTGTGAGTCCCTAGTGCTCTTTGCGGTATAGCTTGAATGACTATTACACAGAGGATCACAAAGAAGACTCAGAGGTACACAAAGGAATTAAAGAGTATTATTACTTATTTTTTTACTTTTTGGACAAGCTCAAAACAATAATACTTTAAGCAGAAACACTTCGACATCCCGATAGCTCCTAATATCCGCAGGTATTTTCTCAGCAAGTTGATTATCAATCAATAAGACCTAACAGGTTTCGCATTAATAAGTGAATGTCGATTCGACATAATCACCTGTTAATCAGTTAAAACCTGTTAGGTCTTGCGGATATAAGGTATTTATAAAAAATAAATCTGCGAGATTTAAAACATCCCGCAGATTTAAAATTAATCAGATTTGATTTATATCGTTTTGTGTATAAAATACACCGATATAAAATTATCTTTTACTATTGAAGAAACAGTTTTTCAACATGTTGTGAATCTCCTGTTTTTATTACTAAATAATATAATCCTGAATGTAGGTTGTTTGTATTAATGGTTTTCAATTCACCAGCATAAACATCTGAAAAACATCTGGTATAAACTTCTTGTCCGTTAACATTATAAATAATGATTTCAAACTCACTCTTAAATTCTTCGTTAGAAATAATATTTACTATCCCGCTTGAAGGATTTGGATAAACTTTATACTTTCTTTCTTTAAATTCAACTATACTAGTTGTTTCAGGAGATTTATCGGAATAGGTTACAAGGTATGCAAACATTCTGTTAAATGGCTCAGTATGACCACCATTATCATAAGCTGTGTTTTCTAAATTAGTATATTCTTGTAACTGATAGTCAAACTCAATGGTTTGTCCGGCAGTGAATTTACCTTCCATATCAAATATCATTGGTTGAACATCTTGACCCGGACACCAACCTGCACGAGAATATTGAAAAGTTCCTAGCTGCCCTGTACATGTATTTGTAGCACAATCTTCTTTCCATAAATGTTGCTCGAATGTTTGTGTACCATCAAGATAAATATTATGCGTAGCTTCCATAAATTCGGCCGCATTATCTGTGTTAGCCTGTCCGTGACCGGTAGTTGTTAATCTGATTTTAGCAGCTTCGGCTTCAGTACCAATAGTTAGGCTGATTGCTTCAGGATTATGAGCATTCACAGCTACATCTCCATATACCCAACGGTCTTCTTCCCAAAGTTTTTGAATTTTTGAGTTTTGGTATTCCGGTGTGCCTGGAACTAATTCTAACTCAGCATTAACAAGCCATCCTGAAGGACCCCAAACCTGAATATAAGAGATAAATTCAACACTACCTGTTAATATTGATCTGAAGTCTGTAAGGTCAAATGTCCAATCACCACAAGCAACGCCATAAGGAGTTATATAACGAGCAATTTCGTATTCTACATTATCCTTTTTAATATACATCTGTGCTGCTTGATCCCAAGGATCGCATCCCCCTGCAGGGCATTCCAAATCAATGTTAAGTAATATTTGACTGTATTCACTTAAATCTTCATTTATATATACCGATTGCACATGAAGTTGTCCGGCCGATGAAAAGCTGTGCTGAACAGCATCAAATATCATACTTGAAATAGCCGGTTCAATAGTTGTTTCTGTTGTATCATTTTCAGCCATTCCATCTCCGTCTAATGAAGTATAAGCTTTAACAACACATGAGGCAGAACCACTAAGATCTACTGTTGCTGCAAACTCATGGATATAAGTTCCAAAAGCTTCTATACTTTCTGAAACAGTTTCGGTAACTGTAGTACCTCCATTTAATTCATAACTAATATCAAAATTGGTTACTGAACTTGTTGCAAAGTTTTTTACTTCAACTATTACTTTTTCATCACTTGTGAAATCAGATCCAATTTGATATGGAGATACAATTCCAACAATCCCAATATCATTATTAGGAACAACAAATCCAGATACCCATGCACTTTCCTCCATATCTAATAAAGTTGCCTGATTTAAATCTGCGGCTAAATCATCGGCAGTTAAACCTGTACCTTCGTTACAATTCCAATACGCTGCCAAACCGGTTTCTGTTCCAGCTAATTCTTTTGTATAGTTATCGTTAATTTCAGTTTCAGTTCTGGCAACATTCCAAATTCTTACTTCGTCAATAGTTCCTTCAAAGTTTCTTCCTGGCCATGTAGGGTTGTCACCAAGAAATAAGGTTGTTCCTGTAGCTACAGAATGAGTTCCGGTAACATCAACAGTAGTTTGTAATATTCCGTTAATGTACGTTTTCACTGTAGAACCATCGTAAACACCTGCTATATGGTACCAACTTCCAATTCCCATTACCGGGTCAGTTTTTTTGCTTGCCCAACCCTCATCAATAGAAACGGTAAATTCTACTCTTCCACCTTCACCAACTGATAAACAATATCCACGATCAGGTTCACCTACTTGTTTTCCAATTATGGTTCCTTCGTAAATTGCATTTTCCCATTTGTCGGCTTTAATCCAAACTTCTAAGGTTAAGGCATCTGTAGGATTTAGTGAAGCTGCATCATCAATTCCTAAACGATCGTCAACACCATCAAGTCTAAGCGCTTTGTTATTGAAACTTGGTACCCAGTCGTTTTCTTCCATTCCGGTTAAAGTACCATCATTGGTGTTAGAAGTTGTATCTGCAACAGTAATTCCTGTTCCTTCATTTAAAGTCCAGTACGAAACCAGTCCAATTTCAGTTCCTATTAACGCAACTTCATAATAATCAGAAATTTCAGTTTCAGTTCTTGCTATGTTCCAAATTCTTATATCATCAATAGTACCTTCGAAATTACGTCCACCCCAAGTAGGATTTTCTCCAATATACAAATCGGTTCCTGTAGCTACCGAATGTGTTCCTGTAACCTCAGTAGTCGATTGTAAAACACCGTTTACATAAATTTTAACAGTTGAACCATCGTAAACACCTGCTAAATGATACCAGGTTCCAATTACCATAATTTCATCGGTAGTTGCTTTTTCCCAACTTTCATTTATGGAAACTGAAAATTCAGCTGTACCATTAACCGCTGCTGTTAGGCAATATCCACGGTCAGGTTCACCTACTTGTTTTCCAATAATTGTACCTTCATGTATTGCATCTTCCCATTTGTCGGCTTTAATCCAAACCTCTACGGTTAAAGCGTCTGTAGGATTAAGAGTAGCATCATCTGCTACTGTAATTTCATCATCATCGCCATCAAATTGTAAGGCGAAATTTTGCGCAAAACTTTGATTTCCTACAAAGAAACACGCAATCATTAAAAATAAAAAGTAAAGTGATTTTCTCATAAGTTAGCTTTTAATGTTAATGTTAAATTTGTAATAATTTGATTTTTAGCTTTTTATCACTAAGCTATTTGTAACTACTATTATTCAGTAATAATTATTCTTTCGGTGAATACTGTATTTCCTTTCTTAAAATAAAGAATATATAAACCTTTTTTTATTCCACTTAGATTTATTCTATACTCATTGTTTGTAATATTTTCTGCCCAGACTTTTTCTCCTAATATGTCATAAATTTCCACATTAAAATTGGCTGCATTTCTTATATTTAAATAATCACTTGCCGGATTAGGAAAAATATCGATTATTTGTTTGTAGTAGGATTGATTTATACTTGTGGTAGGGTCAGCCAGTTGCTCGCTACTGTAACTAATTGTATAATATCCATCTTTTAATTCAACAGAATTAAACATAACTACGCTCCCATGAATTTCAGAAGCTGAGTTTACGGCTGTGAAATCATCATTTTCATCAGATCGATATAATAATGTGTATAGGTTTTCATTTCCGCCAACTGTTAATAATTCTCCTCCATTAGCTGCATCGTCAAGATTAAATACTGCTTGCGATTTAAAACTTCCTCCTTGATTCAGATACCATGTTCGCTCCAGTCTGCGAAAATCAACCGGGGCATTTTCCGGGGCATTATTTTCCGTGATTCCGGTACCTTCATTGTGTCCAAATACAATGTATTTCTCAAATTCCTTTTCGTTTATTCCAGTCGCCAGAACAGAAAGTCCATTCTCGGTAACAGCATAACTATATTCTGAGCTTGATTTTCCAAACCAATTGGCATGTACATCTTTCATTTCATACATAAGCTGATTGCCAACCGGGGCATAAGAATTATCCCAGAAGAAACATTCTTCGTCGTAATTATTTATTGTACCATGATTATCATTTGCCGTTTTGTCGAAAAAAGAAGCCTCATTTGGAGCATTGAAATTGTAATAAGCCAGCAAATTACTTTCATCACCCTTTAATTCTTTAAACATAAATTCGGTGATTTGTTCAGGTGTACGCACTGAATTCCACAACCGTATTTCATCAATGTCTCCATTATAGGCCCATGCAAAATCCCATGGAGCTCTTCCAATAATAAAAGGTTCAGCGCTTGCAGATATAGAATTCTGTGGATAAACTGTTCTACTTCCTACTTCTATTCCGTTTATGTAATTAATCATTTTACCCGTTGCAGAATAAGTAGTTGACAGATGAAACCAGGCAGAATCTTGTTCCATTGGCCCATTGCCGCTTCGTGGAATTTCCTGATTATCGGGATTAAAAATTTGTGAATACAGATGCATATTTTCGAAGCCCAATATGTAACCATCATCGAAACTTAAAGAAGTTCTACCCATTATTTTCATGTTTAAACCAAATGTGTATGCTCTAACCCACACTTCCATTGTAAACTCACTTCCGGGGTTGAAAACTTCGCTGCTTCCACAATTCCCATGAACATCAGGATAATCGGCTGCTTTCCATAATTCATAATCCAATGTATAGCATTTTCCTGCTGATGTTTCCTGGGCTTGAATTTGTATTGTCAGGAACAAAAGCATTAGAATAAACGAACTTAATTTTACAATCGAATTTCTCATATTTAGTAATTTTTATTTTTTACTTCATTTATGTTCATTGAAAATAGTTTTAATTTTTATCCCACCATAATTTAATCGTTTCATTATCGAGGCCTTGATTTTGAATTGCTGTATTATAATTTTCCTGATTTAAGGTTATTTCTGTATTTGGGTATGGTAATCTGTTAGGGTAAATGCTTTGATCAATATCTGAGCCATCGAATTGTTTAAATGATGGAAAACCTGTTCTACGATATTCGGCATAAGCTTCGTAGCCGTTTTCAAAAGCAAACGAAATCCATTTTTGATTAATGATTTGTTCTAATGAAACAGTAGGAATAGAAGCAATGTAATTGTCAATATCGGTTTGAGAAATGATGTGTTCAGTTTCACCAAAATCTCCGTAAAACTTTATATTGGCTTCAACACCTTCTTCATAATACTCTTGTGCATTACCTCCGAAGTAAGCATCTAAAGCAGCTTCGGCTTTCAAAAAACAAACTTCAGAATATGATATAAATACTCCCGGGGTTTCGGCTCTTACAAACCAATTCCCAATTTTTGAGATATCGCCCCATTTTATATCAAAATTTTCCCATTCAGGATGAGTGTCGTCAAGAAGATTAGGTATTCCTTTGTATTCATCAAACCAGGGCAAAGCAGCAGAAAGTGTTGATTTTTCAAGAAAGATAGAAACACGTGGGTCTGAAGTATTAACAAGAATATCTACCAGAAACTTACTCGGATTATTTTGTATTTCTGCTTCTCCGGTAAAATCGGCTTCATATACATGATTTTTCTTATCTGAATTAAAAGGGAATAATGCTGAGGATAAATTATCGTTCATAAAATCCAAAGCTTGCAAATCACTCATTTCCTGAGCATATTTCTCGGGGTCGGCATATTTTATTCGGATTGCCAGACGTAAACGCAGTGAATTAGCAAAGGTCTTCCATTTCAAAATATCACCCTGATAAATTAAATCGGTTTCGGCATTAAAAAAACCTTGGGTTTCATTAATGCTTTCTGATGCTGTTTTTAATACTGTCAGCATATCCAAATAAATATCCTGTTGTGTAGAATATTCTGGTTGATAAGTTAAATCCTGGTATCCTTTAAGTGCATCAAAATAAGGAATATCACCCCATAAATCTGTTATTCGATGAAATAAAAATGTTTTCCATATTTTTAGAGCTGCTATGTGGTTTGTATATTCCGTTGAATCTCCATATATATTAAGTGCCTCTTGCGTATTTATCAATGCATTAGCGTATTGTTCATCCCATAATAAATCCTTGCTTCCCGGAATAACATATTCATCTCCCGGAACAACACCGTTTTTGGAAGCAAAATACATACACCAATTCATCATTCCCCACTGTTCAACATTAACATCGGAATTGTAGTTCCCGACTCCCTGTTCAAGTGAATAAACAAATAACAATGCAGGATCAATATAAGTTGGTTGATTTGGATCTACATTCAAATCCGTAAGGTTATCTTTAATGCAAGAATTATTAAAAATACCGACAATTAATATGAGTATAAAAATTGCACTTCGATTTATCTTATTGATATTCTGCATAATCTAAAATTTAAAGTTTAAGCTAATTCCGAAACTCCTACGCGAAGGATAAGAATACAATTCATATCCTTGTCCGTTGCCATTGGTATGAAAGGATTCAGGATCTACGTTCGGAACTTTACTGTAAATTAGCCATAGGTTTCGACCTATAACAGAAACAGAAGCAAGCTTCATTTTCATATTCTTACATAGTTTTTCAGGAAGATTATATGAAAATGTTAATTCACGAAGTTTAATAAAACTTGCATCGTAAATAAAAGGTTCGTGAATTTCTTTAGTCCAATCGGCAAATTGATGCCAGTAGTCGAATGGATTAACATATGTTGTATTATTCTGACCACTTACATCTGCTCCATTAATTATCGTGCCATTCGGGTAAACTCCATCAGCTAAATAACCTCCTGTTGCATCCCAATTTTCAGAACTAATTCCTGCGGCTTCTCTTGCTGCTTCGGAAGCGTACCATTCTTCTCTTCCTTCTAATGTAGGAACAAAATTTCCGGAATAACCATTTCCATACATATTCGTTCCTGAAAACATCTCCCCTCCAATTTTTGCATCAAGCAAAAAGCTTAGAGACAAATTTTTATACCTGAAACTGTTACTAATAGAAAAAGAAAAATCGGGATTAATATTTCCAAGAACAACGGGATCAACAGTTCTTTCATAAAGGCCATTTTCATTTACCAAATTATTCCCATTAGCATCTTTCATTATACCATAACCAACTATATCGCCGTAAGCATGACCGGGACGTGCTTCAATACTTAGTCCCCAATGTTCAAGCAATGGGTAATTATCAATTCCTTCGGTAAGTTCTTTTACCATAGAATTGTTCTTTGTGTAATTAAGAATAAGGTTCCACGAAAAATTATTTTTTGCTATTGGTTTTGCCTTTAATTGAACTTCTACACCTGAGTTTTGAATATCACCAGCATTAATAATTGCATGTGTAGATCCTGAACCTGATGATACCGGAGCCCTTATGATTTGATTATATGAATTTGTATGGTAATAGGTAAAATCAAGGGCTATGCGATTATTAAAAAAACGTAAATCTGTCCCTATTTCTTTTGAAACAAGTTTTTCAGGTTTTAGTTTTCCATTAGCAATAGCTTTTTCTATATATGCATAATCTCCATAAATATTCCTATCAGGATAATAGCTTGTTAACAAATTATATGGATCGGTATCGTTTCCAACTTTAGAATATGAAATGCGCAATTTCCCGAATGGAAGTATTTTTTTTCTTTTCACATTATTATCTAACAATTCTGTGAATATGAAACTCAAATTATAAGAATCATAAAAATAACTATTTAGGTTGTTGGGTAAAGTCGACGACCAATCATTTCGCCCGGTAAGATCCAGAAATAAAAATTCTTTATAATTAAACTGTAAAAGATAATATAAAGAATTAATTGCTTTTTCTTCGGGCAGCAAATCATAAATCTGAGGAATCCCTGCACTATTTTCTATCGTATATATGTAGGGCTCAGTTAAACCATTTTCTGTAAAAGCCTCGTATCTGGTATCTTTTTTATAAAAAGCATTTCCTCCTAAATTTCCTGTAAAAGACAGGCTCTGATTTATTTCGTTTGAATAGGTCAGTAAAAAATCGGTATTACTTTGAAATCTCTCAATATCTTTTGTGTAAAAACTTCCATTGGTATGTAACATACCATTGTAAGCCCCTATTTCCTCAAAATGAATATCGGAATAATCGAGTGCTGTTCTAAATATAAAACTCAAGTTGTCGCTAAAAGAATATTTAACTGAAGCATTTCCAAAGCTTCTCTTCTTTTGATCAAAACTTAACTCATACAATTCGTTCCAATAAGGATTTGTCATCCAGTTCCACGTTGAATACCAGGTCTGCTCATTACCTTCAGTATCCATAGTATTATTTTCTAAGGATTCGGAACTTATATGACGAGGCATCATTATATAATTTCGGGCCACATTATTATGATTATCAGATAATGCAGGACGATTATCGGCACGTTGATCGATATATGAAATGTAGGTTTGAAATTCAAGATTTTTGATTGGCTTAATATTGGCATTTAAACTTACATTGGATCGACGTGTTTCAGAAGCCGGAATAATATCCGAATTTCTCATATCGGAAAAAGATAATCGATAGGATTGATTTTTAAATCCACCATCAATTGAAATAGAATTATTCAGCGTATATCCGTTTCTGAAGTAATCTTTATAATTATTTGACTGAGGTAGAAACAATTTCTCTGTACCATCCCAATCAACTATTTGCTGGCCTTCCATTTTTGGGCCCCAACTGCTGTAATGACTAGCTTGATCGGAATAATATTGTGGAATACCGTCGGAATTTGCATCCCAAACTCCTTCAAATTTACCATTTCTACCGGCTCCATAGGTATTTTGAAAATCTTTCTGAATATCTGCTACATCTAAGGTAGCCGAACTATTAAAACTTACATTAATTCCTTTTTTACTTCCTTTTTTGGTAGTAATTAATATAACACCATTTGAAGCTTTTGAACCGTACAAAGCAGATGCACTGGCGCCTTTCAAAACAGATATTGTTTCAACATCGTCTGAATTAATGTCGGAAATACCATTTCCATAGTCTTTTCCACCCCATTCATCTTCTGAATTACTTTCTGTTGAGTTATCAATGGGTACACCATCGATAACCACAAGTGCCTGATTATTATTAAGTGAATTATTTCCCCGCAAAACGATGCGGCTTGATGAAGCAGCTCCTCCATTTGTTGCCGAAATTGATAAACCTGCAACTCGTCCTGATAGTGAATTAACAAGGCTTATTTCTTTGGCTTTCTGAATACTTGATCCATCAATTTCCTCAAAGGAATATCCAAGGGTTTTTTTATCACGCTTGATACCTAGTGCAGTTACAACAACTTCTTCGAGTTTGGTTGTTTCTTCAATAAGATTAATATTTATAATATTGCGACTATTTATTGCAACATATTGATGTTTATATCCAACAAATGAGAATACTAAGGTATCGCTACTTGCCGGGACTTGTAATGAATACTTTCCAAAAGCATCGGTTGCGGTTCCAATACTCGTTCCTTTAACCACAATACTTACTCCGGGTAATTCAAATTGATCGCTATCTGATGTAACCACCCCTGTAATTGTTTGGCCTTGAGAATAAAGTATTCCAAAAACAAAAAAGAATAATATTGATTTTATGATTTTAATATATTGCATTATTAATTTTAAATTTTTTGATTATCAATAAGTTTTATCACTTTCTGACAAAGCATTTCATATTCTGTAAAAATAGTTGATAATTCAGATCTTCTAAATCCATACCACCTGGGAGATGTACCAAACTTATCAGACTTAAAATTGTCCTGCACAAAACTTTCAATTTTACTATCTTTCTCTTCAATAGTACAACCTCGAACTGTTATTCCATAATAAGGTTTTGTGAAATAATCATCCATTCCAATTGAACAAGAAAATTCTTGATTATTGTATTTTAATTTGATTCCTAAATAAAAATATTTGTCATTTTTTAATACTTCAATATTTGTTACTATTTCTTTTTTATTAAATTTTTGGTGAATATTAGATTTCCAATCAAAGAATGCTTTTTTTATTTGAGAAGCACAATATTCGTTTAAACATGATGATACTTCCTGGACTTCCTCAATTGTATCGTAAACTTTTGAAAGTTTTTCATACTCATTCAATTCATCAATATTTAATTTTTCAAGTAATTGCTTTGTTAACTCTTCTTTCATTTTATAATCTATTGTTCGTTGATTTAATAATCCATTAAGATGGTCTATGTATTGTTGTATTGAACTAATCAATAATTCATCTTTAACTCTACAAATTGGTAAAATTTGCTCCTTTAATAGTGGCAAGATGTCATCTTTAAAGTTGATTTCTTTGTAACGACATTTACGACGATCTAATGAAAAACTATCTTCTGAAGGAGAACCACCTTTCTTAGTTAGATAAAGGACATAAATTTCATTCTCAGAGAAGCCTTTATCAAGCATTATCTTAAGATATCTTTCTAATTGTTGCTCTTGGTCAACTGCTTCATGAATTTTATTTTCAATTATAATTACATATCTTCCTTTGTCGTCTTTTATTAGTGCGTCTATTCTATCCTTTTCAGCTGTAAAAATCGGTTCTGCAACAATAATTTTACTAAATTCTCCACCAAGAAACTTTAAAAATAATTCTAGGAATGGATATTTCCCGTTTTCTTCGAACTGAATAAGTTTAATAAATATTCTGCTATGAGCATTTTCATTGGCTCGAAGTTCATCTATTAAATTAATGTGATAAGGAGCTTTATCTTTTTGCTTTCTAATTAATTCTTGAAAATATGATGCCAATTCAATTATTTGCGACGTTTCAGTATTGTTCATTTGTATAGTCTCTGTTTTTAATAATTAAATTAACTCACTTTATTATCTATTTGTGTGGATACATTGGCTCTATCAAGTTGATTTAAAGCAAAAGCATATGCACCAAGCGATGTTGCCTGACTTGTACCTAATTTTGAAAAGGCAATTCCTGTCCTTTTTAATGAATCGTAATGTATAATCTTGTTTGTTTCGGGAACAATTATTTTTTCTGTTTTACCAACAATAAAATCATTGAGTTCCGATTCATTATCCAATTCGAATACTTTCTGCGTAGTTCGCGGATAGGAATCCTCAGAATAATTTTTATACTGACTTCTAAGCTCATTTAATGTATATGGTAAAAATAACTCTCGTGCGCCTGACAAACCTCCTCCAATTACTACAATACCATCAAATACAGCAATTAAATTTGCAATTAGATCTCCCAGAGCCATTCCCATTTGTTTAAAAGACTCCAGTGCAGCTTCTTTATTTCCCTCCTTTTTCTCTATTCCTATCTGGTATATATCATAAGGAGTAAGTGTTGTATCACAATTACTATTTGATATTTCTGAATAAACTCGTTGTATAGCTCTAATGCTTATGCTTTCTTCAACATTCATAGTTGGATTATATCGATTACTCATAATCCATATTTCACCTCCATTAGAATTATCGCCAATAATTAATTCATTATTACATACTAATCCGCCTCCCAGACCTGTTCCCAAGGTAATACCAATTAAATTATTGTATCTCTTAGTTGATCCACCATCTTTAAGTTTCCTGTTTACAAAAGGAAGAATACCGGCAAGAGCTTCGCCATAGGTAAACAAATCCCCATCGTTATTAATAAATACCGGGATTTTAAATTTTTCTTCCAGGATATGTTTTAAGGGAACTCCTCCTTTAAATCCAGGTAAATTCATTAAATCGCCAATTATTCCATTTGGATAATCGGCGGGCCCCGGAAAAGCAAAACTAATGGCATCGGGTTTAGTCCCTATAGAATTATTAATGAGAGTAAATCCTTTAATAATAGTATTTAAACACAAATCTAATGAGTCTGCATTTGAAGGCAATGTAAGAGGTGACACAAATTGTTTTCCCTTAGATACGGCTGAGAACACAAAATTTGTCCCCCCTGCATCCAAGGTCATTACAATTCTATTATCATCAATATTAATCATGCTAATTAATTATTTATGATTTTGTATCTATATCTAATTTTGGTTTGTAACCTTTCCAACCATAATAGGCTAAATAAATGTAGCAAAACACCGGTACAAAGAATGAATAATGATAGCCATCCAGCATATCAGCTACTGCTCCTTGAATCAATGGAATTAATGCTCCTCCCAAAATCATCATTACTAAAAGTGACGATCCTTGTGCTGTATCCTTGCCTAAATCTTTAATTGCAAGTGTAAAAATGTTTGACCACATTATTGAGTTGAACAAACCAATGGATAAGATTGACCATAAAGCTGTGCTGCCTGATGTAAACATGGTATTTAGTAATAATCCGACTACAACTAAAGCAAATATCATTAAGGTACGTCCTGGTAAGGAATTCCCAAATTTAAATGCAACAAGATTTAACAGCATGAAAAGTAGAAATGGTGTAATATTGGAAAATTTAAAGGTAAATCCGCTTTCGATAAATACCGCCAAATAAATTATTCCAAAACTTAAAATTGAAGTAATAACCATGTACAATATTTTTTTCGAACCCCCTTTATCACTAAGAGAGATTGCACCCAAAAATCGACCGATCATTGCTCCACCCCAATAAAATGCTAAATATGATTTTGCAGTCATTTCGGAGAAACCATTAAGTTCGTTCATGAAATTCATTAATACGCTCCCAATGCTAACTTCACCGCCTACATACATAAATATGGCGATCATACCTAATACCAAATGACGGTGTTTTAAAGCGCCCATACCTTTATCGACACTTGCTGTATTTGTGAATTGTGGGAGTTTTGTAAATTTTATTACTACTGCCAATAAAAGAAAAAATCCTGCAAAAATTAAATAAGGAATTTGAACTCCCAGTTTTGAAATGCTTGTGCCATCTTCGGTAAGTATTGGGTCACCCATTTGATTTAACAATGGACTACCTATGCGGGCGAAAAAATGAAAAAGCAGAAATCCTCCAATTATTGGAGCAATGGTAGTACCAAATGAATTAAATGCCTGAGCCAGATTTAATCGACTTGATGCTGTTTTTTCTGAACCCAATATTGCAACATAAGGATTTGCAGCAATTTGCAGTAATGTGAATCCGAGTCCTAATATAAAAAGTGCGGTTAAAAATAATCCGTAAATTTTAATCTCTGCCGCCGGAAAAAACAATGCGCAAGCAAAAGCCGAAATTAATAAGCCTGCGATAATTCCTTTTTTGTATCCTATTTTGGAAATTGGATCGCCTTTACTTGCTGATACAATAAAATAAATAAGCGAACCTATAAAATAAGCACCAAAAAATGCAAATTGAACCAACATAGATTCGAATCTACCCAATTCAAAGGTTTTTCTTAGAAATGGAATTAAAATATCATTCATGCAAGTAATAAATCCCCACATAAAAAATAGTGTAGTAAGCACTACTAATGGTCCTGTGTATTTCTTTTTTTGATCGAATTCTTCAGTTTTAGACATTTTAATAGTTTAGCGTTTTTATTATAATAGTTCGTTACATTTTTGTATTTGCATCAAAATAAGAACTTTGGCAAAGCTAGTTTTATTTAGCCATACGACTAATTATCAACAGCTTGACAGCTTATAAAATACAACTTTGCCAAAGGTTCATACAGTTTTGCATTATTATCTTAATTTCATTTTCATTTCTATTTTTCAATTACTGCTTGCAAGAAAACTGCCTTTTTCTCTAGTCTTTGTAAGAAAGCGTCAAAGACAAGGCTTTCGATGTGTTGGAAATCAAGGAGCTTACTTTTGTAAGTGACTGTTTTCAACACGAGAATAACGCAGAACCTTGCGAAGCTCACGAACACAAATTTAAAAATATTAAACTTGTGAGTAATTTGGCGTTTTCTTACAAAGACTAATTTATTACAATTTCATCAACAAATATCCAGGCTTCGTTTCCTGCGCCTTTATGCCAATCGGGACAAATTCCTTTATTAATTCCCTCAACTTTTATAAACCTTGTTTTGATATTTTTAAAATCAGCACTAAATTCTTTTATACTGATTTGATCATCATCTTCAGGTATATCATTTTGAATTGTTGAAATATGTTTGAAATTTTTACCATCATCTGAAATATAATACTTTACCTCATCGGGCATAAAAATCCATGATCCTACATCTTGCAAAAATCCTGTTGAAATTTTATTCAGATCCTGAGTTTTACCTAAATCTACAATTGCGCTTAGGTTTATCCCTTCGTAACCTTGCCACGAGCCTGTGCGATAATTTGAAGATCCTCGTATATAATCAATTAATGCCATTTTTCCTCCAGCATTATATTGATTGGCAAAATTAGTATTTAATTTAATGCTTCTCCCCTCAGGAATTTTATTAAACTTTGCAGTTATAGTTTTGCTTGCCGGAAAATCCTTTTTAAAAGCTTTTGCCTTAAGAGTTATTGTTCTATCGAAAATTAAAGGTTTAGTAAACAGAACTGAGTTCTCGTTTGGTTCACTTCCATCGATTGTAAAACGAATATCTGTGGATTTATCAATTGAGCCGATTTCTACAATTGTAGTGTTGGTAAAAATTCGATCTCCTTTACTAATAACCGGAACTGGTAGAATAATGTGTTCTTTTATCTCAGATTGCGGAATATCTTCGTTTCTAAGTCCAAATGTATTGCTTGGCTTACTGCCCATGTAAAGTGTTAAGTTACCCCCTTTCATAATATCCTTATGCAATAAATAAGATTTAGAATATTCTTTTCCTCTAAGCTTTGCTGACTGGATATAAATATTCTTATCAGAAATATTATTGGCATTAACAGTAAAGGATTTACCATTTTCAAGTTGAAAAGTCGTGGTTTTAAATGCCGGCGTTCCAATTACATAGTAGTTACTTCCGGGCAATACAGGGTAAAATCCTGCTGCACTAAAAACATACCATGCCGACATTTGCCCACAATCTTCGTTGCCTATTAATCCATCAGGACTATTTGTATACATTTCATTAATGATTTGACTAACATACTCTTGTGTTTTCCAAGGCTGGTTCAAGTAATTATATAAATAGGCCATATGATGACTTGGCTCATTCCCATGAGCATATTGACCAACAAGTCCTGTAATATCAGCTTGTTCTCTGCCAGTAGTTACAGATGAAGTAGCAAACATCGAATCGAGCATATTTGCAAGTTCCTCTTTTCCTCCATAAAGATTCACTAATCCGGTAATATCCTGAGGTACATAAAAACTATATTGCCAGGCATTAGCCTCAGTGTAATTAAAATTAACTTCTGCAGGATCGAAGGGTGCAAAAAAACTTTCGTTAATTTTTGCCCGCATAAAACCTGTTGAATTGTCAAAAACGTTTTTATAGTATTGTGCTCTTTCACTATATATTTTATAATCCTGATTCTGTCCCAGTTCTTTAGCAAATTGTGCTATACACCAATCATCGTATGCATATTCCAATGTTTTAGATACCGATTCAGATTCTTCACTTGCCGGAACATAGCCTTTTTCTTTATAGAATTCTAAACCATATTGATCATGCATTGCACTTGCCTTCATCGCTTTAAATGCCATATCTGCATCAAAGCCTCGTATGCCTTTTATGTATGCATCGGTGATTACAGATACGGAATGATATCCAATCATACAATTGGTTTCGTTGCTTGCAAGTTCCCAAACCGGAAGTAAACTGTCTTGTTGGTATTGCTTTAGGAATGTATTTATAAAATCGTTGGTTCGTTTCTGTTGTATAATTGTATAAAGCGGATGAGTGGCTCTATAGGTATCCCATAATGAAAAAACGGTATAATAATTTGCATTTTTGTCTACTTTATGAATTTTTAAATCTCTGCCTCTGTAATCATTATTTACATCAGAATATAAATTGGGAGCGAGCATAGAGTGATACAATGCTGTATAAAATATAATTTTTTGATTGGTGCTTGCGCCATCAACTATTATTCTGTTTAATTCTGCATTCCAGATACTATTTGCTTCAGCTTTAATGTTTTCAAATTCCCAAAACGGAATTTCAGCATTCAGATTTTCACGTGCATTTTCAATACTTACTGCCGATATACCTACTTTAACATATACTGCTTCATTACTTTTGGTATCAAAAGAAACAAAAGCTTTTATGTTTGTATCCTTTGCATTTTTCAAATCGGGATTCAAGCTGTCGTTAACTGCAATTCCTGTATTTTTAAATGGTTTTGAAAATTTAGCTACAAAATAAATGTGTTGATCATTAGCCCAGGTTCTTGAACGTCGCATCCCGGTAATTTCATTATCACCAATTATTGATAGCTCAGATTCAAGCACTTGATCTCTATGTGCCAAATCAATTATTATATTAGATTGATTGGATTCAGGAAATGTATATTTATGATATCCTGCTCTTGTAGTTGCAGTTAGCTCTGCTTGAATATTATAGTCTTTCAAAAGCACTTTATAATATCCGGGGCTTGCTGTTTCATCTTTATGTGAAAAAGAAGATGCATATCCGTTCGATGTGCCTTTCTTACTTCCATTATTTAACAAAAGATCACCAATGGTTGGCATAAAAAGAATATCGCCATAATCGGAAACACCTGTTCCACTTAAATGGGTATGTGAAAAACCATAAATTACTGAGTCATCGTAATGATAACCGGAACATCCATCCCAGCCGTCAAGTCTGGTATCCGGACTTAACTGAACCATACCAAATGGCAACGTAGCCCCCGGATATGTATGACCGTGCCCTCCTGTTCCAATAAAAGGATTTACATAAGTTGTTAATCTATGATTTTGTATCGGAATTGTATGTTCACATGAGAATAATGCTATTGTTAAAAAAAGGATGCCAAAATTTCTAAATCTATTTCTTTTCATTAATTCATTTTTTGAATTTAAAATAAAATGAGAAATAAATTTTGAATAAATTGACAACTGGTTTTTCAATCAATCAAAAAAATATCTCATCTCAAACTATCGTATTTTCAAATTTATCTAAATTCTTACGCAATTTATTATTTTTCTGCCTGTACTTGATAAACTGTAAATAATATTGATGAATTGTTACGTTATTCCATTCATAAATTCTACTTTGACAGATTAGACTGATCTTAAATTTTTCATCTTTTTTGCCCCTAAACCTAAAGATGAAAGCTGAAATCGATGTTGAATTTTGAATCAATAGATTTTCAGTAACTTTTCGCCCCAGCCCTAAAGGGAGAAGTTGCTGAAAATCAGTACTCCCTTTAGGGAGCAAGGTTAAATACAGGTTGATTATGTATTAAAGCTAAATTTGTCAATGTAGAATTAAATACAATTTCTTTTTAAAACTAAAATCATTATTAAATTTTGAATCAATCGTATTCCTTAAAAATATTTGGACTAAAGTCCATCAATAAGTTACGTTCTGTAAGAGGCTGTCCCAAAAGCGATATAAATAGATTTTCAGTAACTTTTTGCCCCAGCCCTAAAGGGAGAAGATACTGAAAATCAGTAAGACCTAACAGGTTTCGCATTAATAAATTAATTTCGATTCAATATAATTACCTGTTAATCAATTAAGACCTGTTAGGTCTGATTGTTTGATAAACAACTTACGAGAAATTATGCGAATCAAGGATTAAAACTTGATCAAGATTTTTCAATGTAACGCACTGAAAGTGCAGTTAAATTCAGCCCAAAGGCAAGGCCTTGGGTTGAATTATTATGAATAAATATTCGCCTTTAAAAGGCAGTTTAATTTAAATTGTCCTTACAGGACGTAAATCTCTACTTATGCAAAACCCAATGCAGCGCATTGGGCTGAATTAAATTAGGCTTTCAGCCTGAAAAACAAATAATTTTAACCTTTGATTCGTATAAATTACCTGTGGATATAAGGAAAAACTGCAATTTCTGTATGATTATTCAGATTTCGAATGAAATAAAAAATACCTGTTCAACATTTATGTAAGCTTTTCGTCAATAAAATAACTACAAATTGAATTGCATTTCTTTCTTTTATATATGAGAGTGTCCAAAAGGTCTTTATTTGTCATCCTCAACTTGATTGAGGATCTCTTAATGTACTAGATAAAAAACCAATTAAGAGATTCCCTTTTTCAAGGGAATGACATTATAGTGACTTTTTGGACAGCCACATTTCTGATAAAATGAATTCGATTTAAAGGCTATAATTAAAATGAAAAGAATCACCATAAGTTTAATCTTAATTCTGTTTTCAACATTATTTGCATCCTCGAATAATTCAATATTAACTTCTGTTTCCTGTTATTCTCCGGATGGTAAATTAAGGATTGATGTTTTTAGTGATAGTGCAGAATTATTTTATAAAGTGTTCAAAAACAATTCGCTTGTAATTGATACTTCGAGACTCGGATTATGTATAAACGGTTCAAATACGTTTTCAGAAGGATTACAAATTGTTTCTGAAAATCATAAAGAATATAATGAAAAATGGGAAACGGTTTGGGGGGAAAGTAGGTTTGTTTATAATAGAAATAATGAGAAGATAATAAATCTGATTAATGCTAATAATCAAAAACTTATATTATATATTAAAGCTTTTAATGAAACCGTGGCTTTCAGGTATTTTGTTCCTAAACAAGAAGGATTAAATGAAATTTGGATAAATGACGAGATAACAGAATTTAACTTCACGGATAATCATAAAACCTGGTCGATTCCACAAGATTACGATTCTTATGAGCACTTATACAGAACATTAGCTTTAAACGAAGTTGACAATGCTAATACTCCAATTACATTTAAAACAAAAGAAGGGCTTTATTTAAGTATTCACGAAGCAGCTTTAAGTAATTACGCAGGGATGACACTTGTTAAAGATTCAAACTCACAATATAAATTCAGTTGTGATTTAGTGCCTTGGCCCGACGGAGTAAAGGTAAAAACCACAGCTCCAATGAAATCTCCTTGGAGGGTAATCATGATCTGTAAAAATTTGAAGCAATTGACAGAAAATAAAAACATATTAAACCTGAATGATCCCAATAAAATTGAAGATGTAAGTTGGATAAAGCCAATAAAATATTCCGGTATTTGGTGGACAATGCACATGGGGGCTCATACATGGGAAGAAGGGAAAATGCATGGTGCAAACACGTCATTAACGAAAGAGTATATCGATTTTTCCTCGGAAAACAATATCGACGCAGTGCTTATTGAAGGATGGAATAAAGGCTGGGATACATGGAGAGCAGATACATGTAAATTCGATTTTATTAATACGGCAGATGATTTTAATATTGAAGAGCTTGTTGCATATGCTCATGAAAAGGGAGTTGAAATTATTGGTCATCATGAGACCGGAGGAAATATTGTTGCCTATGAGAAACAACTTGAGGAAGCCCTAAAAATGTATTCCGAATTGGGTATAAAATACCTAAAAACAGGTTACGCTGGAGAAATCGTTCCTAAAGGACAATATCACCATGGGCAATTTATGGTAAATCATTATAGGAGAGTTATAGAACTGGCTGCAAAATATAAAATAATGCTTAATGCCCACGAACCCATTACAGCTACAGGCATTAGTCGTACCTATCCGAATATGATGACCCGGGAAGGTGCTCGGGGAATGGAGTGGAATGCCTGGAGCACAGGAAATTCTCCTGAACATACTTGTATTCTGCCTTTTACGCGAAGCCTTGCCGGGCCTTTGGATTATAATCCCGGGATCTTCAATATTCTCTTTAATTCCTCACCGGAATCTAACCGAGTTCATACTACATTAGCAAAACAATTAGCTTTATATGTAATATTATATAGCCCTTGGCAAATGCTTGCCGATTTACCTGAAAACTATAATGAACAAGCTGCATTTAATTTTATTAAAAATGTTCCTGTAAATTTCGATCAAACGATATTTATAGATGGAGAAATTGGCGATTACATTACCATAGCAAGAAAAAAAGCTGACAAATGGTATTTAGGAAGTATTACCGATGAAAATGAAAGGTTCAGTAAAATTTCCTTAGATTTTCTAGATAAGAATAAACAATATATTGCCTACATCTATAGCGATTGTTCTCAAACTAATTGGTATAAAACTCCCTCCGAATATAAAATCGGAACTTATGAGGTATCTTCCGATGATACTTTATATTCTGCTTTATCGAAAACAGGAGGAATGGCTGTTGAGTTTATCCCAAAAGAAAAAGAATCAGCTATTTTTGAAAACCCGGAGAATTTCAATAAAGAATCTTTAAGACTTTTTGAAATTTTCAAGAACATTCCTGACAAAAGTGAATATTCAATAGTTCATCATTTGGCTGTTGGTAAAGCTATTGATATTATAAATGAGCCTAATAATAAATTTGCATCTTTTGAAGCTTTAATTGATGGAAAGAAAGGTAATCCATTAATTTTTAAGGAAAATTGGTGTGGATTTAAGGATAACAATCTGGAAGCCATTATAGATTTGGAGAAAACTCAGAATATTCAAAAAATTGAGGTGAGATTTCTTGAAGATCAAATGTCATGGATATTTTTACCTGAAGAAGTTAAAATTTTAACTTCTATTGATGGTATAAATTATGATTCGTTGCATTATGAAAATCAAAAATCTACTAAAAAGCAAGATCAAAAACGAATTTACACTTGTGCCTCGTCAGCAAACAACTTAACTTGTAGATATATAAAAATAGTTGCTTCTCCTTTACAAGTATTACCTGAATGGCATAATGGCAAGGGGGGTTCTGCTTGGATGTTTATTGATGAAATTGTGGTGAGGGATGGGGAGTAGTTATGGTTAAATTGGGAAAAATAAGTTTTAAGACAACAATCCTAATAAAATGCGTTAGGAACATTGAAAAACTAAACACTTAAATCCGAACCTAATTTCTCTAAAAGTAAATAATTTTCAATTTTAACAACTTCCCAATGCTTTTTATTTTTTGTTAGCCAATGTTATTAATTCGAATTTCTTTTGAATTTGATACATATTATCCAAAGCTTCTGAGAATGTCACTCCGTCTTTATCAAGTTTATTCCAATTTAATAAAGAAGGTAGAGCCATACCTGCAAATTTGGCATTATGCTTTTTCATTAATTCATTAATTCTAGGTCTAGCTAATTTCTTTTGGTTAAAGTAAAATCGCGTACATTCATCCTCATAATCAGATTGTAAAATCTGTAAAATTTTTGATTGGCAAGAAGTAGTATATTCAGCGTACTTGCGGACTTCATCAGATGTTGCAATATGTCCTTTATGAATAACCATATTTCTAAATGATACTTGATTGCTATCAATCCTCCATGTTTTACCTGTTATCCTAGAATATTGCATACAAAATGCTCCATATTGTCTTTCTGATTGATTTTTCAATTCTTTCCAGAAATTATCAATAATATCAAATGATAGTTCATCTTTTAGTAGGGTAACTTTTATAAACATTTCGTATGTTCTTTCCAATGAAGCAGCAAAACTCATCACACTTTCTGAAAAACATCCTTTAATAAATGAATCCACTGCTGAAAAGTATAATACATCAAATAGGTCATGTAATAAACCTAAGACACTTTTATGTCCTTTAAAACAAGTGCAAACAGCTACAAGGTCTGAATTAATCTCACCTTCTGCAAGTATAACAGAGTTTGGATTTTCTTCTAGGCACTCGGTACAAAATGTAATATGTTTCATGTTTTTATATTCGTTTAGGTAGCTGATTTATTATTGGCTAACAAAATTATATGCCCCATAGTGGCACATATATCTTTTTGTGAACATAAAGATAGTTAATATTAAACAATGTCCAATTCAATATTTATAAATAGAAAGTGTGCTTTAAAAACAGTCTGCTCGGTGTTTCTGGTAGCGGTACTCTGTATTTCTTTTTTCATGATAAGTAGCCTTCGAGAGCCTCAGGCTACGTGCTGCATATAAACATATTGCCATTGTGTTGATAATCACCTATTTTTCAATAAAAATTGATTATTATTCTTTGTGTGGCTTTGTGTTCCTTTGTGGTATAGCTTTTAATGCTATTTGACAAATTTGATTTCGAAAGTACTTTGAAACTGCTGCCAAAAATAAAACGACGTAGTTATGGTAACACTAAACTACACCAAACTTCTATCGATTTTAATATATTCTGTTACTATTCTACGCTCATTGGGGGCGTTTGGCATTTAAAAGCTCCTACCTATCAAACCGCTATATGTTTTATTAAATGTACTCATTTTCAATTTAGCACTATCCGCCAAATTACCTATATTTATTGTTGGCAACTAGCATTTTTTTTTGTTTTTCAAGCTTTATATCGCTTATAATTTCTTTAATCGCATAAAGAAACGTTACAATCGTAAATCCCAATAAACCGACTATAATACCTAAATCAGATTTCCATAAGCATAAATTAAAGCATAACAGCCAAAAGATAGCTCCCAAATTGAACCAGAAATTAATAAGCTTATCAAAAAACATTCCTCCATAGAAACGCCAAAGATTTTGTCCTATAAGAACTATAATAAATAAATAGAGCGCAATTCTAATTCTTGATATATAATCTAATTTTAAAAAATCCCCAAAAATTAGAATGACTATTAAAACATTTGAAAATACTAATTCTATGAAATCTAATATCAACATTTTCCAATTATCGTCAATAACAGATTCAAATGTTCTACCATAAGTAATCATAAAAAATATTGCAAATAGAACTAAAGCCCATACCAACTCAAATGTAAAATTAAAATCAAATTGTTCTGCTGTTATTTTACTAACAATATACATTAATAAAACTGACAATGGTAAAGTTACAAATGTACACCCATAGATCATTTTTAATATTGAATTTAATAATGGAATTTTGATACTTTTAGAATGTTCTTCGGAGCTTACTTTTAAATTACTTAGTATTTTAGTTATCTCCATACCTATCATTCCTAATAGCCTAAACAGACACAATTTAAACTCATTGACAATTTCAACAATGTTAAATAGTACTTTTTTAAATTTTTTCATAGAGTAATCTTTTTATTATTTAACAATATCTGCTTGTTGCCTAACAAAATTATATGCGCCATAGTGGCACATTTATCTACTATATATAACCAGAAACTACTAATATATCTCCCACAGAATCAATCATATCGTATACATACGAAAAAATATAAAACCACATACCGTATATCATTTTGTGAACATAAAGATAGTTAATATTAAACAATGTCCAATTCAATATTTATTAAAAGAAAGTGTCCATTAAAAACTCCTTGCTCGGTGTTTCTGATAGCAGCACCTTGTATTTCTTTTTTTATGGTAAGTAGCCTTCGAGTGCCTCAGGCTACGTGCTGCATATAAACATATTGCCGTTGTGTTGGCTGTCTAATATTTCGCAATAATAAATTGATTATTATTCTTTGTGCGACTTTGTGTGTACTTTGAGTTCCTTTGTGGTATAGTTTTTAATACTATTTGATGAATTTGCTTTGGAGAATTTCCGGCTATAAATCCAAAATATTCATCACTCTCAATCAATGAATCCATTTCAGGTTTCACTTTTTTAAATTTCTTTCTATTTCCGTGTCGTTTTTCGCTCATCGTATTGTTGAAAAAAGCATATATGTTCAGAAAAATCAAAGGATACTATTCAAATCCTGTCTTCCAATTATTGCCATTATTTCAACTACTCCATTGTTTATTCTGTAAAATATACTATCAGACCCGCAAACACAAGACCTATATCCCGTTTTTATATAATCGACTGATTCAAATGAAAAGGGTCGTTGTGCAATAATGTCAAAATACTCAAAAAATGAATCAAAGTATTTATCCGCTTGAGTTTCTCCAAACTTTTCGACGCCGTAATGATGAATTCGTATCAAGTCTTCCTTAGCTTCATTACTTAATCTATATTTGACCATTAAGTAAGAACTTTGATTGTTTTAAAATTTGTTCTTTAGTATCATCAGTAAATCCACTACGTTCAGACTTATCTAATTTAGCTCTAATAAAATCAACTTGAACTTGCTGTTTCCTCGCTTGCCTTATCAAATCATTGATTAGTTCACTTTTGCTAGTGTATTCTTCGTTTTTCACTTGTGCTTTTAACCATTCATCATTTGGTTTCGTGAACGATATACTCTGTCTTGTCATAATATTTTGTTTTGGTGTAAATATACACCGTTGATGCATCATTCGCAAATCCCCTGCTCGGCATTTCAGATAGCAGTACCCTGTATTTCTTTTTCTTTTTTATGGTAAGTAGCCTTCGAGAGCCTCAGGCTACGTGCAACATATAAACTTATTGCCATTGTGCTAGCAGTCAATTATTTCGCAATTAGAAAATTATTATTATTCTTTGTGCGACTTTGAGTGTACTTTGTGTTCCTTTGTGGTATAGCTTTTAATGCTATTGCCTTCAACAATGCTCAGTAAGCACCTCAGGTTACCTGCTATTATGTAACAAATGCTACCAAAAATAAAACGAAGTAGTTGGATCCCGACAGCAATCATCTTGGCGGTATTTTTTAACATACCAAATACATAATCAACAATGGAAAAAATAAACATAAAAAAAGTGCAAAGACATCTCAGTATCTTTGCACTTTCTTAATATAAAATTTTTTAGTTAGAAACTAAGCTGCTATAGCCTTTTTCGATTTTCGATACAAATAAGAACCAAAAATATTTCTTTTAACAAAACGTGTCTGCTTATCTGAATTCATCAACTTAACATAAACGCTTTTAGGTACTCCAAAACATTCAAAAGTTGTACCATCTAAAAACGAAATTTCAAGCAATAGCCCTTTATGTCGAATATCAGTAATACCCCCTTTTGTAATTATTTCTTCGTACTCTGCTTTATTAAGCTCGTGCGTTTCTGGTGCTATACTTACTAAAAAATGGTAAGCATCAATAATCTCACGACTTTTCTGCTCAGCCTCAATAGCCTTTTCATCACAAGCCTGAAACTTATCGGGATGCCATTCTTTTACCAAGTTTCTATAGGTAGATTTTAACTTCTTTAACTCTAAATTACCTTCAACCTTAAATAATTTCTTATACTCATTCACTCTCTTCATATCTTACTTCACTAAAACACCCAGCGCTAGCTTTTGGGTTATAAATTATTATTATTTAAAAAAACAGTGCAAAAGTATATATTTTAATTAACACTTTTAATATCCTTTTAAAATGGTTTAATATTTCGCAAATACATCCTTGGCATTTATTTATCCCTGCTCGACTCAGCATCCGCTACGTCGAATTTATTCTTGTAGTTTTCAAAACTATTTTTAGTATGTTTTCCGTCTTCTGCAAACTTGAATTATATCGTTTATTATTCAAAATGCCATATTTGTAAAAAACAAATATGGATTGAATATATAAGGGCATTAACCATTCTAGATCTTAAAGCACCACATTATATGCGACATTTTGAAAAAGAATTGGTATTAGTTCTATAATAGCTTCATTTTTACTTGTAAGCTATTAAATTAGCCTTCGAGTGTACTTCGACAGAGTGGATATGCTACATTTGTTGTTTTCTGATCGCAAAAAAAAGGCGGGCTTCCTAAGAAACCCACCTTTTAACTTCAAAATTAAACAAACCAACATTTATACCAATTAAACACCAACAGTGGTTTTAGTAAATCCGTACTACGGCTTTTGAATAAAACTGTGCAACAGCCTGAGGACAAGTTCTGTTAGCCATAGCACGACTGCATAAGTAACAAGCCGTAACACGACTCGCTAATGATCTAAGCAAAAAAAGAATTCAAATTATTTATAGGTCATTTTGAAATTTAATTGATATTACTCTTTTGGTGTCATTACGATCTCCAGTTTTACAGCATCTTTTAAAAATTCATTTGCCTTTTTAATAATGTCTTCACTACTTACCGACATTACAAACTCTATGAATTCTTCTTTACTCATTGTAAATTTCTCATCTATTGCGTAATCATAAAGCTTACTATACCAATAACTTAGCTTTTCTGCACTTTCCACTCTTTCTTTAACTAAATTCTCTTTTACTTCACCCAAATCAACTTCTAAGACTTTACCATCTATTAATTCCTGAATTTCGGATAATGCTATTGAAACTAATTTTTCTGATTTTTCATGATCACAATCAAAAGCAAGTGTAAGTTGAGCTTCCTGATATGGTATTTCTTTAAATCTATATTTAACACTAACACCGTAAGTTCCACCTTCTTTTTCCCTAATTTCATCCCTATAACGCTTACTTAGTAACTGGGAGATCATGTATAAAGAAATTTGATTTTCTTCTGAATAACTCGCTTCCTTATGAAATTTAACAGTAATAGTTGCTTTAGGTGTTGTCATCTCTTTCTTAAAATACTTTTTTACATCTTTTTCAGGTGATCGTATTCCGCGATCAGTGTAATCTTCTTTAAGTTCAGATGCAGGTAGTGATGCAATATATTTTTCTAAAAATATTTTTAACTTATTTTCATCATAATCGCCAATTATCATAAAAGTAAAATCTCCCGGATTTTTAAACCGCTCTTTGTATAAGACCTTAACTCCTTCATAACTTATTTGATTAATAAGCTTTTCATTAAATAATTTTATTCTTGGATGATAATTATATGTTAATAAGCTTACAGAATCTTTATAAGCTCCGTTTATATCGTTAGCAATGTTTTTCACAAAAGATAAATACCTTGTTTTTGTGGAATTGAAAGCTTTTTCTTCGAATCTTGGATTATTAAAATATAAATTAACTAATTGAAACATTGTTTCGAGATCCTGAGGCGACGATGAAGCTTCAATTCTTTCACTTAAACGACTAAGGCTTGGCCTTACTTTAACAATTTTACCTGTTAAGGCTTTCTGTAATTCTGTTGCAGAAAAATCACCTACGCCATATGCATCTACAAAACCTTTAAATAACATATAGTTAGGAATTGCACTTTCATCATATTTAGATACTCCGCCCCAACTGTGGGCAATGAATTCTATTTTCTCCTTTTCTATATCTGTCTTTTGAGCATAAACTTTAATCCCATTACTTAATATATATTCTTTAGCATCAATTCCTTTAATATTATTAATACTAAGAATTGAACCTGCAACTGGCTTCTCAGGCATTAATTCTTTCTCGATATAAGAATCTTTATAAGGTTCTAAACTTGCTTCTTTAACTTGATTAAGAATTTTAAGAATTCCATCTTTATCGGCATATTTAGCATTTTCCATTTCGGGGCCGGCAACTGCAATTAGCAAGTTTTCATCGGTAAAAAACATTTGAGCCCATTTGTTCACCTCATCAATTTGTAATTGAGGTAATATTTCTTTTAAATAATTGTATTTAAACTCGATGCCCGGGTATGGTTCGTTTCTTAAAAAATGAGATTTAATTCCTCGAACATACATATCACTTTTAGTTTTACTCCTCCGTTTATACGAATTTTCATAAGATCTTAATAAATTTATTTTAGCTCTTTCAAATTCGCTTTCCGTAAAACCATAATCTCTAACATTTTCGACAAGTTCACAAAGCTCGGTCAAAGCTTTATCCCAATTTTCTTTTTTATGTACCACAAGAATAGATGCTTTGGTCTTTGTACGATATAATGGAGAGATTCCTACCCTTGCATTAATAAAAGAAGTGTTTTCTTCTTGTAATTTTTCCGAAATCCGTTCCTTTATTAAACTTTTAAAAATTGATTTAGTGTATGAATCCTTAATATATTCCAGTTTTTTATCTTCGTCTTTAACAACATCAGATTTAAACATCAAATTAATAGAGTAACCGGTAGCTTCTTTATCTGTAGCCAGAACATAACGAGGTTCTACATTATCAGGTACATCAAAATACTTTCTTTCCTTTGGATTTTTAACTTTTGGCAGCTGCGAAAAAAGTTCTTTAATTTCATTTTCTATTTTATCAACATCCAAATCTCCAACAACAACTATTGCTTGTAAATCGGTACGATACCATTCCTTATAAAACTTTCTTAATGTTTTATATTTATGATTTTGAATAACATCCATATCTCCTATTACATCTCTTTCCGAATATTTACTGTCAGGATATAATGCCATTTTCTTTTGCATGATTCTAAACCTGGAATCTCTTCTTGTTCTCCATTCCTCGGTAATGACTCCTCTTTCGGCATCAATTTCTTCTTCGGTTAATAAAAGATTTTGCGACCAATCGTTAAGAATTAACAAACAAGTATCGATCAATTGGCTATTTTCTGTAGGCACATTGCTAATGTTATAAACTGTTTCGTCTCGACTGGTATATGCATTGATGTTACGTCCAAACTTCACTCCGTTTTTTTCCAAATAATTAATTATTCCTTTATCGGGAAAATGTTTGGTGCCATTAAAGGCCATGTGTTCAAGAAAATGAGCTAATCCATTTTGATTATCTTCTTCCAGTATTGCACCAACATTATGCACTATATAGAAACTTGCTCTATTTTTAGGTTCTTCATTATGTAAAATGTAGTAAGTAAGTCCATTATCTAATACACCATAACGAATTTCACTTTTTAAGGGAACATCTTGATTTAATTCTTGCCCCAATAAAAAAGTATAATTCATTAATAATACGAATGTTATTAGTATATATTTTTTCATCATTTCTTGTATTAATCCATATCAAAATATAAGTAGAAATTTATTTTTACTGTGTTTTTCAGTTTGATACCAATTAAACACCAAAATGACCGATATAATTCAAATTATTTATAGTTCATTTTGAAATTTAATTGGTATTACTTCTCAATTGTGCTTTCTTAATTCTTCGAGATAAAACTCTACTAGTTTTTTATCTTCTTCCGAAAGCTCAAGCCAGTTCATTGCAACTTCAACTGTGCTAAAGATCTTAACATTGATTGGAAGTTCTTTTTTAAGCATGTCAAATAAAGTTGCAATTACTACTTGATTAGGTGTTTTTGTCAGATATGCTGCATTTCGTTTTCCATTAATCAATTTATTATTTATAATATGATTAACATATGTTGAAATTTCATTTTGGTTTAACAAAAACTCAGCATCCCTGGAATCATCAATAATATTAAAGTTAGAATTATACTCCTTTTCAATACTTTCCCTGCGTTTCAGTTCAAGAATATCTTTAAGTTCTATTTTACCTGAGAAATATTCTATGATTAATTTTTTATCAGGAATAATCTTAAAATTCGAATAGCTAATCATAATATTTTAATATTTATTTTCTTTTTTCTAATTTTTTAATGAGGGTGTCCAGAAAGAATGCTTTCTATGGAAATTGTCATATTGAGCTTGACGAAATATCTCATTATTGATCAAGTAGATTCTTCGACAAGCTCAGAATGACAACATTTTGATCTTTTTGCCCACCCTCCTATTAGTGTATATTAATTTATTAACCAACTTATTTAACAATTTCTAATTCATCCATAATATTCTGTGCATTTGCGTACTTATCAACAACAAATAAAACAAATCGAATATCAACACAAATTGTTTTGTTAAAGTATGGATGGAAATAAATTCCTCCTGCCATAGATTCCCAATTGCCATCGAAAGCAACACCTATAAGCTCTCCTTTACCATTTAATACCGGGCTTCCGGAGCTTCCTCCTGTTATATCATTATTCGTAATAAAATCGACTGGTAAGTTTCCATTTTCGTCGGCATATTGACCATAATCCTTAGTTTCGATTAGAGTTTTGAAATCGTTTTCGATAACAAACTCGAAATTATCAGGATTTTCTTTTTCCATATATCCATCTATAGTTGTGAAATAATCGTATGTCACAGCATCCTTAGGTGAGTATCCCCCAACGGTACCATATGACAGTCGCATCGTAGAATTCGCATCTGGATATATATTATTATTCCCTTTATTCATTTCTAATAATCCTTCGATAAACAATCCATTTTGTTCTCTAATTTTGGCACCGTAAGGCCTAAATTCATCCCTTAAGTCGTATATAATTTCAAGTGTTGGTTTAACTAATTTATAAACAGGATCGTTTAAAAGTCTTTCAAGCGTAGGATTATTTAAGAATTTTTCGAAATTTTCTGCGGATGAAAAATATGAATTTGAATAAAGATAATCTGCTAATTTCTCGTAATCGTTATTATTCTCATCCAACATTTGAACCAGAACATCTGAAACATTTGCAGGATTTACATTTTCTTTATATAATTTCAATCCAGCTACAAACATCTTTTTATCCATTTCAATGTTAATATCTTTAAAGATTGCATTTCCCTTTTTTATGTCCAATTTTACTCTTTTCTCAAGAGCTTCTTTTTTAATTCCTCTTGTAAGGACAGCTTCCCATCCCTTACCTTTTAATGAAAACTGTAACATATCACACCCCTTAACAAAAGCTTCCTGATAATACTTTTCAGTATTTTTATAATCTGCTCTCTTTTCGTACGATTCTTTTAAGCTTGTTAATATCGCTCCATACTTTTTCTTTCTTGAATTTTTCTCATTGTACCAATTTTCAAAATCTTTTTCAGTTTTTCTTTTTATGCTTAAAACATCAAACTCCTGTACATATTTATTTTCACCAATAGCATATTTGTAAAAATTTGCGCTATTAAAATATTTAGCTGAGTATTGTAACATTACTTCATGATCGGCATTCATAGCCTCTTTCATGATACCAAGTTTTTGTTTACGAACAGCAATTTGAGCGGGATTAGTAATATTAATTAATTCTTCAAGTCCATATGATGAAATAAATCTTCTATTAGAATACGGATATCCCAATGTCATTGCGTAATCGCCTTCCTTAACACCTTTTAAAGAAATGCTTAAATGTTTTGTTGATTTATAAGGTACATTATCTTTTGAGTACGCAGCAGGCTTGCCGTCTGCAGCAGAATATGCACGATAAAAAGCAAAATCGCCTTTGTGTTGAGGCCATACCCAATTATCTGTTTCTCCACCAAAGGCTCCTATTGATAAAGGAGGAACACCCACTAATCGAACGTCTTTATATATTGTATAATAAAACAAGTAATAGCTATTTCCTCCATATGTAGATGCTACCGATGTTTCGTAACCACTTTCTTTATTTTTTTCTCTCTCAATATTTCCAACGATACGGCGCATCATAAATGTGCCTTTTTTACCCGCTTTTGTTGCAACTTCTATATCTTTTTTTACTCGTTTTGTTATATCTTCAACTTTGTAAAGCATCGAAATAGTTTTTCCCGGTATAGGGATCTCCTCTTCTAAATTTTTAGCCCAAAAACCATTTGTAAGATAATCATTCTCAAGCGAGCTTAGCTCCTGAACATTATCATGTGCACAATGATGGTTGGTTAAAATCAGACCCTTGGGCGAAACAAACTCGCCAGTACACGATCCATAATCTAATGCTACAACAGCATCTTTTAAACTTGATTTATTAATACTATATATTTGTTCAGGAGTTAATTCCAAACCTTTCTCATATAGTTCATCAATATTCATTTGACCCAATAAATTTATCAGCCACATACCTTCATCCGCTTTTATCGCTGTTGAAAATAATAGAAGGTTTATTACTAAAATTGATATATATTTCTTCATATTTTTACTATTTAATTATATTTAATTCATTCATAATATATTGGCAATCTGCGTATTTATCTATAACAAAAAGTACATACCTGATATCAGAATTAATACACTTTTGTTTTTTAGGAATAAAATCGAGATCGCTACTCATAGCTTCCCAATTGCCGTCGAAAGCTAATCCAACTAATTCTCCTTTAGCATTTAAAATTGCACTTCCAGAATTACCTCCTGTAATATCATGATCGGTTAAAAAACAAGTTCTAATTGTACCATCGGTTTGATAATTTCCAAAATCCTTTGATTCATATAAAGATTTTAGCCTTTCAGGGATATCATATTCTGTTTTATTTGTATTGTATTTTTCCATTACACCATCGATTGTAGTATAATAATTATACCATACGGCATCACTGGCTTTATAACCCCCAACTGTACCGTAAGTAAGTCGCATAGTAGAATTAGCATCAGGATATAAATCCTTTTCGGGATTCATTTCAAGTAATCCATTAATAAACAACTTATTTCCTTTTGCAATTATACGTTCGTACTTACTTTCTTCTTTATTTAAAGATATTACTTTAGTCATAAATGAATATGCTATTCCCATTGAAGGATCTGTTATTACCGAATTTGAATCCAAATTTTCCAAATAGTTTTTAACTTTTGAATATTGACTAAATATTGATTTTGAATAAATATCGTCGGCTAATTTTCCCATATCCCAATTATATTCCTCAGCTAAAACAGTAAATTCTTGTGGCAAATATTCTCTATTAATATTTTCGACAAAATACTGAAGCAATACTTCAAAAATTTGTTTATCAACTATTTGATCATAATCTTTATAAAGATCCTGATAGTTACTAAGTAATTTATCAACAGATTTCTTAAGTTCTTGTTCGGTCATTTTTTTTGATTCAACTGACCTTTTAAATCGTTTTAAACGGTTTGAAAAATTAATAATCTCAGGCCCCATTAATACAGCTTCGTTGTAATACTGAACTGCATTTGTTATAGTTGCTTTATTTTTATATGCTTCAGAAATTGAACTTAAAACATCCCCATACTCTTTGCTCAATTCATTGTTTGAATTCGCCCAGTTTAAAAACTGATTTTCAAGAATTCGTTTATCTTCAATCGTTTTATATTGTTTAAGACATTCGCTTTGTCCAATCGCATATTTCCATTTGTTACTTGCTAAAGAAAATTTCGAGGCGTATTTTATTCTTACTTCATCACTTTCGTTCATCGCATTGCGGATAATCTCCAATTTTTTATCTCGCATAACAATTCGTATCGGATTAGATGTATTAAGGATTTCTTCTACACCAAAAGATGTAATGTACCTTTTTGTTTTAGCAGGATAACCCAGAATAAAAGTAAAATCTTTTTCATTTACCCCGGCAGCATTAATTTTCAAATACTTTTTCGATTTTAATGGGATATTATCTGGTGAGTATTTAGCCGGCTTACCATCGGGTGCAGTATACACTCTATAAAAGGTAAAATCAGCCGTATGTCTTGGCCATTCCCAGTTATCGGTTTCGCCACCGAAATTTCCAATTGCTGATGGTGGTGCTCCTACTAATCGCACATCGCTATACGTTTCGTAAATAAATAGATAATAACTGTTACCCCCAAACATAGAGTGTACCTCGGCATTATAATGATTTCCCTTAACTGTTTCACGGGCAATAAGGCGTCTTATTCTCATCATATTTGGACGTGTAGCTCCATTCTTAAATTGATCGGCTATCATTTCGTTTACCTTATCGGTAATATCTTGAACATCAATCAGAAACGAAACTGATTTCCCTCGATTTGGCAATTCTTCTGATAATGAACCGGCCCAAAAACCATTTTTTAAATAGTCGTTTTCAAGTGAGCTATGATCCTGTATATTGGAATATCCACAATGATGATTTGTAATCATTAATCCATCTGGCGATACTATTGATCCGGTACATGATCCTCCGTCAATAGCTACAATAGCATCTTTCAGGCTAAGTTCATCTAAACTATATAGTTCATCTAAGCTTAGTTCGATTCCTTTATCCTGTATTTTAGTATAATTTATTTCATTTAATAAAGAAAGTAGCCACATACCCTCATCTGCTATGGCCTGAAATGATATTGTAATGGAAAGCATTAACATTAATATCTTCCCGTATATTTTTTTTATCATAATCAATTTTATTAAAAGAGGGTGTCAAAAAAGTCAGAAAGTTGTCTATGCTTCGACAAGCTCAGCATGACTAATCTCTGCTAATCAGTTTGTCACACTGAGTCTGTCGAAGTGTTTTTATAATTTTAGTTACTTTTTGGACACCCTCTTTATTATACTAATTATTAACTAAGCTATCTTCTTTGATAAAGATAAATGGATTTGCAAATGATTCTATTTTACCTGTTCTAAAATGAATAAGTAAAGAATCTAATTCAATCATTTCCCTAATTTTTTCGGGATTTGTAATTTCTTTTACATAATCGAACTGAATAGTGGGGTTAACTCCATCTAATTTAGAATGTAAAGCAACTACACCTGTATCTTGCTTAGAAACATGATTTTGCATATAGGCTAACCAAACTGTTGCATTTTCAAAAAATTCGTATTCCACTTCAATTATTCCTAGCTCACTATTTAAGTATTGATCTCTTTTATTAAAATTCTTAAAATAATTTGGATACGTTCTTCTACCAAAATCAACAGTATTAATGGTCTGAGGTAGTCTTTCAATACCACGTATTTCGAAATTCAAAGGTACGGTGTTTTCATTCCCTTTTACGCTATATGTCAACGATTTACATTCAATAAAATCAACTAATTCATCTAAATTAACTTCTTTATCAGCATTAAAATAAATATTAGTTTTAACAGGCTCGCCCCATTTGGTATCAAAACCATATATATCGCCATATTGTGATAATAATTGTTTTAAATAATAGGCATCAAACTGATCGAAGAATCCTAACAAACCTAACTGAACAACTTGAATTTCGACACCTGATTCCGGCTTTTCTATTACTACTTTAGATGTTGAAAATATCATTTCTGTAATTTTATCTTCAGTAATAATTTTTGGATCGTAGTAAATTTTTACAGATTTATCATCTGTATAAGCTTCAACCCCAAATGTGCCTTTTACTTCGCGCATTTGACGTGCAAATGCCATTGAACTTCCATAGCATTTTATGTTTTTTATACCGGCTCTATTATAAATTTCAGCATTTTCGAATGCCGCATCCTCAGCCCATTTTACATTAATTGTTGCTACACGAAATGTTAAACCAACATAAACTCCAACTGCAACTAAAATAATAACTAAGATTGCTGGTAACCATTTCAGATTTTTCTTTTTATTTAAATTTAAAGCTCCATCCTGATTACAAACCTGTAAACACTCTGTACATAAATTACAATCAACATGCTCTACTTTTTTAAGCTCTGCAACCTTTATGCCTTGAGGACAAGCATTTGTACAAAGCTGACAAGAATTACAAGCATCTTCGTTTCTTGTAATTTTTAATAAAGGGAAAATCGTGCTTTTTAACCTTGTTACCTCCATTACATAAGCTAAAGAAGTAATAGCAGCCAAAGGCCATACATAAGATAGTTCCATCTTAAATACGAACAGTAATAATAAATAAATTCCCATTACTCCAACAAAAACAAAAAAGAATTTAAAAATATTTGATATTGCTCCAAGCGGACATAAATATTTACACCAGAATAATCTGAAGAATATGGAACCTCCTATTAATATAACAATTGATAATATTGCCATCCAAATTGTTACATCAACATTAAATAATGTAAATGTTGCAAAAAATGGATCGTAATTTTTACAGAATAATTCGCTTGAACCTAATGTAAAATAAAAAGTTACAAATAAAAGAATATATTTAAGTGAGCGTAATGCTTTATCGTATATACCAGTAATGTCTCTTCTAACTTTAAATTTAGTTCCAATTTTACCAAACCATTCCGAGAAAATTCCTAAAGGACAAATATATCCACAAAATAACTTACTAAATAGTACAACACCAATCAATAAGGTTAAACCCATTATTATTTGAACACTTGTCATTGTACAAGCCAATGATCCTCTTACCAAATAACTTGATAAAGCTTGCAATCCCCCAAATGGGCAATAAGCTTCAAAGTCTGGAACATATGTTTCACTTAAGCCCCATTTAGCAAGCATATACATTAACAGGATTACAATAGCTCCCTGTATGCTAAGTCTTAATGGATTTTTAATTTTAAATTTTTTCATGATTAATCTATTTTTAGTTATTTATTCTTAAAATTAGGCTGTTAATTCCCTAAGCGATAGAAAACTATCACCTTATAAACACAACATTTACAAGACCTTAATGCTTTAACGCCAAGTTAATGCTGAATTATTATTTGCTTTATTTTTTGATTTTTTTCTGATTTTATCTGGACAAAATACACTCCAGACCGTATGTTGTTGATTTTTATTTCATTATCAAAATCTTGTTCTGTAAAAACGATCTCTCCAATCACATTATAAATAATTACTGATTGTATCGGATCTGATTGATCCTTATTCCTGATATACAAATAATTATTTGCCGGATTTGGATAAATTGCTACATTTAAATTATTGTCGACAAAATCAACAATTCCTGTTGTTTCTTCCTCGGGATCTGCAATAAGCGCATACCAAACATCCTTTAATGTATCTGAAGTTGAATAGGTTTCTCCATCGAAAAAAGTTCCATCGCCTTTAAAGTGTCCGAGCAATACAATACTATCATTTGGTGTCATTTCCATGGAATAAATATATCCCGAATTTTCAGTTGTGCTAGTTTGTTTGGCCCACAGCAACTCTCCTGCATTATTATATTTTATTAGTAAAGCTTCATTACCGGCATCACAAGTAAATTGCTCACCATTTATTGTCGTTCTTGGATTAATAAAATATCCGGCTAAATAAATACTTCCATTAGAATTTACTACCATGTCTAGTACTCCTTCGGTTAAGCTATCTCCCTGAGCATCGACCCATAAAAGATTGCCATCATTAGAGTATTTACATACATAATAATCAAATTTATCGACAGCATTTACTTTTTGATAATTTCCATCCTGACTTTCTAGTTTTAATTCGCCTTGAAATAAACCTCCACAATAAATGTTATTGTCTGCATCTGTTTCAACAGCATAACCCATCATGGATTTCAGGCTTCCTAAACGATTTCCCCAAATAAGGCTTCCATCGGTTTCATCTAACTGAACCAAATAATTATCTTGCACAGAATTTGATTGCTTCAAAGGATACTGGACTGCTGTTTTAATATTTTTTATGACAACACTTCCTTTCGCTTCAAGTATGATATTAATATTTCCACTGGGATCAATATCAAAAGCTCGGCATGTTCCAGTCGAACAATTCACTTTATTTAACCAATTTAACTCTCCGTCTAAATTAAAACTTGCTATAAAAGGATTATAATTTGCTGATACATTTGGGTCATCAGAAGAAAATGTATTTCCTAACACATCAAAAGTTTTTCTATACGATCCAACTACAACCAGCTGATTACCTAAAATATTCATTTCCTCAATTATATCGCCCGCAGGGCCATAAAATATTTTTACCCATTGAAAAACTCCTTCAGATGTATATTTTGCAATAAAACAATCCGGCACATAATTCCCTTCTTCGTTTACTGCAATAAATTGCTGAGATTCAATATTTATTGTGTCCGAAAAACTTCCTGTTAAATAAACATTATTTTCTGCATCGGTAGCTATAGCTTTTCCTAATGTTGAACTTGTTTTATCGCCTCCCATACTTTTTGCCCATAATGCTTTTCCGTCTTTATCGGTTTTTAAAAGAAACAAGTCTCTTTTTCCTTCACTTTCAATTGTAACATCTCCAAAATCAATTACATCACTAAAAGCTCCTGTAAACAAAAAATTACCGCTAGCATCTACTGTACATTTATGGCCTTCATCATTTCCAGTACCTCCAAAGGTTTTAACCCACTCTACATTCTGTGCAGATATATCTAATGACACAAGTACCAGTATTAATAGTATAATTTTTTTCATAGTCGATATATTTAGTTAACTAAAATAATATTCCAATATTTAATGCTACAGAAGTATTGCCTTCATTTTCAAAATATGAAGATTCTATAACTTGCAATCTGCCTGCCTTACATCCTATATATAAATTTGTTTTACTTTTCAATGTGTGATAATATGTTAATCCAATATTTCCTAATAAATAATTAGAAGTGGCATAATTGTAATTATTTACGACAAATGGATTTGTAATATCAGTTTCAAATTCAAAGAATTCAGATTTAGGATCAATATTAAGTTCTGAGTTTAAGTTTTGAGAATACTTAACAAGTACATTGAATGAAAATTTATTATTAAATAATATAAATGGCTTTTCATAACCTGTAGCAATATCAATTCTTTCTATTGTTTGTAAAGCATAAAAAAGATTTTCTGTTTCCGTATTTTTATAATTTACATTAATTATGAATTTTGATACATTATTTGTGTTCTCAATCCCTAAAAACATCTCATACTTAGCGTCAAGACAAAGTTTATTGGTTTTTAATTCTACTTGTTCGGTGGTTAAATTAAATAAGGCACCATCACCATATTCAGCCTGAATTTTAAAATAATGAAACTTCGTATTTCCTTTATAATTTATTGCTGTTAAAAAGCTGTATTCCTTTTCAGAAAATTTAAAATCCTCTTCAGGAATAGCATTTAATTCGCCAGTTTCCTTATCTAACATACTTTTATATGGAGACATTACCCCTTTTTCTGATAATAAATTATATTTTAATTCTGTAATGATATTTAGTTTTTCTGCTTGATGTCCATACTGCATAGCTAATCCATTATTCAATCGATCATTTCTATATTCTATACTTGATTTTACGATAGGTTTTTCTTTTAATGCCAATCCCATTATTTTATACAAAACTGAACCTCCAACACCATATTTGTTCATTACACTAATGTCTTGCCGGTAGTCTTCGTATAAATAGGTGAATCCAAGATTATTTTTTTTATTCAAGTCAATAATTAGTGAAGGACGAAGGCTTAAATCTTTAATTATAGCTTTTGGCCTTGGATCGTTATCTCTGCCGCCTGTTGATACATTATAATCTATTCCAACACCAAATCTCAAGATATTTAACACCGGGGATGTTGCCATAAGCATATTAAGTTTGTAATAATCTTTTTTCCAATCACCACCAATAGAATCTGCAATAATAAAAGGATTGTCTCTTAAAGGATCCATCATCATTGTCCATTCAACATTATTCTCATCCGTTCTATAATATGAAAATCCTCCTTTTAAAAATAACTTATCAAGCGATTTAAATCCATAGGCATTCATTCCATACTCAATTTTATTAGATGGATCATACGTTGTTTTATAATCACTTTCTGTGTAGTTTCCTGCAAAATTCAAATATCCGTAATCACTTACCGGTGTTACACTTAAGCCTGACGCATTTATACTATTTAGCCACAAGTTTTGTCGTAAAATATAACTTTCGCTTAATTCATTTTGTACACGAATATCAATTGAATCATTTTCATTTTGTGCTATAAGCGTATAATTTAAACAACATAAAAAGAAAGCTAAAACTAAGCAGTATATATTTTTCATATCAACAATTTTCATATCTCCGATTCTTTAACTATTCAAATAAATATGGTGTTGGAAACGATATAATTTCAAAATCCTCACCTGAATTATTTGTATCTTGAAGTATTATTCTTCCGTTCACATTATCTTCGACTTTCCGTCTGCAACTTTCACTATTAAAGATTCCATTACAATATGTAAAACCGGCATCAATCGTTTCAGGTATTCTCTTATAAATTCCGCAATTTGCATAAGCTAAAGCTTCGAAACCGTCTAACACATCATTTGCCGGGAGTTTCATTAAAGTATACCCCTGAGTATTATTTGGTTCTGGAATTACTTCAAGTGCATTAGGATCATTTGTTTTAAATATAACTACAGATGAACCATAACTGTGTAATATCCAATCGTGTGTATTAGGTCTGTTTGCAAATATTTCTAACATATTGGGAACTTCCAGCACATCAATATCACGTTGGATATCCCGTAACAAAAATGTTTCCCAGGAAGCATTAGATAAATCAATACTATTAGGATTTCCATTAGGATCATCTCTATGATTAATCCCATCCTGTGCTATAATTATACTTTTCCCGGGCATAATTGGATATTGCTTGCCTGTTCCGGGAACCATCCATACAAATGTCAGGTATACATTATCAATATCTCCACTAAATTCTGTTGGACTTGAATCCGCACTTCCATTAGCTCCATAGACTGTTGCAATGCATAAGCTATCTGCATATAAAACTTCTTCAGTATTATTATATATCTCAACAAAATGATCTGCATAATACGCTCTATCATTCAGTGTTGTTGTTCCTGTGTAAAAAACTTCTTTAATTAAATACGTGCCTGGCAATGAGGATTTTAAATAAACAGATCCCAGATCAATATTTTCACTAAGGGATAAATCTTCAAGCGTAACGTTTAAATTTACCAACCTCCCGTTATCAATATCTTCCTGATCGATAATTGTTTCGCCATATTCAGAAGCTAATGCAGAAGATATTTTCTTGCCGAACGAAAGCCTGTATCCTCCTTTTTTAACATTCGAAAAACTTACATGTCCATTTTCAAGCGTTTGCTCACTTACACTTAGCCCGTTTTCCAGGTTTATTAATCGTACTGTTACTTCTACAGCTTCTGTAACATTATAATGACTTGGATAAAAAACCTGTACTTCAACATTAAATAATCTTGCATCTTGCTCAAAAATATCGTCTTCGCAAGCAAATGCTAGAATAAATAAACTAATGAGTACAAATGATTTTATATAATTTTTCATAATCACAAAATATTAAAGTTTAAAATTTAATTCAGCACCAAAAAATAATGATGAATTAAGCTTTTCAATTGTGCCTGTTTTATAATTCATATATTTCGGATGATTCATAAACATATTATTTGCATAAAATGAGAAACTCATATTATTCTTCAATTCCTTAGTTAGCTTTAGGCTCATGTGCCATACAATCGGCCTATCGGAATCATAAAAATATGTTTTGTCATATTGCTTAACCAAATATGCGTACTCTGCTGAATAGGATTGCTCTTCTGTTAATCTAAATTCGTTCCCGTCAGTATCAATGTAAGCTATTGGGTATTGATTATTTACATTTGTTTTTTGCTTCTGAATCCATTGTGTTTGAATAGCTAAAGATGCAACAAACTGTAGCCTCGGGATATGCTGAATAATTCTTAATGTTGAAGTTAAATTTTCAGATTCATATCCATTCGATTCATAAACGCCTATATACTTATTATCATTTCCCGGATAATACTGACTATTTATAAATATATCATCTGTTTCGTCAGAAGTTTCTGTTAAACTCCATGCGCCCGAGAAATTAAAACTTGTTCCAATAACATCAATTTTACTTGTGTTAATTGTCATTTCAACTCCTTTACGTTTTATATTTTTTGTATTTACGGGTATCTTGTAATTATCACGTAAAGTTGCAGTATCAACATTAGTATAATCTAAGGTAGGTTGTTCTCCTAAACCCGGAGTATAACTATATATTTCATATTGCGGATATGGAGTTAAAGCTAATATATCTTTAAAGCTATATCCTCCTTTTAGATCCTCTGAATAAACCGTAATATTTATAGAATTCCTTTTTATTTTATATGCTAAACCTCCCTCAATCTTAGTCATTTCTGAAGGGCGCATTTGCGAATTATCAGGATGAAATACTTTAGTTGTAATTACAGCCATGCTCTCATCTGAATAAGTGCTTGAATACATATTATAACTTAAAGCGTCGAAATAAGCAGGATCCGGATATAAATAAATTAAACTAGGAGCTTTTGAAGTTATACCATACCCACCTCTTATGGTAAGATTATCCAATAATGAATACGTAAGGTTTATTCTGGGTAGAAGTACTTGTCCAAACTCACCTTTTATAGGATTTATCGGCTGAACATTATCAAATCGCAAACCTGCTTGTATTCTTAGATTTTTTGAAAACAATTTCATTCGTATCATATCTTCAATATAGAAGGATAGTTGATGTAATGCCGGAATATTTTTAAACGATACAGGACGTAAAGAAGAAGATGAATAATAATTTTCATCAAAATACTTGCCATCACCCCAGTTAGCATCAATAGTATAGTTTATTCCCAACATAACTTTATTCTTCATTGTTCCCAATTTAAAATGAAAGTTATTATCAATATTAGCAAATAAATTAAATGGATTTCCATCGATATAATAACCTGTGTAATATTCAGATGGCAAAAAGATAGCCTCGTAAGTTTCATTTATTAATGATGTAGCCAATGGAGTTATACTTCCTGATTTTAAAATACGGCTATATGATTCTTGATTTTTATAATCAACCGTAACATTATAATTTATACAATTTGAAAGTGCCTTTTTTATACGAACTTTACCCGATGTTGTAAATCGCAAACCCTGATCTTCTGAATATCGCTTTTCCAGTGATGTTCCATCTTTATCTCTATCTTCATCGTATGTTCTAAATACCGACAGTTTTGTTGTAGTATATAATTTGTGATCAAATAAAGTATTGCTATAAGTCAGTTTTCCTGTTACGCGGTTATAACTAGGACTTGACAATCTAACATCTGATTGTGAATAGGCATAATCGAAGTCCGCATTTACACTTCCAAGATTGTTTCTTAATTTAACACCTTTCCCGAGGTATACTTGTTTTGTGTTAGGGTTAAATTTTATTTTACCAATAAATGGAGTAACCCCGGCTTTGGTATTTACTATAATAGCACCGGAGGTTAAATCTCCATGTTTAACAGAAGGGATCCCCCTAATTATCTCCACCGATTCAATATTATCTGTAGGTATTTGTCTTAAATCTACCCCACCTCCACTAACTGTGGAAAAATATCCTTCAGCACCTATTTGTGCTGTATTAGTAACTTGTAAATTTGCATTATTCGACATTGGTGCTCCATCCATTACAATGGCAGTTCCATATGCATCAATTTTATTGTTATCAGGATCAGAAGTTGAGCTGCGTAAGCTTGCCTGATTACGGGAATTTAAATCAGGATTTTCAGATACCTGACCCGGCAAAAGTTGCATTAGATCTCCAAGACTACTTGCTTGAATATGCTCAATTGCCTGAGATTCTATAAGTGAAGAAGTTGATAATTGATTAGGATTTTCTTTTGCTGTAACAACAATTTCATCAATAGCCAGAGATAGATAAAGCATTTTCATGTCAATAATTCTATTATCGCCGGGTTTAAGTTCCACCTCAACCTGCTTGTCTTGCAAGCCCATACGCGTAAAATATACGATATATTTACCGGCCGGAATATTATCCAAAATATAATTTCCTTTACTATCGGTAACATACCACACATTTATTTCAGGTATAGTAGCAACAACACCAAACAAAGTTTCCTTTGTTGCTTCATCACAAATATTACCCTTAACTACACATAAGTTCTTGTTTTGAGCATATGTTGCTATGGTCAATCCTAAAAAGACTGAAGCTAAACATAAGCTAACCAATAACTTTCTCATAACTCTCCTATTTATTATTTTTAAAACTAACGGTCAAGCATAAAGCTTAACCGTTAGTTTTATTTAAAGTTTATTGAACAATCAATTTCATGGTATGATTAATACCGGCATTATTATTAACTTTTACAAAGTATAAACCTTTATTTATGTCAATGTCAAGTTCAATTAATGATGAAGAACTATATCTCTTGGATATTAATTGACGTCCTTCTGTATTATAAATTTCTACAGAAATTTCGCCATCGTACATATTACCCAAGTCTATGTATAATTTATCATTAACAACAGGGTTAGGATATACTTTAATGCTTGATGCATCAATTAAATCAACACCTGTAGTTACAAGTTCAATTTTTTTAGAAATGGAAGCTTTCTTACAGCGACTATTACCATTTAATGTAACTGTATATGTACCATAATCATCATATGTATACACAGGGCTTAAGTCTGTACTCACTTCAGTATCACCAAAACTCCAATTACTAGCTATTATATTCTCAGATTTATCTGTAAATGTTACAATTTTATCTTCGATACTGTATTCAAAATCCACAACAGGAGTTTGGTAATTATCAATATAACTAATTGATGTTAAGCCTTTAGATGAAAAAGCAAATATTTTTCCATTAAAAATAGTTAACTCAAAGAAAGATGCAGATAAACCTTTACCCATATTCACCCAACTTTCACCAAAATCTTCAGTCACATTTAAAATATTAACATCTCTACCTGTCATAAACTTATCTGCACCCAAAGAAATTATATCCCATGAATAACCAGATACAGTTAAATCAACATTTACAAAACGATCGGTTGTCTTAAAAACACCATTTCCGCTACAAGCAAAAATAGTATCATTATTTAAAACTAACATTTCAGTAATATATCCGAAAGCTTCATTAGAAATATTTATCCAAGTGTTTCCACTATCTTCAGTTTTTAATAAAATTTTATTTCCTGCAACAAATCCTATTTCACCACTTGGAGCAAAAGCTATATCTGTAATCGTTGAACTAAAATCATTTTCCTGAAAAATATCATTACTTGATTTTACCCAAGCAGAACCTTTATCGCTTGTTTTGTAAATAAATCCATATTTATTACTTTCAGCATCTTGCCATCGTAAAACAACAAAAGCATTGTTTTCATCGATTTGTTCCATTGCATAAAAATATACTTTCAGTCCAGCAACAGGATCAAGTGTTTCGTCACTAGAACCATCAGAAAAAGCAGTTAAAGGAACTTCTGTCCAGTTTTCTCCTTGATCAGTAGTTTTTAACATAAATCCATTTGCACTACCTGCAGCTGATGAACAGTTTAAACCATTGTTATCATCGAAAAACATAACATCATTTATAGTTTGACCATCCAGTTCAGCAGGAATATCAAATTCTGACCATGATTCCCCACCATTTACAGATTTAATAATTGTAGAACTGTTACCAACAGCAATTGCAATGTCATCGTTAAATACGTGCATTTTCTGTAATATCTGATCTATTTCTAGTTGATTTTTTGACCAAAATGCTCCAACGGAACTAATCGTAATTTCCTGTGTTGCAGTAACTTTTTCAATATAATTATCCGCAGTTAATTTTACAGTAAACGTTCCTAATTCCGAAAATACATGCGAAGTAGTTAATTCGTCAGCAGAACCTGATAGTTCTCCGAAATTCCATTCAAACTCAGCACAATTTTTACTTGTATTTGTAAAAAATACATTATTACCGTCTTCACTATAATAAGTAAAATCTGCTGTTGGTTCGAGTACAGTAATATCATGTGTAATAGAATCTTCTGCAACTGCGTTTCCACCAATCAATTTAATTGTGTGCGTGTCATAATCAGCAAATCTATAAATAGGATCAACTACATTAGAAATACTATCAACAGAACTAGTATCAACATTAAACTTCCAAGTATAACTTCCACAATTTTCACTCTCATTTGTAAATTGAGCTTCGCTTCCTTTAAATAAATACGAGAACTCAATTACAGGATCTTTTAATTCGCTTGGATGCAATATATTTATGATTCCACCACTACCCAAAGCATAAATAGCATCATTAAAAATAGTTAAATCCCAAAAACTAGTAGTTTGTCCTATATTAGCTTCTATCCAATTTTCTCCTCCATCAATAGTTCTTACCGTTTTCGAAGAAGTAAATCCTGAAAATATGATTTCATCATCAGCAAAATACAATACATCAAAAGAACCAATATCATTTAATGCAGTAACAGTTACTCCAGCATTTTCGGTATAAAAAGTACCCTTAGTAGTTGCTAAATAAACTTTATTAGCATCAATTACTCTTAAATCATTAACAGATAAAAACGCAGCATCTGTATAATCTGTCCAATTTGCACCACCATCAGTAGATTTCATGAACATACTTGAAGAGCCTCCAATATAAACAACATCATCAATAAACTCAATCGAATTAACATTTACACTTCCAAGGTCATCACTTGAAATAGACCAATTCAATCCTTTATCGGTAGACTTAAATACATAACTATGTTTAGTTGTAGTAAGTTCTTCTTCCCATTGTAATGCTGCATAAGCTATATCACCGGACACTTGTAAAGCACGGAAATTTACTTTTTTCCCGGCAAGCGGATCAATAACATCATTTCCTGAAGCATCAGAGAAATTTGACATAGCAAGCTCAGCCCAGTTTTCTCCGGCATCAGTAGATTTTAACATGATAGCATTATAAGGATCAACTTTAGTAGAAATAATAAATCCTATTTGGTCATCAGCAAAATCAACATCCATAAAGTGATATTCAACTTCGTTTGGTAAAACAAAATTCATAGAACTCCATGTTTCCCCACCATCAGTTGTTTTTATAAGAATAGTGTCGTTACCAACTACAATTGCGTTTTGATTATCGAAAGCATACAGCTTGTTTGATGTTTCACCTGTGCCTAAATCGACAGATTTCCACTGTGCCATTAACAATCCTGGAATTATTAAAAGCCATAATAGAATTAAAGTAAATTTTTTCATACGCAGTATTTTTAATTTAACAATTAATATATAATCCGCTAAAGAATAATATTTGGAAATTAAAAACGCCCCATTAAAAAATTACGGAGCGATTAGGAGTCTCAATTTTAAAATTGAAGCTTATTATTTGTTGACTATAAGACTTTTAACCTGCCATATTTATTTCAACATTTTCATGCTTCAATTTTAAAAATTCGGTTGGTGTTTTACCTAAATGAGTTTTAAAGCACCTATTAAAAGTTGATTTTGAATTAAACCCACATTCAAAAGCTAAAGCTAGCAAAGTGAAATTTTTATATTTCGGTTCATCCAGTTTCTCTAAAAGTAACTCCAAACGAAAAGAGTTTATAAAATCGGTAAATGTTTGATTATATTTTATTTTTATAACATATGCTAAATGATGAGATGGAATCTTAATCAATCCTGCCAATTTTACTCGGCTTAAATGCTGATCCAGAAAAGGTTTCTCTTCGAATATATATTTTTTAAGCATTAGCAAATATTCTTCAAGAGTATCTTCACAAAGGCCAAAAGCATTATGGCAATCATCCAATTCAGGTATAAGTTCATCTTCACTTTGCTCCTTATCAAGATAATACGACATCTTAATTTCGATATAAGCCAATAATTTATTTAGTAATTTCAAGAAATCAAGAATCCCGGTAAAATTGCTTCCAATAAAACTAAATACTATTATATATGCCGAAATAACGATGTTCATTACAAATAAATTTGCAGGGAATATATGAATCTGCCCTACCTCTAATAAGCGATAAATAATAATGAAAATATTCAATGAAAAGGTAACATACAATAATATCTTTATCCATAAAAATCCTATTTTCTCTTGCCCTTTTCTTTTATTTGCAGGCTTATATAAATCTCTGTATGTAAAAAAAGTTAACATTAAATAAAAGGTATTTAATATTAGCTTGGAAAAATTATAAACCACACTACAAGGTTTATTACTTAAATAACATCCAAAATGGCTTGAACATACCGATATTCCTACGTTTTGAGAAAACTCAGGAATATGAAGCAAATAAAAAACAACTAAAGGAGTTAAATGAAGAAGGTTTTTAATATTGAAAGAAAAATGTGGATCTAATTGAGCCTGAACATAAAAATATAACATTGGTGCATGCAGCAAAAGTGTCCCAAACACAAACTGTGAAAACCTGATATTCATTACATAATTCCCGGTAGCTACATAATAAAATCCTAATTGTGAAAGTATAGCTAATACTGACCATGCAATAATAATATGATCTGATTTAGATTTATTTGATTTTAAAAGTAATGAGCCCCCAATAAAAATTAGCATTCCAATGCATACAAGAAATATACTTTCCATAGCCCTATAATTTAAATTAATAAATATTAATAATACTTTGATATGATCAAGTAATATAAAATACCCGCCTCTAATATAGACATTATTATATATCTTGATACTTATAGTATAATTTTTTGTTTAACGTGATTGTTAGAAAATTGTTATGTGCTGTAAATCAGTATATAAGACCAATATGTTATAAAACAGGTATGAGGCTGTAACTTTTTTAAGATCAGCCGCTTGTATAAGTTAGCTATTTGTTTTCATGAACAAAATACACTTTTTATATGATTATTAAGGCTAAATCACAAATCATGAAATTAGCAACATAATTATAAAGATTTACATGTTATCATTAATTAAAAATGGGTTGCGGGTTTGCAACTATACGGGATTTCGCTGCGTTTCAGTATCCCCTGTTACCGAAAGTTGAAGATAGTACAAAGTTTACTAAACACCAAGCCCCCAGCTTAAGATTAACCCAATGTTGGCGGTTCGTTCTTTGTTAATTTCTTTTCCATTTATATATTTGTATTATTCAATTTAATAAATATTTTTGTAACCATTGTGTAAGGTTAATCAATATGGTTATGACTAAATATTTATCCCTAGCAGAAACTGCAGAATTAATTGGTAAAAGTAAAGAAACTTTAAGGAGATGGGACAGAGAAGGTAAATTTTCTGCTGTTAGAGAACCAATAAGTAACTATCGGATTTATCCAAAAGAACAAGTTGAAAATTTACTTTCAAATTACTTAGATACAGATATTCAAGAAACAAGGTCTAATACCATTAAGCCCCAAAATGAGTATTCAGTTTTAGAATTATTCGCAGGTGCGGGAGGCTTAGCAATTGGTCTTGAAAAAGCAGGATTAAAGTGTGTTGCGTTAAATGAGATAAACAAATGGGCTTGTCAAACCTTACGCAGCAATCGTCCAAATTGGGAAATATTAGAAGGTGATGTTAAAGAATTTGATTTTACCAAGTTTCATAATAAAGTTGATGTTGTTACTGGTGGATTTCCTTGCCAAGCGTTCAGTTACGCTGGAAAACAACTTGGACTTGCAGATGCAAGAGGAACACTTTTTTATGAATTTGCCAGAGTAGTTAAAGAAGTAAATCCACCTATTTGTATTGGAGAAAATGTTAGAGGTTTATTAAGTCATGAAAAAGGTAAAACCTTAGAAGGAATGATTTCTATTTTAGATGAGATAGGTTATAATGTAATGCCTGTTCAAGTTCTAAAAGCTATTAAATACAACGTTCCACAAAAAAGGGAAAGGATAATTATAGTAGGTATTAGAAAAGATATCGATATTAAATATGATTATCCTAAACCATACAATCATATATATAATTTAAAAGATGCTTTAAAAAAGGGGGATCTATATAATTGTGATGTTCCAAATTCAGATGGTGCAAAATACCCTGACAGCAAAAAGGAAGTATTAGATTTAGTCCCACCTAAAGGTTATTGGCGAGATTTACCAATTGATATTCAAAAAGAATTTATGGGAGGCAGTTTTTATCTTGGAGGAGGAAAAACTGGGATAGCTAGAAGAATTGGCTGGGATGAACCTTGTCTAACTTTGACTTGTAGTCCTGCTCAGAAGCAGACCGAAAGATGTCATCCAGAAGAAACCAGACCTTTTACAGTTCGTGAATATGCACGCATTCAAACTTTTCCGGATGATTGGCATTTTGAAGGCTCTGTAGCTCAGCGATATAAGCAAATTGGAAATGCAGTGCCTATCAATTTAGGAAAGGAAATAGGTTATTCAATAATTAAGTTTTTGAATAATTATTACGATACTTTATGATAAAACTCTACTCTTGATTTAGTTAGACCTAAAGTAGTTTTATGGCATTCGATAATCAGCAAATATTTGAAATATCGCGTCAAAGGAAGTTTGTCAGGGCTTCATACAACAAGCTATTAATGAATTTGTCAAAGCTCCTCGTGGCTTTGGTGTTGATATTTGGTTGAGAAAAGATGGAGTGAATTACTTTTTTGACACAAAAACTGTTCAATCAAACCTTGGGAGTTATACAAAATATTTCAACCAATTACTTAACTGATATTCATATTTTTATGCACGGTTCCCAGCAAGTAGTGCTTCTGCTAGTATAGTATTTCCTTATAATCCATATGAAGAAGCTAATTTCTGGGATAAAACAATTAGAAGAAGATGGAAATTTAGATGAATTAATCCAAGGTATATTTTATGGTAGAGACTAGTCTTTGAATGACTGCCAAGGTATTAGTATTCTATTAACTATTTCTATTAAAATAGAATTATTAAACAACAATACAAAGCATGTGATTCTAGTATTCTTCAGCTCACCCTATTCCCTGCTCGGCACTTCCGATAGCTACGGAACTCTGTATTTCTCTTTCTTTTCATGTTATGTAGCCTTCGAGAACCTCAGGCTACGTGCTTCATTTAAACATATTGCCATTTTGTTGATAGTCTATTATTTCGCTAAAATATTGATTCTTATTCTTAGTGCAACTTTGAATATCTTTAGTGATCCTTTGTAGTATTGCTTTTAATACTATTTGACAAATTTGCCTTCAAGAGTACTTCGACAGAGTGGATATGCTCCATTTGTTGTTTTCTGTTCACAAAAAAAGGTATAATCCAATAAGCTTTAAACTTTGACTTTAGCTTAAGGTCTAAGATAAAACACCTATGACCTAAACACTTATAATATGTTTATTAATTACCTCAAAATAGCTTTTCAAAGCTTCTGGAAACAAGGAATTTACACAATCATTAATATTATAGACCTATTAATTGGAATTGCTTGTTTCATTGGAATTAATGCAAAAGCATATTTCGCAGCAAGGAAAAATCCGGTCGATTCAATTCGATACGAATACTAAATAAATCTAACATATGGCAAAACCTGATAATAAAAAGAAAAGCACTAAAGATGTTGAGTTTTTATTAAAAAATTATAAACACAAATAAAATTCAATAGATCAATTGTTTAAATTCGTAACAATCGATTTGATTATTAAATATTAGAATTTAAAATTCATTTGTAATTTATTATTTGTAATTTGTTTTTTTTAACTAAAGCTTTATCGTACTTAAATAAATAAATTTAATTGTATTTTTTTCACACTCAATTATTAACCCATGAAATTTACTAAACCCCTAATTCACGGTCGATTCATAAAGCGATATAAACGTTTTTTAGCAGATATAATTCTCGATTCCGGAGAAACCATAACTGCTCATTGCACCAATTCAGGCACCATGAAAAGCTGCCTTGAAGACAATGCCGAAGTTTATTTAACCCCTGTTGATGATCCAAAACGTAAAACCAAATTTACCTGGGAAATGATTAAAATTAATGGCGATTGGGTTGGAATAAATACAGGAAATCCAAACAAATTAGCATTTGAAGCCATTAAAAATAACGAAATTGAAAAGCTAAAAGGATATACTGAAGTAAAACGCGAAGTAAAATTTGAAGATAGCCGTTTTGATGTAATGGCAAAAAACGAATCGGAAACATGCTTTATTGAGGTTAAAAATTGCACATTAAAAGAAGGCAATTATGTTCTTTTTCCCGATGCAGTTACAAGCCGTGGTAAAAAACATTTGGAAACCCTCACAAAAGTTAAAGAACAAGGTATGCGAGCCGTCATGCTATATATTATTCAACGTACCGATGTTGAAAAATTTGCAACTGCTAAAGAAATTGATCCCGTATACGCTGAAAGCTTAAAAAAAGCATACGAAAAAGGAGTAGAAATCATTACTATTCAAGCTAAAGTTACACCCGAAAAAATTGAATTAGTAAAAGAAATACCTTTTGAGATTTAACTAAAATTTTATCCACAGAATTTGTGCTGTGAGATAATAATTAACCTGTTTTTGAAGTAAAGCTCCAAATAACAAAATTTAAATAACAAATAAATCCTAAAACTCAATTTTCAAGATCTCAAAAAAAACCAATATTCATTTAAAAATCAATTGTTTGAGATATTTGAATTTGATTATTGTATATTATTTGAGTTTTGAATTTTGTAATTTCATTTACTATGAAGAATAAAAACTCAAATTATCTTCCTACTTTATATTCAACAAACTCATATTTCTGATTACGTAATTGAGGAGTAAATCCTGCCTCTCGAATTGCTTTTTGAATACCCTCTGCATCAAATTTATAATCGGCTCCGGCAGATGAAACAACATTTTCTTCAATCATAATTGATCCAAAATCGTTAGCTCCGGCATGCAAGCATATTTGTGCCACATCCTTTCCAACCGTTAACCACGAAGCCTGAATATTTATTACATTAGGTAGCATTATCCTACTAATAGCAATTGTTCTAATATATTCTTCTGAACTAACCTGATTTGTTACTCCTAATTCCTTTTGCAGTACAGTATCTTCATCTTGATATGGCCATGGAATAAAAGCCAAAAATCCCGGTGACGATTCCAGCTTTTCTGATTGTACAGTTCTAATTGCAATTAAATGCTCAATCCTCTCCTTCATAGTTTCAACATGTCCAAACATCATAGTTGCAGAAGTAAGTACATTCAATTTATGCGCTTCACGCATCACATCAAGCCACTGCTGCGTATTGGCTTTACCGGGAGAAATACTTTTTCGAACACGATCACATAATATCTCGGCTCCGGCACCCGGCAAACTATCAAGTCCCGAATTAATTAATGCTTCTAAAATTTCTTTGTATGATTTCTTTTCTAATCGTGCTAAATGCACAATTTCTGGAGGCCCTAAAGCATGCAATTTTAAATTCGGATACAAGGATTTTAATTCACTAAAGAGATCTGTATAAAAACCAAGTTTCAGCTTTGGATGTAAACCTCCTTGCAATAATACCTGACTACCACCTAATCTAAAAAGTTCATCAATCTTTACTTTATACTCATCAATACTTGTTACGTAAACACTTTTATCATTAGGCTTTTTGTAAAAATTACAAAACTTGCATTGCGAAACACAGGCATCAGTAATATTTACATTCCTATCAATTTGCCAGGTAACTATATTATCCTGCTTTTTAATTTGACGTAATTGATTCCCAATAAAAATCAATTCTTCTAAAGGAGCATTTTCATACAACAAAAGACCTTCGTCAATTGTTAAAAACTCTAGGTTTAATGCTTTTTTATATAAATCTTTTAATATCATGTCGATTAAATTGATCACAAAAATAAATAAATAAAACACGTTTCTTATATATAATACCATTAACTATTTAATATGACATATTAATAAAACCATTTCATTGATGGTTCTATTTAATTAACTTTACAATTCAAATTAAAATAAGTTTAAAATGAATATAAAAATATCTAAAACTACAGACATTCAGGTAGATTTACCTGTAATATATTTAGCAAAAGATGAAAATGATTTAAAAGATTTTTCGTTTTTGCCAAGTGAATTTGAGTATATCAAAAAACAAGCTTCGGACAAGAAAAAAACGGTAAAAATTAATTCGTATTATAAATGGTCGTACATACAATGGATTGATACTGAAATAGAAGAGAATAAAATTAAAGAAAAACTGAGAAGAGCAGCCGGTTCCTTATACGATATTTTAAAAGAAAATAAACATGAAGAAATTGTAATTGTTGATTTAAGCAAAAACGCTGAATATGCAATTGCTTATTTAGAAGGAATTGCTTTAAGCCATTATCAGTTTTTAAAATACTTTACAAAAGACGATGAAAAGAAAAATCATTTAAAGGAAATATTCATTCATAGTCCAAATGTAAGAAACGATCAAATTGAAGAACTACTTCTTTTGAATGAATCGATCACTTACACTAAAGATTTAGTAAATGAGCCTGTTTCTTTTTTAAACACCGAACAATTTTCACAAGAAATTGTAGAACTTGGATCGAAAGCCGGATTTGAAGTAGAAGTATTCAATAAAAAGAAAATAGAATCGTTAAAATTGAATGGATTATTGGCTGTAAATAAAGGAAGTATTGATCCTCCTGCATTTTCAGTTTTGACATGGAAACCGGAAAATGCAGTTAATAAAAAGCCTTATATATTAGTTGGTAAAGGAGTAGTTTATGATACGGGTGGAGTAAATATTAAACCCGGTAGCTATATGGATACAATGAAATCTGATATGGCAGGTGCTGCAGCTGTTGTTGGTACTTTTCATGCAATTGCAAAATCAAAAACTCCGATATATATTATTGGTTTAATACCAATTACAGATAATCGACCAAATGCTAATGCTTATGTTCCGGATGATATAATAACAATGCACAGTGGAGCTACTGTAGAGGTTAAAAATACAGATGCAGAAGGTAGATTAATATTAGCCGATGCCTTAAGCTTTGCTCAAAAATACAATCCTGAGTTAGTTATTGATCTCGCAACTTTAACCGGATCTGCTGCTGCAGCTATTGGTGACTTAGGAATAGTGGCAATGAACAATATAAAAGATAATAAATTTAAGCAACTGCAAGAGGCAGGAGAAAGAGTTTATGAACGTATTGTTGAATTTCCAATCTGGGATGAATATGAAGATATGTTAAAATCAGAAATCGCAGATATAAAAAATCTGGGAGGAAGTGTAGCAGGAGCAATAACAGCAGCCAAATTCCTTGAACATTTTACCAATTATCCTTGGATACATTTGGACATTGCAGGCCCTGCATTTCTTACAAAAAATGATAATTACAGAGGAATAGGTGCAACTGCCACAGGTGTCCGTTTACTTTTCGATTTTTTCAAAAATCAATTGTAAATTAAACGGACTACCTCATTGCAAGCAGACGAGGTATCAACAAAAAATTTCAATTTAATTACGTCCGAAGGCTAAGGAATAAGACACAATAAAGATCCCTCGACTTCGCTCAGGATCAGTTCAACTATATACTTTCAGTTCACTATCGTTCCTGAAATTATAGTTTCACTGATTTAAATCAATTATTCAAAATATTATCCTTAATTTTGTTTCTTAACTAAGAAAATAGTTTGACTATAAAAAACACAATATATGATTCAGAATAAAATAGTTGTAGGCATATCTCACGGTGATATTAATGGCGTGAGTTACGAAGTTATTATTAAATCCTTAATGGATAACAGAATATTTGATTTTTGTGTTCCTATTGTTTATGGATCAGCAAAAGTTGCTGCATACCATCGAAAAGCATTAAACATTACAAACTTTAGCTTTAATAATATTAAATCAGCAGATGAAGCGAATGTAAAGAGAGCAAATATTATAAACTGCTTAGATGATAATATTCGCGTTGAATTAGGAAAATCGACGAATATTGCTGGAGAATCTTCATTAATATCTTTAGAAAATGCTGTTAAAGATTTAAAAGACGGTAAGATTGATGTTTTAGTAACCGCTCCAATAAATAAAGACAATGTACAATCGGAAAAATTTAATTTCCCCGGACATACGGAATACCTGACCAATGAATCTAATTCTAAAGAATCATTAATGTTAATGGTAAGTGAGAATTTAAAAATTGGTGTAGTTACAACACATTTACCTTTAAATAAAGTTTGTGAAGCAATAACAGAAGAAGCGATTTTAAGCAAACTTCGAATAATGAATAAAAGCTTGATTCAAGATTTTAGAATACGAAAACCTAAAATTGCTGTATTAGGGTTAAATCCGCATGCCGGAGATAATGGACTATTAGGAACCGAAGAAATTGACATTATAATTCCTACACTGAATAAAGCAAAAGAAGAAGGTATATTAGCTCTTGGACCTTATCCTGCAGATGGTTTCTTCGGCAGTGACAATTTTAAGAAATTCGATGCAATTCTGGCTATGTATCACGATCAGGGTTTAACCCCATTTAAAGCATTAGCTTTTAATTCTGGTATCAATTATACTGCTGGATTAGATTTCATTAGAACTTCACCCGGACACGGAACAGCTTTTGAACTTGCCGGTTTAGGTCAAGCTTCTGAAGTTTCATTTAGAAATGCAATTTACCAAGCTTGCGATATTTTTAGAAATAGAACCGAATATAAAGAAATCAGTAAAAATCCTCTGCAACAACATGAGGTATCAGATATAGAGTCTGACTAAAAAATAATCATTGAATATGAAAAAAGGGTGACTCACAGTTCACCCTTTTTTTATTGATGTTATACAACATATTTATCGAAAATTTATAATAACCTAAGCTATACCTTATTGGCAAATAATTTAGTAGATTTGTTAGCATACAAACTAAACAAAAAAAACTAAACATTTAAATTCGGAGGTATTATGTCTAAAATTGATCTTTCCTTAAACAATCTTGATGCGTTATTCCCTGAAGATTTTACTCAGGAACAAATTGCCAAAGCCAAAACTGTTTTTCTAAAAGAATTAGCTTTTTCGAGTCATAAATTCTTTGGCGGAAAAATGCAAACCCTTCCTAAAGCAGGAATTTATGGTTTCAACTGGTTTAATGTCTATTACACACCCGGTGTTTCAAAAGTATCTACCTCAATTCGCGATAATAACGATACTTCTTTCGAATTATCAAATCGTGGTAATATGGTTGCAGTTGTTTCAGACTCAACACGTGTTTTAGGCGATGGAGATTGCACCCCTCCCGGAGGATTAGGTGTTATGGAAGGAAAAGCTTACTTGATGAAATATCTTGCAGGTGTTGATGCTGTTGCATTATGTGTCGACAGCTATAACGATAAAGGAGAACATGATCCTGATAAAATTATCGAATTTGTAAAAATGTTACAACCAAGTTTTGGCGCTGTAAACCTTGAAGATATATCACAACCAAACTGCTATAAAGTTTTAGATACCTTAAGAGAAGAATGTGACATTCCTGTTTGGCATGATGACGCTCAAGGTACAGGTTCTGTAACTTTAGCCGGATTAATTAATGCCTTAAGAATTGTAAAAAAAGATATAAACGATATTAAAGTTGTTATGTATGGTGCAGGAGCATCAAATGCTACAATTGCTCGTTTAATTATACAAGCTGGAGCCGATCCTAAGAAAATGATCATGTTTGACTCTAAAGGAAGTTTACATAAAGATCGTGAAGATATAAAAGCTGATTCTAGATTCTATCGTAAATGGGAACTTTGCCAAAAAACAAATCCAAATAAGATTGACAACGTACTTGAAGCTTGTAAAGATGCTGATGTGTTAATAGCATTAAGTAAACCGGGACCAGATACTGTTAAGCCGGAATGGATAAAAAACATGGGTACTAAACCTATTGTTTTTGCTTGTGCAAATCCTGTTCCTGAAATATATCCTTATGCAGCAAAAGAAGCAGGAGCATATATTGTAGCTACCGGTCGTGGAGATTTTCCAAATCAAGTAAATAATTCATTAGGATTTCCCGGAATTCTAAAAGGTGCATTACTGGTTCAAGCACGTAAAATAACAGATGAAATGGCTATTGTTGCAGCATATTCAATGGCTAATTATGCTCAAAGGAAAGGCATAAACCCAGATAATATAATGCCTAAAATGGACGACACTGACGTGTTTGCTCACGAAGCTGCCGATGTGGCCATGGAAGCAATCAAGAATGGCGTTGCCCGGTTAGAAATGACATGGGACGAGGTATTTAATCGTACAATGGAAGATATAAAACAAACCAGAGGAACAATTGATATGATGATGGAAAAGAATTTTATTCCTAAACCAGATGTTAAAATGCTTGAAGATGCATTAAAAGTAGCAGTTGATTCAGTAAAATAACCATCAGTTATAATATATATTAAATAGAGTGATCCAATATCACTCTATTTTTTTATAAGAATTTTTGAAGTAAAATAATTTTTCGACGAATAAATTTGAATAAAATACAAACCCTCATTTGGATTAACCAACTGAATATTTTTACTTTTTTCAAAGGGCTCAATTTTACCTGATTGTTGAGTTCTTCCTGCAATATCAATAATCTTATATTCTAATTGCTCATTATATTCAACATTGCCCATTTGTATTGTAAAACTTCCACTATTAGGATTTGGGTAAACTTTATAATTATCAACATTTTCATCCTCAATAATTAATTCAGCACTATTTAAAATCATGTATTTACTATCCGAAATGGAAATACAATTATATTTATTTTTAACCTCAACAGAATAAGAACCATCTTCTTCAATAGTATACCTATTATTTATAGCTCCGTCAATCGGAGTATCATTTATATACCATTGATTACCATTCGTTGAGTTTGATATTAATTCATTGCCATTATTTGAAAAATCCGGAATTATAGTCACCTCAGATACAACTGCTACCATATTTTCCGTTTTAATATATACATCATTAACAGTAAGTTGAACAGATTTTATTCCAGATGAAATATATTTTACCATATGTGGTCCTGGGCCAATAGCATTGTTTGGCTCTGCAGTAATTCCAAAATCCCAATAAAAATCATTCGAAATATCTGTCTCTGTCGAAAATTCAATACTATCATTAATACAGATTGTATCTTTATTTATAGCAAAATGCGGATCAACAAATTTATAATCTTCAGTAAGCAAAACACTATCAATACATATTCCATAACCACCTAAGCCAACACCTTCAAAAGCTACTTGATATTCACTACTTAAATCGAGTAAAGACACTTCCTTTTTTTCCCACGTTTCACTGCTTGTATTATAGGTTCTAAGGCATTCCCAATTTAATGAATCGGTCTTTTTATATAAAACTCTTAAATTATGTATCGAATCATTTTTTTCTTGCATATGCATATAAAAAGAGAGTTTTACATTAGCATAAGTTGATAAATCAAATCTTGGCAAAACCAGTTTTGAAGATTCGTTGTTCTTACCAAAAAAATAAGCATTAATATTTCCTTCAAAAGCAGTATCAATCTTACCTTCAAAACCGCCTGTTTTAAATTCCCATCCTACAGTATCCAACGTTCTTTCTTCAAACCAATTATCAGGAATAGAAAACTGACCTTCATATGTTTCAACAAAAGGAAGATTTAAAGTATCCATTGTGCGAATGATAGCCAAATTAGAGGCTTGCGATTCATATTCTATTGGAGCTATATAATTTGCAGTAACAAAGTATTTATTTAAAACATTTTTGATAGCAAGAGTATCTTCATATTGCGTAGTTTCAACCGAATCAATCTTTACTGAATTTCTATATACATAATAGAATTTAATATTTGCAGTGTCAACTACATCATTCCATGTTAAATTCACAATTGTATCACTTAAGGAAGCTTTTAAATACGAAGGTATAGTATCGTATGGCAAGTAACCATCCAATGAAACTACACCTGTATTAATAGGATCAAGCCAGGATTTCAAACTATAATTTGAATCCGAAAATTCATTCCATGAATGATGAAACTGCTGATAATAATCGTTAAAGTTATATGAACAACTCGCTTCTCCTCCTGTTAAATCACCAATAATTTTTCCGTCTTGATCAAATAAAGGAGATCCTGAAGAGCCTCCTTCAGTTGTTCCTTCATCCCATTCATCAATCCACCAATGTGTATACTGATCATAACCCTCACCATAATCACCGACTTTTGCACCATCGTATGATTTAGTGATTTTTTTAACATCCCCACTTGGGTGATGAATTGAAGTTACACTTGTAGGATCAGCGATATCTCTATTCCATCCTGAAAAATATGCTTGATACGACGGAGGAGGATTTACACTTAATTCCAACAAACTAAAATCAATAGTTGTATTTGGAGGTGTTGCTATTATTGTTGATCCTGAAATAGTCTGATCTGTTCCTCCATCAGTATTATCACATGCTATACTTTCATAATTAAAATAAAAAATAGCTACAGAAGCATCATAATCATCACCTATACAATGATTTGCCGTTAAAAAATAAGGCTTTCCATCCTTTTTTGTATTATTTATTAAGGCACCTGTACATAACCAGTTATTGTAAGTTATTTTACAAACCGAATGTTTTAATAATTGCCACATCTCATTATCATCACAATTAATATTTACATTACAACTTCCAGAATTTCCAAACCCTTTGGTACTCTCTGATAAATAATTAAAAATATTTTTATAATCATGAGCTATTGTTGATATATGCATTTCACCATGAAAATCTACATTTAATGGTTCATGGTATTCAAGAATTATTTCATCCCCTTTTACAGGAGCAATTGGTAAAATGTTATTCCACTTATTATTTTTGTATGTAAAAGATCCTCTTACATGCTTATAATCTGAGCTATAAACAAATAGCTTAGCTCCTCTGGGCAATCTAAAATGATCAAATAAAATACTTAAAGAATATGCTCCTGAAGATTTAATTGACAAATAAAATACTTTATCTCCATTTGATTCGCTTTCCCAAACACCTTCTGACATTATATTAATATCAAGCTCAATTAATTCGGCAAAACGCAGTGACTTTAAATTCGACTTTGAATGTTCTTTATCTTCCTTTTCAATTTTATTCATATCCACTTCAGGAAGAATAATTAATGGAATTTCAGTTTTTTGTAAATAATTGAATAATGGTTTGCCCTTATCAGTAATTTGACTAAAACTGTAAAACGGTAGAAGTACGATAATTACTACAAAATAATAGGAATATTTCATGTTGCCCCCAAGGTAATTCGTTAAAAAATACCAAATTTAATTTACTAAATTAAAAACAATAAGTTTAAATTAGCAATAATTTTTATCGAATTTAACAAATTAATATTTAATCCTATTTCCCTATACTTTATTTTTACGTATTTTTAACCCCAATTTAGGCATTATAATATATGTACGACTATATAAAAGGAGAAATAAAAGAAATTTCACCTACTCATATTATTCTTGATAACAATGGCATAGGCTATTTTATTAATATATCAATTAATACTTATTCCAAATTTTCCGGAAAAGAAAGTGGATTAATACTAATACATGAGCTTATTAGAGAAGATACTCATCAGTTATATGGTTTTTTTGATAAAAAAGAAAGAGATTTATTTTTACTTTTAATATCTGTTTCGGGTGTAGGAGCTAATACTGCTCGTGTTATGCTTTCATCCTTAAGTCCTGATGAAATAAAAAGTGCAATTCTCCAAAACAATGTCAATTTACTAAAAAGTATTAAAGGAATTGGAGCAAAAACAGCAGAAAGGATTATTATTGATTTAAGAGATAAAGTAGGAAAAATAGAGGATGGTGATCAAATTATTGTTTCCTTAGACAATACAATTAAACAGGAAGCGTTATCTGCTTTAGTAATGTTGGGTTTTCCTAAAGCAAAAGTCGATAAATTTTTAAATGAAATCCTTAAAGATAATACCGATTTAACTGTTGAGAATCTCATTAAAGAAGCCCTTAAACGAATTTAGAACCTATTACAAAAGCAATTGAAAAGGATATCCATATATAAGTTTTTACTACTTTTTTTAATCTTAGTTTGTACAAATAACGTACAAGCTAAATTTTTATTATCATTTCAAGTTGAAACCCAACAAGAAGATACTTTAAAATATAATTTTAAAGATCCTGATAAATATAGTTATGATGAACCTGAAGATTCACCATTATTTCTGGAAAATCCTTCAAATATTAAAGATACTGTAGAATACGATCCTGAAACTAACGAGTATGTTATTTCTAAAAAAATTGGTAATTATGATTATCGTCCATCAAAAAGAATGTCACTCGAAGAATATCAAGAATATCAATTCGAACAAAACCTAAGAACTTACTGGCGACAAAAAGCAAGAGGAGAAAATCAAGGAACTCAGTCAGGAATATTACCAGGATTAAGATTAGGAGGGCAGGCATTAGATAAGGTCTTTGGCGATAATGCAATTAATATTATTCCAATGGGATCGGCAGAATTAATCTTTAAAGTAAATATTAATAATAATGAGAATCCCACAATATCTGAAAATCTACGAAAAACCACAACCTTCGATTTTGAAGAAAAAATAATGATGAATGTCACTGGTAATATTGGTGACAAAATTAAAATCGGGGTAAATTACAATACCGAAGCTACTTTCGATTTCGAAAATCAGACTAAGCTTGAATATGTTGGAAAAGAAGATGAAATTATAAAAAGGATTGAAGCTGGTAATGTTACATTACCGTTACCAGGTTCTTTAATAACAGGTAGCCAAAGTTTATTTGGTTTAAAAACTGAATTGCAATTTGGGAAATTAACCGTAACAAGTATTTTCTCACAACAAAAAGGAGAAACAAAAGTAATTGAGGTAAAAGGAGGAGCGCAAACTCAACAATTCGAACTACCCGCTGATGATTATGATGCGAACAGGCACTTCTTTCTCTCACAATACTTTAGGGATAACTATGAAGAAGCCTTAAAAGAGCTTCCAATTATTAAATCGTCCATCTCTATTAGCAAAATAGAAGTGTGGGTTACTAATAAGATAAATAATAACGAAGAAAACAGAAATATATTAGCATTGCTTGATATTGGTGAAAATAATGATAATATTTTTGCTGATAATGTCATTTCATATACTGGTACCGGACTATACCCCGAGAATGGTACAAATGATTTATATAATCAGGTCTACAATTTCAGTCAAGAAAGAGATTTTAATGAAATCGGAAACATCCTTGAAAATAGATTGGGTGGAAATAATTTTAAAATTGGTCAGGACTACGAAAAAATTGGTAGTGCTCGTAAGTTAAAACCAAATGAATATCAACTTAATGCACAATTGGGTTATATTTCGCTTAATACACAATTAAATGCTGATAAAATTCTTGCTGTTGCATATGAGTATGATATTGGTGGACAGAGATATCAGGTTGGAGATTTTTCAACAGATGGAATTAATACAAGCGAAGAAAATAGTCCTTATTTAATGGCTAAACTATTAAAAGGAACAAGTCTTTCCCCAAGTATTCCAACATGGGATTTAATGATGAAAAATGTTTATGCAATTGGAGCATATCAGGTAAATAGCCAGGATTTTATATTAAATATCTTATATCAGGATGATAAAACGGGTAATGCCTTAAGTTATATTCCTGAAGGAAAAATAAACAAAGAACATTTAATTAAAGTATTAAATCTCGATAAATTAAACTCACAACTTGATGCATCGCCAGATGGGCGCTTTGACTTTATTGATGGTACAACTATTAACGCCTCAAATGGTCGTGTTATTTTCCCCGTTTTAGAACCTTTTGGAAGTTATTTAAGAAGCCAATTTGCAGCTTCAAAAGACGGTGAACTTACAAATCAAGAGGAGCGTATTGCAGATAAATATGTATTTCAGGAATTATATGACACTACATTAACCTATGCGCGATTAGTTGCCGATAAGAATAGATTTAAACTTAAAGGACAATATCAGTCAGCCTCAAGTTCCGAAATAATGCTAAACGCTATTAATGTGCCACAAGGGTCAGTTACTGTAATGGCTGGTGGTCGAAAACTTGAAGAAAATTCTGATTATACTGTTGACTATAATTTAGGAAGAGTTAGAATAATAAATGAGGGTTTACTTGAATCAGGAACGCCATTGCAAATATCATTAGAAAGTCAAGCCTTATATAGTATACAAACTAAAACATTGTTAGGAACACACTTAAATTATCAAGTGTCAGATAATTTTAATATAGGGGCTACCGTAATGAACTTAACGGAACGTCCATTAACTCAAAAAGTTTCTATCGGAGAAGAACCTATTTCAAATACGATTTGGGGATTAAATACATCTTACCGAACAGAATCACAGTTTATTACCTCAATGGTTGACAAATTGCCATTTATCGACACAAAAGAAAAATCCTCTATTTTGGTTGATGCAGAATTTGCACAACTTATTCCGGGGCACTCAAATGCAATTGAAAAAGAAGGAAATGCATATATTGATGATTTTGAAGGTAGTGAAACTTCAATGGATATGAAAAGTCATTATGCATGGCTTTTAGCAAGTACCCCACGATGGCAAAATGAATTTCCTGAAGCGGATAGTAATAATCTTTTTAATGGTTATAACAGAGCCAAATTAGCCTGGTATAAGATCGATCCATTGTTCCTTAGAAACAATTCATTAACTCCCAGTCATATAAAAAATACTGAGCAACAGTCCAGTCACTATGTACGTGAAATTTTCGAAAAAGAGATTTTCCCAAATAAAGATTCTGAAACGACTATTCCAACTGCTCTTCAAGTGCTAAATTTAGCTTATTATCCTGAGGAAAGAGGTCCATATAATTACGTTGTAAATGATAATAGCGAATTAGGAATATTAGGATTAGAAACAGATGGAACTCTTAAAGAACCAGAAACCCGTTGGGCAGGTATAATGCGAGAAATACCAACGAGTAATTTCGAAGCTGCCAATGTTGAATATATCGAATTTTGGTTAATGGATCCTTTTGTATATGATTCATTAAGAACAGGTGGTAATTTATTCTTTAATCTGGGTGATATATCGGAAGATATACTTAAAGACTCCAGGAAAGCTTTTGAAGATGGACTTCCAAGTGAGTTACCAATCGATGCTGTTGATTCAACAGCCTGGGGTAGGGTTCCCAAAAACGACTACTCTGTAAATGCTTTCGCCAACGACAATTCACTTCAAGATGTTGGGCTAGACGGACTAAATGATGCAGATGAAGAAACGTTTTTTAAAGAATATCTTGATGCCGTTAAAAGATTAATAAGCGATGAAAAAATTAGAACTAAATTCAGCCAAGATCCTTCAAATGACAATTTCAGGTATTATAACGGTAACGAAACCGACGAATTCAATTTGAGTATTCTTGATAGTTATAAAAAATATAATGGCCTTGAGAACAATTCTGGAGGTAATTTAGAGATTTCCTCAAAAATACCTGACTCTGAGGATATAAATGATGATAAAACATTAAGTGAAAAGGAAGGTTATTTTCAATATAAAGTTGAACTAAGTCCTGACAAAATGCAGGTTGGTCAGAACTATATTGTTGATAAAGTGTGGGGTAACGATGTTGATTTACCAAATGGAGATCAGAATGTTGATATTGCCTGGTATCAGTTTAGGATTCCAATTCGCCAACCTGATCAAACATTAGGAGTTCCACCGGATTTAACTTCAATTAGATTCATGCGAATGTTCTTAAACGAATTTGACGATAGCATTATCTTACGATTTGCAAAGCTGGAACTTGTACGCAGTGCATGGCGTAAATACGATATTTCATTAACAGAAGGGCATGAAGGACTTTCAACACCGGAAAATTCAAATGGATTATTCGAAATATCATCTGTTAATATAGAAGAAAACGATAATTACGCTTTACCTCCGGGAGTAGATCGGGTAATTGATCCAACAAATCCACAGCTACGCCAGTTAAACGAGCAATCAATGGTGCTTAAAGTTAAAGATTTAGATGATGGCGATGCACGCGCTGCATACAAAACAATTAATCTGGATCTTAGACAGTACAAAAAATTAAAAATGTATGTTCATGCCGAAAATGTGGAAGATGACATATTAAACGATGAAGATCTTAGAGTGTTTATACGACTGGGAACAGATTACAAAGGTAACTATTACGAATACGAATTGCCATTAAAAGTAACTCCTCCTGGTAGTTACAATGAATTTAGCAGAGAAGATATCTGGCCAATAGCAAATAATATCGAAATTTTATTAGATGAATTAATAGATGTTAAACAAGCCAGAAACAAAGAACTTAGCCAACCCAATACCGTGTTTACTTATAATTCGATTTATTCTGTTTATAAAAATAATAAAAGAATCTCTGTTCGTGGAAATCCAAACTTAAGTAATGTTGTTACAATAATGATTGGTGTGCGAAATCCTAGCAAACAAAGTAATATATCCTCAAATGACGATGGGATGCCAAAGTCAGGTGAAATATGGGTTAACGAATTACGTTTATCGGATTTTAAAGAAGATGGAGGATGGGCAGCAAGAGCAAGATTATCTACACAACTTGCCGACCTTGGTACTTTAAATCTTGCCGGTAGTATTAGTACACCCGGATTTGGAAGTATTGATAAAAAAGTAAATGAGCGAAATAAAGAAGAATCTATTAATTATGACATCTCAACTAATCTTGATTTAGGTAAGTTTTTCCCTGAAAAATTAAAAGTAAGTATTCCTGTTTATGGAGGTTATTCTGAATCTTTTATTAATCCTGAATATAATCCATTAGAACCAGACATTAAATTAAGTGAATCACTTAAAAATGCAAATTCAAAAGCGGAAAAAGATTCATTAAAAAATATTTCTCAAGATTATGTTCGACGTAAAAGTTTAAACTTTACCAATGTAAAAATTAATAAAACGAGTGAAAAACAAAGATTCTATAATATTTCCAATTTCTCTGTTAGTTACTTTTATAACGAAACATTTGCTCATGATATTAACACCGAATATGACATATTAAAAAATTATCGTGGAGCCTTCAATTACATTTACAACACACGACCCAAGAATTTTGCTCCTTTCAGAAAATCTAAAGGATTACTAAATAAAAAAGCTTTTGCATTAATTAAAGATATTAACTTTTATTATAAGCCAACAAGCATTTCATTTAGAACAGATGTTTTTAGAAAATACCAGTCAAATAAAACAAGAAATATATACGAACCAAACAACATTATAGACCCAACTTATAATAAAGAATTTAACTGGAATAGATATTACGATGTTAAATGGGATCTTACCAAATCGTTAAAACTTGACTTCTCAGCAACAAATATAGCGCGTATTGACGAACCTTATGGCGAGGTTGACAGACATGGAAATAGAGATGAATATCAAGAATGGAAAGACTCTGTATGGAGAAGTATTCGTAATTTTGGACGTAATACTCAATACAATCAAAATATAAAGGTTACATATCGAGTACCAATTAATAAACTTCCCCTACTCGACTGGACAAATTTAACTGCAAGTTATAATGCAAGTTATGATTGGCAAGCAGGTCCATTATTAAGTCCTGATAGTGAATTCGAAGTTGGAAATAACATTCGCAACTCCAATACGATTCAATTAAATGCACAAGCTAATATGCTTAATTTATATAATAAAGCAGGGGTCTTAAAACGTATTAATCAGAAACACGGACGAGGTCGATCATCTCGAAAAAAAGTTGAATACGAGCAAGTAAATTATTTAGGTGATAACATTAGGTTTAAAAAAGGTAGATCAAAATCTGTTTATCACGAGTTAATGACCGAAGATATTAAAAAAGTAAAAGTTACAGATGCTAATGGTGCTGAAGTAGAAGGAGAATGGGATGTTGTAACAAAACATAAAATAAGTTTTAGATCGGAAAAAGATGCAGACGATTGCACAATATTAGTTGAAGGTCGAATTATAAAAAAAGAGAACCCTTTTGTTTTTGTTGCTGAAAATGCAGCTCTGTTATTAATGTCGATTAAAAATGTATCGGCTTCATATACACTAACCCAAGGCTCAAGTTTTGCGGGCTATAAACCTACAACCAATGTTTTAGGTATGGATCAAAAATTTGAAGCTCCAGGTTGGCCTTTTGTATTTGGTTGGCAAGATGACGATTTTGCAACCACTGCAATAAGTAATCAATGGTATGTATCCGACACTTCTTTAAGTACTCCATATTTAATGACTGAAAATGAAAACTTAAATTTTAGAGTTTCGTTGGAACCATTTAAAGGACTGAAAATTGATCTTACTGCCAATAGAACAATGTCTAAAAATAACAGTCGATTCTATTATTCAGACTCACAAGATCCTTACTCTGAACAAATTGGCGGTAACTTTTCAATGACATTTATAACAATAGGATCAGCATTTGAAGGTGCAGATATAAATAATAACCATTACTCGCAAGCCTTTGAAGATTTTAAAAAATACCGGGTAGATATATCGAACCGATTAGGTAGCTCAGGCCATGAATACGAAGGTGCAAAAGGATATACCGAAGGATATGGTAGTTTATCGCAAGATGTTATGGGACCTGCATTCTTAGCTTCATATGGCTGGTATTACGATGAGACGAATGTTCCTCTTGATATATTCCAAAAAATACCTTTACCAAACTGGAGTATTAAATATGACGGATTAAAAGATATTGCATTCATGAAAAAAGTTTTTAAATCAGTTAATTTAAGTCATTCATATCGCTCGTCATATAGCATTGGATCATACCTAAACAATCCTGATTATTCTTTTTCTCCCAATGCAATAGGAAACACTGTTGATCTTGATAGTGCAGGAAACTTTATTCCAATGTTTGAATTTAACGCCATTTCAATTAATGAGCAATTTAGTCCGCTTATTAATATTGATATGACATTTGTAAATAATCTAACAGCACGTTTCGAAATTAAGAAGAGCAGAACAATAACATTAAGTTTTTCAAACAATCAAATAACAGAGGTTCTAACAGAGGAATTAGGATTTAGTATTGGTTACCGTTTTGATGATTTTAATTTAATATTCAATTTTGGCGATGGTCAGGAAAATTTCAAGAGTGATTTAAATATTAGAGCAAACCTAAAAATACGAGATAATAAAACAATTTTACGTAAAATTGTTGAAGATGAAGATTTTCCTTCTGCTGATCAGAAATCAACAATACTAGGTATATCTGCAGATTATTTATTAAGCGATAGACTTTCTCTACGTTTATTTTACGATCAAAACATCTCAGATCCTCAGGTTGGTACAAACCCTTTTAGAATTTCAAATACCGATGTCGGTTTTAGCTTAAGATTTACATTATCTGAATAGTATTTTAATTAATTTTGATTAATTTTGGCTTGAAAAACTTTTTTTACAATTAATAATATTAAAATAAAATACTATGAACGTTCCTGAAAACTTAAAGTACACTAAAGACCACGAATGGATTCGCGTTGAAGGAGATGAAGCTTATGTAGGTATTACCGACTACGCTCAAGGCGAACTTGGAGATATTGTATTTATTGAAATTGAAACAGAAGGTGAAGAATTAGCAAAAGAAGAAGTATTTGGTACAATTGAAGCTGTTAAAACTGTTTCTGATATGTTTATGCCAATTGCCGGTGAAGTATTAGAGGTAAATGAAAAATTAGAAGATTCTCCTGAGGTAGTAAATAATGATGCTTATGGTGATGGTTGGTTAATTAAAGTTAAAATTACCAATCCTTCAGAAGTAAATGAATTATTAGATGCTGCAGCTTACAAAGCACTTTTAGAAGCTTAGTCTAAAAAAATATAATTATTAAAAACCATCCAAATTTGGATGGTTTTTTTTTGTGTTTTTTGATAAAATCTCTTTTCCTAAATCAATACAAAGCTTTTAATTGCTGCATTCAATAATCGCTAATAAATAGGAAGCTGTTTTTTTAATACATCCGAATTGTAATACCAACCTAAGTTAGCAAATTATTATATTTTAGTACAAATTAAGGAAAGAACAAAAAGAGGAATAAGGTTTTTAATACCAATGAGACAACGATCTCGATTTAATTGATAATCCCCTCTTTACATTTATTAAAATTCGAACAATTCATTGGGCATAAAGCCTGTTTATAGGTTGGTGAATAAGATATTTAAGTTCTTTGCATAAAACACAGAAGCAATGAAAAATTATGTAGGTATTTGGGGTATTGATGTTTCAAAGGACACATTTGATGTATTCTCACAAGACAGTAAACACTTAGTATTTGAAAATAAATTAAGTGGATTTAAAAAATTCAAGAAAACACTAAAACCTATGGGTTTATGCGTAATGGAAGTTACTGGCATTTACCATCTACAGCTGGCTACATTTTTACACAAAAACAACATTGATGTTTCCGTAGTAAATCCTTTAAGTATCAAACGATTTGCTCAAATGCAATTAAAACGAAATAAAACAGACAAAGCAGATGCCAAGATAATAACACAATATGGTATTAGTCAATCTCCAAAACTATGGGTTCCATGTGATAAGAAGATTGAAGAAAGTAAGGATATAAGTCAGACCTTAGAACAAATGATTAATATTAGAGCTAGTTTAAAGAATAAACTTTCTGGATTAAAATCAAAGAAAGCTAGTATGTTTTTAATAAAAAGTATTCTAAATCAAATCGATTCGA
>WTBR01000024.1 GCA_013138975.1 Bacteroidales bacterium
ATTCTTCTAAAATTACAATTATTGATTTAGAAAGAAGTCTGGATGAACTCCTTGAAGGAAAAGATATCTCTATACCGATTACAAATCCAATAGGTTGTAATATTAAATGGGAAGGTAAAGATGCTCACTGGATGCCTGCTGATGCATGTGATCTAATTTAATGAAGAATTGAGCTTCTAGATTTATAGTTTTAATATAACAACAATATATTTTAGTAAAAAAATTTAGTATTTTATATTACTATTAATATAAAATCCATTAAAACAACGAGACTCAATTCTTTTGCAATTTGCGTATTTAAACTTTGTCGATAGTGCAGAGAAATATATTTTCAGTAAAACGTATCAATTTCTTTTATTGTTTGGTTAAAGCCTTTATAATATTAAGTTTATTACCTTTTAATACGAGGAAACTAATGCATGATAAAATTAAAAGGAATATAATCGTTGACGTAAGTAAAAACGGGGCAAAAGTAATATTTACTTTATAAGCAAACTCCTGCAGCCATAACTTTATTATAAAGTATGCTAAAGGGCAAGATATTAAAATTGCAACTAAAACTATACCCATAATTTTCTTATAGAAAATTAAATTAACAGTAAACATATTTGCACCAAAAATTCTTCGTAATACTATTTCTTTTATACTTGATTCAATTGTAAACGAAATTAAGCCTATTAAGCCAAAAATTGTCAGAAATATCGTTAGACAGGCAAAAACACTAAATAAAAAAGCAGCCTTATATTCCTTAATATAACTATTTTCAATATTTGTTTTCATAAAAGAATATTGAAATACATGGTTTGGAGCTATTCGTTCCCATTCTTTTTTTAACACTTGCATTGTATTTTGAACATTATTTGTTTTTGTTTTGATAATAATGTTCGAATTAGCCCTAGACTTAACACAAAATACTACAGGCTCAAATTTTTTGCGTAAGGAATTAAAGTTTATATCGTTTATAACGCCTGATATTACATAAGGATCAGAATTATTTAATCCAATTAATTTTTCACCAATAGGATTTGTAATATTAAATGCTTGCATTGCAGATTCATTAATTATTACTTCCAAAAAATCTCCAGTGCTATTTGTAAGAGAAAAATCATTCCCTATAATAAATTTACTTTCTAACGTATTAAAAAAATTACGGTCAACTTCAACCAAAGCCATTTGAATATCTTCATCTTTTGACATTCCCTCCAATCTAAACAGTCTATATTGATTTACTCCATTAGGTGGAACATTACTTGCAGCTGAAACATTTTCAATATTTGCATAAGCTGATGCAAATTCCTTAAATATATTAAATCGTTCTTGCTTATGATCATCACTAGGATTTTCAACAACAATAATATTATCTTTATTAAAACCTAAATTAATATGATCTATAAATTTTAATTGCTTATAAATTAATATTGTTGATATGAGAACTACAGTAGCAAATACAATTTGAAATAATACAATAATACTTCGAATATTTAACCAACCCTTTTTCCCACTTATAATTGTTGCAAATTGACTTTCAAAATCGCCACTAATAATCGATATTGGTTTTAACTTTGATAATATAAATGCTGGGTAACCACCTGCAAAAAGGGGTACTACGATTAGTGAAATCACTAATAATCGAAATATTATTGAAAAATTTAAAAAAAGATTTGTGTCTATATAGATATTTAAAAAAGGCAGAATAAATACCGTAAGTAAAATGGATAAACAGAATGAAATACTAGTATAAATAGCAGTTTCAATTAAAAATTGGTAGAAAATATTAGTTCGAGTTGCTCCATTAACCTTCCTTACACCTATTTCTTTAGCTCTTATTCTTGTATTAGCTAATGTAAGTGTTGTGAAATTAAAACAAGCAATAACTAGAATTAATATTGCAATTGATGAAAACGCATAAATAAATTTTATATTTCCCTTAATTGCTACATCACTTCGTGTATCAGCAGAACGAAGGTGAATATCTGATAGTTGTTCAAGTTTTAATTTTATTAATGATGCTATTCTCTCGCCTCTATATTTTATAATAAAATCATTAAATCTATTATCTAACTGCTTTTGAGGGATATTTTTATTAAGCACAAGATAAATATATGAGAATGAATAATTCCATTCAGTCAATATTCTGGTATTTATTTTTTTAAGGCTAGAAAAAGAACCCAAAAAATCAAATTGAATATGTGAGTTAGTTGGAACATCTTTAATGATACCCGTAATAGTAAAACTGTATTCATTATCGAATAATATTACTTCGCCTATTGGATTTTTATCTCCAAAATATTTTTTAGCAGTAGATTCGGAAATTAACATAGAAAATGGATTATTCAATGCGCTTGAAGCATCTCCAATAAGAATAGGGAAATCAAATATTTTAAAAACATTTGAGTCAGCTAAAAAAACACGATTTTCTAAAAATAAATTATCCTGATATTTAACACTACTTTTACCCCAGTTAAATATTCTTGTTCCATCAACAATCTCAGGATATTCATCAAGTAAATGTTGCAATATCACGGCAGGTTGATCTGCTGATATCTCCCCATCTCTTTTATCCGCGGTTAACAAACGATAAATCTGTGAATATTTATTATGAAAAGTATCAAAATTTAATTCATCACTATTATAAACATAAATTATTGAGATACATGTCAATCCTAAGGTTAAGCCAAGTATCTTTATCAATGAAACACCTTTGTGTTTTAATAAATTATTAATAGTAATCTTCAATATTTTCTTTAGCATGACAAATCTTAATTGGCAAGTTCGATAATTTTTTCAGCGTGTTTTAATGTCGATTCCCTATGACTAATAAAAAGAGTGATTTTGTCTTTTCTAAATTCTTTTAGTGCTTTAAACATTTTTGCTTCCGTTAATTCATCAATTTCAGATGTCATTTCATCAATTAGAAGTATTTTAGGTTCAGCAATTATTGCACGTGCAATTGCAATTCGTTGTTTTTCTCCACCAGATATTTTGCCTTCCAAAGAACCTAATTCAGTATTTAATCCTTTAGGAAGATTTGATATCATCTTATTTAAACAAACAATATCTATTACTTCTTTTAATTTATCAGAAGCTATATCCCTGTCTAAAAACAGGTTATTTAAAAAAGTATCAGAAAAAACAGATGAACCTTGTGAAACTACTATCACATCTTTCATATCAAGTTTTTCTTTAAGTTGTAAGATAATTTCTCCTGAATCTGGAACTAACAATCCTGCAAGAATTTTAAAAAGTGTACTTTTCCCATACCCTGATGGAGCTACAAAACCTGTAAAGTTTTTTAAATCTGTTGTTAAAGAGAAGTTATTAAAAATTGTATTTTTTTTATCGTAACTATAATTCAGATTTTTAACAATTAGTTTATTAGACGTAGCAAATGAATTAATTTTTAAATCAGCATTTAAACATGTTTGTTTTAAGGAGATTATTTCTTGAATTCTACCATTTGACACAAAAATTGATTGAAGTTGCTTATTTAAGTTCAAAATATTTTGGATTGGAGAAATTACATAGCCAAGAAATCTATTTAATGCAATTAACTCTCCAAGCGTTAGAACCCCGGTAATCACCATAAAACCGCCATACCATAAAATTGATATAGAACCTATTGAACTAATTAAATTAGAAAAAGCCCCTAATAATAAAATGAATTTTAAGTAATCCATATTTACATTAATAGATTCATTCCATAGTTCATTACTTCTTTTTAATCGTAAATTTTCTAAGAATAACGATTTTATTTCAATTATTTTAGCAATAGATTCTTCAAGTAATCCTGTTAGTTTAGCACTTACTTCTTTACTTGCATTATCTTTTTTTCTAAGTAAAGGATTAATCTTTTTTAGCACAAAAACATATAATGGTATTAGCAAGATTATTAATATTCCTAGCTTATAACTAAAATAAAACGTAAAGCATATCCCCATTATAAAGGTTAAAATTTGTGTTACTATTGAAATAAGAGTATCAAAAGCCACACTAATATCCTGAGTATCGCTAGTAACCCTTGAAAGCCAATACCCTGTACTATTCTCTTGTATCTTTAAATAATTTGAGTGAAGAACACCATCTAAAGCTTTTAATCCTAATTTACATCCTATTTTTTGAGCTAATAAAGAGGAGAAATAATCTCTAATATAATCAATTAATAGCCCTACGATCAATATTAAAAGAAGTATTCCTCCTAAATAATTCAATTGAAAAAGATTTTTATCAGGAATTACATGATCTATAAAATACATAGTAAATAAGGGCATAGGCAATTCAAGGATAACTGTACCAATAACAGCCAGTAAACTTATAATAGTCAGTTTAGGATAGGACTTGAAAACTATGTTTACAATAATTTTTATACTTTTTCTGTCCATATTTTCTCAAGCAATTTAAGATTCAATTGATTAATGAAGTGGTAGATGTATATTTACATCTTATTATTTTTTGTTCTAACAATTGTTAACGAAAAACAAATACCAACTTCTTGTTTATAATAATAACAGATTCATAGAAAATACATTAAATTTTCTGAAGAATTATTGACTCCTTAACTTTATTTAAGATTTCATCATGATGCTTCTTAAATTCTTCATATTTATCAACTTCAATATCTGTCCCGCCCCTGCTATATTCAATAGAAAGAATTAATTTATCTTTGCCTTTTAAATATTTATATTTAAATTCAATAGCATCAGTTTTAATAGTTTTATTTTCAGGCAATTTATAAATAATATAATTTTCAGGAATTTCTATCTCAATATTATATTTTTTACTTTCAGTTGTTTCATAATGTAAATCATATTTCCTTTCTATTTGATCTAATTCATCAAATGAGAAGTAAACTGTAGGAATTTTTAAATAATACATTTCATCACTTATATCTACTAACCAATTTGGAATTGTAAACGTTTCATTAATAACTATAGAATTATCAATAGTATTTATATTCTTAATATCATAACTCTCCAAAATCCCTCCAGGACAGAAATACGAAATATCATATTGAATATTCTCTTTAATTTCTGAATCATTCATCCCAATGAAATAATTTTTAAATGCGGTATTTGAATTTCCGTTATTTTGGCTGTATTTATCAACAATTAAACTTCCATCGCTCAATAATTTAACATTCATCTTTTTTAGTTGCATATTTTCGTCTGGAGATGCAATAGGAGTTTTCACTATGTCGTATGTATCATCATTAATAATATAACATAATCTATTTTGATTAAATGGGTGCAAGTAATAATAGGGTGTTTGTTTCGCAATTACGTCACAAAAAAATTCTTTATCTTTTAATTTTATATATGTAATACAATGTGAGAATTCCAACCCAGATAAAGTTGAGTCCATATCAACTCTGGAACTTGTATTTATTAATACAGGTGAAGCTTCAATCCCTAATTCACGAAGAAAGGAAACAAGTAATGTAGATTGATCTTTGCAATCTCCGAATCTGTTAGCGTAAATCTCATTAACATTTCTGGGATATACTCCACCTTGTCCAATTTCAATTGCGATGTATCTTATATTTTTGTTTATCCAATTATATATTAATTCTATTTTTTTTAAGTCATCTTTTGCATCTTTTGTAAGAAGCTTTATAAAATCTTTAAGTTCAGTTGATAGTTCAATATTTTCACCTAAGTAATATGGTTTAAGCCATTTATAAACTTCATCCCAAGATTCAAAAAAGGATCCTTTTATTATTGGAAAGGACTTATTCAATTTTGCATTTTCCTCAAATTCAAAAGCTTTTTTACTATCAATATTCCATGAGTAATAAATATTTGCTGTATCTTCTCTACAAACAGGCTTATAAGATTCCGGAAACTTCAAATTTAATTTTTTATTCTTTGAATAGCTTACTTCATGTTTTTGCTTAAGAATTGGTATTACATCGTGAATACTAATTGAAAATTGCAGATTATTTGGATGCATACTATTATGAGTAATTAACTTGTATTTATACTCAATAACACTGTTAATCTCAATATTTGGAGAATTTATTATTGCCACCTTATAGTTACTATATGAACCTGACCATGGAGCTACTGTTCTAATATAGTTATTGGGAATTTCATATACTTCTCCACGAGTGTACACTCTAATGCGTTCAATTTCTATATTTTGAAATGAGGCATCATAACCAATTTGAATATCTGAATATGATTCTTTCCCCTTCTCGTTGAGAATTTTAATAATCTTTTTTTCAGAATAGATACTATTATTATTTTTTGTTACTGTATAATTGGTTTGCAAATCAATTATACCGGCACTTGCATCTTTAAAAAGGGGTATTGAATCACAGGTAATTAATTCTTTTATTTCGTTTGATATATCTGTAATCTCAGATATCTTTTTCTTTACAATTATATTTTTTTCTATAGCTTCTGAAAATATATATTTTTCAATTTCTTTCCTGTCTGCATAATAATTTTCACTATCAAATGGTTGAGATACTTTTTGTTCTTCATCTGAATCTGTTGATATATCACTAAATACATTTAAATCATTTGCTATTTTGGCAATATAATATTTTGCCTGATATGCACTTTTATCTTCAGAATATATTGACTTAAATAGATAAATACTTTCGCCTAATTTACCTTTTTGGTAATATATAAGAGCAAGCATATTTTTTTCATCATTTGATAATATATCATTTGCAGATAGATATTCTAGAATATCTAGTGTTTTATCGTAATAATTTAGATAAAAATAGATCCTAGCTAAAATATGCTGTTCTTCTATATTTTCACTATTTCTTATGTTTTCTTCTATTGTAAGAATTTGATTTTCCCACTCTTCAATTATTTGTTTATACTGTTTTGTCGAATTTACTTGATCTGTTTGCTGAGCTACAAGATCATTGTGACAAAATGTGCTTAAAAATAATAAAATAATAAAGCTTAAATATATTCTCATAGTTTTAATCTCCGATTTTAGCAAACTATTGTATTTTCTGTAAAAGAAATATCAACTGATTTTAATAAATTATTCCATTTATTCTCATCTAGACGAATTTCTGCCATTCTAAATAGAAAATCTTTAACCTGATTTTGTACTAATTTACAAGTATCTTCATATTGTTCAGTAACTTTAAAATCGTTTTCCAAAATATGTATTGCAGGACAGAAACCACAGAATCCTGCGGCAAAGCAGTTGTTGCAATTACTATTCTTTGCTTTATCATAAGTTTTCAGTTTATCACTCATTTTTTGGATATTACTAAATAAATGATCTTTATCATCATTAATATTTCCGATAAAAAAATCTGGTTTCTTACCACTTGTTAACATATGACATGGAAAAATATCACCATTTGGCGCAATGGAGAATAAAAAGAATCCCATAGCACACATATATCTGGAAGATGACTTATCCATGAATTTGACTATAGTCCCTAAAAAATCAACATCATTAATTCTTTTCCCCTCATAAACATTTTGCCAATCATCATGAAACATTTTCTTCAAATCTTTTTTAACCTCTTTAAGATTAGGCTCAAAGTTTGTATGATCTGATTTTATTGCAGGTATAATCATTCCTTCTTCTATACCAGTTATTTCTTTTAAGGTATTATTAACATCTTCAACTGTCATACCTAAGCTCTCATGAACATTCGTAAAGGTACTTTCCCATGCGATATTAATATTTGGGTAATTTTTTTTAATCTTAAGTATATTATTAAGGATAACATCAAAAGTACCTTTCCCATTTGGAAAAATTCTCAATTTGTCGTTGATAATTTTATTCCCATCAATACTTATAGTTAAACTGAATTTATTAAGAGAAAGGTATTCTATTATCTCATCATTTAATAATGTCCCATTTGAAATTAGAGAATAGCGCGGGATTTCTGAGATCTTTCCTTGTAAGTGTAGATTCTTAAATTTTTCAACAGCTGCTTTAATCATTTCAAAATTTAATAAGGCTTCTCCTCCAAAAAACAGAACAGAAGCTATATTTTTATATTTATCGACAAAAAATTCAATGGTTTTTTCTGCTGTTTCAGGTGGCATATTTTCTGCTGGATATTCATAACTCCCATCTTGAGCATAACAATATTTGCATCTTAAATTGCAATTTGTGGAACAAAGGAATGTAAGTTGAGAAATCTGTGTCTGATGGTCATTTTCAAAAAGCTCTTCAGAATAAAACTCCTTTGGAATTTGCTCTTTTAATTCTTTTATATAAGAAATTTCAAGATTACAATTATGTGCAATTTCCTCATCATTGCTGGATTCTTCCAATAAAAGTTTGAAGGCATTTATATTTTTTTCTTCAACCCGAAGCATTGTAAATGTCGGAAAATGAAACGCTATATAATTCTGTTCATTTATTTTAAATATCGCAACTTTTCTAATTGTTTCCATTATATATTTTTTATTAAAATCCACACTCAGCATTTTTAATGATAAAATCTTAAACTGATTATTTGCCTTTCAAAAAAAATTACACCGTATAAAACAGCCTAATTAATTTTTATTATATAAATTTAAGAGATCAATAATAATCTAATTGGATAATTAATTACATTCGTTAACATTATTTTTATATGATTATTAATAAGTATTCAATATTCCTTTCGAAATTAATTGAACATATTTTTATTCAAGCCAAACATTGAAGTATCTGTACCAAGATTCATTATCAAACACAAACAAGTCTTTTTAAAAAAAACTTGTGCTACAAGTTAAATAGCACAAGTTTAACATAATAAGTCTAGTAAACTGAACTTGGGTTAGTGTCGCTTGAGCAACATCCACCAGAAATGCTTTTGATTGAAGTACAGAATACACCAGCAATCACTTTTCTCTTTAATCCCTGATTTGTATTAACATTACTTGTTACTCCTGCTGTTGGCTCAGTATCAACAATACTAGTTCTTTTTCCTGCGTCAAATTTTAAGATTTCCATTTTTTGATTTTTTAAGTTAATAATTAAATTGTAAAAACCCTACCGGTAAGAAAGTTTTCAACCATAAAATTATACTACAATAGCGCAAGGGGCTTGCACTATTGTTAATAAAAATATGTTAAGAAGCATATTTTTATTTATTAGGTAGAGAACCGGAATTTGGTTTGATAGTTTTGTTAACTTTAATAAAAGGGAAATTTAATATACGAAATTCCAAGATTCAATTTTGTGCAATTTTCTCATATTTAATAGGTTCTCTCGGCAAATGTTTGAAGGCATTTAATTCTATCTTCAATCCAGAAATTAATTATCTAACACAAACAAATCTTTAAAAAAAAAGACTTGTGCTATAAGTTAAATAGCACAAGTCATACATAATAAATCTCTTATCTTAAATCTGGTTTTGGGTCGTTAGAGCAACAACCACCAGAAATACTTTTTATTGAAGTACAGAATACACCAGCAATCACTTTTCTCTTTAATCCCTGATTTGTATTAACATTACTTGTTACTCCTGCTGTTGGCTCAGTGTCAACAACACTAGTTCTTTTTCCTGCGTCAAATTTTAAGATTTCCATTTTTTAAATTTTTAAGTTAATAATTAAATTCTAAAAACCTTACCGGTAAAAAAGTTTTCAACTATAAAATTAGATTACAATAGCGCAAGGGGCTTGCACTGTTGTAAATAAAAACATGTTCTTTAACACGTTTCTATTTATGGATAGAGAACAGGAATTTGGTTTGATAGTTTTGTTAACTTTAATAAAAGGGAAATTTAATATACGAAATTCCAAGATTTAATTTTGTGCAATTTTCTTATATTTAATGGGTTCTTTCAGCAAATATTTGAAGGCGTTTAATTCTATCTTCAATCCAAAAATTAAATATCTAACACAAACAAATCTCTTTAAAAAAAAACTTGTGCTACAAGTTAAATAGCACAAGTCTAACATAATAAGTCTAGTTAACTGAACTTGGATTAGTGTCGTTAGAGCAACAACCACCAGAAATACCTGTGATTGAAGCACAAGTTACACCAGCAATTAATTTTCTCTTTAAACTCTGATTTGTTTTAACATTACTTGTTACTCCAGTTGTTGGCTCTGTGTCAAGAAGACTAGTTCTTTTTCCTGCGTCAAATTTTAAGATTTCCATTTTTTAAATTTTTAGTTAATTAATTAAATTGTAAAAACCTTACCGGTATAAAAGTTTTTAATTTATAAAGTTAATTTACAAGAGTGCAACCGACGTGCACTCTTGTAGAAATATGTTATATAGCATATTTCTATGTGTGAGTAATGAAAACAGGAATGTAGTTTGATCGTTGTGTGTTAACTTTAGCGATAAGGTAGTTTTATATAAGAAATTTTGAAATTACAATTATGTGTATTTTTCTCATCTTTACTTAGTTCTATCAATAAAAGTTTGAAGGCATTTATATTTTTTCTTCAAGCCGAAGCATTGCATATGTTGGAAACATGAAACGCCACATAATCCTGTCCATTTTTTTAATACAAAATATCATTAAACATAGAACACTCTTTTCAAGATTGATTGAACTAATTTATATTTTTAGTCGACTCCAATTTAACGTGTCTGTACCTAAATTAATTATCTAACACAAACAAATCTCTTTATAAAGGACTTGTGCTACAAGTTAAATAGCACAAGTCTAACATAATAAGTTTAATAAACTAAACTTAGTCACCGCTAGAACAACAACCACTAGATGTGCCTTTGATTGAAGCACAAGTTACACCAGCAATCAATTTTCTCTTTAAACTTTGATTTGTTTTAACATTACTTGTTACTCCTGGAAGTGTCTCATCCTCAACAATACTTGCTCTTTTTCCTGTGTTAAATTTTAAAATTTCCATTTTTTAAAGTTTTTAGTTAAAAATTAAATTATAAAAACCTTACCGGTAAAAAGTTTTCAATCATAAAGTTAATTTACATGAGTGCAACCCACATGCACTTTTGCAGAAACATGTTATATAGCATATTTCCATATGTGAGTAAAGAGAACAGGAATTTAGTTTGATAGTTGTGTGTTAACTTTTATAATAAGGAAGTTTTAAATAAGAATTTTCAAGATTACAATTATGTGCAATATTCTCATCTTTGCTTAGTTCTCTCAATAAAAGTTTGAAGGCATTTATTTTTTCTTCAAGCCGAAACATAGCATATGTTAGAAAATGAAACGTTATATAATAACGTTCATTTATTCTAATTATCGCAACTTTTCTATATTGTTTTCTTTTTTTTTCTTAAAATCCTCATTCATCATTTTTAATGATAAAATCTTAAATTGATTATTTGCTTTTCAAAAGAAATTATACGGTATAAATAGCACAATTAACGTTTATTATATTGATTTTAAAGATCACTACCTGATTAGATAATAAATTATATTCCTTAACAATTTTTAATGCTAAATATTATTATGTATACAACACTCCTTTCGGGATTGATTGAACTCAGTTATATTTTTAGTCAGCCTTAATTTAGAGTGTCTGCACCTAAATTAATTATCTAACACAAACAAATCTCTTTAAAAAAAGACTTGTGCTACAAGTTAAATAGCACAAGTCTAGCATAATAAGATTAACAAGTCTCCCAATTAATTGTACAATTTAGAGCATGCAACAACCAGCACTAATACTCTTGAATGTTGCACATAATATTGAAGCAATCAATGTTCTTTTTAATTTCTGATTTGTTGTAACATCAATTGATGATCCAAATTCTAATATATAATCCTTAGAAATATTAGTTCTTTTTCCTGTGTCAAATATTAAGATTTCCATTTTTTAAAATTTTTAGTTAATTATAAATTATAAAAACCTTACCGGTAAAAAGTTTTCAATCATAAAGTTAATTTACATGAGTGCAACCCACATGCACTTTTGTAGAAACATGTTATATAGCATATTTCCTTGTATGAGTAAAGAGAACAGGAATTTAGTTTGATGGTTGTGTGTTAAGTTTAGCGATAAGGTAGTTTTATATAAGAATTTACAAGATTACAATTATGTGCAATATTCTCATCTTTGTTTAGTTCTCTCAATAAAAGTTTGAAGGCATTTATATTTTTTCTTCAAGCCGAAGCATTGTATATGCGGGTATATTAAACGCCACAAACTCCTGTCCATTTTTTTAATACAAAATATCATTAAACATAAAACACTCTTTTCAAGATTTATTGAACTAATTTATATTTTTAGTCGGCTCCAATTTAGAGTGTCTATACCTAAATTAATTATCTAACACAAACAAATCTCTTTAAAAAAAGACTTGTGCTACAAGTTAAATAGCACAAGTCTAACATAATAAGTTTAATAAACTTAACTTGGGTTAGCGTCGCTTGAGCAACAACCACTGCGAGTTTCATTGATTGAACTACAGTATACTGCAGCTATCAATTTTCTCTTTAAGCTCTGATTTGTTGTAACATTTGGTGATACTGTTCCTAATGCAATTGGTGTTCCTAATGTTGGCTCATTAACAAAATTAGTTCTTTTTCCAGTGTCAAATTTTAAGATTTCCATTTTTTAGAATTTTAAGTTAAAATTTAAATTATAAAAACCTTACCGGTAAAAAAGTTTTCAATCATAAAGTTAAATTACAATAGTGCAACCCACATGCACTTTTGCAGAAACATGTTATATAACACATTTCTTTGCATAAGTAAAGAGAACAGGAATTTAGTTTGATAGTGTCTTAACTTTAATGATAAGGACATTTATATAAAAATTTAACTTTTTACTATTCCTGTTTACTGCATTTGATCCACTATAAAACCAAAAGTTAAGTGCCCTTTTTCTAAATACTTATAGGTTCTTTTGCTGTTATCGTAAACAATGACAATCCCGATTGCTCTTAATTGCTGAAGATGATTTTGAAGAGTTCTTTTACTAATACCAAGTCTTTGTGCCAATTCAAGTGCAGTTCCAGTACATTCTTGTCGAAGAAGTATATCTAGTTGTTCAATGTACTGATTTATCTTAAAAAATTCCACAATTTTACTTGGTTAAATATTTATTTTATTAAAATTATTTATAATATTCGATACAATATTTAAATACCTTTCAATAATTAATTCCTTTTATTAAGAATAAGTGACCCCCATTTTAATATGTTGTTCAACATATTTTTGTTGTTCTTTTATGCAAAATACCTAAACGCCTACTAAATTAATTTTGTATTCGTGCTATTTTTACCAGTAAGTGTTTTAACGCCGCATGATTGATATAACGAAACATTCATGATACATGCTAAGTGTTTTTTTTAATATTTAATTGACTCGTAAAACAACTTTTTTTGTTTATTTTTTTTTACAATTATTTATACGCTATATTTATTGTATATAAAAAATAACACTCCAAATTTTAAGCTCTCCGTAACTGATAATAAAACATATGAGCTTTCGGATTTTAATGAAGATATACTGGTAATATTTTTCGCTTGTACTTATTGTCTTTATAATTATAGGCTCGGATGAAGTAACAAGAAAAACAGCTGAAAAATATAGTTCAAAGGGAGTTCGTTTTATTGGAATTAATTCGAATAGTAAAAACACGTACCATGAAGATAGTTTCCTGAATATGATTAAGCGAATGAATCAATATAATTTTCCCTGTCTTTATTTATACGATGAAGCTCAAAAAATAGCTTTAGAATACGGAGCTTTAAAAACATCGCATTTTTATGTTTTTGATGTTAACAGAAAGCTTATTTATACCGGAAGAGCTGTTGATAATCCTAAAGATTCTTCTAAAATTACAATTATTGATTTAGAAAGAAGTCTGGATGAACTCCTTGAAGGAA
>WTBR01000139.1 GCA_013138975.1 Bacteroidales bacterium
TAAAATTAAGACTTCCTTTTTTCTTTACCCATTTCGAAGTTGGTGTTTTAATTTTCGATACTAATTGAGCTATAGTAATCGTTCTTGGCAATGTACATAATATATGAATATGATCTGGATTGCAATACAGTTCTTCCGTATAAGAACCCAATTTCGAGAGTACACCAACAAAATAAGCTTGTAATTCAGCACGAAATTGTTCTTTTATCATATTAGCACCATTCTTTGTAGAGAATACTATGTGAACATTTACTTTTGCAAGAGACTGTGGCATAATCTAAAATTCTATTTCTATAATACATATCGGACTTTCAGTCCTTTTTTTTATCCGTAATACCATAGGACTTCGTCCTATGCTTATACAGATAGCTCTTTCAGAGCAATTATAAAAGGATATAAAGAAGCAAGTACCAAGATAATTAATTTCTTATTAAGAGAAAAAATAAAAAGGAAAAATAGTACGGGCGAATCGTAAGTCGCCCCAACATTAAAACCATCCCTTCAAGGCTCCATCTGGCAACGGAACTATTACGAACATATCATTAAAACAGATCAAGCATATCAGAATATCTCATCATATATTATCAATAATTCCAGAAACTTGAACAAAGACAAATTCAATAATAAGCTATGAACCAATCAGAAAAAATACTATTTACAATCCCCGATAGCATATTTCAAACATTTACCAAAATACTGAATTAGAGAAAAATTCAAACAATTCAAGAATTTCAAGTTGGCCTTTTACCGAGAAATAAAAACAAACACCCCTACTCTATTATTTCTAAAATAGGATTACCTACCGAAGCATTTGGAGATGTAATTTTTAGTATCCAAGAAATAGTTGGAGCAATATCAACAATATCTGTTGGCTTATCAATACGTGTAGTTTTAACATTCCAACCAAACCAAATTAAAGGAACATGTGTATCATACACATATCCCGAACCTGATTTAGTTACATAACCATTTTTCTCAATCCAACCCGGTTCAAGATTAATAATAACATCACCTGATCTTTTTTGATGGAATGTATTTTGAATTTTTTGATTTATGCCTGACTCGAAATTTGTGGAATTTATAGTAGTTGCAGGCAGAGCGTTTGCCACTCCCGTAAACTGCACCATAAAATCGGCTACTTTATTTTGTATTTCACTTAAATCAACTCCTGTTTCATCTATTAACTGTTGATTTAAATATAGCTGTCTCGAATAATAATATTTTACCCAAATACCGTCTTGATATAAAATACTTAAATAGCTATTTAATAAGTTTATTGCCTTATTCCCGTCAAACACACCAGCATTTTGCTTTTTTGATATTAAATATTCCGGCACATCCGAGACTCCTCTGTCTGATGTTAAATATATCAATGTATTTTCCAGACCTACTTCATCATCAAGAAAACTTATTAAATGTTCGATATCTTTATCTAACCTTAAAAATAGATCTTCCATTTCAACTGAACGAGGCCCAAATAATTCTCCACTGAAATTAGTAGCAGAAAAACTTATTGCAAGAAAATCAGTAAAATTATCTTTTCCTAATTCCTCGTTTACAACTACCGAAACAGCGAAATCCTTAGTGTAAGTATTTCCAAACGGAGTAAATTTCAGATATTTAAAATTACCTGATCGATTTTTTAAATGAGCTAAATCATATGGGAAAGTATATCGATAATTCCTAAATCCTATTTCAAAATCACTATCGTCGGGTAAACTATATTTATAATTGTCGGCTAAAGAATACATGCTTGCCCAATTCTTTTTCATATAAATTGACTGGAATCCTTTTGCGTTAAACTGATCAACCCATATGGGCAAAGAGTTTTTATAATAGTCTCCTGTTATCCATCCTCCATCACTGTCGTTAAACCAAAAAGCATAATCGGCAAGTCTACCTCCTGACATTACTGAAGAAACCGGATTTAATGAAACAGATATTACTTTTGAACTATCATTGGTTGCTAACTTCAATTCATCACCCAGAGTTGAGCTCATAATATTTTTAGGAGTATAATTCCCTTTTGTAATTTTACCACTTATTAAATTAATCGTTGATTCATCGGCACAATTAACAATTTCACCTGTTAATCGATTACACCAACTATCTGCAATTATTCCATGATGATACGGATAAGTTCCAGTAACTATACTTGCTTGTCCAACTCCGTTTTGAGTAATTAAATAATTATGATGCGTTTGAGTACAAAATGCACCTTGATTAATGATTCTTTTAAATCCATCTTCACCAAAAGAATCCCAATAACGAAGAAGCATTTCATAACGCATTTCTTCGATAACGATTCCAACAACTAATTTAGGAGGTTTGTTAAATTGAATTTGAGCTTGCAACACTCCAAACTCGAATAATAGAAAAGAAAATATTAGTGATATTTTAATTAGATAACTTTTTTTCTGCATTTCAATGGAGTTTCTTATAAACTTCGTGCTAAAATAAACAAAACTCCGACACCTAGAAAAATACTTACAAGAATATTCAATATTGCAAAGAAATAATTTCCGGTTTTTAATAACTCAAAAGTTTCAAAACTAAAAGTTGAAAATGTGCTAAATCCTCCGCAAAACCCTATTATTAAAAAAGCTTTGATATTAGCAGACATTAAAAACTTGTCAGTTGATAAAAATAAAAGCCCTCCCAATATTAAAGTACTAATGACATTAGCTGTTAATGTTCCGAAAGGATTTATTTCTTTAAAACCCGATGTAATTAAATTCGAGATCCCAAACCGGGTTACACTTCCGATTCCTCCACCAATAAAAACAGCTAATAGTGTATTCATTTTAAATCTTAGTTAGTCCATAATTAGTTTGGTATATAAGGCAAACCTTCTATTTTGATTTATCGTTTAGTGTAAGAATAATAGCCGACTACTTGGCACTTTCCTGTCAAATTTCTTGAAATTTGACAGGCTATAACCCATTATTTTACTACTATCTCGGCCTATTGTTTTTATACATTGTTGGGCGCTGGTATTTACCTCTTGCTCAATTCTTCTTTTGTAACAATTTTAGAGTTTTGAGTCTTTTTTGCTTTTCTTTTATCCTTTGTAGATATTTTAAAACCCAAACAATCTGCCTCTGTCACATTAAAATGTCCATTACTTATATTTGCAACGTCAAAGTAAAATTTAGCATAATCACTTCGATTAAAATTCCTAATTTCATAGATTATTTCATTAGCTCCTTTAAATCCTCTTGGTCTTAAAACATCCTTCCCTGACTTTAGAAAGGTGGAATGTTTCACGATTTTAGAATCTGCATCGAATTCAAAAATTATTTTGAATTTAGAAATATCTTTATTAGTTGTATTAATAATTTTAAACTCTTTGTAATAGATATTTTGGTGTTGTTCTCCTTTATCAGACAAAACTGGTATTCTAGAAATTACTTCATCATCAACATAATAGCATACCATTTTTTGTAATTTATTACTTACTTTATTCGTAATTAAAGTAAGAGTTGCTCCTCCAATCCCACCAAGTAAATAAGGATAAAAACTGCCTAAAAATTCTATAAAACTTGCCATAGTTTAGTCGTATTTTATAATAATTTGTGAGCTATCCTCATAATAAATTCCAATCCTTGCTTTAATACTATTTTGTCGGCATAATAACTCCGCTGTATCTTTCATGTTTTTAGGAACTAACAGATAAAATTGCCCCCCTAATTTTGAATAATCAGTCCATTGTTGTACCTCATTCTGATTAATACTATCTTGAGTTTCAACTTCTATAATGAACTTTACATTTTTTTCATCCTTATTTGTTATAATGATGTCTGGATAATATCCACTCACAGCTGCGTTTTTCGTAGTTCCTGGATTGATATAAACATCATGCTTCACCTTATCCAGATTATTATATGCAGTCTGAATAACAGAATCATGTTGTGATTGATAATCCAAATGTCTATCTGCCATAGTTATTTATTTTATCATTATAGTAACCATATTCTATACTTGCGCCTAACTACTTTATACATTAAACCTGATATTTAATAAATCTCCATCATCTACAATGTAATTTTTACCTTCTACATGAAATTTTCCTGCATCTTTAACCTTAGCCTCTGATCCAATTTCTATATAATCATTATATTTCATTACCTCGGCACGAATAAATCCTCGTTCAAGATCACTGTGAATTACTCCGGCCGCCTGTGGTGCAGTCATTCCTTTTTTAATTGTCCATGCTCTAATTTCTTTTGGCCCCACGGTAAAAAACGACATTAAGTTCAATAAAGAATATGCACTACGGATTAATTTATTTACTCCTGGCTCTGTTAATCCTGCATCAGATAAAAATTCTACTCTATCCTCCAAATCCTCTAAATCTGCTATCTCTGCTTCCAACTTCCCAGCAATAACTAATACCTCAGTATTCTGATCATTTAAGCTTTCTTTAACTTTCTCAACATAAGCGTTACCTGATATTGCTGAAGCATCATCAACATTACATACATATATTACTGGCTTTGCTGTTAAAAGAAATATATCGTCAAGAACCTTTTTGTCCGTTTCCGAAAGCTCATAATCACGTGCATTTTGCATTGATTCTAAATGTTCTTTCACTCTTTTTAAAACTTCAATTCCTTGTTTGGCATCCTTATCACCAATTTTAACAAGCTTTCCTAAGCGTATTATTTTCTTTTCAACAGATTCTAAATCCTGTACTTGTAATTCAAAATCTATTGTTTCAATATCTCTAACTGGGTCAACAGATTCATCAACATGCGGAAGGTTCTCATCATCAAAACATCTTAATACATGAATTAATGCATCTGTATTTCTAATGTCACCTAAGAATTTATTTCCAACACCTTCACCTTGATTTGCTCCCTTTGTTAAACCCGGGATATCAACTATTTCAACTGTAGTAGGTATAAGTTTCTCGGTTGGTTGAATTTTTTCAAGTTCCTGTAATCTATTATCCGGCACATTCATTACTGCCAAATTCGATTTATTTGAACTAAACGCAAAATTCGTTATTTCCACTTTTGTGTTCGACATACAATTAAATAGAGTTGATTTACCAACATTTGTTATCCCGATTATTCCACACTGTAAACTCATAATATATGTTTTTTTGAATCAATTTGAAGCTTCAAAATTACACTTTTTCAGCATTTTAAAAAGAGCTTTTTAATAAAAAACAAATTGCAAAATAATATACAATAAGATGTTAATAATAAATTAAAAACATATCTCAATTTTTAATAGGAAAAACTGTACTTTTACACCTTTGTTTAATAAATTTTTCGAACACAATAAAAATCATATACAAATAGAATATGTCTGATAATCAAAACTTAAAACAAATAGCGTCGCAAGTACGCAGAGATATAGTAAGAATGGTTCATGCGCAAAATTCAGGCCACCCCGGAGGATCTTTAGGATGTACTGATTTTCTTACATCACTTTATTTTGAAATCATGGATTATGATCCAAAGAATTTTGATATGGATGGAAAGAATCAAGATGTTTTCTTTCTTTCGAATGGACATCTTTCTGCCTTATGGTATAGTGTTTTAGCTCGCTCAGGAGCTTTTGATGTTAAAGAATTATCAACTTTTAGGACATTAAATTCAAGGTTACAAGGCCATCCAACAACAAAAGAAAACCTACCAGGAATTCGTGTTGCTTCAGGTTCTTTAGGACAAGGTTTATCTGTGGCATGTGGTACTGCTATTACTAAAAAATTAAATAACGATCCTAATATAGTTTATACGCTTCACGGCGATGGTGAATTACAAGAAGGTCAAATTTGGGAAGCAGCGCTATTTGCTACTCATCAAAAAATTGACAATTTAATTGCTACAGTTGATGTTAATGGACAGCAAATTGATGGTCCTGTAGATGACGTATTGACTCTTGGAAACCTAAGAGCGAAGTGGGAAAGTTTCGGATGGCTGGTTTTAGAAATGGATGGTAACAATATGGATGATGTTGTAAAAACGCTAAAACATGCAAAAACGCTAACCGGAAATGGCAAGCCTATTGTAATTTTAATGAAAACTGAAATGGGTATGGGTGTTGACTTTATGATGGGCTCACACAAATGGCATGGCGTTGCACCTAACGATGTGCAGCTTCAAACAGCATTAAATCAATTAGAAGAGACATTGGGAGATTATTAAATTTAATCGGTTGAACAATTAAAATATTTAAGATTATGAAAAATATTGTTGTCATTGCACATGATGTTAAAAAATCTGAAATGGTTCAATTTTTAAATGAACGTAAGGATTGGATTTATGGAGTGAAATTAATAGCAACAGGAAGAACTGCAGAATTCGTTGAATCACACGGAATAAAAGTTGAGCATTTAAGTCCAGGGGAATCTGGAGGTTATGTTGAAATAACAGATAGAATTAAACGCAAAGAAATTGATATTGTAATATTTTTACGCGATCCACTTCTTAAACAAGGACATCATGAAGATATTCAATTCTTACTTGAAGCTTGTAACGTGAATAATATACCATTAGCAACAAATTACGCAAGTGCTGAATTAATAATTCTTGGGCAAATTAAAAAAGAGGATTACGAACGACGTAAATCAAGAGAAGAATAAAAAAAACAAATACTACCTTATTTAATTAATCAATATTAGAATTTGAAAATTATACTTAAATATATATTAATTTTTATTCTTTCGTTCTGTGCAACTTATTTGCATGCTCAGAAAAAAAAGCCCATACCTCCTACCTCCCGGATTTTGTTTGTATTCGATGCATCACAAAGTATGTATGGTACATGGGAAAGTGGGAAGAAAATAAATATTGCGAGAAACTATTTAATCCAGATTATTGATAGTTTGGAGCAGATGGACAATATTCAAATGGCTCTTAGGGTATATGGACATCAAAGCCCTATACCTCCTCAAGATTGCAGTGATACAAAACTTGAGGTTCCATTTAGCCAGGGAAACGAAGGCCAGATACGTCAAAAACTACGTTACTTAATACCAAAAGGAACAACTCCAATAGCTAATTCTTTGGAATTAGCTGCAAACGATTTTCCTCCTTGTGAAAATTGTCGGAATATCATAATATTAATAACCGATGGGGTTGAAGCTTGTGATGGTGATCCATGTCAAGCATCATTAAATCTACAGAAAAAAGGTATTGTTTTAAAACCATTTGTTATTGGTATAGGAATTGATCCAAATTTTGAAAAAACATTTGAATGTGTAGGCCATTTTATTAACACTCCAAACGAAGAAAAATTTAAAGAAGTATTGGGCGTAGTAATTTCCAGGGCATTAAATTCTACTACGGCTCAAATTAATTTGCTCGACGTTAATGGAATGCCTACAGAAACAGATGTAAATATGACCCTTTTTGATCATGTTTCCGGAAAAGTAAAATATAATTTTGTGCATGCAATAAATTATATGGGTAATCCCGACACGCTTATAATTGATCCATTAATAACATACGATGTTGTTGTCCATACTATACCCGCTGTAAGAAAAGAAGAAATAATTCTTACTGAGGGAAAACACAACATGATAGGACTTAATACAGCTCAAGGATCATTAAATATTTCATGCGCTGGAAGCAATCAGTATAAAAATTTAGATGTAATTGTACGACAAAGCAATAATCATCAAACCTTAAATGTTCAGAAAAACAGTACTAAGGTTAAATATTTGGTTGGAGAATATGATTTAGAAATACTTTCGATTCCAAGAGTTTATGTGAATAAAGTTAAAATAGACCAGAGCACAACAACAAACATTGAGATACCTCGTCCCGGGATAGCAAATTTCTCACTTGCATCAAGCGGATTTGCAAGTATTTATGTTGAATCAGCTGATACTTTAAAATGGATTTATAATCTTGAGGAGAGAAAATTACAACAAAATATAATAATGCAACCAGGAAATTACAGAGCTGTTTACAGACCTAAAAATACAAAACAATCAGTTTATACTATTAATAAAAAGTTTACAATAAAATCAGGATCATCAAAAAAAATAGTACTTTATTAGATATAATATGAACCATGCACTAAAAAAACGCATGGTTGTTCCATATGCAAATGATGCAGGTATGTTGAATAAAGTAAAATGTAAATAAAGATATTCAGTTAAATAATTATTTAGAACGTATGAAAAAGTTCAGTTATAAAGACAAAAAAGATACTCGATCAGGTTTTGGAGTTGGATTATATGAAGCAGGAAAGAAAAATGAAAATGTAGTTGCAATGTGTGCAGACCTTACAGGTTCATTAAAAATGAATCAATTTGCAGATGATTTTCCTGAAAGATTTATACAATGTGGTATTGCAGAAGCAAACATGATTGGTACAGCGGCAGGATTAACTATTGGTGGTAAAATTCCTTTTGCAGGTACTTTCGCCAATTTTGCAACGGGTCGGGTTTATGACCAAATCAGACAATCAGTAGCATATTCCAATAAAAATGTAAAGATTTGTGCTTCGCATGCAGGCTTAACTCTTGGTGAAGATGGAGCTACTCATCAAATTTTAGAAGATATCGGATTAATGAAAATGCTTCCGGGAATGGTTGTTATTAATCCTTGTGATTATAACCAAACAAAAGCTGCTACACTTGCAATTGCTGAATACGAAGGTCCGGTTTATCTTCGATTCGGGCGACCAAAAGTGCCTAATTTTACTCCTGAAGATCAAAAATTTGAAATTGGTAAAGCTTTAATTTTAGATGAAGGTAATGACGTAACTATTTTTGCAACCGGTCATTTAGTTTGGAAAGCTATTGAAGCTGCTGAGATATTAGATAAAAAAGGTATTTCTTGCGATATAATTAATATTCACACGATAAAGCCTCTTGACGAAAAAGCTGTTTTAGAATCTGTTTCAAAAACAAAAGCAGTTGTTACTGCCGAGGAACATATGATGAATGGCGGCTTAGGTGATTCTATTGCTCAACTTTTAAGCAGAAAGCTACCTGCTCCAATAGAAATGGTTGCTGTTAACGATACTTTTGGTGAAAGCGGAACTCCTGAAGAATTACTTACAAAATATAATATCGACACTGTAAATATTGTTTCAGCTGTTGAATCTGTGCTTAAAAGAAAATAAAATTATATTTGTAATTACTTATTTTAATTAATCTCGTTTTCCTTTCTACTGTATGTCTGAATATAATGATAAAGAGTTATTAGCTCTTTTTAAAGACGTTGAAAAGAGAAATTATGCATTTAATCTGATTGTTAGAAAATATCAGGAGAAATTGTATTGGCATATTCGTAAGATTGTAATTAAACATGAGGATTCAAATGATATATTACAGAATACATTTATAAAGGTGTGGAAAGGATTAGATGGATTTAGGGAAGATTCAAAACTATATACTTGGTTATACAGAATTGCTACTAATGAATCATTAACTTTCTTAAAACAACAAAAGACAAAATACTTACTGCCTATTGTAGATTACGAAAATACCTTAAAGGAAACACTTCTAAGTGATGTGTATTTCAATGGGGATGAAATTCAATTAAATCTACAAAAGGCAATATTAGAATTGCCAGAGAAACAACGAATAGTTTTTAATCTGAAGTATTTTGATGAAATGAAATATGATGATATGTCCAAAGTTCTTGAAACATCTGTTGGAGCATTAAAGGCTTCGTATCATCATGCAGTAAAGAAAATTGAGAAATATTTTACCGAAGATTAAACTATTAAATTGTTTAAGTGTCAAAAGGGCAGGGGAAACAAATTTAGGGAATACCGAAATGAATGATTTTTACAAAAAATTGGAGAAAATAAAAGGGAATAATAAAAACCCATTCTCAGTTCCTGAAGGATATTTTGAGAAATTTCCAATAGAATTGAATGAAAAAATTATATCTGAGAACAGAGAATATTTATGGATTATAAAACTATTTAGGTTTGTTAAACCTCAAATTGCTTTTGGTTTAATGATTTTTGCATTTGCATTAATTGCTATTACAACAGTTAATTTAATTCAAACGAATAAATCTAATTCTGGAATAGATTCAGATTTATATTCCAGAACTATTGAAATTGACGCTACAGAATTTACTGAGCAACATTTTATTGATGTTTTGCTTGAAGATGAGAAGAAAGTAGATGATCACAAATTAAAAGATTCAGATTTTTACATCCATTACCTAATGAATGAAAATATAGATTACCGAACATTATATGATGAATTATACTAATTAATACCATGAAAATATTAAAGTCAGTCATAGTACTAGTTTTATTTGTTGGGTTTGCTTTTCCTGTAATTGCTCAAGATTCAGAAACAAAATTAGACCGAGAGCAAGAAATTAAATCTCAAAGAATCGCCTTTTTTACAGATAAAATTGGACTTACACCTGAAGAAGCACAAATATTTTGGCCTATTTACAACAATTATTGGGCTAAGAAGAATCAAATCATTTCTACACGAAAAGAAAAAATGTCATTTTTTGCGGATCATAGTAACGATATGAGTAATGATGAAATGATAAGATATGCTGATCAATATATAAGTTTTGAAATGGCATTAGCTGAATTACTCGATGAATATCATATAAAATTCAAAAAAATATTACCTATAGAAAAGGTAATGAATATTTATCTTGCCGACTACGAATTTAAAACCTTTTTATTAAAGAAAATAAGAGAAGGTGGAAACAAATAGAACGAATTAATAAATTTTATACACACTAAAAAGAGGGCTTTTATTACAAAAGCCCTCTTTTTATGTTATATTATTTTTACTTTATGATTTCAACCCAGTTGTGAGGATCAGCCTCATCGCCATATTGAATTGCTACTAATTTATTATAAATTTTTGTTGATAATGGTCCTGCTTTTCCATCTTTACAGAAATTATATTTCTTATCCTTATCGATATCATAAATTTCACCTATTGGAGAAATAATTGCTGCTGTACCACATGCACCTACTTCTTCAAATGAATCTAATTCATCAATATCAACTGGTCTTTTTTCAACCGTCATTCCCATATCTTCTGCCAACTGCATAATACTCATGTTGGTAATTGAAGGCAAAATTGATGGTGATTTAGGTGTGATGTATGTATTATTTTTAACACCAAAGAAATTTGCTGCTCCAATTTCATCAATATATTTCTTATGAACTGAATCTAAATACATTGGTGCTCCATAACCTTCATCGTGAGCCTTTTTTGCACCTACTAAACTTGATGCATAATTACCCCCAACCTTAATACTTCCTGTTCCTAATGGTGCAGCGCGATCAGAATCTCTTACTACTGCTATTTTAATTGGTGTGAATCCTTCTTTAAAATATGGCCCAACCGGAGTAGCAAATACCATAAACATGTATTCTTCTGCTGGTTTTACTCCAACCTGTGGCCCTGAACCAATTAATAAAGGACGTAAATATAAAGCTGCTCCAGTACCATAAGGAGGAACAAATCTTTCATTTAACAATACTGCCTTTGTGATTGCATCTTTAAAAATATCTTTTGTTACGGGTTGCATTAAAATACCATTGGCAGAACGTTCCATTCGTTTAAAATTCTCTTCCCAACGAAACAATCTTATCTTACCGTCTTTACCACGATAAGCTTTCATTCCTTCGAATGCTTGCTGACCATAATGCAACGCAGTTGCTGAAATATGTAAGTTTACAGTTTCAGATGAAGAAATTTCCAACTCACCCCACTTACCATCTCTATAATAACATCTGACATTATAATCAGTTTTTAAATAACCAAAAGGTAATTTGCCCCATTCTAAGTTTGCCATAATTATTTGTTTTTGATTTTCGAATTCAAAGATACCAAAATAGATTATTGATATTTAATAAAAAAAAATATTACACAACATGAAAATTTCTTAAATAAAGTGAGTTCGACGTAAGTAAATACGTAAGTAATTGGCTTTCAATAAGCCCTGACCTCCTGCCAGCCGGCAGGCTGGTTAGCTTAGAATCTTTTAATGAAAGCTAAGAATAGTTTTAGTAATACATCCCTAGCTAGTGTTTGACCATAAAGTCCGACTTCTTCGTTACGCTCGCCCTATAATTGGTTATTTACAAAAGTAAACTCCCAATTCTAGGACTTCACAAGCCTCGAATTCAAACTTTATGAATCAAACACGTTACTTTATGGACAGACTCTAGCTAAGCGTCAGTTGTAATGGTGTTTTTTTTTATTGATTGATTTTGCCACCCCAACAAGTTGGAAAAACCAATGAAAGTGACCATCTCGTAACGGAGTAAATTGGAATTAGGTGGTCAGTTTAACAGTTGAGTGCACTTGACAGTTCATAAAAAATAATTTAAATTGCATAATAAAATCTTACTACTATGTTATTACAAACTTTTGAAACCTTAATGAATTCCTACTTGGCATTGGCTAGTGTATATTTATTAGTTCTGTTCCTTATTTCGTGGCACATTTCAGTCTGGGCGCCTATTTACAGACTGTTCCATTTTACATTCACTGTACTGGCTTTAAGTTTTGTAATGCAACAGATAATATATTTAAAACCATACGAAATTGATTTAAAGGAGGTAATTGGATTTTCATTTGAATCCGACTATACTAATGCATTGTTGATTACTACTATTTTGCACATAATTATTACTAATGTATTTGCTGTTTTACGAAAAAGAATCTACATGAGTAAATTGAGGGAAGGAATCAGGCTTGGAGATCCTTTAACAGGTTTTCCTTTATTAAGAAAAAAGCTTAAAAAAATTGAAGAGCTGAGAATGCAAGAGCCAAAGTTGAATAAAAGTGACATAAGGAAGATTACCAATGAGCTTAATGAATATACCATTGAAGGTAAATTTGAATTTAATCGTATTATAAAATTATTGGGGCAAGGTGCAAGTGTAGATTTAAAAACTGATGGTATGACGGCCCTTTTTTATGTTATTGGACGAAAATTTTCAATGAAATACCAGCTTATTTTACTTTTCAAAGCTCTGGGAGCAAATTTTGATGTAAAGGACACAGAGGGACATACTGCTCTGTCTCATTTTGTTTACAGGATAAGACAAAGCCAAAGTGATATTAGAGGGTTTGAGACCCTAATTGCATATAGTGATATAAATGCAAAAGATAAAGAAGGGAAAACGGCTCTTATGTACGATCCGGAATATTTTGATAATATAAAGAAAAAGCTCATAGAGAGAGGGGCCGATTTAAATGTGAAAGATAATAGGGATAAAACAGTAATGCATTATGCCCTTGAAGCAGGTAATAAAAAACTAGTAAAAGCATTAAAAAAGAAGGGAATGAAAATATCCACAAAGGAAGATGAGAAAAAAAGAAAAAGAGATCTTAGCCCAAAAGCCAAAAAACAGCTAAAAGAAGATTTATTATACATAGCACAATATGGTGATTCTACAAGTGATGATATACAGGCAGTCCTTAATGATGGAGCAGACATCAATGCTACCGACGAAGTTGGGGCAACGGCTCTTATGGGGGCTGCAGAATATGGTGTTTATGTAGTTGTTGAAAAATTAATTGATGAAGGAGCATCATTGCATAATAAAAATGAAGAGGGGCAAACGGCATTGCATTTAGCAGTTGACAGGGGAAATATTGAATCAGTAAAGATGTTATTAGAAGCGGGAATCACTGTAGACGAACAGGATTGTGAAGGAACCACCCCCTTAATGGTAGCCGCGCATGATTATGAAACAGAAATTATTGAACTACTCTTAGAACATAAAGCAAGGAAAGATATTAAGGATAAAGAAGGAAATACGGCAAAAGATCATGCTATAGGGTATGGGTGTAAAAAGGGTATAAAATTGTTGAATTAGGCTTGCAACTGCGTGTCCCTGTAGTTCTTTTGTTAGAGGAATCAATCAGAGATAATAATTCCCGGTAGAGCGTTTCATAATAAACAATTGACAAATAAGAAACAATAACACTCAGGGTGTTATTACTTAAAAGTTCGTGTGCATAAAGCAAAAGTAATACAACTATCTACAAAAAGAATAATGATATATTTTTCGTATGTGTACTACATGATTGATTCTACGAGGGCTATATCAACTTTCCACAATTACATATAAACAAATTGGTGGAACAAGGTTTCAACTTAGCTCTAGTTGTATGCAAGTGTATCAGAGTATATCTTTAAGTATTAAACTCTGAATACTTGAGAAAGTTACAAATAAATACAGTTAATATCTAAATGAATAGTTAGTTACTTATCTCATTGTTAATAAACTGTTTATATATTTAATCTATTTTAAAGTAGTTTAAACCATATTTTTCCTATTTTTAATGTTAAAAATATATGTTGAATTATTTTCCAGTACATAGTAATATTTATGTTGATAATAAAATCATAAAAGAAATAATTGTTCTTATAGGAAAAAGGTTTGACAAAAACGAACAAAAACCTTTTAATAAAGGGCGAGATGAAGTCAAAAGGATTTTAGCAACAAAAGATAAATCAATAAGTAATCGAGAGCTTAAACGATTTATTAACCCATCCAAGAGAAATATTTTGGGATTAGATTCTAATAATATTAATACAAGGATTAATTTTTTACCTGTTAAGTCCTTTCATATATTTGAAACAATCCTTGAAATTATTCAGAATGATAGAAATTTACTAGTAGAGTGTCGAAATCTAACTAATTATACTACTAAGTGTATCTGTCGTGATGCACTAATTAAAGATTTTTTTCAAGTTATTTTGGAAAAAAAAGACGTGTTGCAGAAGTGGCACATAGATCTATATAATAACTTCTATTGGAGCGCCAATAAAACTTGTAACAAAATAATTCTATGAACTTTAAAGATTTTTCTTACTACAAAAAAAATTCTTTGGCTAGATACTATATGTCAAGAGAACTATTTAATCATCGAATTGCTCAGAAGAAGGATAAATCAAAAGGAATAAATGATTTTGTAATTCCAATATTATCTGCTGTTATATCTTTATCCATCGCTTATTTTGCCGGTAGATTTGATAAAGATAGTTTGAAAATAATTGCACTTATATTCTTTTCCTATTTAATACTTTATTTTTCATTAGTACATATTGTTGTTCCTATAGTACAATGGTTTTATAGTTTTGTAGTCACTTTTATTTTGGGCATAAAAGCAAAAAAAACTGATATAGAAGACCTTGTTGATTCTTTTAATTATGAAATTATTAATCAAACGCACTTATCTTATAGTATGATTTCTGAGTTATCAAATAATATTTCAGAAATTGACAAGAGATTTTTCTTTATGGAATCATTTTTCCATTTTGAAAAATCCATTGATTTGGGCATAACTATAATAAATAATGATACAATTGGTGATTTACAAGATAGAAATCATTTTAAAATTCCAACTTACAGAGTGGAAATAGTTATAGAAATTTTAAAAAAATCTTATTCTTTATTAGAAGAAAACAAAATTGAAAATGAAAATCTTATAACTGACTTAACTAATGCAAAATCTAAATTGAATTATATTATACTAATATTGAATAAAACAGGTCTTTTCAATTTAGAGCTATTATAATTAATTTTCATTTACAACTTCATTTATAATCATGTTATTTATAATATAACCCCGACAGACAATAAAAGTTTGTCGGAGTTAAAAATTTGGAAACAAAATAGCCGGAGATTTTCTTCTTATACAGATAGGAATATAAACTCCTGAAAATAACGGAAAAAAAACAAGACGAAAAAAAATCAAAAAGCAATTTGACAATGTTTTCTAAATCTAATAAGTCTACAATAAAGATAAATAATAATAATAATAATACAATGTTATCAAAAGGCTTAATCATAAAGTTTCTCTTCGATAATTTTTCCTGCAAGAAAGAAATAAATTACTGGCACTTTATTATTTACAATTTCTAATCTTGGAATCCATTTTTTCAATATTTTTGTACCAAGAGTAAATTCCATTTTCCCTTTTTTATATAGATTCTCATTGGGATAAGTATATCTTCTAATTTCGAATAACAAATCCTCAAAAACTTCTTTTTCATCCTCTTCAAAATCAATCTTATCATTTGAAGATAATTCATTATAATGCCAAATTAAATCTAATATAGTTTGAATGTTTTTTTGAAAAAGAGATGACGTTTTCTGTACATGTGTATTAAGAATTGAAAGACTATAGTCTTCAAAATCTTTATTTTCAAATTCTTTCATTTGATTAAAATGAAATGCTAATTGGTATGACATTGAAGCACTCTCTAAAAATTTATCTAAATATTGAAACTTAATTAATGTTTTATTCCATACCTCAATATTATATTTATCAATGAAGTTTGATGGTATTTCCTGAGGAATAAGATTAAATTGTGCTAATTTTTCAAAACTCTTTTCCCTAAGATTATAAGTTTTAAAATCATACCATGTTGAGTTTAATGATTTGCCATTAATTAACAAAAGAATATTAAAGACTGGATAATTAGTATTAACTATTAGATATTTAATTGAATTATAATCTGGCTGTTCAATTAATTCGAAAAGCTTATTATACATTATCTCTATTAATTCAAAACTTTCTAAAGCATTGTTAATGTTGGCTAATATGACACATCGTTTTTCACTTTCCTCGAATTTGATACTAATTTGAATGCCAAATTCTTTTGATAGTTGCTTAAACCCATTTGAGATTTTCTTTTTAAAAGACAAATCAGTTTCTTTTAACCTATTTAGAGCTAGTTTACTGACATCACCTTTTAAAAAGACATCAGAATATATAAATTGACGATACAAGAAGCTAAGGATTGAAATATTATCGGTTTCTACCCTATCAATATGCTTAAGTTCATTTGTATTCATAAATTTCTCAAAATGAATTCTAACTGAATTTTGAAATTGGTGCACATCTTCATATAATTTGTAAAGATTACCTACAAGAGAAACTCTTGCTGTATTTAAATCAAATTCTGCTCCTTCATGAACAGATTTAATTTTACTAATTATAACATTTGCACTTTGCCAAAGAAAATTTTCCATGGAAGTACAATAATCATTGAATATTTTTTCAAAACTTTCATATCGTTCAAAGGAAATAGCGGGCGTTTGGTTTGTGTTTTTATTTAAACCACTTTCTCCAAATTCACCCCATTTATCAGTTATATTAACTGGTAATAATGGATTACTTTGATTTTTAATTTCCGTGTGTAATTCGGAATAAAAAAGAACATACAATCTTAACGGTTCAAACCTTTTTTCTTTGTGATATTTCTTAAATGCTGATACAAGACGATTAGTAACTTTTAGAAAACTTTCACGTTTTATTTTTACTAATTCAACATATTCGAGCCAGCTGGTCGGTCTTGTAGTATAGTTAAATAGATTTATATAAGTTGAATTTATTTCGACCAACGGTTTAAGAGGTAAGTTTTTTTTAGGTATCAGTTTTTTGGACGGATCATAGTTATTCTCTAAAAATGAAAACTGATGACCGACTCCCTTTGTTCCATACGAATCCTTATTTGGAAAAGCGACTCTTAGTAGATCAATAATTTTCATTGATTTAGCATTAATAAAATCACTTTCGTCAGAATCTATTTCTTCATCAATTATATCAAATAGATATTGACATTCAATTGTTCTTTTTGTTTGATCTACTAATATTACTTTATAAGTTTCAGCAAGTCTTTGACAAAAAAGTTTTTCTAAATTTTCTATATGTAATTTAGAAGATTTATTATACATTTTAACTGAATATAGCGCATATGCTAATATATAAATTGGCTGATTGTTTAAATTTATCTCAAATTTGAAATTTTTAAAATCAATATCAATATCGGTTTTCTTTAAATATACTAACCAAAATAAAAAATGACCATATGAATCCCATTCATCTTTGGTGTCAGGTATTAAATTAATCTGTTTAATATCATTAAGCCAACTCAAGCTGTAATTAAAGATTTCTTTTTTGTCTGAAAATCGAGCGTTTATTGTTTTTGCATATTGCTTTTGTTCTTCAGTAAAAATATTCGAATTTTCTATAACACTTTTACCCTCTAATACATCTGCAAAGTCAAAATTGACAATTGTTATCCATCCTTTTGAGTATTCAGTATATACTTCAGCTAATAAACTAATATTTTTATTAACGTAATCATAAATACCCTTCCATAATAAACTCCTTAGAATTTGATGATATGATTGCCATTTTTGAGGAACAGAATCTTTTAATTTAGCAAGTAATTTGTTCGTTGAAAGATTACTGTATCTAAAAGCATTTCTTAAGAAATTTAGAATTGTATTGTCGCTTATAAATGCGATTGCCTCAAGAGCAAAATCCGAAGCGTTATTAATTTCGTTATCGAATAATAATTCTTTTATTATTTCTGAACGAACGGGATGAAGCCCTGTGATATAAGTCTTATTTCCAGATATTTTAATCAAATATTCTTTCTGCAATAAGTCAATTAGAAAAAGAATCTCACTATTAAGCTGTAAAAAGTCATTAAACTCTTTAAGCTTAATTTTTGATCCAAAACAATCAGCAAGGACAATATATCTTAGCAGCTTAATTTTTTCATTCCCAATAACAGAAGAATCATTTCTAATTTTATTTATTTGAGATTTTAATTTTGCAGATAAACTTTCTTGCTGTGTTATTAAGTATACAAATTCTAATAATGGTCCATTACCACCAAATGTGTCCCAAGCATTATTAAAATCGATAAACTTTAAATCTTCATTAAAATCGTTTAGTGATTCATAAATTAGTTTAGCTTCTTCCTTATCGAATAATAATTCAATCTCCGAAAAACTAAATTTGTCTCCAATTTCAATAGAATTCCAATCTTCCTCTCTTATTGTTACTAGAAAATTGAAGTGCATATTTGAAGCTAATTCCCTTAAAATACTAACCCATTCTTTATTTCCTGCTTCAACATCAATATAAATTGTAATTGGGAATCTAATTCCTTTAGATATTCCTTCTAATGCATTTATTACATTATAGATTATCGAAATATCATCGGGTAAGTGTTTTAATTCATATATGGTATTACCATTACAATATTCATTTAAATAACGATATGCTAAAGTGCTTTTCCCCTGTCCAGATGCACCATGAATAAATACAATATTTGATTTATAGAACTTATCCTTAATTGATTTCAATTTATCAATTCTCTTTACATCAACTTCATGCAAAATGTGTTTGTATGTTGCAGAAACACCTCTATAAAAATCTGATTTTAAACTTTCAATATTCTCATTATTAATACTACTATCTAATGGTTGAATGAGAGAGTTGTATGTTTTATTAAAACTAATCCTCTCATTTTGGAATTTACAAATTTGGTCAAATTGTTTTTTAAAATTTTCAGGAGTTATTGTTTCTTGCTTTTCTGCTGAATGATAAATCCAATATGTTAGTAAATTCAACGTAATTTTCAAATCAACTAAAGTACCCCATTCTTCAATATTTGTGAGTATGTCCTTCTCTACTTCATGTTCATTGACTATTTCGTATGCAAAATTACCTTTTAATATTTTTATATCGTCATTATTTAGTCCCTGCTTATTTAACTGCGCAATAAATTTTTTGGAATATTCGGGATTTGATAAGTTCTTAACATCATCATTTATTTTACCAAATGACACCAACTTTATTTTAGGAGTATTTCCCTCTTTATATGCTTTAATTGCGCGTTTGAGAAAGGTATTTTCTTTTTTTGAAGTAGTAATATCTGAAAGGGTAAGAACATTTCCTAAATCTTTGACCTGAATGATTTCTATAACTTCGCCATTATCATTATAAATATCTAAATCCTCATACTTACCCTCTGGATGAAATTCAGCTTCTGATTTTTTGTATGAAAGAATCCTTGATAAAGAGTATAAAAATTGAACTCTATATCCTTTTAGGGCACTTATTGCACCCAAATTATTAGCTTTCGGTTTTTTAATCATTGAGTTCTCTTATAATAAATTGTGGTCTTACAGTAAGTGCAGATTCCTCTTTGAGTTGTTAGTGATTATCAAATAAAACTAAATCACTTCTATGATTCGTTATGTGAATGTACTACTTTTTAATAATACTTTCAAACAAACAAATGCATACTTAATTATCGATTGTTCACATAAAGTGAACGTAATATAATTTTGATATTATTTTAGTCCATCGCTATTACAAACACATTTGCAATTTCTACAAACCTTTCACTCATTCCAATTGCAAAAAAGCTTATAATGCCAACGCAGTTAAGCATCATTTGTAATGGCGCTTTTTTTATTTATTGTATTTGTAATTCAATATAATGTTTCGCATTATTAATTTTCAAAGATTGAAAATGAAAATTTACAAATTTTTCCGTTTGATGAAGCGGAATTGCAAATCCCGCTTTGCAGAGATATTGAAACATGGCGAAAAACCAACACGCTTCAAAACCACAAACCGTCAGTAAGCACTAACTCCAGAAAATTTCTGCAAAATTTAATTGTTAAATATAGAAAAATTTCACACCTTTGTTGTCTAATAAGATAACAATGTATGCCTACGATAAAAATACTTGACTCAATTAAAATTGATGTTTATTCAAGAGAACATCCTCCTCCTCATTTTCATGCAATATATGTGGAGTATGAAGAATTGATTGTGATAGATACCCTTGATACTTATGCAGGTAAATTACCATCTGTTCAGAGAAAAAAAGTGATTGAGTGGGCGAAAGATAGAAAGGAATTTTTATCCGAAAACTTTAAACGATTAAATCCAAGATTATGAGAAAGAATTTGAAAGTACCGAGAATATTAAAAATCAAAAAAATAAATGGATTTAAAGTTATTTGCATGTTTAATAACGGCGAATCTAGAATGATTGATTTTGAATTATTATTTAATAAATGGAATATATCTGAGAATGACATTGAATTTCCATTGCTTGAAAAAAAGGAATTTAAAAGAGTGCAATTTAGAAATTACACTCTTTCTTGGGATAATGTTCAAGTTAAATTATTATCAGAAAACGGGAAAGAAGAAAGTCATCCTTATGAAATTGATCCATATGTTCTTTTTCAACATAGCGAGACCGTAGAAGATGATGAGAATTCAAAATACGGCTCATTAATTCGTCGTGCAAGAAAAAAAGCAGGACTAACTCAAGAACAATTGGCTGCGAAAAGTGGAACTTCAAGGTTTTATATTTCAAGATTAGAAAATAATAAAACAGATATAGAATTATCTACTTTCAGAAAAATTGTAGAAGCTGGATTAGGAAAACATCTAAAATTAGTAATTGAATAATAAGGCTTACTAATCTAAAAGAATAGGCGGATGACGAGATAATACTCTCGTCAGTGTACCTTTTACACCCTAATTACTTTCGTAATTATTAGCGTACTTCGCACCTTCCTTTTGTTCTAAATGTCCCAACTAAGCTTCATTTGTAATGGCGTTTTATTTATTGATTGTATTTGTAATTCAATATAATGTTTAGCATTATTAATTAATAACGATTGAAAATGAAAATTTGCAATTTTTTCTTGATAAAGCGGCATTGCAAATTCGTTTGGCGGAGGCTCTTCAAACTTATTAAAAATCTAATCTCATTTTAATAAGTTTGAAAATCAAGAATCTTTATTAAAGGTTTGATTGCTTTTGTATGTTATTAATTGGATTTCGGTCTGACAGTATAAGTTATTTCTATTCGTAGCTGTTTGATAGTGAAATTATTGAGATTGGTTCAGTTGTATTGAAAGAAAAACAAATTTATTTCCCAACGCTCTTTTGCCTTGATAGGCAATTTTGAAAAACCAACGGCACATTTATACACTTTATTTTGTGAAAAAGTTTAAATTAAACTTTCTGAACTCCTTTGTTTTTGTGTGTTTTTATTTAAAGTTGTTTTACTTCAAAGGATTTGTTTTTTAATAATTTCTCCATTAAAACGCCTATTATTATGATAATTGGCAAAGTAAAAAGTGTTCGCAACACAGAGAACTTCCATCCTAAAAAGCCAATTTCGAATGTAATCATCGGAATTTTTATAGTGCAAAATGCACCAATATAAATAAAGATATTGCGGATACTTGCTCCCTTTTTCCATAGCAAGTAGGTTACTGGAAAAGCACCATATAAAGGGCCGACTTGTGCCATTGACAAAAAAATTACAAGAATTATTCCTTTTAATCCAGAGTTCTTACCTATGTGCTTTTCAACTTTTTCGCGATTAATCCATACATCGCCAAGACCTATGAGAATAAACATTATTGGCAAAAACAAAATCATCTCCTTTGTAAAACCATAAAACTGCTCTTTAAATATGTTTTCTCCCAAAGTGTAATTAATGCTGTATGATACAGCAACAAATACAGTAAATGCAACTATAATTAGAAAATTAAGCCTGTTTTTCTTTAATATTTCTCTCATAATATGTAAAATAAGCTAATTAAAAAACCGACAATCAGAGCTCCGAGAAAGTAAAGTATATTGCGAATAAGAGAAATCCGTATACCAAAATATTTTATTTCTACTGGTAATGTTAAAATTCCAACCATCATTAAAGTTGTTATAAAAACAGCAATAACAGGATAACTAACACCTGTTTTTACTAAAATACCTGCTAAAGGGTATGCAATAAATCCTGGAATTAAAGCAATTGAACCTGCTATGGCTGCAAATACATAAGCTGTAAGACCTGCATCTTCGCCCAAATATTCAACAATTAACTCATTAGGTAAGAAATACAATAATATGCTTACTAAAATTAGCACTGATAGAATGGCTGGGAGTATCTTTAAAAACATCACTAAGCCCTTTTTTATACCTTTCCAGGTCTTATGCCTATCGGCAATCAGAGATGCTATAATTGCGATTACTGCAATAATGGTGAGTATCTCCATATTACAATTTCTCTTTTGCAACTTGAATACCCACAAGGCGTGATGCCCTAAGAGCTTTCATAGAAAATGTTGCTGGCTCTGATACCAATAATTCCCCTTCGGTTAATACAGACTTTTCGTTGTTGACAATTACTTCAACTTCTCCTGAAACCAATGAAAAAATTACATACGAATTCATTTCACATTCGGGTAGCTGTTGATCCTTTTCGAGTTCGATGATTCTCATCTTGAACTCATCAACCTGAAAAAATACATTTTTCTGTCTTTCAGAAAAAGCAAATGTTTGTAATGTTTTTGGATTAAAAATTTTCATTATCTCATTACTCCTATAATATTGTTAGTTTATAACTTAGTCCATTGTGTTTGTACATAATGAGTTTGTATCTATTGTTTATATATTTCTAATATTTTTAACAATTGTCTCTGTTTATTTGGTAATGTGAATGTACTGTTTTTCAATAAAACCATCAAACAAAAAATAAAAACCAATTGTATTTCAATGCCAGAAATCCAGTTAAGCGTCATTTACTCGCTATCGCTCATGAGAGAAGTTGTAATGGCGCTTTTTTTATTGTATTTATAATTTAATATTATGTTTAGCATTATTAATTTTCTTAGATTGAAAATGAGAATTTGCAGCTTATAATCTTTTATTATATTCTTTCCATAAAAAACACTAATTTGGTAAGCCTTATGAAAATAAGAATTCATTTTTTATGGAATTTTATACTTAATTGCATCTTTATAGAAAAAACTATTATGAAAACAATAAACATTTTAATTTTTTGCTTGCTTTTTAGCAATGCATTTTCGCAAGAGTTTCAAGAGAAAAAGGTAAAATCAGTTGTCAATGAAGTAACTGTTTTTATTAAAGGGGCTCAAATAACAAGAAAGAAAACGGTAGATTTATTACCCGGAAAAACAATCCTTAAATTTGTTAATCTTTCACCATTTATTGATGCTAAAAGTGTCCAGGTAAAAGCGAACGGAGAAGTGACTGTATTATCTGTTAACCATCAGCAGAATTACGTTGAGAAAGTTGAAAAACCTCAAAATTTAATTACGCTTGAGACAAAACTTCAGGATATAAATGACAAGGTAAATCTTGAAAATACGTATTTAGCAATAATAAAAGAGGAACTCTCTTTTCTTCAAGAGAATAGAAAAATTGGTGGTAAAAACCAAGAAGTAAGTACTACAAACCTTAAAGAAGCATCTGCATTCTATGGCACAAAACTAAGCTCACTAAAACTGAAGGAAATTGAAATAAATAAAACCTTGAGAAACTTATATAAACAAAAAGGAGATGTTAATAATCAAATTAAATCTTTGACGAGTAAAAAGGAGTTTCCAACTGGCGAAATTCTTGTCAAAATTGATGCGAAAAAGAATACTCAGGCTTCTTTTGAAGTTTCATATACAGTAGCCAATGCGGGATGGTTTCCTACATACGATATAAGAGCAAAAAACATTAACGAACCAATTGAATTAATTTACAAGGCTAATGTTAAGCAAGATACAAAAGTAGACTGGAAAAATGTTAATTTAAAATTCTCATCTTCAGATCCGAATGTTTCGGGAATGGCTCCAGAATTAAAAACATACTTTTTAAATTACAATGCTTTACCGCCAACTTATAATCGCACAAACAATTCAATTAGTGGTAAAATATATGATAGAGAAAATGGACTATCAATCCCCGGCGTAAGTGTTGTTGTTAAAGGAACAACTATTGGGACATCATCTGATATGGAAGGAAAATATTCTATTACTATTCCTAATAACGCAAGTCAATTAGTTTATTCGTTTGTAGGAATGAAAACTAAAGTTTTACCGATTAATGGTTCTATAATGAATGTAATTCTTGAATCAGAAGTATTAACAATGGATGAAGTTGTTGTAACAGGTTTAGGTATTTCTCGCGAAAAAAAGTCTCGTAGTTACTCTATGCAGGAGACAGATGAAGCGGAGTATAAAATTCGTGGTGCAAGCAGTTTTGCAATACCTTCAGCACAAATTGAAAATCAGACTACTGTAGATTTTGAGATTAAAACTCCTTATACGGTTAATTCTGATAATAAAAGTTATACAATTGATATGGACGCATATTATCTTCCGGCAGATTATCAATATTATAGTGTTCCGAAAATTGATAAAGATGCTTTCTTAATTGCAAATGTTAATGATTGGGAAAAATATAATTTACTAGAAGGAGAAGCAAATATCTTTTTTGAAGATACATATATTGGTAAAACATTACTTGATGTTCGATATGCTTCAGATACTTTACAAATTTCTCTTGGACGAGATAAGAATGTAAGTGTAAGTAGGGAAAAACTTAAAGATTTTACTACAAAACAGTTTATAGGTACTAAGAAGGAAGAAACCAGAGCTTGGAAAATTATCGTAAAAAATAATAAAAGTCAGAAAATTAAAATGATATTACTTGACCAAGTTCCAATTCCAACATTAGAAGAAATAGAATTAGAAGTACAGAAAATTTCAGGAGCAAAACATAATAAAGAAACAGGAAAAATAAAGTGGGAGTTTTCTTTAGAACCTGGCGATAAAAAAGATTTTGAATTAAAATATTCTGTCAAATATCCAAAAAGTAGAAACTTAAACATCGAATAAATATTAATTGCATAACAAATATAACTAAGCGCCATTTGTAATGGCGCTTTTTTTTATGGATTGTATTTATAATCCAGTATAATGTTTAGCATTAAAAATTTTCTAAGAATTAAAATTTGCATTTTTTTCCAATTGATAAAGTGAGTAAAACTTTACAGAAAACCTTAGAAAATTTTAGTCTACAGAATTAATTTATAAAATAAATTGCAGCCGTGTAACGAATTCGTTACATTTGCATAGTGAGAGATATCGAAATTACAACAGAATGTCTTGACTTTGTAGAAAAACAAGACGAAAAACAAACTTAAAATTCTATCAGTTATTTGAAGTTATGACTGAAAATAAGCTTGTTAATTCTAATTTTGTAAAAAATTGCAAGACACACATTTTTATGAGTTAAGAATAAAAACAGGCAATCAATATCGAATAATAATTTTCGCAATTGACCACTTAAATTTTAATGAATGTACAAAAGCTGTATGTTTATTTGGATTTCAGAAGAAAGGGACGAAAGATTATAAAAAAGCAATTAAGAAAGCGGAAATTATTTTAGAAGATTATTTAAAAGAAAAATAGTTATGGGAAAATCGGTAAATGTAAAAGAACTTCTAAACAAAAAGTTTGGTAAGAAAGGAACTGAATCTCGAGAGAAATTCAATGAGAAGGCATTTTCATACTATTTCGGAGAGATTATAAGAAATCGAAGAAAAGAATTGAAAATAAGTCAAGAAGATTTGGCTAAAAGCGTTGGAAAAAAGAGACCTTATATTTCACGAATTGAAAACGGAGAAGATATTAAGATTTCAAACTTTGCTCTTATTGCAAATGCCTTGAATTTATCAATAAAATTAACTGCGGAATAAGCACGACACCCCAGCTAAGCATCATTTGTACCAGCGTTTTTATATTGATTGTATTTATAATTCAAAAAATGTTTGGCAAAATTAATTTTCTAAGAATTAAAATTTGCAAATTTTTCCAATTAATAAAGCGGAATGGCAAATTCCGCTTAGCGGAGATTTTAAATTTAAGTACATTTGCTTCGTAAACAAACTTAAATTTCACATTGAGTATTGTTTGTCAATCATTTTTGCTAATTTCATAAAGTAATTACTTAATTATAAGTCAAATGAAAGATCTACAAATTAATAAAACGTCGAAAGAGAAGATTGTTGAATCACTAGAATTAATTGCAAAAGAACTAATTTTAAATCGATTAATAATTGTAAATAAATCTAAATTCTCATTAATTGATATTGAACTTTATTATTGGCATAACTTTCATAAAGACGATTATGCGAAAGGAATAAAACATACAAGACCATTTGGCGACTTTGAGTTACATCGTTACGGAATAGACATTTCTCTTGGAAATGCGAAGAATAATGATTTTGGGGGAATCCTAATTCGTGGTCTTTATGATATTGACAAAAAAGAAGTATTATCAAAATCGAAAGTAGTTAAAAGTTTATTTAATCAATTAGTTCAAGGAAATAATCATTTTGAATTAGTTAAAGAGAAAACGCCTTGGAAAAGTACATTTAATTCTAAAAGATTGAATTTAGGACAATCAGATAACCCAAATAAAAGTGAATATTTTAATATGCCATATAAGTATTTAGCTAAAGATCCAAAATTGTTTGAAACATATCCTGATAAAGAAATAATTCTTCGAGATTCCAATTTAAATGAATCAGAAATAAAGAGTTTATTAGGTTACAATCTATCAAAATGATTTCAGATAAAGAAACAAACCAAAAATGGTTTATGATTTATATAATTTAACTGAAGAAGAAAACACAAGTTACCTCAGCTAAGCGCCATTAAAAATGGCGCTTTTTTTATTTGTTGGATTTGTAATTCAATATAATGTTTGGCATTATAAGTTTTCTAAGAATTAAAATTTGCAGATTTTTCCAATTGATATAGTGGAATATGTAAAGAAACACATTTTACAAAGTGTTAATTTCCGCTTTTAAAAACTCCTAAAAATTATTATTTTAAACATCTATTTTTTTCTTTTTTAATTGATTAATAAAATTAGTAACCATATATATATAAATCTCTTCTAAAATGAATATCCGTAAAATTTCTTTAGCAAACTTTAAACCTTATAAATTTATTCTCTGTTTAAATTATATACCCAAACCACAATTGAAATCGAGTAGGTAGGAGGATTACTCCTCCGTCCTCTCACACCACCACGCATGCTCTCGCACGTGGCGGTTTCAGTTAATAGTTCAACCTTTCGTAATTTAATGACAAATTAAACAAGTTTTGCTCT
>WTBR01000211.1 GCA_013138975.1 Bacteroidales bacterium
AAATTTTATTTTGGTTTAACACTTGTATAAAGTTATCAATCTCAATAGAAAGCGTCTTGGTTATTCTATTCATCATAAAAAGCAAAGCTCCTGAAAATGACTGTTTCCTATTTCTTGTAAAATCGCTGTTTCTCATCTTGAATTTATCCTTTAACTCTTCGCAAAATAAAGTGTCTTTAATTCTTTGTAAAATAAATTCAGGTGTTTTTTTTCATGTTATCTATATCTCTGATTATAAGCCAAATATACGATTTTTTGTACTAAAAACAAGCTTATCCTATTGATTATCAAAGAATTATACCTTAACTTAATGACATTGACCCTGAGCCTGTCGAAGGGTGCTTTTACTAACTATCTCTTCTTCTTTTTTCCTTCTTTCTCTTTTACTGGTTCATCAACTTTAAAATATCCCTCGCATGAAAGCTGATGGTCTAAGTTTGCAATTCCATATACAACTATTGCAGTTACTATGGATGTATGCTCTTGGTATTCTGGAATACTTTTAAGTGTTAATTTATTATGCAAACTATTTTTTCATCCTCATAATTATTTTTTATTAGTCCCAATAACGTGCAGTTTTTGTTCAATAATGTACATTAATTTACACCTGCAAGAACCCAAATTAATTGTATCTACAAGATTATCTGAATCTTACTACTCATGGCATTAGTTTTGTAAAACATTCACATATACTCATATGTAAATGAAAAAATAGGATAGAGATGCAAACAACATTCTGCATTTTCATTCGTCTTTCATTCAATTTACTTAACTATAAATACAATTTTATCATGAAATATAAAGCTTTATACATAATTACAATTTTAGTTTCTTTTGCATTAACTTCTATTGCTCAAGACAATACCTTGCAGGAGAAAATCTATAATACTAAAAGAATTAATGGAACAAGACCTTTTATAGACGGTATTATCGACGACGAAATTTGGGATAAAGTTGAGTGGTCTGGTGATTTTATACAACGAGAGCCAAATGATGGTGCAAAGCCTTCTCAAGAAACTGCATTTAAAGTCCTCTACGACGATGATAATCTTTATGTTTTAGTTCGTGCTTTTGATACCGAACCCGATAAAATTGTAAAGCGTATGTCTCGTCGCGATGGATTTGATGGTGATTGGGTTGAAATAAATATTGATAGTTATTTTGATAAACGTACAGCCTTTTCATTTACCGCTTCGGTTTCCGGAGTAAAAAGTGATCAGTTTATAACAAATGATGGAGATAGATGGGACTCAACCTGGGATCCAATTTGGGTTCTTAAAACGAGCATTGACAGTCTTGGATGGATAGCTGAATTAAAGATTCCATTTACTCAATTGCGATTTAGTAACAACAAAGAAAATCAAATCTGGGGTTTGCAGGTAAATCGTCGATTCTTCAGAAATGAAGAACGTTCTCACTGGTCATATTTTTCACAAGATGAATCAGGTTGGGTTCGCCACTTTGGTGAATTACACGGAATAAAAAACATTAAACCAAAAAGACAACTTGAAATTTCACCATACATTCTTGCCAAAACAGAGTCAAATAAAATAGACCCGGATAATCCTTTTTCTGAAGGAATTAAACCAAGTATGGGCTTTGGCCTGGATGGCAAAATTGGAATAACAAACGATTTTACCTTGGATTTTACCATAAACCCTGACTTTGGTCAAGTTGAAGCTGACCCTTCTGAAGTTAATCTTTCTGCATTCGAATCTTATTTTGAAGAAAAAAGGCCATTCTTTATTGAAGGAAGAAATATAACCAACTTTCAAATTTCTGGTGGAGGCAATTCTTTTGCTCAGGATAATCTATTTTATTCAAGACGAATTGGTCGTGCTCCTCAATATAATCCTGATGTTGATAGTGATGATGACGAATACGCAGATGTTCCCACAAATACAACCATCCTTGGAGCATTAAAACTAACCGGAAAAACCAGAAATGGTTTATCCATTGGTATAATTGAAAGTTTAGCTGCTGAAGAAAAAGCCAGTATTTCACGACAAGGAGATGAAAGTGAAGAAGTAGTTGAACCAATGACAAATTATTTTATTGCAAGAGTCCAAAAAGATTTAAATAACAATAATTCTATACTTGGAGGTATGTTTACCTCAACCAACAGATTTATTAATAATGATCATTTGAATGAATTAAATACAGAAGCCTACACAGGTGGTATTGATTTCACACAATATTGGAAAGAAAAGAAATATTATATGACTTTAAAATATACAATGAGTCATATTCAAGGAGATACCACTGCTATAATTTCACAGCAAAGTTCATCTCGAAGATATTTTCAGCGACCGGATAACACCTATACCACTTTTGATTCTACTCGCACAACAATGACAGGTCATGCCGGAACAATTCAGTTTGGGAAACGCGGTTCTAATAAATTAAGATGGATGACATGGCTAACCTGGAGATCGCCTGAATTTGAGACTAATGATGTTGGCTTTTTACATCACTCCGATGCTTTATTTCAGGTTTTTTGGGCAGGATATCGCTGGAGTGAGCCTTTTAGTATATTTCGTAATATGCAGTTAAATTTTAATCAATGGAGCGGTTGGGATTTTGGTTTAAATAATAATTTTTATGGAGGTAATGTAAATTTAAACATGCAATTTACAAATCACTGGACTTTTGGAGGAGGAACTAATATGGAAGGTGAAAGCACATCAAATAATATGTTGCGCGGAGGACCATCTATTAAAACCCCGGGAAGTTTTAACTATTGGTTAAATGTGGGGACTGACAGTAGAAAAAAATTACAAGTATATGGTAATACCGGAACAAATTGGGGCTTCGATAATTCCTCAAAAAGAACTTGGTATGGAATAGATCTTATTTATCGCCCCTGGGATGCTTTAAGAATTTCATTCTTGCCTGATTATTCGGTATCTAACAGCGAATTACAATATGTAGATACAGAAGAATTCAATAATGATGACAGGTATGTATTTGCTAAAATTGATCAAATTACTACCGATTTAACGGTAAGAATTGATTACACTATTACTCCGGGATTAACAATTCAATATTATGGGTCTCCTTTTATAACAGCAGTTGATTATTCCGATGCAAAATACATTACAAATCCCAATGCTGAAAAATTTGAAGATCGTTATAGCACCGACATGTCATGGTCTACAGAACCGGAAACTGACCAAAATTATCAGGATTACTTAAACAATGAATATGATTTTAACTTTAAACAATTCAGATCTAATTTAGTATTACGTTGGGAATACAGACCTGGTTCTTTGCTATATCTTGTTTGGACACAAAGTAAAACAGGTGATGAAAATGTCGGTAAATTTTCTTTAGGAAACGATCTTGATGATTTATTTAATCTTCATCCAAGCAATGTTTTCTTAGTAAAACTTTCTTTTAGAATAGCGAATTAATATTTAATTCTAGTAAAATATTAAAAGAGGTTTTCCAAAAAGACTAAATAGTTATCATTCTGAGCCTGTCGAAGAATCTATTTAATTATTATGGAATATTAAAAAATCCAAAGATCTATTCTTTGGATTTTTCTTTTAAAGTAATTTAAAAAAAAAATATTTTCTTAATAAATCTCTATTCTCAAAAAAGCTGTTAACTAACACATCCATAATTAAGTTTATGGTTTTGGTACATTGCGTTAAACACACTAAGCATAGCACTTTCAAGCACAATCTCTTTTCCTGAATTTATCATAAACAATGCTTGTGTTTCGACATATAAATTCTATTTTTGCCCGCTAAATCAAATTAAATAAAAAATAGAAAATGAGTAATAAACAAGAATTAGTAAGATTAGTTGATACAACAACAAATCCTGCAGCTTTTGGATTATGTGGTTTTGGAATGTCGACACTATTATTGAATTTACATAATATTGGTTTGTTTCCTTTGGATTCAATGATAATGGCAATGGGTATATTTTTTGGCGGTATTGCCCAAGTTATGGTAGGAAGCATGGAAAGCAAGAAAAACAATATGTTTGGAATGGTTGCTTTTGGTTCATACGGATTCTTTTGGATTATTTTAGTTGCACTAATGATGATTCCAAAATTAGGTTTAGGTGAAGCACCAAGTCCTCAAGCAATGGGTTGGTTTCTTGCTATTTGGGGAGTATTCTCAACCGGTTTATTTATCGCGACTTTTAGTCTAACAAAAATGATGAGAATATTATTTGGCTCCGTAGTTATTTTATTCTTCACTTTAGCAATTGCCGATTTTACAGGAAATGCTACAGTAAAATTAATCGCAGGTATTGATGGAGTTTTTAGCGGAAGTTTTGCTTTATTTCTTGCCCTTGCAATGGTTATAAATGATACTTTTAAAAAGGAAATTATTCCATTAAGATAATATCAAAAGATTGAAAAAATTTAACCCGGAACTTGTTTCCGGGTTTTTTTCACCTTAAAACATTTTATCCATAAAATCCCCCAGCATCTCCATACTTAGTTTTATATATGCCCAGTAATATTAATTTTTCATATCTATTCACAATAATCATATATTGCTGAAAAATAGTATTTAAAAATTCATCTTGTTTAATCCTATCTATAGAATTAGATATTTCAACTAATTCTGTTCCCATGATATTTTTTTTAAAATTCTCAAATTCCTTTTTTAATCCCATTTTCTCAAGATAAATTAGGTCTGAATAAGTTAATCCCTTATAAATACCCACTTTTTGTTTTATTTCTGCTGTATCAATAAATATTAACATTATAGAATCTTTTTTAGTATCAATTCTATCAATTTCCTTAAACTTTTCACTAAATAAGATTAAATCTTTCCAATAAACACCATCAAACTCATTATCACTAAAATGATCACTATAATAACCTATATATTTTATAAACATACCATCTTCGTTTACAATTAACATACAAGCATCATCTGCTAATTCTTCATCAATATTAGCTGATAAAAACACCGTTTTTGTTACGTCAATCATTGGATGTATTAAAGTGTTTTTTTTCTTAAACAAACCTTTCTTTATATATGTCCTATATGAATCTGACACCAATTTCATTTCTTTAATAAAAGGATCATACATTTCACTTAATTCCATCGGTTTAGCAAAGTATTGTTCCGGGATAATTGAGGTCAATGATAACGCAATAGAATCCACAATAGATTTATAATTTTCTCTTACAAACTCTAACTCCAAAGCATTCTTAATGCATCCAGTTTCAACTTCAACAATTTTTGCATAAATTTTATCTTCTCGAAATAAGCTTTTTGAGCTATAAATCTGTCCTAATACAACATAATTTGCATATAACTGTTTTCCGAGTTTTATCGCTGTGCTCTCATCAAATAATGAACTCTGTTTCATACCATTACTCCTATCCTGAAATAACTTATGCATCTCGCCCCTATCAATTATATTTATATGTGTATTTACAGTATTATTCGATAATTTTGCTCGAATTGAATTTGCTAAATACTCCCCATCTTTTGATGAAGAACTATCGATATCGCATGTGAAATCCAGAACTAGAATTCTATATGCCTTAGAATCAGGAGTTGAGTATTTTTGACAAAATACATTGTTTAAAAATAAAAAAACACAGATACATAAAATATAAACTTTTCTATTCATCTTTTTTCAATTCTATAGTTAATAATCTTTGTGTTGGAATGTGAATAATTTCACAATGCTCAATAAATCCTTTTTTCTTAGCAAAAACAAAATATTTACCTTTCTTAAGTTTTAAATCTAAATCTGAATTTCCTTGATAAACCGAATCTATAAAAACTTTCGAAAGTGGCGGAAATACAATCAAAGAAAAAGTATAGACCGTATCGGTAATTTTGGTATTATCTTTTACTTCTTTATTTCTTTCAAGTTGTAAAATTTCTACATCAATAATTTCTTCATTTTCATTGCACGTAATATTTTCAACTATATACTCACTTGTTTTTGAAGTATCTGATTCATTCAAATTATTAAATGAAATAGAATTTTCAACTGTGTCGATTTTAAAAATATCACTTTTAATATTCTTCCATTTCTTGAACCCTTCATACACTATTGGAATTTTTAAAAATAAAAATATTATGGTGATAAGAAATAATATACAAATAGATAACCACTTATTTTTCTTATATAATTTTATAGCTGAATTAAAGTATTCCCACATAAATTCTGTTTCGATAAGAGTTCATTTTAATTAAAAAGCATTTCAAATTGTTGCATGAAATTAAGAAATTAATTGAACAAACAAAATCATTTTAAAAAATCCTTTAATCCAACCAATGCTCTTTTCAGACACAGACACATTGGAAAAACTAAAACAATTTTCTATAATACATGCCGAACTAATCTTGATAATTTCATTATCAAAAAGCAGAAATGAATTATACTAAAAGCAAAAAACAGTCAGACAATGAATTAAGCTACCAAAATATTTACTTATTATAAGTACTGACTCGCTCGACATTCTATATTTTTAGTGGCTTATTTATATCAAATTAATACCATACGCCAAAAGTATAATAACATTAACCAGATAAACCTATTCCATTGATTCTCATTTTTTAATTTGTTACCTTTATTTTCTAATCTTAAATTCTACCATTATGAAAAAAACAATAAGCATAATAGCAATAATATTTCTTAGTTTAAACACGATGTATTCACAAGATCTCCAAACAGATAAATTCGATACAAATGAGGGAGAATTAACAATTAACTTTGTAAAACACGCTTCATTGTTTTTTGAGTTTGATGGAAAAACAATCCATATTGATCCGGTTACTCAAATGGGGAACTATACAAATTATCCAAAGGCCGATTTAATTCTAATTACGCATCATCATGGCGATCATTTGGATTTAAACGCAATTAATCTGCTGAAAAAAGAAAACACTAAAATAATCCTCACTCAAAAATGCGATGAATTCAGCGAGAACCTTACAGATATTATTGCCATGAAAAATGGTGATGCTTTGGAAATTAATCAACTTGAAATTACAGCAATACCTGCTTATAATATCATAAACAAACGAGAAACTGGAGAACCCTTTCATCCTAAGGGCGATGGTAATGGATATATAATTAAATTTGGCGATAAGAATGTACTTATTGGTGGTGATACAGAAAATATTCCCGAATTAAAAGCCTTAGAAAATATCGACATTGCATTTCTACCAATGAACCTACCTTATACTATGACTCCAGAGATGGTTGCTGATGCAGCAAAGGCTTTTCGACCAAAAGTTATTTATCCATATCATTATGGAAATACGGATACTTCAAAACTTATTGAATTATTAAAAGATGAAAAAGATATTGAAGTTCGAATAAAAAAAATGTAATAAGTCTTTGCAAGTAAACGACAAATTACTCACAAGTTTAATATTTATAAATTTGTGTTCGTGAGCTTCGCAAGGTTCTGCGTTACTCTCGTGCTGAAAACAGTCTCTTACAAAAGTAAGCTCCTTGGTTTCCAGCACTTCGAATTGCGATAGCTATCGGAATGTCTTTGTCGCTTACTTATCAAAGACTTAAAAATGGTAATTTTCTTGCAGATACTAATTAATTCATATAAATATTGAAATATTGGACTAAAGCTCCTTATATAGAATTCAATAGGAGATGTCCGAAAAGTAATTAGATCACCCATATTTCGACAAGCTCAATATGACAAGTTGTTGTAGTTCAGATTGTCACACTGAGCCCGTCGAAGTGTTATTATAATTTTTTTGCTTTTTGAACATCCTAAACAATATAAAACTACCAAAAGGACTTTAGTTCTTAAATTATTAAAAAAAATGGAAAATCTTTCCAACTATTTATATTTCGTTAAGTCTATTAAATAAACAAAAGGATTTGGGCAAACAAAGTATTGAAATACATTCTAAATTAATTAAAACTGCACGTAAAGGTGATCAGCAGTCGATGTACCGACTGTATAAATTATATGTGCAAGCAATGTACAATACATGTGTCAGAATGGTTTCGAACCAGTACGATGCAGAAGATATTATACAAGAATCATTTGTTAAAGCATTTAAAAACTTGGATTCGTTTCGTGGAGAATCTTCGTTCGGATCATGGCTAAAGCGAATTGTAATTAATCAATCGATAACATTTATTAAGTCAAAAAAACTAGAATTTACCGATTTTGATAATTTACAAATTGTTAGTGATGAGCCCGAGAAAAGTAACTTCCCGGAAATTGAACCAAGTAAAATTCATGAATCTATTAAAACTCTACCTGAAAAGGCAAGAGTAGTTCTTAACCTTTATTTACTTGAAGGATATCGGCACAAAGAGATTGCAGAGATTTTAAACATTTCAGAATCGACATCAAAATCGCAATACCTGCGTGCTAAACTATTATTACGAGAGAAATTAGAAAAGGAAATTCGCTATGAATATTGAAGATTACATTCGTAAAAACAGAACTCAACTTGATGTAGAAAAAGTTGACGAGGATTTTTTATGGACCGGCATTTCACATTCAATAAATAAAAAGGGAAATCAATCACGATTTTTATTTATTAAAATTGCGGCGGCTGTTATTGTTGTTGTAGCCTTATCTTTTATTACATATCAAATTACATCTCTTCGTACTAATCAACAATTAATTTTAGCCAATATCGACCCAAATCTGGCAAAACAAGAAGCCCAATTCCAAAACCAGATTAAAACTTATTATCAAGTATTACAAAAATCAAATTACAATGAAGACCTGTTAAGTGAAGGTTTTAATGATTTGGAATATATTGATACGCTCATCAGTAAATATTCAGATGATCTTAGTACTAATGGCCCAAATCCAAGATTATTAAACTCTTTGATGGATCTTTATCAAAAGAAAATTCGTCTGTTAGACAGGATGTTAAACGAAATAGAAAAAAATCAACATTATGAAAACAATAAAACAAATATCTAAAATATTTTTAGCCGCAATAATTATTGCTATCTCTATTAATTCAAGTTTTGCCCAGGAAAGAAAAGAAACATACGAAAAAAACTTCCCTGTTAATTCTACAAGTGATTTGTCATTTTCGTGTTACGATACTGATTTAAAAGTTAATACCTGGCAAAAAAATGAAGTGAAATTAATGGGAGAAATAATTATCGAAGGTGGCGATAAAGAAGATCAAGATGAATTAATTGACTTGTTTAAGACTCCTGAAGTTAGCCAAAGCTCAAACTCACTAAGTATTGTAACTAAAATGGCTAAAAGCACTATTGGTTTTGGTCCATTCATGTCAATCACTTTGGTAAATGGTAAAAAAATCAATATAAAAAAATTCAAAGTTAACTATACTCTATGGGTTCCTGAAAATATAGCGCTGAATTTAAAAAGCAAATACAATGATATTGATATAGCGGCACTAAAAGGAGATGTCAACTTTGATTTATATGAAGTAGATCTTACCATTGCAAGCTTTAAAAATGGCCAATTTAATATGAAATATAGTTCTGCAGATATTGGTAATGGAGAAACTGCTAAGTTGGATGTGTATGAATGCGAAATAGAAATAAAAGATATTAACACATGTAATCTAAACACAAAATACTCTGAGTTTAATATTGAAAATGCAGGGAAAATTACTTTAGGATCCTATGAAGACGAATTTGAAATTATGAATTTAACACAAGGATTAACAGGTCAAGCTAAATATTCAAATTTTAAAATTGAAGGTGATGTTAATTATATAAAAATTGATGTTTATGAATCTGATATTGAAGCAAAAAATATTAAAGAACTTGCTTATACTTCCAAATACTCTTCATTTAAAGCCTTAAATATTGGCTCAGCAAAATGTGAAAGTTTATACGAAACAGAAATATATGCAGCCAATGTAGGAGATTTCTCCTGCACTGAATCAAAATACGATAATATTGAATTCGAATCAATTAGCAAATCCTTAATTTTTACAAGTGCATATGAATTAGATTTAAATATCCAAAATGCGAAATCGAGTTTTGAAAATTTTAAAGGAGATTTCAAATATGGATCTGTGACTATGCCTTTAGATCCTGCATTGGAGTTTAGTTTAAAATTCGATACTAAATATGGCGATGTTGATTTTCCTAAGAATAGGCTAAAAGTAAAAGATATGAATTTTGGCGACAGCAAAAAATATTTCGAAGGTCAAACATCAGATAATCCACCTTGTAAAATAGAATTCACAGCTTACGAAACGGATTTTATTTTACACTAGTTTATAATTATACAATGCAAAAGGGGCTGTCTAAAAACCTAGTATTAAAGCAAAAACACTTCGACAGGCTCAGTGTGACAAGTTGATTAGCAGAAAGTTGTCATACTGAGCTTGTCGAAGTATAGACAACTTTTTGACTTTTTGGAGAGCGTCTTTTTATTATTATCAAGTCTTATTATTTTACAAACTTTACCTCAAATAAATTTGGCCAACGTTTTCCGGTAATAAAATACCTGTCATTATCTTTATCGTAAGCTATGCCGTTTAATACATTGTCATGTTCACCCCGATATCCATTTGGAATAACTTTTCTACAATCAATTCTTTTTAATACTTTACCAGTGTTAGGGTCAAAAGCTATTATTTCTTCAGTTTGATAAACATTTGCATAAACTAAGCCATCAATATATTCTAATCCATTTAAATTATGTATAGGCCCTTCATTATCATAAACTTCAATTTTACTTGTTTCGTTAAAATATACCGGATCAAGAAAATGTATTGTCTTAGTACCATCACTCATAATTAATCTCTTACCATCTGTAGTTATACCCCACCCCTCGGTACCATATTTTAAAGTAGAAATTAGCTTAAAACTCTTTTTGTCATACACAAAACCAGTTTGTGATCTCCATGTTAGCTGAATTATTTTATCCTTAAATATAGTAATGCCTTCACCAAAATACTTTGATTCAAGACTTAGTTCAGCAATGATTTCTCCAGATTCAAAATTCACTTTTCTCAATACTGATTCTCCGAACTGACCAGTTCCTTCATACATTATTCCATTTTCGTAAATTAAACCTTGAGTGTATGCCTTTTTATCATGTGGATAAGTTTTAATAATTTTACACTCAAATAATTCCGGTTTAATATCCGATTTAAATCGTAATTTTAAATAATAACTATCAATTTTATTACCTCCTGAATATGCAAAAACTTTTAACTGATTTGATCCTACATTTAACTCTTTAGTATCCCATACATATTGTAAGTTATGATTATATAATATCGTTTTTAAATGTCCTGATACTACAATTAATGAATCAATTTCAACATCTGCCTCCTTGAGACCTATATTAATCTCGATATTATCTCCAATTATAAACATCTCTCCTGCCTTCGGAGAATCAATTTTTAATACCGAAACACGCTTACTTACATTTTCTGTTTTCTTATTATCATTTTGCTTAACATCCTCTTTTTTCTGATTTGAGCATGATAATTGAAAAAAGAAAAGTGTTAAAAGGAAAAAACTACTAATTGTTGATTTTGCTATTTTCATTTATTTAAAATTTCTCGCAAAGGCTCTAAGACCCAAAGAAAACTTCAATCATTTCCTTATGTCTTAATTCCTCAGCATGGTTGTTTCATAAGATATTTTTTTTGCCACAAAGGCTCTAAGACACTATCTTTATGATAAAAAATTATTTACTTTTTTTTCCAAAATGATTTCTTCGAAATTGGTATTTTCTTCATTTGCTTTTTTACATCATCATCAAAAAGATCAGGATTTAATAATTGCCACACTTCGCTCCACTCCATAAAACCACCAATATTCCTATCATCAATATAAACCTCAGCAAGAATTTTACGGCTAATAGAACCGTCGTATACCTCTTCGGGATAATTTTTATTAACAGCATAAAACTCTATCCCATTGATTTTACAAAACTCTACCGCTTCATCTAACTCTTTCCCCGATCTATATGTCCAAAGAATAAGTTGATCTCCCCTATCTTGTAATGCCTTCAAGGTCTCAAATGCAAATAATTTAGGCTTCCCAATTTTAGGATACTCATGTTCCACAATTGTACCATCAAAATCTACGGCAATGATCATAATAGATTATTTTACTTTAAACAAAAGTAATATTTTTTAAATAATTCTTTCAAACACCAACGACTAAAGTCCTTTTAATAATTCATTCCTTATAAGGGCATGTTCGAAAAAACCAAACAGCTGTCATTCTGAGCTTGTCGAAGAATCTATTTAATTATTAATGAGATATTTCGATTCCCTATAACTATCGGGACAATATAACAAATTGTTATAGTTCAGAATGTCACACTGAGCCCGTCAAAGTGTTTTTATAATTTTACCTGTCTATTTAATTAGTTCTTAATCAACTAAAGGCTTTAGCCCTTCAAATCCATTAATTCTAATATCTATCAAAAGCGTATCTTATTGAAAATACATTAGAATAAATTGCTAATGATTGATCACCAATATCTGTTAAAGCGTAATCGATACTTAAACCCTTAATCTGAATCCCAATTCCAAAGTTTGGCTGCAAAGTCAGCGATTCTATTTCAGAATACTCTACTACGCGTTGGAAATTACCAACACCAAACCTCACAAAAGCCATTTGATTATAATTTATTTCAATTCCCAAACGCGGATCAATACTTACAGGATCTCCTTCGATCAAAACATGACGTTTTCCATCAAAAGTTAATTCCAAATCAAGTTCAACCAATCCCGTAAATTTATCATAAATTGGAAAATCTCTTGAAGCACCTAGTATTAATTTCGGCAATGTTATCTCCAAAGAATTTTCAGGAGCAAAGTTAAATACCGAATCCTGAACCTCAACTATCAACTCTTCTTCGTTAAAAGTCCAAGCATTAAAAGTAGATGTAATGTCACGAGCTAATAATCCAAATTTCCAATCATTTAACTTATACTGCAAACCCAAATCAAGACCAAAGCCCCAAGAATGCGCAAATTGACCAATGTTTCGATATATAATTTTTACATTTACACCATATGCCAAATTAGGTATTGTAGTTTTCCGTGCATAACTTAATAATAATGCATAATCTGCCGCTGAGAATTTTGATATCCTATCATAATCAATATTTCCGTCGCTATCTATCAAATCCGTTGTGTTTGGAATATCATCAACACCAAATCTTATAATAGTTGCTCCCAAAGAACTACTAGTATCTAAAGCCATTGCTCCGCCCAAATAGTCGTATTTTGCAATACCACCAAAATATTCGGCATGCATTATACTAGCATCAAAATCTGTTTGCAAAGAACTAAGCCCTGCCGGATTCCAGTATCCTGATGTGGCATCATTTGTATTGGCAACCATGGCATTTGACATACTTAACGATCTGGCTCCAACTCCAATAGACAAGAATGCATTGCTATATTTAGCAGTTTGACCAAACGTAAAATTTGCCAAAAGAAGCACGAAAAATATTAGTATAAATCGCCTTATAAAAGTCATAGTATTCTCTATGTTATAAAATATTTTCAGATGATAAACTTAGTAATTAATAAAATACTTATCAAACTATATTTTTTAACTTATTTTTGTAAAATATATTGTTCATCACTAAGTAAATTAAATATGCCAATTAGTATAAAAAAACATATTCCGAATTCGATTACTTCATTGAATTTATTATCGGGTTGTATATCCATTGCACTAGCTTTTGAAGGCTATATCTTAGGAGCTGTCTATATGATTTTCCTTGCAGCCCTATTTGATTTTATGGATGGAATGTCTGCTCGCCTATTAAATGCATATTCTATTGTTGGAAAAGAACTTGATTCGCTTGCAGATGTAGTAAGCTTTGGAGTTGCTCCATCGGTTATACTTTTTCATATGATGAAAATATCATTGTTTAATACAGTTCATTTACCCCCAATCGGGAATTTAACTTTTATTGAAATATTTTTATTACTCGTTCCTTTCTTTATTGCAATTCTATCAGGCGTAAGATTAGCGAAATTTAATGTCGATGAAAGACAAACTGAGAGTTTTATTGGATTAGCTGTTCCTGCAAATGCAATATTTTTTGTGTCACTATATTTAATTAGTACAATTACGTCAAATGATATTTTACTTACGTTTTTAAAAAACGAATATCTATTAGCCGGATTAATTATTTTATTTTCATTATTTCTGGTTACAGAACTTCCAATGTTTTCATTAAAATTTAAAAATTTAGGATGGAAAGGAAATAAAATTCGATATATTTTTATTGTGTTATCTGCAATTTTATTAATATTATTGCATACAATAGCAATCCCGTTAATTATTTTATTATATATTTTATTATCAAGCATTAACAACTGGATTTTTAAATTTGATTAATTATAAACAGTGTGAGTATTCAAAGCAATATGACGATACAATTAACGATATTAAAGTTGCCTGAATATTCCATATAACAAATAAAATAAATTATAGACATATGAAATTTATTGCAGAAATTAACGTAATGCCTCTAAAAGCTTTATTAGATCCTCAAGGAAAAGCTGTAACTCAAAGCATGCAAAATATTGGTTTTAATGAAGTTTCGAATGTAAGAATTGGAAAACATATTACTTTGGAAATTGAAGCTACAAGTAAAGAAGTTGCTATGGAAAGAGTTACTGAAGCGGGTAATAAAATTCTCTCAAATCCAATTATGGAAGGATTTGATTATACTTTAACAGAAATAAAATAAGTGCCAAGCACTTAGCTGTTACTTATAATAAATAATTAATTCGTTTAAGAAGAAATATTTATCTTTAGAATTCTAAAGATAGTTGCTTAGCACCTTTTAATTAAAAAGAGGTGCTAATCTTTTTTAGAAGAAAACTTATTCATTACTTCAGTTTGTCTTTGGATAGATTCCTTATGTACAAGCTCAAGTAATTTTTTTACAAAATCTTCTGATAATCCCAACTTTTTACCTAGTTTTATTCTTGATGACATTATCTTTTCCCAACGACGAAGTTGAAGTATTGTAACTTGGTTTTCACTTTTGTATTTACCAATTTCTTCCACCACATTCATTCGTTGCGCAAGTAGTTCAAGCATTTGTTGATCCATGGAATCAATCCTATTTCGCAATGTCTCCAGTATACTTGCAAAATTCGCATCTTCAGATAAAGTACTTCGGTAAACCAAATTATCCAAAATCCTTCCCAGTTGTTTAGGTGTTACTTGTTGATTCATATCACTTAAAGCAACCATAGGATTGTAATGTGTTTCAATAAGCAATCCGTCCATATTTAGGTCAAGTGCTTTTTGAGAAATTTCTGCAATATATTCTGTATTGCCCGCAATATGACTTGGATCGCATATTATAGGTAAATCATGACACATACTTTTTAACTCAATAGCAGTTTCCCATTTAGGAATATTTCTTAAAGTAGTAGCCTCAAATGGAAAAAAGCCACGATGAACAGCAGCCAATTTATTAATGCCAGCTTTATGAAAACGCTCCAATGCACCCACCCAAAGTTGAACATCCGGATTAATCGGATTTTTAACCATAACAGGCTTATCATATCCTTTTAAAAAATCGGCAAGCTCTTGTATTGAAAATGGATTGGAAGTTGTTCTTGCACCAATCCAAAGAATGTCAACATCATTCTTAATTGCTAATTCGGCATGTTCTGGGTTCGCAACTTCAATCGCCGTTAAAAGCCCCGTTTCTTTTTTTACCTGACTTAACCATTTAAATCCTTTTTCGCCAACGCCTTCAAAATTCCCGGGTCGAGTGCGAGGCTTCCATATTCCCGATCGAAATACTTTCACTTTACCCAATGCAGCAATTTCTTTTGCAGTTTGAAGCATTTGCTCCTCAGACTCGGCACTACATGGCCCTGCAATAATTAAAGGTCCCTGTAAATTACCGAACCATGAACTTAATTTTGATATATTTTTGAGTTTAGCCATTGTTTATCGTATTGAGTGGTAAAGATAAAAAATCAGACTTATAAAGTAGTTAGAGGCGATCAAAAATGCGAGTTTAAAAACAATAACACTTCGACAAACTCAATGTAAAAATCTGATTAACATAAAGTTGTCATACTGAACCTGTCGAGGCATAAACAACTTTTTGACTATTAAGTCAGCCCCTAAACCAATATTACAAAATCGCAAAAGTCGTAAGCTCTCAGCTACACTATTTAAAACTAACAGATAAATATTAGCACTTTATAGTTTTCTCGCAAAAGTCGCAAAGTTTTTCGCAAAGATCGCAAAAAGCTTATAATGTGTTAAATGCGGCCTTTGCATATTTTTTTCTTAGCGTGCTTTGCGTGAAACTAATTTTTCAAAT
>WTBR01000128.1 GCA_013138975.1 Bacteroidales bacterium
GTTTACACAGGAAACTAAGCAAAATATTTCTCTGAAAATTAAGGAGTAAAAACATAAATCATTTTAAGAATAAGAGGATTTTCGAAAAGCCTAATAAATTGTCATTCTGAACTTGTCGAAGAATCTATTTAGTTAATAATGACATATTTCGACTCCCAATAATTATCGGAACAATATGACATCTTTCAAAGAAGGTTTACTTTTCAGACATCTTTTTTTATGTGACATATTAGCTGATCAGTCAAAATGATTTTATACTGAACAAAATAATGTTATTTTTATACGGAGAAACCTTTTCTTATTAATCTAAGGTTATTTAAATAATCAATTATTGTCTTTACAGACAACAAAGAAAAAAGTGTTATGAGAAAAAATTTACTTGTCTGTATTACTTTGCTGAGCATATTAATTACTTTAACTTCAAATGCTCAGGAATGGCAGGAAATTTCAAAAACGCTACCTCTTAGTTATAATAATAATTACCATTATTATGGTAGATCAACTTCAATAGATGGAGACTATGCTGTTGTTGGAGCTAATTCATGTGCATATGTAATACATTTTAAAGGAAATAGTTGGAATACTATTGCTAAATTGACATCTGCTGGGGATGATGCTCCATATAATTTTGGATGTTCTGTAAGTATTGCTGGTGATAATATAGTTATTGGTGCTTATGGTGCTAACAGATTCAATGGAAGTAAAGAAGGTAAAGCATATGTATTTACTAAACCCTCCGGAGGATGGACTAATATGACCGAAACTGCTATACTGAGTCCTTCAGATTGGGATTGGTACGATCATTTTGGTATTTCCGTTAGCATATCTGGAGAAAGTATTGTTGTGGGAGCTACCAATGATGAAACTAGCCCTGGATCTGCTTATGTTTTCACAAAACCTTCAGGTGGATGGAAAGATATGACAGAAACGGCAAAATTAAAATCATCTACAGGAAGAGCGATGGGTTTTGGAAAATCTGTTGATATTTCTGGAGAAAATATCATCGTAGGAGGATCCGAAGAAGGTGTAGTTTATATTTTTGAAAAACCTACAGGAGGCTGGGAAGATACAACAGAAACTATAAGGCTTGTAAATTTAGAGGGAACAGATTATTCTTTTGGCAATTCTGTAAGTATATCAAATAACCATATAGTAATTAGTTCAAATTATGATGGTGGAGAATTTGCTTATGTATTTGAAAAGCCTACAAGTGGATGGGAAGATTGTTTTCAAATAGCAAAACTCGAAGCTTCCAATCCTAATGATAATGATGAATTTGGACACTCAATAAATATTGATGGAAATCAAATTGTAATAGGAGCAAATCAAACAGATAACGATGGTTTTAATAGTGGATCAGCATATGTATTCGAGAAACCAGTAACAGGATGGAGAGATGCTACAGAAACCGCAATTCTTTCAGCGTCGAATGCAGCTAAGAATGATGAGTTTGGAAGTGCTGTAAGTATTTCCGGAGACCGAATTATTGTTACAGCTAGTGGATATAATTTTGATGGAAGTTATAATAATTGTTATATATATGAAAAACCACAAGGAGGTTGGATAAATAACACAGAAACTTTTTTAACAGAACCTTTAATATTTAATGGTTTAATGTCTGATTACGGAAGTGTTGTCGCAATTGATGGAGATTATGCAGTTATTGGAGCTCCTAACGAGGAATTTTATACCGGAAGTGTATATGTTTTATATTTTAATGGTATTACTTGGGAAACAAAAGCTAGATTAACGGCTTCAGATGGTAATATACTTAATTTTTTTGGAATTTCTGTTGGAATTTCAGGAGATAATATCATTATAGGTGCCCCTAATAATGATTATAATATTGGTAATTTCTATAAGTCTGCATATGTATTTACAAAACCTGAAAGTGGCTGGGGAGATATGGAAGAAACAGCAAAACTTACTGCTTCTGATGCTAGTGACGGTGATAGTTTTGGATATTCAGTGGGGATATTTGGAGATAATATTGTAATTGGGGCATGTGGTGAAGGTGATGGTGATTTGAATGGGGCTGCTTATGTTTTTACAAAAGCTGATGGTGGCTGGGAAAATATGACAGAAACCGCAAAGCTAACTACTTCAGAAGAATATAGTGGCTTTGGTATTGCAACTGATATTTATAAAGATTATATTATTGTAGGTGCAAAAAAAACGATCAGTAGTAATGTGGATTATTCTGGCGCTGCTTTTATTTATGAAAAATCTTCAAATGGGTGGCTTTCAGGTACAGAAACTGCAAAGCTTTTAAGATATGGTAGTCAAGATGATGACCGATTTGGACACTCAGTAAGTATTTCTGATAATTATGCAGTTGTTGGAGCTTATAGAGAGCACAAAGATTATATATTTAGTTGTGGTTCTGTTTATGTATATAAAAAACCATCTAATGGATGGACTTCAGTAAATGAAATTGCTAAACTAACAGTTAGTGATCCTGGTCAAGGTAGTCATTTTGGACATTCGGTTAGCATCTCTGGCGATAATATTATTGTAGGTGCACCATGTGATACATATTCTGATTTCAAGTCTGGTATTGCGTATCTTTTTAAAAAACCGTTGGGTGAATGGTGTAATATAAATGAAACCTATAAATTTATGCCCTCCAATCAAGATTCTAATATAAAATTCGGTGAATCAGTAAGTATTTTTGGAAAACATTTTGTAGTTGGAGCACCAGAAGAATATATAGCTGATACAGCAAGTGGTACAGCATATTTTTATACACAAAGCGACTATTATTTTAATAATAATATTTGCGAAGGTGATAATTTTGAATTTGTTATAGTAAACTCAGAAGATGGAGCCGCATTTCGTTGGCAGGAAAATACAGGAAGTACTTGGGTAGATATAAATGGAGAAGCGAATGATACGCTAATAATTTCTGATATAACATTAGGTATGAATGCATACCAGTATCGTTGTATTTTTTCGGGAACAAGTGACGATACAACCGGAGTTGCTACATTAAAAGTAAATCCTACATATTATAATTCTGAAAACATCACAATTTGTAGTGGATCAGACCATACTTTCCCAGATGGAACCATACAAAATAATATTACATCACAAGTTAATTATACAAGTAATTTGCAAACCGTATTGGGGTGCGATAGTGTCATTGAAACTACATTAAATGTTAGCTCAAATCCAGTTTATAACTTAACTGAAACTGGATCAATTTGCAGTGATGAAAGTTACACTTTCCCAGACGGTACCACTCAAAAAAATATTACAACTCAAGTAATTTATGTTAGTAATTTGCAAACAGTTTTTGGTTGTGATAGCATAATCGAAACTACAGTAAATGTAAATCCGATATATAATTTATCAGAAACAGTTTTAATAAATAGTGGAGACAGTTATACTTTCCCCGATGGAACCGAACAAAACTACATTACATCTCAAGTAATTTATACTAGCAATCTTTTAACTGATTTAGGATGTGATAGTATTATTGAAACTACAGTAAAAATTGATTGTAACCCATTTTATAATTTAACCGAATTAGTTTCAGTTTGCCATGGTGCTGATTGTACATTTCCTGATGGGACAACTCAAAGTAATATTACAGCACAAGTAGTTTATACCAGTAACTTACAAACTGTATTTGGTTGCGATAGCATAATAAAAACTACAGTAAATGTAAATCCAATTTATAGTTTATCAGAATCGGTTTCAATAAAGAGAGGTTCAGATTATACTTTTCCTGACGAAGCAATTCAAAATAATATAACATCACAAGTTATTTATACCAGTAATTTACAAACTATTTATGGATGCGATAGCATAATAGAAACAACTGTTAATGTAGAACAAATACAAGAATGTCTTTTTACAGAGGTGTTTGCAGTTTGTTCCGGTTCAGATTATTTATTCCCTGATGGAACATTACAAAGCAATATTACATCGCAAGTTGTACATGAAAGTATTATACCTTCATTATTTGCTTGTGATACAATAATAGAAACTACTGTAAATGTGAATCAAGGAGACGTGACCTATTTAAATGAAACAATTTGTGAAGGTGAAACCTTTCAATTGGGTTATGCTATTTTATCAAGTCCGGGATTATATGGTGTTACATTAACAAATCAATATGGGTGCGATT
>WTBR01000122.1 GCA_013138975.1 Bacteroidales bacterium
GTTTACACAGGAAACTAAGCAAAATATTTCTCTGAAAATTAAGGAGTAAAAACATAAATCATTTTAAGAATAAGAGGATTTTCGAAAAGCCTAATAAATTGTCATTCTGAACTTGTCGAAGAATCTACTTAGTTAATAATGACATATTTCGACTCCCAATAATTATCGGAACATTATGACAATTTTTAAAGAAGGTTTATTTTTTAGCAATTCTCTTTTTTTATGTAAGATATTGGCTGATCAGTCAAAATGATTTTTGTACTGAATGAAATAATGTTATTTTTATACTGAGAAACCTTTTGTTGTTAATCTAAGGTTATTTAAATAATCAATTATTGTCTTTACAGACAACAAAGAAAAAAAGTATTATGAGAAAATTTTTACTTGCCTTTATTATAATATTAAATGTATTTTGTACAATAAACATAGAAGCACAATCGCTTAATGAAATTCAAAAACTTCTGGCAGATGATGGAAATGAGAATGATCTTTTTGGTTATAAAGTGAGCATTTCGGGTGATTATGCAATAGTAGGAGGATGTGGAAATGGTTATGCTTACATATATTATAGGAATGAGGGTGGAGCAAATAATTGGGGACAAGTAGCTAAATTAGTGACTTCTGATAGTCCTACTAAGAATTTGGGTATTTCAGTTGGTATTTTTGGTAATTATGCAATTTTTGGGAGATTATTTGATGGCGCTTATATTTTTTACAAAGATCAAGGGGGTATAGATAATTGGGGTGAAGTAAAAAAGCTTGTGCCTTCAGATGAGTCTACAGACCAATTCGGTTTTGCTGTTAGTATCTCAGGTGATAAGGCTGTAGTTTCAGATGAACGTCATGTTTATGTTTTTAATAAGGACAATGGAGGAAACAATAATTGGGGTGAAGTTGTAAAAATCACATCGCCAATAACGGTGTATCATTATATTTCTGGAGAGGGGAAGATTAATGATAAACCCATAGGTATATATGATGATTATGTTGTTATAGGTGGTGGAGGTATTCTTTATGGATTCGTTTATGTCTATAATAGGAATCAGGGAGGAACTAATAATTGGGGATTAGTGACTGAGCTGAAAAGTACTGGAGCGCGAAGAGGTGATGGTTTTGGTAGAGATGTGAGTATATTCGGGGATAACATAGTTGTAGGTGCTAAATATTATAGTAATTCCACAGGAAGAGCTTTTGTTTTTCATAAAGATCAGGGTGGAATAGACAATTGGGGTTTAGCTAAAGAGATTCATTCTTCAGACAGTTACTATTATTGTGGCTTTGGTTGCTCAGTAAGTGTGTGGGATAATTATATTTTAATAGGTTCGCATTATGATAATTATTCTAACCATTCTTCAGGGACATATATTTATTATAAAGATCAAGGTGGCATAAATAATTGGGGAGAGCTTACAAAAGTTGTTGCTTCAGATGTTGAATCAGGTCAGGGTTATGGCGAATTTGTGTCAATATCTAACCGTTTCGCAATAGTTGGTTCCCCAAAGGATAATGATAATGGAGAAAATAGCGGATCTGCTTATGTATTTCGATATGGTAATCCATATGATTTTAATGATAACATTTGTCTAGGAGAAGATTTTGAATATGCTTTAATAAGTCCGGAAGTTGGAGCTGCTTTTCGGTGGCAGGAAAATAAAGGAAGTACTTGGATAGATATAACTGGAGAAACGAATGACACACTTATTATTCCCAATGTAACATTAGGAATGGATGGTTTCCAATATCGATGCATTATTTCTGGGACAAGTGACGATACAACAGATGTTGCGGCTTTAACTGTAAACCCTACATATAACGAATCAGAGAGTACCACAATCAATAGTGGCGAAAGCTATACATTTCCTGATGGTACTACTCAAGACAATATTACTTCTCAGATAATTTACACAAGCAATTTACAAACTATTTATGGTTGCGATAGCATAATAGAAACAACTGTTAATGTAGATTGTAATCCTGTTTTTAATTTATCGGAATCCGATGCAATTTGTGTGGGTGAAAGTTATATTTTTCCTGACGGTGCCACTCAAAATAGTATTACATCTCAAGTAATTCATGTTAGTAATTTGCAAACTGTACTGGGTTGTGATAGTATTATAGAAACCACAGTAAATGTAAATCCTACATATAACGATTCAGAAAGTATCACAATAAATAGTGGCGAAAGCTATACATTCCCCGATGGAATAACTCAAAATAATATAACATCACAAGTTGTTTATACTAGTAATTTACAAACCGTTTTTGGTTGCGATAGTATTATTGAAACAACTGTTAATGTGGAGCAAATTCAAGATTGTCGTTTTGTAGAAACGGTTGAAGTTTGTTACGGTTCATATTATTTATTCCCTGATGGAACATTACAAAGCAATATTACTTCACAAGTTGTACACGAAAGTATTATACCTTCATCAATTGCATGTGATACAATAATAGAAACTACCGTAAATGTTAATCAAGGAGACGTGACCTATTTAAATGAAACAATTTGTGAAGGTGAAACCTTTCAATTGGGTTATGCTATTTTATCAAGTCCGGGATTATATGGTGTTACATTAACAAATCAATATGGGTGCGATT
>WTBR01000198.1 GCA_013138975.1 Bacteroidales bacterium
AAATACATAAGGAAATAGGAGTTGAATTTCCACTTCGAGATGTGTTTTTACATTCAACAATAAAATCTCAGGCAAGTCAGATTGCAACAAGCACAAAGAAAGAGTTTGTATCCATATCAAAAGCAAAAGAACAATCAAATTACCCGGTATCATCGGCACAGAAGCGATTATATTTGTTACAGCAGTTTGATTTGACATCAACAGCCTATAATATGCCCTATATAATTCCATTGGGAAAAGGGGCTAATAAAGGAAAGATAGAAGATGTATTCAAACAACTAATAAATCGTCATGAGAGTTTCCGTACAAGCATTATTTTAGTTGATCAAGAGCCTGTTCAGATCATATGTAAGGATGTTGATTTTGAGCTTGAAGAAATAAGCATAGAAAGCACGGAAGTCGAAAACGCACGAAATAAATTCATAAAGCCCTTCGATTTATCTACAGCACCTTTTTTACGAGTAGCGATTGTAGATATAAAAGGAGAAGATAGCTTGTTAATGATTGATATGCACCATATAATAAGCGATGGTACCTCACATACAATCTTGGAAAAAGAATTTCAGTTATTATTTTCAGAAGAAGAGTTGGCTCCCTTACCATTACAATATAAGGATTATAGCCAGTGGCAAAATAGTACAGAACAGCAAGAATTTATAAAAGATCAGGAACAATATTGGCTTAATAAATTTGAAGAAGAAATAACGGTATTGAACCTTCCAACCGATTATGTTCGACCTTTAATGCAAAGTCACGAAGGAGCAAAAGTAAGTTTTGCACTGAGCAAAGAAGAGACAGAAGGGATAAGATTATTCACCAAAGAAAATGACCTTACATTGTATATGTCACTGCTATCGGTATTTAGTATTCTTCTATCGAAGTTAAGTGGACAAGATGATATAATTGTAGGAACACCAATAGCTGGTAGAAATCATGCCGATTTGGAGAATATAGTAGGTATGTTTATTAATACACTATCCATTCGTAATAAAGTAAAAGCAGAAGAAACCATACAAGAGTTCATATCAAGTTTAAAGCAAACAGTACTTGGAGCTTACGAAAATCAGAATTACCAGTTCGAAGATTTAGTAGACAAGGTATCAGTAGATAGAGATACTAGTCGCAATCCTATTTTCGATGTAATGTTTAATTTGTTGAATCAAAGGGAGAATAAAGGATCAATAATTGAAGATATTGATAATATTCATAAGAAAGGAACATCAAAATTCGATTTAATTTTAACCGCAATAGAATTAGATAATAACATAGTTTTTAATTTAGAATATAGTACAAGCTTATTTAAAGAAGAGACAATAAACCGAATTATAAATTATTTTAAAGACACACTTCATAAGATATCAAAAGGAATTTATTTAATAATAGGGGACATACAACTAATAAGAGAAGAAGAAAAAGAAGAAATATTACAAATAAGCGAAGGAGTTCATAAGACATCAGGAGAACATCAAGTAATTCAAGACTTGTTTAGAGACCAGGTAGTTAATAATCCATTAAATACAGCAATTAAATTTGAAAATATAGAATTCACCTACGATGAACTTAATCGGAAATCAAATCAGTTAGCAAGTTTATTACGATCCAAAGGAATTAAGCCAAATGATATAGTTGGTTTAATGTTGGATAGATCTGTAGATCTGATAATAGGAGTTTTAGGAATCATAAAATCCGGGGGAGCTTACCTGCCAATTGACGTTAATTATCCAGATGATCGAAAAGCTTATATGCTTGAGAATAGTGGAGCTACAATGGTTTTAATAGAGGATGAAAAACAAAGCTTTGCCCTTAGCTCATCGCAGGCAGTAGAATTTGTTAATATTTCATCAGAAATACTAAATCAATATGATGATGTAGATATTGAAATTGTAAATAAAGAAACAGATATATTATATGTCATATATACTTCAGGATCAACAGGCAATCCAAAAGGAGTAATGTTGGAACATAGAAATCTGGTAAACTTAATATATAACAATGCAAATACTAACTTAGTTTTTGATAGAGTATTACAATTTACCTCTATAAGTTTTGATGTTTCTTTTCAAGAGATATTTTCTACCTTACTATCAGGAGGCCAGTTGTATTTAATATCAGAAGATGATCGTCAAGATATAAATAAATTATTTGAATTGGTTGAAAAAGAATCCATTGAAACCTTATTTCTACCAACATCTTACGCAAAATTTATATTTAACAGAGAAAAAGAATTATCTACTATACCAGAAAGTATAAAACATATAATAACAGCAGGAGAACAGTTAGTTGTTAGTGCAGCGTTTGGCAGATATCTACAAGAGAATGGAGTTTATTTGCATAATCACTATGGACCTACCGAATCACATGTTGTAACAACAATTACATTTTCACCAAATGAACATATTCCGGAATTGCCATCCATAGGGAAACCGATACAAAATACTTCAATTTATATATTAGATGAATCAAAAAAACTACAAGCCAAAGGTATTGTAGGAGAAATTTATATTGGAGGGATACAGATAGGAAGAGGATATTATGAAAATCTGGGATTAACCGCAGAAAAGTTTATTGACCATCCTTTTAAAGCAGGAGAACGCTTATATCGCACAGGTGATATAGCACGTTGGTTAACCGATGGTAATATTGAATTTTTAGGTAGGATCGATCATCAGGTAAAGATCAGGGGATTTAGGATAGAATTAGGCGAGATAGAAAGTGTTTTGTTAAAACATGAAAACATAAAAGAGAGTGTAGTTCTTGTCAGAGAAGAAAACAATGAAAAGTACCTATGCGCATATATAGTTAGTAAAGAAGAACAAAATCATGAAGATCTAAGAGCTTATTTATCATCTCAACTTCCCGATTATATGCTTCCTTCTTATTTTGTAGAATTGGAGAGTTTACCGCTAACTACAAATGGAAAAGTAAATCGCAAAGCCCTGCCGGCACCGGAAATAAAAGCAGGAGACGATTATGTAGCACCATCCACAGAAATAGAAGAAAAGTTGCTTGAAATATGGTCAGAAGTATTAAATATAGAAAAAGAAGAGATTAGCACAAAAGCAAACTTTTTC
>WTBR01000047.1 GCA_013138975.1 Bacteroidales bacterium
ATACAAGAATTCGTATCAAGCTTAAAGCAAACCGTACTTGGAGCTTACGAAAATCAGAATTACCAGTTCGAAGATTTAGTAGACAAGGTATCAGTAGAGCGAGATACCAGCCGTAATCCTATTTTCGATGTGGTGATTAATATATTGAATCAGGCAGAATATAGCGGAGATATATCAGGAATAGATAATGAAAATCTTATTCATACACAAGGAGTTTCTAAGTTTGATTTAACATTAACAGCGATTGATTATGAAGAGCAAATATTGATAAGCTTTAATTATTGCACCCAACTATTTAAAGCCAAAACAATAGATAGATTTATAGCTTATTTTAAGAAAATAGTCAATCAGGTAGCAAGAAATGAGGAAATGCAGATTTCCAATATTGATATTCTAACCGAAGAAGAGAGACATCAGTTATTGTATGAGTTTAATGATATAAGAATAGATTATCCAAAAGAAAAGACAATTTACGAGCTGTTTGAAGACCAAGTTGAAAAGCATCCAGATCATATAGCTTTGGTTTATGATAATAAGAATTTAACATTTGACGAATTAAATAAATATTCCAATTATTATGCATTAAACCTTTTAGATCAAGGAGCAAAAGGTGGAGAAATAATAGGAATCATACAAGAGCGATCCTTAAATATGATCATAGGGATATTAGCAATCCTCAAAGCAGGCTGTACATACTGTCCAATCAATCCTGAAACCCCACAAAAAAGAATCCAATTCATATTAAAAGAATGTAATATAAAAATCCTGATATCCGACTCGGAATTGAATGAAAAAGAATATGAAATAAGTAATCTAAATTGTATTAAATTGAATAGCAATAATATTCAAACTATACAATCCGGAATAGATCAGGAATTACAATCAAGAAGAAGCAAAGACATAACATCAGCATATATTATCTTTACATCCGGCTCAACAGGAAATCCCAAAGGCGTAATAATAAATCATTCAAATATTTTCCCTTTATTGTATTGGGGTTTTAACTATTTACACTTAGATAAACACGATAAAGTAATTCAGAACCTGGCCTTTTATTTTGATTGGTCAGTTTGGGAGATCTTTATTTCACTTACATCAGGATCAAGTTTAGAAATGGTATCTAAAGAAACGCTATTGGATGATGAAAAATATGTTCAGCTTATAAATAAGAAATGCATTACAGTTTTACATATCACCCCAACACAATTTCAGTCATTGACACATAATAATAAAAAGCTAAATTCAATGCGGCATTTATGTATTGGTGCAGAAAAACTGACTTTAAATTTGGTTAAAAGAAGTTATGAAGCTGTAAATAGAGACTGCATTGTTTATAATATGTATGGGCCAACAGAAGCAACAATCATGTCAGCAGTATTGACAGTTAGAAAAAACGAGGAAGATATATACAAGAGGTTATCAAGTATTCCAATAGGCCCACCCATAGCAAAAGGAGGTTTAGTAATACTAAACCAATATATGCAAATGCAGCCAGTTAATATTGTTGGCGAATTATATATATCTGGAGAAGGGCTGTCCATAGGTTATATAAATGACCCTGAAAAAACCAGTAATTCATTCATAAAAAACATATACAAATCAGAAGGAATAAAAGGAGCGTTTTTATATAAAACAGGAGATTTAGCCCGTTGGTTACCCGATGGTACTGTAGAGTTTTTAGGAAGAATCGACCACCAGGTAAAAATTCGTGGATTTAGAATAGAGTTAGGCGAGATAGAGAATGGCTTACTTAAGCACGATCAAATAAAAGAAAGTGTAGTAATAGACATAGAAGAAAACGGAGAAAAATACCTATGTGCTTATCTTGTCATAGAGGAAGATTACAACGAAGAAGAAATACGCACATACTTATCAGCGAGCCTTCCCGATTATATGATTCCATCCTATTTTGTAGTATTGGAAAAAATACCATTAAATAGTAATGGAAAAGTAAATCGCAAAGCACTACCATCCCCCGAGATAAAAGCAGGCGGCGATTATGTATCACCATCAAATGCTACGGAAGAAAAACTGGTAGAAATCTGGTCAGAAGTATTAAATATAGAAAAAGAAGAAATAAGTGTAAATGCTAATTTTTTCTCAATAGGAGGTCACTCTTTAAAGGCTGCAATATTAATCGGGAAAATATACAAGGAATTAGGAGTTGAATTTCCATTAAGAGATGTGTTTTTCCATTCAACTATAAAATCACAGGCAAGTCAGATAGAAAAAAGCACAAAGAAAGAGTTCGTATCCATCCCAAAAGCAAAGGAACAATCAAATTACCCATTATCTTCAGCTCAGAAACGATTGTATATGTTGCAGCAGTTTGATTTGACCTCAACAGCCTATAATATGCCCAATATAATAACATTGGGAAAAGAGCTTGATAAATCAAAAATAGAAGAAGTATTCAAACAACTCATAAAACGTCATGAGAGTTTTCGTACAAGTATAAATATAGTTGATGAAGTTCCTTTTCAGATAATAAGTAAGGATGTTGAGTTTGAGATTGAAGAAATAAGTATAGAAAATACAGAACTTGAAAACATACGAAATAAATTCATAAAGCCCTTTGATTTATCAAAAGCACCTTTTTTGCGAGTAGCTATTGTAAATATAAAAGGAGAAAACAGCCTGCTAATGATTGATATGCATCATATAATAAGTGATGGAACCTCGCATATAATTTTAGAAAAAGAATTTCAGGCTTTGCTATCAGGAGAAGAATTGTCTCCATTACCCTTACAATACAAGGATTATAGTGAGTGGCAAAATAGTAAAGAACAGCAAGAACGTGTAAAAGACCAAGAACAATATTGGCTTACTAAATTTGAAGGAGAGATACCTGTATTGAATCTACCAACCGATTATGTTCGGCCCTTAATGCAAAGTCATGAAGGAGCAGCAGTAAGTTTTGTACTGAGCAAGGAAGAGACCAAAGGGATAAAATCTTTCACCAATGACAATGAGCTTACATTGTATATGTCCTTACTTTCTGTATTTAGTATTCTATTATCGAAGTTAAGCGGACAAGATGATATAGTTGTAGGAACACCAATAGCCGGAAGGAATCATGCAGATTTGGAGAATATTGTAGGAATGTTTGTTAATACACTATCCATACGTAATGAAGTAAAAGGAGAAGAAACTTTACGAGAGTTTGTATCAAGTTTAAAACAAACAGTGCTTGGAGCATACGAAAATCAGAATTACCAGTTCGAAGATTTAGTAGACAAGGTATCAGTAGAGCGAGATACCAGCCGCAATCCTATTTTCGATGTAATGATTAATTTATTGAATCAGGCAGAATATAGAGGAGATATATCTGGATTTAATAATCAGGAGCGAGTACATGAAATTGGGATATCGAAGTTTGATTTAACATTATCAGCGATTGATTATGGAGAGCAGATGATGCTAAATTTTGAGTATTGTACAAAATTATTTAAAGCCGAAACAATAGATAGGTTTATAGTATATTTTAAACAGATAGTAAGTCAATTAGCAAGAAAGCCTGAGGTTAAGATCTTTGAAATTGATATTCTAACCGAAGCAGAGAAACATCAGTTATTGTATGAGTTTAACAAAACAGAAACAGAATATCCAAAAGATAAGACAATTCATCAGTTATTTGAAGAGCAGGTATCAAAGAACCCTGATCGCGTATTAGTATCCAGTGAAGATGTATGTATCAGTTACAATGAATTGAATATTCGCAGTAATCAACTAGCTTGTCAATTGAAAGAATTGGGTGTAAATGTAGGAGATGTAGTAGGCTTAAATACAGATCGAACAGAGGAATTGTTAATAGGAATTTTAGGAATACTAAAATGTGGAGCAGCCTATTTACCATTCAATTCCAGCTGGCCCAAAGAACGAATAAACTTTATGTTATCAGATTCATGTTGTAAAATATTAATACATGGAGAAACCTTCAATCCAGATCCCGATTTGAAATGTAAATTTTTAGATATAAATAATGTAGAACCAAATAAAAGTAAAGGCGAGAATTTAGAAGTAGAAATGAGTTCTTCAGATATTCTATATATTATTTATACCTCAGGAACAACAGGTACTCCGAAAGGAGTTTTAACAACACATAGCAATGTCAGCCGAGTTGTATTAAATACCAATTATTTATCAATAAAAAAATGCGATAGAATACTACAATTGTCAAGCTATACCTTCGATGGTTCTGTATTTGATATATATGGAGCTTTACTGAATGGATCAAGTTTAGTAATGATAAATAATGAGGATCTTTTAAATATAGATCAGTTACTAGATATAATATCGAAACAACAAATTTCTATATTTTTTATTACCACAGCCTTGTTAAATACGATAGTTGATTATGGAATGTCGAAGTTAAAGGATGTAAGAAAGATTCTATTTGGAGGCGAGCGAATATCTGTTCAACATACCCAAAAAGCTTTAAAAGAATTAGGAGAAGGAAGCTTAGTTCATGTTTACGGACCAACAGAAACGACAGTGTTTGCTAGTTTTCATAATATCAATAATATTGATGAAGCAAGAGAAACAATACCTATTGGTAAACCGATATCTAATACAACGATATATTTACTTGACAAGGCACAAAAAATTGTACCAAATGGAGTTCCGGGAGAAATTTATATCGGATCATGCGGAAATGCTTTAGGGTATTTAAATAATGTAGAATTAACAATAGAAAAATTCATTGAACATCCATATAAAAAAGGAGAGAAACTATATCGCACAGGCGATTTAGCCAGTAGGTTACCTAATGGTAACATAGAGTTTTTAGGACGTATAGATCATCAAGTAAAAATTAGAGGATTTAGGATAGAATTAGGCGAGATAGAGAGTGCTTTATTAACACATGAAAACATAAAAGAAAGTGCAGTACTAGACATTGAAAAAAACAATGAAAAGTACTTATGTGCATATATAGTTAGTAAAGAGGAACTCAGCTACGAAGAACTAAGATCTTATATGTTATCGCAAGTTCCCGAATATATGGTTCCTTCTCATTTTATTGAGATGGAGAGCTTACCACTAACTACAAATGGAAAGGTAAACCGCAAAGTTCTGCCGGCACCAGAGGTAAAAGCAGGTGATAATTATGTTGCACCAAAAACAAAAGAAGAAAGCTTATTAGTAGAAGTATGGTCAAAAGTACTTGGAGTTGAAGGAATAGGAGTTACAGATAATTTTTTCAGTTTAGGAGGAGATTCCATAAAGACAATTCAGATACAGGCCAGACTGAATACAGCCGGATTTATAATAAGTGTAAAAGATATCTTTTCAAATCCAACAATTTCTGATTTGGCACCAAAGATGATATTTAAAGCGAATGAAGTATCCCAGGAAGTTGTAATTGGAGATTTTAAATTAAGCCCTATACAATATTACTTTTTGAGTGATGAAATAGAGCAACATCATTTTAATCAATCTGTAATGTTGCATTCAGAAGAATATCTGGAAGAAGAAAAAATACAATCCGTATTTCGAAAGCTACAAGAGCATCACGATGCATTAAGAATTACCTGTAAACTTGACAATGCAAGAAAAGTAAGCGATTTATACAATAATGGCATAGAAGATTTTCCTGTTTCTCTTGAAATTCATGATTTTAGAGAAGAAAAAGAAGCTTCAGAAAAAATAACAAGTCATGCAGATCAAATTCAAAGATCGATAGATTTGGAAAATGGACCCTTATTGAAATTGGGATTATTTCATTTATCAGATGGAGATAGATTATTAATTGTTATTCATCATCTTGTAATTGATGGGATTTCGTGGCGTATACTATTTGAAGATATAGAAACACTTTTTAACCAGCTTAATAAGGGAGAAAAATTAAGCTTACCATTAAAAAGTAATTCATTTAGAGATTGGTCTTCTAAACTAACAGAATATTCAAAGACTAGCCTATTTTTAAAGGAGAAATCCTACTGGAGAGATATTGTCAGTGAGGAAGAGTTTTCATTGAACAGGCAAATTGATGATGAAAATATAGAAGATAATGAATTAGGCCATACGCAATTTACGCTAGATCAAACTGCAACTACAGATTTACTCAACAATACAAATGAGGTTTATGGTACAGAAATAAATGATATTTTATTGTGTGCATTAGGATATGGAGTTAAAAAGACTTTAGGTAACGAAAAAGTATTAATATCACTAGAGGGGCATGGTCGAGAGGATATTTTAGCTGATATAGATATTAGTAGGACAATAGGGTGGTTTACATCCGTCTATCCAGTGCTTTTGGATATGACATATGTAGATGATTTGTCACTACAAATAAGAAATGTAAAAGAGAATTTACGTCAAATACCAAATAAAGGAATAGGTTTTGGCATATTAAAATACTTAACACCGCCGGAATTAAAAGATAATGTGAATTACGATATTCAACCTCAAATAGAATTTAACTATTTGGGTCAGTTCGATTCTGATGTTGATCAAATGAGTCTATTTAATATTGCCAAAGAGTCAGGAGGAAACCCTGTAAGTCCCAAAAGAAAAAGTAAATGTGACTTTTCAATAGGAGGGATGATAGCCAATGGAAAATTATCATTAACAATTGCTTATAAGAAAAAGTATTATAGTGATCAAATAATAACCAATTTACTTGAAAACTATAAAAACTCATTATTAGAAATAATTAATCATTGTACAAAACTTACAGATAAGGTATTAACACCATCAGATTTTACTTATAAAGACCTTTCAATTAAAGAAGTTGATAAACTAGTTGAACAATACGAAATAGAAGATATTTACAAGTTAACACCTATGCAAGAAGGAATGTTGTTTCATGCAATCCATGATTCAGAATCCCTTGCATATTTTGTTCAAATGAGTTATCTCCTAAATAGTGAAATATCTGTAGATATAATGCAAAAAAGTTTAAATGAACTTTTTAACAGGCATGAAATACTTCGTACTGTTTTTATACATAAGGATGTTGAAATTCCGATTCAAATAGTATTAAAGAATAGAGAATGTGAGTTTAATTATGAAGATATAAGACATCTTAATTTCGAAGATAAAAAAGAGGAATATATAAGCAATTATAAAAACAAGGATAAGAAAAGAGGTTTTATTCTGGATCAAGATATTTTATTGCGAGTAAGTTTATTACAAATAGATAATAATGAATATGAACTGATTTGGTCAAATCATCATATATTGATGGATGGGTGGTGTTTAAGTATTATAAATAATGATTTTTTTGAAATATATAATAGTTTATTAAATAACAGAACCTTAAAATTAAATAGCGTAACTCCATTTAAAGAATATGTAAAATGGTTAGATGGAATAGATAAGAACACTTCTTTAGAATACTGGAAAGAATATCTTTCAGGATATGAGGAGCAAGCATCACTTCCTAATTTATCAAAAAAAGGAAAAGAATTCGTTCAGCAAAAAGAACACTTGCAATTATCTAAAGAAGTATCTGCTAAATTTCAGAAAATTGCCTCAGAGAATAATGTAACAGCAAATATAATTCTACAAAGTGTTTGGGCAATTGTTCTAGGAAAGTATAGCAATAAAGAAGATATTGTATTTGGAAGTGTAGTCTCAGGAAGACCATCAGAAATTTATGGAGTTGAAAGTATAGTAGGTTTATTTATCAATAATGTTCCCGTACGTATACAGTTTTCACAAGATATTGAATTTAGTACTTTAATAAAGAGAGTTCAAAACTCAAATCTTGATTCAGAAACGCATCATTTTATTTCCTTGGCAGAAATACAAGCACAAAGCGTATTAAAACAAAATTTAATAGATCATATACTAGTTTTTGAGAATTATCCAATTGCAGAAAAAATGGAGAGCTTGGATGGTGATAATGAGCAATTGAATATTCAAATATCAGGAGTTGATACATTTGAGCAGACAAATTATAATTTAACTATTAGTGCTTCCTTGAGTGATGTATTGCATGTGGATTTTATCTACAATGCCAACATATTTGATTCAGAAACAATGAAGAGCTTAAAAATACATTTTGAGAATGTAATTCATCATATTGTTTCCGATTCAGAACTTAGAATCTCTGCAATTGATATTTTAACAGAAGAAGAGAAACACCAATTGCTGTATGATTTTAACAAAACAGAAACAGAATATCCAAAAGATAAAACCATTCATCAGTTATTTGAAGAGCAGGTAAAGCAATTTCCTGATAAACTTGCATTGGAGTACGAAAACAAAACCTTTACATATCAAGAACTTAATGAAGAGTCTAATAAGGTCGCTAATTGTTTAAGAAAAAGAAATGTCTTTAATGAACAATTAGTTGGATTGATGGTAAATCGTTCACCTGAAATGATAATAGGGATACTTGGGATTTTAAAATCAGGAGGAGCATACGTTCCAATAGACCCTGAATATCCTAAAGAAAGAATTAATCATTTAATAAAAGATAGTGGAGTAACAATTTTGTTATCGACAGAAGGTTTCGAGAAATTGTACGATTTTTCGGGTGAGATAATATTATTGGATGGAGCTATTGTAAATAAATCCAGCATTAATTTTAACATTATTAAAAATGCTTCCAATAATTTGGCATATGTAATGTATACATCCGGTTCTACGGGGCAACCAAAAGGAGTAGAAGTTGAACATAAAAATGTAGTAAGATTAGTTAAAAACACAAACTACTTTCCATTTAGTCAAGGACACAAGATACTACAAACAGGAGCTCCGGTATTTGATGCCACTACATTTGAAATATGGGGCGCATTATTGAATGGAGGCTGTTTGCATATACCGGATAATGAAATAATACTGAATACAGAATTATTTGGAAAATGTATTAAAGAAAATACAATTACAACTGTTTGGTTAACCTCCTCCTTATTTAATTTATTAGCAGAAGAGGATATTAATGTATTTAGTTCATTAAGCTATTTATTGGTTGGAGGAGATGTATTATCAGTGAAGTATATTAATAAAGTAAAGGAAGCAAACAAGAAATTAGTATTAATTAATGGATATGGGCCAACAGAGAATACAACATTTTCCACGTGCTTTAAAATAGAAAAAGAATACATAGGATCAATTCCAATAGGAAAGCCGATAAGTAACTCAACAGCATATATTTTAGATAAACATAATAAAATACAGCCAATAGGAGTTTCCGGAGAGCTATTGGTAGGAGGCGATGGAATTGCAAGAAGGTACTTAAATAATCCGGAACTAACCCGGGAGAAATTCATTCCACATCCTTTCAAAAAAGGAGAGCGCTTATACAAAACAGGCGATTTAGCCAAGTGGCTACCCGATGGTAATATTGAATTTTTGGGACGTATAGATCATCAAGTAAAAATTCGAGGATTTAGGATCGAAGTAGGAGAAATCGAGCATGTATTGTTAAAGCATGAAAATATAAAAGAGAGTGTAGTGCTAGCCTTAGAAAATAATGGAGAAAAGTACCTATGCGCATATGTTATTTGTAAAGAAGAACTCAATCATGAAGAGCTAAGAGCTTATATGTCGGCACAAGTTCCCGATTATATGATTCCGTCCTATTTTGTACAATTGGAAAAACTTCCACTAACGAGCAATGGCAAAGTAAACCGAAGAGCCCTGCCATCACCAGAAATAAAAGCAGGCGACGATTATGAAGCACCATCCAATGAAATAGAAGAAAACTTACTTGAAATATGGTCAGAGGTGTTAAATATTGAAAAAGAAGATATAAGTGTAAATACTAATTTTTTCTCCATAGGAGGCCATTCGCTCAAAGCTACCGTATTAACAAGTAACATACATAAAGAAATAGGAGTAGAATTTCCCTTACGTGATGTATTTTTATATTCAACAATAAAATCCCAGGCAAGTCAGATAGAAAAAAGTACAAAGAAAGAGTATGTATCCATACCAAAAGTAAAGGAACAATCAAATTACCCATTAGCCTCTGCACAGAAGCGTTTATATTTGTTACAACAGTTTGATTTGACATCAACAGTTTACAATATTCCCAATATAATTTCATTGGGAAAAGAGGTAGATAAATCAAAAATAGAAGATGTATTCAAACAACTAATAAATCGTCATGAGAGTTTCCGTACAAGCATTAATATAGTTGATCAAGTTCCTGTTCAGCTAATAAGCAAAGATGTTGATTTTGAGATTGAAGAACTAAGAATAGAAAACACAGAACTTGAAAACACACGAAATAAATTTATAAAGCCCTTTGATTTATCAAAAGCACCCTTTTTACGAGTAGCTATAGTAGATATAAAAGGAGAAGATAGCCTATTAATGATTGATATGCACCATATAATAAGTGATGGAATT
>WTBR01000204.1 GCA_013138975.1 Bacteroidales bacterium
GCAAAATAGTAAAGAGCAGCAAGAAGGTGTAAAAGATCAGGAACAATATTGGCTCAGTAAATTTGAAGGAGAAATACCGGTATTGAATCTTCCAATTGATTATGTTCGACCTTTAATTCAAAGTAATGAAGGAGCAACAGTAAATTTTGTACTGAGCAAAGAAGAGACAGAAGGACTAAGGTTCTTCACCAAAGAAAATGATCTTACCTTGTACATGACCGTGTTATCCGTATTTAGTATACTTCTATCAAAGCTAAGCGGACAAGATGATATAGTAGTAGGAGCACCAATAGCCGGAAGGAATCATGTCGATTTGGAGAATATCGTAGGAATGTTTATCAATACCCTATCCATACGTAATGAAGTAAAAGGAGAAGAAACCATACAAGAATTCGTATCAAGCATAAAGCAAACAATACTTGGAGCATACGAAAATCAGAATTACCAGTTCGAAGATTTAGTAGACAAGGTATCAGTAGAGCGAGATACCGGTCGCAATCCTATTTTTGATGTGATGTTTAATTTATTGAATCAGATAGATCATAGTAGAGATATATCAGGAATAGATAATGAAAATCGTATTCATATTAAAGAAGTTTCTAAGTTTGATTTATCCTTAGATGTAGTAGATTATGGAGAACAGCTGTTGTTAAGCTTTAATTATTGTACTGAATTACTCAAAGCCGAAACGATAGATAGATTTATAGCTTATTTTAAGAAAATCGTCAAACAGTTAGCAGACAATAGGGGAATGCAGATTTCCAATATTGAAATATTAAGTGAAGAAGAGAAGCAACAGTTATTGTATGAGTTTAACAATACAGAAGCAGATTATCCAAAAGATAAAACCATTCATCAATTATTTGAAGAACAGGTAGAAAGAACACCAAATGCTGTTGCTGTTATAACTAAGGATGGAGAAATAACATATAATGAATTAAATGAAAGATCAAACCATTTAGCGAATGTGTTATTGAATAATGGATGTACATTAAAACAACTTGTAGGCATTGTCGCAGAACGATCGGTAAATACAGTAATCGGAATATTAGCTATACTTAAAACAGGATCAGCCTATGTACCAATAACTACCTCCATAACAGGAAACAGATTAGAAGCCATAATAAAAAATGGCAATATAAATCTACTTCTAAGACCTGAAGCAAGTAGTATTTCTTTAAATGAAATAACAGCTATCAATATTTATGAAAATAAAAATATAGATAAGAATAAAACCCCTGTAAAATGCGAAGTGACACCTTCTGATTTAGCCTATGTTTTTTACACATCAGGATCAACAGGAGAGCCAAAAGGTGTAGAGATAGAACATGGAAGTGTAGTTAATTTAATAACATGGTTTGTAAAAGAACACTCCATAGATAATAATTCCAGAATACTTCAAACAACCGAATTTACTTTTGATCCATCAGTTGAAGATATTTTTGGAAGTTTAACAAGCGGAGGAAGTTTTTATATTGCAGATAAAGAGAGTGTATTAGATTTAGATGAATTTTCCAGAGTGGTTGATGAATTTGGAATAACAATGATGAATACTGTTCCTTCGCTGTTAAAAGAGTTATTGACAGGTGCCAAAAAAGAGAGTTTGAAAACTGTTATATCAGGAGGAGAGAGATTAGATAAAAATCTAAAAGAAACCCTTTTGGCTAAAGGGTATAATCTTTATAATAATTATGGTCCAACAGAAACAACCGTCGATTGTTTATCAGATAAATGTTTGAGTTCAGAATCGATCTCATTAGGGAAACCCATTGCAAATACAAAGGTTTATATCTTAGATAAATATAACAAAATGGTGCCATTTGGTGTAAGCGGGGAGATATGTATAGCCGGAGATTGCCTTTCCCGAGCTTATTTAGGCGATGAAAAATTAACATCCGAAAAATTTACAACAATTTATGGCGAGCGATTATATAAAACCGGTGATATTGGAAAATGGAATAAAGATCGAAAAGTAGAATATTTGGGCAGAGCAGATAATCAGGTTAAGATAAGAGGGTATAGAATAGAATTAGGCGAGATAGAAAATGCATTACACAAGCATGAAAACATAAAAGACAATGTAGTAATAGACCTAGAAGAAAACGGGAAAAAATACCTATGTGCTTATATAGTCAAAGAAAAAGATTTCAACGAAGAAGAAATACGCAGCTATTTATTGGCGAGCCTTTCCGATTATATGATACCATCCTATTTCGTTGAACTGGACAGTTTACCATTAAACAGTAACGGTAAAGTAAACCGCAAAGTTCTGCCATCACCAGAGGTAAAAGCAGGAGGCGATTATGTAGCACCATCCAATGAAACAGAAGAAAAACTTGTGAAAATATGGTCAGAAGTATTAGAAGTACCACAAGAAGAGATTAGCACTACAGCCAACTTTTTCTCCATCGGAGGTCATTCACTCAAAGCTACCATGTTAACAAGTAAAATACATAAAGAAATAGGAGTTGAATTTCCATTACGAGAAGTGTTTTTACATTCAACAATAAAATCCCAGGCAAGTCAGATAGCAACAAGTACAAAGAAAGAGTTTGTATCCATATCAAAAGCAAAGGAACAATCAAATTACCCATTATCTCCGGCACAGAAACGATTGTACGTTTTACAACAGTTTGATTTAACATCAATAGCCTATAATTTGCCAAATTTAATTTCATTGGGAAAAGAGGTCGATAAAGAAAAAATAGAAGAAGTATTCAAACAACTGATAAATCGTCACGAGAGTTTCCGAACAAGTATAAATATAGTTGATCAAGTTCCTGTTCAGCTAATAAGCAAAGATGTTGATTTTGAGCTTGAAGAACTAAGAATAGAAAACACAGAACTTGAAAACATACGAAATAAATTTATAAAGCCCTTTGATTTATCAAAAGCACCCTTTTTACGAGTAGCTATAGTAGATATAAAAGGAGAAGATAGCCTATTAATGATTGATATGCACCATATAATAAGTGATGGAATT
>WTBR01000032.1 GCA_013138975.1 Bacteroidales bacterium
AATTTTTTTAGCACATTATCGCCATATTCATCCATTTCTTCCTGTGGTATGGCTTGTCCTGTATAACTACTGCTCCATCCTCCTCCTGTTACTTCATCTACAGATTCATCACCTACATACTCCCATAGCTTTCTGTTGTTCAAGCTACTTTGAGTTTCCTGTTCTTCATAAATATTAGAGCTATCTACACACATATATGTCCTTAGTGAGGAACACTCCCATTGATATTTATTCATCTCTTTTAAATATCGTTTCTCACTAAATATTATCCGAGTTGATGTATCATTTATCATAAACTTGATACGTTCTTCGGGATATGATACTGATAAAGGTAAATATCCACATCCCGATTTCAGTATCCCAAGCATGGATATTAAAGCATTAGCACCCTTATCCATATATATTCCTATACTTTCATTAATAGTAACTTCACATTCGAAGAGCAAATAATGTGCTATCTGATTGGATTTATTGTCTAATTCTTTATATGTAGTTTGTTCCTGACCGCAAACAAGGGCTATATTATTTGGAGATTTTTCAACTTGCTCTTCAAATAATTCATGTATGTTTTTATTTTTTGGATAATCTGATTGGGTATCGTTAAATTCGTGTAATAGTTGTTGTTTTTCTTCTTGTGATAATAATTCTATTTCCTTTAGTTTAACTTTAGGGTTCTCTATAATTAAACTTACAATGTTCTTAAAACATCTAATATATTTTTCTATGGTTTCTCGTTTAAAAATATCACTATAATATTCAATTGAAATGTTAATTGTATTAAGTGTTTCAGAAACAAAAAATATCATATCAAATTTTGATGTCCCTCTATATAAATTCGATGTCAGCGTGGAATCTTCTTCTGTTATTACATCGTTTTCTCTTTGATTTTCTGATATATCATCAAAATTCTGAACTACCATATTAATATCAAACAATGGATTTCTTGATATATCCCTATCGATATTCAACATATCAACCAGATCCTCAAACTGAACATCCTGATTTTCGAAAGCTGCTATACTATTGTCTGAAACTTCTTTTAGAAAATCAATAAATTTCTTATCTCCATTCGGATAATTTCTCAATGCCAATGTATTAATAAACATCCCTGAAATTCCTTGTAAATCAGAATGTGGACGACCTGCTATTCCACTACCTATTATTATATCTTCTTGATTTGAAAACCTATAAAACAAGGTATTTAAAACGGCTAGTATATTCATATACAATGTACTCCCCGTCTTTTTACCTAAGTCTTTTAATAATGTGGCTTCATTTTCATTTAAACTAAAGCTGCAAACGTCTCCTTTGTATGTAAAACTTTCGGGACGTTTATAATCTGTTTGCAAATTAAGCACTGGAATATCTCCGGAAAATAAATCTTTCCAATAATTTTCCTGACTTTTTAATCCTCCTTTTGCAATTAACTTATTTTGCCAATTCGAGAAGTCTTTATACTGCAACTTCAATGGATTTATTTTTTCTCCATTAAACAATTTAAGAAAGTCTTCTCGTACAATGTTACTTGTTGTGCCATCTGATATGATATGATGCATATCTACTACTAAAACATTTTGCTCATTAGAAACATTCATTAAACAAGCTCGTATTAAAATATCTTTTGAAAGATCAAATGGTTTTATATATTTCTTTATGTCCTCATCTAATTCCTCTTTTGTTGTTTCTTTAATATTTAATTTAAAATCAACTTTATCGTATACTCGTTGAACGGGTTCATTATTTAATGTTATAAAAGATGTCCTAAAACTTTCATGCCTACTCACAAGGTCTACAAATGCATTCTCTAAGCTGTCTATATTTATGTCAAGTCCCAGCGGAATTACCATTGGCATATTATAGGATAGACTTTGAAAATCCATTTGTTGAATAAAATACAGACGTTTTTGAGCTGATGAAAGTGCATAGTATTCTTTTTTCTCTGCCAAGTTTATAGATGAATAGCTAAGTTTTGAAACTTTAGATATACATACAGCCATCTTTTTTATAGTCTGTTGCTGAAAGACTTCCTTTAATGGAAGTTTTACGCTAAGTTCCTTATGTATTTTTGATACTAATATGGTTGCTTTTAGTGAATGTCCTCCAATAGCAAAGAAGCTCGCTGTTGTGCTAATCTCTTCTTGTGGCACATTTAATACCTCTGACCATATTTTTACAAGTTTTTCTTCTATTTCATTGGATGGTGCTACATAATCGTCTCCTGCTTTTACCTCTGGTGAAGGCAGAGCTTTACGGTTCACTTTACCATTACTGGTTAATGGAATTTTATCCAGCGCTACAAAATACGACGGAATCATATAATCGGGAAGGCTCGCCGATAAGTATGTGCGGATCTCTTCCTCGTTGAAGTCTTCCTCTGATACAAGATAAGCACACAAATATTTATCCTCATTTTCCTCTCTTGCTAAAACAAGGCATTCCTTTATACTTACCTGTTTTAATAAAATATTCTCTATCTCTCCTAATTCTATCCTAAATCCCCGAATCTTAACCTGATGATCAATCCTTCCTAAAAATTCAATATTACCATCGGGTAAGTATCGTGCTAAATCTCCGGTTTTATACAAACGCTCACCTGCCTTAAAAGGATGATCGATAAACTTCTCGGAGCTTAATTCTGGATTATTTAAATAACCACGACTTAAGCCTACTCCACTTATACATAACTCACCTGATACGCCTATGGGTACTAATTTATTGGATTGATCTAATAAATAAATATTAGAATTACTCAATCCTTGGCCAATTGGAACAATGGTATTTTTTACTAAATGTGATTTATATAAATATCTCGTCGCACAAATTGTAGATTCTGTTGGGCCATAAGCATTTATTATATTGAAATTTTCATTTAACTTTAAATAATCTTCCAATATTTCATCCTTTATTGGCTCTACTCCAACAAGCATCTTATTTAATTTCACTTTATCAATTTGCTGAATTAATAAAGAATATACGCTTCTTAATAATGAGGGTGGGATATATGTGAATGTAATTCCATAATCCACAATTGCTTGAGTTAGCAACTTAATATCAGATACTTCTTTGCTATCATAAAAAACAAGTTTTGCACCAAATGACATTGGCAAGAAATATTCTGCTACGGAAACATCAAATGTAAATCTTGTTAAAGACAAACAACTATCCAAAGTAGAAAATCCTCCTTTGAAATCATTATACATTGAATAAATAAAGTTTACAACTGAAGTATGCTCTATAACTACTCCTTTTGGCACTCCGGTTGAACCTGAAGTGTAAATAATATAACACGAATCAGATGATTCATTAATATGATTCAAATTTTCTGATCTACCATTATAAATATTTTCAGAATCTAAAAACAATGTTTCATGCACATTTAAACCGGCAATACCGGATACAGTCAGCAGTATCTTTGAATGACTATTATTCAGCATAAATTGCTTTCTGCTTTCAGGAAGCATCGGATCAATAGGTAAATATGCTCCTCCTGCTTTCAATATTCCCATTATTCCTATGATCAACTCAAATGAACTTTCAAGCATTATCCCAATTATCGTTTCTGATCCGACACCTTTTTTCCATAATAATCGTGCTAACTGATTAGATTTAGAGTTTAAATCTCTATATGTCATCTCTTTCCCCTCAAACACAAGTACAGTATTTTCCGGTGTTCGTTCAACCTGTTCCTCAAACAACTGATATATAGTTTTTTCTTCGGGATATTCTTTTTGTGTGTCATTAAACTCGAAGAGCAATTGTTGTTTTTCTGATTCTGTGATAATTTCAATTGCTGATAGTTCTTTTTCCAAATTATCTGCTAATTGACTTACTATCTGTTTAAAATATTCTATAAATCGATCTATTGTTTCGGCTTTGAATAATTGTGTGCAATATTCAAAACTTATCAACAGTTGTTCTCCAAAATCAACTATACTTAAGGATAAATCAAACTTCGATATCCCAATTTCATGTATCTGCTCCTGATTATTAAATCCAGATATATCTCCACTTTGTTCTGCCTGATTTAATAAATTAATCATTACATCGAAAATAGGATTTCGACTGGTATCTCGCTCTACCGATACTTTGTTTACTAATTCTTCGAACTGGTAATTCTGATTTTCGTAAGCTCCAAGTACTGTTTGCTTTAAGCTTGAAACAAACTCTTGTATAGTTGTTTCTCCTTTTACCTCATTACGTATGGATAGTGTATTAATAAACATGCCTACTATATTCTCCAAACCTGCATGATTCCTTCCAGCTATAGGTGTTCCTACAACTATATCTTCTTGTCCGCTTAGCTTCGAAAGAAGAATATTAAATACTGATAACAAGGACATATACAAGGTAAGGTCATTTTCTTTGGTGAAGAATTTTATCCCTTCTGTTTCTTCTTTGCTCAATACAAAATTTACTGTTGCTCCTTCATGACTTTGCATTAAAGGTCGAATATAATCGATTGGTAGATTCAATACCGGTATCTCGCCTTCAAATTTATTAAGCCAATATTCTTCCTGATTTTTTATAAGTTCTTGCTGCTCTTTACTATTTTGCCACTGGCTATAATCCTTGTATTGTAAGGGTAATGGTGCTAATTCTTCTCTTGAAAATAGTGCCTGGAATTCTTTCTCTAAGATTGAATGCGAAGTTCCATCGCTTATTATATGGTGCATATCAATCATTAACAAGCTTTCTTCTCCTTTTACATCTACAATAGATACTCGTAAAAAGGGTGCTTTTGATAAATCAAAGGGCTTTATGAATTTATTTCGTGTGTTTTCAAGTTCTGAATTTTCTATATTTAATTCTTCTAGCTCAAACTCAACATCCTTGCTTATTATCTGAACAGGCTCTTGATCAACTATATTTATACTTGTACGGAAACTTTCATGTCGATTTATCAGTTGTTTGAATACTTCTTCTATTTTTGATTTATCTGCCTCTTTTCCCAATGGAATTATATTGGGCATATTATAGGCTGTTGATGTTAAATCAAACTGTTGCAACAAATACAATCGCTTCTGTGCCGAAGATAATGGGTAATTTGATTGTTCCTTTGCTTTTGGTATGGATACAAACTCTTTCTTTGCACTTGTTGCGATCTGACTTGCTTGGGATTTTATAGTGGAATGTAAAAACACATCACGTAATGGAAATTCAACTCCTATTTCCTTGTATATTTTTCCCGTTAATATTGTAGCCTTTAAAGAATGTCCTCCTATTGAGAAAAAATTAGCATTTACACTTATTTCTTCTTTATCAATATTTAACAAGTCTGACCATATTTCAAGCAAGTTTTCTTCTATTTCATTGGATGGTGCTACATAATCGTCGCCTGCCTTTATTTGCGGTGATGGCAGAACTTTGCGATTTACTTTTCCATTGCTCGTTAGTGGAAGTTCGTCTAATTGAACAAAATATGAAGGAAGCATATAATCGGGAACTTGTGCCGACATATAAGCTCTTAGCTCTTCATGATTGAGTTCTTCTTTACAAACAAAATATGCGCATAGGTACTTGTCTCCATTATTTTCTAGGGCTAGCACTACACTCTCTTTTATGTTTTCATGCTTTAACAATACATGCTCGATTTCTCCTACTTCGATCCTAAATCCTCGAATCTTCACCTGGTGATCTATACGTCCCAAAAATTCAATATTACCATCGGGTAGCCACTTGGCTAAATCGCCTGTTTTGTATAAGCGCTCTCCTTCTTTGAAAGGATGTGGAATAAATTTCTCCCGAGTTAGTTCCGGATTATTTAAGTACTTTCTTGCAATGCCATCGCCTCCTACCAATAGTTCTCCGGACACCCCTATTGGCTGTATTTTATTATGTTTATCTAATATATATGCCGTTGAATTACTTATCGGCTTTCCTATTGGAATTGATCCTATGTATTCTCTTTCTATTTTAAAGGTCGTGGAAAAAGTTGTATTCTCTGTTGGCCCGTATCCATTTATTAATACTAATTTCTTGTTTGCTTCCTTTACTTTATTAATATACTTCACTGATAAAACATCTCCGCCAACCAATAAATAGCTTAATGAACTAAATGTATTAATATCCTGATTTGCTAATAAATTAAATAAAGATGATGTTAACCAAACTGTGGTAATTGAATTTTCTTTAACACATTTTCCAAATAATTCAGCATTCATTATTACATCATTATCTGGTATATGCAAACAACCGCCATTCAATAATGCGCCCCATATTTCAAATGTAGTTGCATCAAATACCGGAGCTCCGGTTTGTAGTATCTTGTGTCCTTGACTAAATGGAAAGTAGTTTGTATTTTTAACTAAGCGTACTACATTTTTATGTTCAACTTCTACTCCTTTTGGTTGCCCGGTAGAACCGGATGTATACATTACATATGCCAAATTATTGGAAGCATTTTTAATAATGTTAAAATTAATGCTGGATTTATTTACAATAGCTCCATCCAATAATATTATCTCACCCGAGAAATCGAACGTTTTCTCGAAACCTTCTGTCGATAACAAAATTGTTACTCCACTATCTTTTATTAAATGATTAATTCTTTCTTTAGGATATTCAGGATCTATTGGAACGTATGCTCCTCCTGATTTTAAAATCCCAAGTATCCCTATTATCATTTCAGGTGAACGATTTACCATCAATCCAATTAATTGTTCATTAAAGACATTTCTTTTTCTTAAACAATTAGCGACCTTATTAGACTCTTCATTAAGCTCTTGATATGTAAAGGTTTTGTTTTTGTACTCCAATGCAAGTTTATCAGGAAATTGCTTTACTTGCTCTTCAAATAACTGATGAATGGTTTTTTCTTTGGGATAATCTGTTTCTGTTTTGTTAAACTCATACAATAACTGATGTTTCTCTTCTTCTGTTAAGATATCTATTGCAGAAATTTTAACTTCTGAATCTGAAACAATATGATTAATTACATTCTCAAAATGTATTTTCAAGCTCTTCATCATGCCTGAATCAAACATATTGGCATTGTAAGTAAAATTCACATGCAATACATCGCTCAAAGAAGCTGTAATAGTTAAATTATAATTTGTCTGCTCAAAGGTATCAAGTCCTGTTATTTTAATATTCAACTGCTCGTTATCTTGATCTAAACTCTCAATCTTTTCTGCAATAGGATAATTCTCAAAAACTAGTATATGATCTATTAAATTTTGTTTTAATATACTTTGTGCTTGTATTTCTGCCAAGGTAATATAATGATGTGTTTCTGAATCAAGATTTGAGTTTTGAACTCTCTTTATTAAAGTACTAAATTCAAGATCTTGTGAAAATTGAATACGTACGGGGACATTATTTATGAATAAACCTACTATACTTTCTACTCCATAAATTTCTGATGGTCGCCCCGATACTACGCTTCCAAATACAATATCTTCTTTATTGCTATACTTAGCTAAAAGAATTGCCCAAACAGTTTGTATAATTATATTCGCTGTTACATTATTCTCGGAAGCAATTTTCTGAAATTTAGCAGATATTTCTTTAGTTAATTGTAGGTTTTCTTCTTGCTGAACGAATCCATTTCCTTTTTTTGATAAATTAGGAAGTGATGCTTGTTCCTCATATCCTGAGAGATAATCTTTCCAATATTTTAAAGAAGAATTCTTATCTATTCCATCTAGCCATTTTACATATTCTTTATATGGAGTTACGCTATTTAATTTTAAGGCTCTGTTATTTAATAAACTATTATATATTTCAAAAAAAACATTATTTATTATACTTATGCACCAGCCATCCATCAAAATATGGTGATTTGACCAAATCAACTCGTACTCATTATTGTTTAATTGCAATAAGGAAACTCGCATTAAAATATCCTGATCAAGTCGAAACCCTCTTTCTCTATCTGTTTTCTTATAATCTAAAATATACTCTTGCTTTTCTTCTGTACTAAGTTCTCTTATATCCTTATAATCAAATTCACATTCTCTATCTTTTAATACAAGTTGTAGAGGAATTTGCATTTCTTTATATATAAATACTGTGCGCAATATATCATGTCTTGAGAACAGTTTATTCAAGCTTTTTCGCATTATATCCAGAGATATTTCACTATTTAAGCGATAATTCATTTGAACAAAATATGCAAAGGATTCTGAATCATGCATGGCATGAAACAACATTCCTTCTTGCATTGGCGTTAACTTGTAGATATCTTCTATTTCGTATTTCGCAGTAAATTTATCAACTTCATTAATTGATAATTTCTTATATGTAAAATCTGATGGTGTTAATATTTTATCTGTGAATTTTGTACAATGATTTAAGATCTCTAATAATGATTTTTTATAATTTTCAAGTAAATCATTTATCAATTCTTCTGAATAATACTTTTTCTTATAAGTAATATTAACTGATAGCTTTCCATTGGCTATCATCCCTCCTATTGAAAAATCACATTTGTTTTTTCTTTTGGGACTTACAGAATTTCCTCCGGATTCTTTGGCAATTTTAAATAAACTCATCTGATCAACATCCGAATCGAACTGACCCAAATAGTTAAATTCTATTTGTGGTTCAATATCATAATTCACATTATCTTTTAATTCCGGCGGTGTTAAGTATTTTAATATGCCAAAACCTATTCCTTTATTTGGTATTTGACGTAAATTCTCTTTTACATTCCTTATTTGTAGTGACAAATCATCTACAGTCATATCCAGAAGTACAGGATATACGGAAGTAAACCATCCTATTGTCCTACTAATGTCTAAATCAGAGAAAATATCCTCTCGACCATGCCCCTCTAGTGATATTAATACTTTTTCGTTACCTAAAGTCTTTTTAACTCCATATCCTAGTCCACACAATAAAATATCATTTACTTCTGTACCATAAACTTCATTTGTATTGTTGAGTAAATCTGTAGTTGCAGTTTGATCTAGTGTAAATTGCGTATGACCTAATTCATTATCTTCTATATTTTCATCATCAATTTGCCTGTTCAATGAAAACTCTTCCTTACTGACAATATCGCTCCAGTATGATTTCTCCTTTAAAAATATATTGGTCTTTGAGTATTCTGTTAGTTTAGCTGACCAATCTCTAAATGAATTACTTTTTAATGGTAAGCTTAATTTTTCTTCATTATTTACCTGTTTAAAAAGTGTTTCTATATCTTCAAATATTATACGCCATGAAATTCCATCAATTACCAGGTGATGGATAACTATTAATAATCTATCTCCATCGGGTAAATGAAATAAGCCCAACTTCAATAATGGCCCGGTTTCCAAATCTATCGACCTTTGAATTTGATCTGCGCAGCTTGTTATCTTTTCTGAAGCTTCTTTTTCTTCTCTAAAATCATAAACTTCCAGTGAAACAGGAAAACCGTCAATACCATTATTATATAAACCGCTTACTTTTTTTGCATTGTCAAGTTTACAGGTAATTCTTAAAGCATCATGGTGCTCCTGTAATTTTCGAAATACAGATTTTATTTTTTCTTCTTCCAGATATTCTTCTGAATGCAACATTACAGATTGATTAAAATGATGTTGCTCTGTTTCATCACTCAGAAAGTGATATTGTATAGGGCTTAATTTTAAATCTCCAATTATAGCTTCCTGAGATACTTCATTCGCTTTAAATATCATCTTTGGCGCCAAATCAGAAATTATTGGATTTAGAAAGATATCTTTTACACTTATTATAAATCCGGCTGTATTCAGTCTGGCCTGTATCTGAATTGTTTTTATAGAATCTCCTCCTAAACTGAAAAAATTATCTGTAATTCCTATTCCTTCAACTCCCAGTACTTTTGACCAAATATCAACTAATAATCTTTCTTCTTTTGTTTTAGGTGCAACATAGTCGTCTCCTGCTTTTATTTCCGGTGACGGCAAGGCTTTGCGATTTACCTTTCCATTTGTAGTTAGCGGTAAACTCTCCAATTGCACAAAATAAGAAGGAATCATATAATCAGGAACTTGTGCTGACATATATGCTCTTAGCTCTTCTTGGCTGAATTCTTCTTTACAAACCACATATGCACATAGGTACTTATCACTTTTTTCTTCTCGGGCAAGAACTACACTTTCTTTTATATTTTCATGTTTTAATAAAGTACTCTCTATCTCGCCCAATTCTATTCTAAATCCACGGATTTTTACCTGATGATCAATCCTACCCAAAAATTCTATATTACCATCGGGTAAGCAACGAGCTAAATCGCCTGTGCGATATAAGCGTTCTCCTTCTTTGAATGGATGAGAGATAAATTTTTCTGCTGTTAATTCAACTTGGTTTAAATAACCTTGTGCTAAGCCATATCCACTTACACATAGTTCTCCTGCTACACCGATTGGCTGAATCTGATTAAAACTGTTAATTATAAAGACATTGCAATTCTCTATTGGTTTCCCAATTGGAATATTTGTTTCTGTTTTTATTACTTCATACCTACTCGTTACTACCGTGTTTTCTGTTGGGCCGTAATTATTATATAATCGATACTTTCTTTGCTTAAAAGATTTTAATTTATCACCTCCTGTTAATAATAGTCTCAGCGAATTATTTTCATATTCCATGAAATTTTCACAAAACTGGGTCGGTAGAAAACTTATTGTTATGTCTTTCTTATGAAAGTATTCGTTTAAAATTTGCGAATCCGTTTTTATTTCTTCATCTATAACATATAGCGATGCACCTTTTATTAATCCGGGAAAAGTTTCCCAGACTGAAGCATCAAATCCGAATCCTGCATACTTACTTATATGATCTTTTGAATTAATTTTATAGAACTCATTATGTCCAAAACATAAATTAACTAATGCTCTGTGTTCAACTAATGTTCCTTTTGGCAAGCCTGTTGATCCTGATGTATAAATAATATATGCTGCATTAGATGCTTGAACTATTAGGTCAAGATTACTTGATTCAAGTAAATTCATATCATTTGTATAAACATTATTTATACAAATATTTTTATGACTTAGATATTCTTTTGTGGTATTCCCGGTAAAAATTGTTTCTATGCAACTATCATTCAACATAAATTGAATTCGAGAATCCGGTAAGGAATTATCTATTGGGAGGTAAGATTTTCCTGCTTTTAATATCCCAAAAATACCAATATATAGCTCTATTGAGGATTCATACAATATACCGATAACTCCCTGTTCATTCTCATTCAAGCCAATCAAATATCGAGCAAATTGATTGGATCTTTCATTCAATTCTTTATATGTTACTGTCTGATTTCCATAAACCAATGCGATGTTATCGGGGGTTCTTTTTACCTGCTCTTCAAATAACTGATGTATTGTTTTATCTTTTGGATAATCTGTTTCTGTATTGTTAAACTCATACAGCAACTGATGTTTCTCTTCTTCGGTTAGAATATCAATTTCAGAAATTTTAATCTCAGAAGTTCTTGCTAATTGACTTACTATTTGTTTAAAATATACTATAAACCGATCTATTGTTTCGGCTTTGAAAAGTTGGGTACAATACTCAAAGCTTATCAAAAGCTGTTCTTCATAATCAATCGCTGTTAATGTTAAATCAAACTTAGAAACGCCTTTTGTATGAATACGATTTTCATTATCTATTCCTGATATATCTCCACTGTGTTCTGCTTGATTCAATAAATTAATTACCACATCGAAAATAGGATTGCGGCTAGTATCTCGCTCTACGGATACCTTGTCTACTAAATCTTCGAACTGGTAGTTCTGATTTTCGTAAGCTCCAAGTACTGTTTGCTTTAAGTTTGATACAAATTCTTGTATGCTTTCTTCGTCTTTAACTTTATTAGGTATGGATAATGTATTAATAAACATCCCAACGATATTCGTCAAATCCGCATGATTCCTACCCGCTACTGGTGTTCCTACTGTTATATCGTCTTGTCCACTTAGCTTCGATAGAAGAATACTAAATACTGATAACAAAGACATATACAATGTAAGGTCATTTGCTTTGGTGAAAAACCTTAGTCCTTCTGTCTCTTCTTTACTAAGTACAAAATTTACTGTTGCTCCTTCATGACTTTGCATTGAAGGTCGAACATAATCAATTGGTAGGTTTAATACCGGAATCTCTCCTTCAAATTTAGTAAGCCAATATTGTTCCTGATTTTTTATAAGTTCTTGCTGCTCTTTACTATTTTGCCACTCGCTATAATCTTTGTATTGTAATGGTAATGGTGCTAGTTCTTCTCCTGAAAGCAGAGCTTGGAATTCTTTTTCTAAAGTTACATGCGATGCTCCATCACTTATTATATGGTGCATATCAATCATTAACAAGCTATCTTCTCCTTTTATATTTACAATAGCTACTCGCAAAAAAGGTGCTTTAGATAAATCAAAGGGCTTTATGAATTTATTTCGTATGTTTTCAAGTTCTGTATTTTCTATACTTATTTCTTCAAGCTCAAATTCAACACTCTTACTAATAAGCTGAACAGGCTTACCATCAACTATAATAATGCTTGTACGGAAACTCTCATGACGATTTATTAGTTGTTTGAATACTTCTTCTATTTTTCTTTTATCTCCATCCTTTCCTAATTGTATAAGATAAGGCATATTATAGGCAATAGATTTTATATCAAACTGTTGCAGCAAATATAAACGCTTTTGTGCTGAGGATAAAGGGTAATATTCCTGTTCTTTTGCTTTCGGGATGGATACAAAGTCTTTTTTGTCTCTTGTGTTTATTTGACTGGCTTGCTCTTGAATGCTTGAATGCAAAAAAACATCTCGTAGTGGAAATTCAACTCCTATTTCTTTATGGATTTTTCCTGTTAATACAGATGCCTTTAGTGAATGTCCTCCTATAGCAAAAAAGTTAGCTTTTATACTAATATCTTCTGGTGATACATTTAACACCTCTGACCATATTTCAAGCAACTTTGCTTCTATTTCTGTGGATGGTGCTACATAATCGTCTCCTGCTTTTATTTCCGGTACCGGCAGAACTTTGCGATTTACCTTTCCATTTGCATTTAGTGGTAAACTTTCCAGTTCTACAAAATAAGAAGGAAGCATATAATCGGGAACTTGTGATGACAAATAAGCTCTTAGCTCTTCGTGATTGAGTTCTTCTTTACAAACTATATATGCGCATAGGTACTTATCATTGTTTTCTTCAATGGCAAGTACTACACTTTCTTTTATGTTTTCATGTTTTAATAAAATACTCTCTATCTCGCCTAATTCTATTCTAAAACCACGGATCTTTACCTGATCATCTATTCTTCCTAAAAACTCAATATTCCCATCGGGTAAGCAACGGGCTAAATCGCCTGTGCGATATAAGCGTTCTCCTTCTTTGAATGGATGAGATATAAATTTTTCTTTTGTTAATTCAACTTGGTTTAAATATCCTTGTGCTAAACCATATCCACTTATACATAATTCTCCTGCCACACCGATTGGCTGAAGCGTATTAAAGCTATTTACTATAAAAACATTACAATTCTCTATTGGTTTCCCAATTGGAATATTTTTTTCCAGTTTTTGAACCTCAAATCTAGTAGTTACTACAGTATTTTCAGTCGGCCCATAATTATTATATAAGCTATACTTTCTTTGCTTAAAATATTTTAGCTTATCTCCTCCTGTTAATAATACTCTCAAGGAATTATTTTCATATTCCATGAAATTTTCACAGAACTGTGTCGGTAAAAAACTTATTGTTATGTCTTTCTTATGAAAGTATTCGTTTAAAATTTGTGAATCCGTTTTTATTTCTTCATCTATTACATATAAGGATGCACCTTTTATTAATCCGGGAAAAGTCTCCCAGACTGAAGCATCAAATCCAAATCCGGCATACTTACTTATGCGATCTTTTGAATTGATTTTATAGAATTCATTATGTCCAAAACATAAATTAACTAATGCTCTGTGTTCAACCAGTGTCCCTTTTGGCAAGCCTGTTGATCCTGATGTATAAATAATATATGCTGCATAAGTTGGTTGAACTATTAGGCCAAGATTACTTGAATCGAGTAAATTCATATCATTTGTATAAACATTATTTATACAAATATTCTTGTGACTTAGATATTCTTTTGTAGTATTCCCGGTAAAAATTGTTTCTATACAACTATCATTTAACATAAATTGAATTCGAGAATCCGGTAAAGAATTATCTATTGGGAGGTAAGTTTTTCTTGCTTTTAAAATTCCGAATATACCAACATAGATTTCAATTGAGGCTTCATATAATATACCAATAATTCCCGATTCATTGCCATTCAAACCAATCAAATATCGAGCAAATTGATTGGATTTTTCATTCAATTCTTTATATGTTATTAACTGATTTTCAAAAACTAATGCTATGTTATCGGGGGTTTTCTCTACCTGTTCTTCAAATAACCGGTGAATGGTTTTATCTTTTGGATAATCTGCTTCTGTATTGTTAAACTCAAACAATAAGTGATGTCTCTCTTCTTTACTTAATATTTCAATATTGGAAATCTGCATTTCCTCATTTCCTGCTACCTGATTGACTATTTTCTTAAAATAAGCTATAAATCTATCTATTGTTTTGGCTTTAAATAGTTGGGTACAATAATTAAAGCTTATCAATATTTGTTCTTCATAATCAATCGCTGTTAATGTTAAATCAAACTTAGAAACTCCTTTTGTATGAATAAGATTTTCATTATCTATTTTCGATATATCTCC
>WTBR01000026.1 GCA_013138975.1 Bacteroidales bacterium
TAATTAGGGGTATACAGCATCATAGAAATATTAAAATGGTCGTCTGTTGATAGAAGCATGGTTTTATAGTAAATAATTTATTAAAATCTATGAAGAAAATTTGGATTACAACATAGAAGCCTGTCGAGATATCTCATTAATAATTAAATAGATTCTTCGACAGGCTCAGAATGACAACTGCTTGGTCTTTTTGGATAGTCTTTTAAAATTTATTACTTGATTTGATAAAAATCAAGATAAGCTTTTATATCAAGAGGTTTTCCTGTGCCGTTTATTAAACGATCATTCCAATTAAAATATTCCCCACCACTATACAAGTGTTTCGTTAAATAATTACCAACATCTATATTAAAAGCATAATTTGTTCCAAATTCTTCTTCTAATTTTACATGAACCTGGCATGCAACAACATCTGCCAGTAAGTAGTTCTGGAGATATAATGGATATACTACATATACCATGTTATTTAAGTCTTGTGTTCTGATTTCTTCAGTTTCAATCAGTAAATATTTTTTTGATAGTTCTTTTTGAATTTCTTCAAAAGATTTTTCGGGATGTAAGTAAAGTTCTGTTTCTTTTAAGAAATTAAATAGGTGGAACCGTATAAATGCAGGAGCATATTTTTTTACCGTTTCTTTTCTTTTAATAATTTCCTCTTCGCTTAAATTAGTGTACTTCTTTTGCCATTCGGTATTTCTTGTCATCCATGCCATAGTTTCAGCCATACCTTCTGCAAACGATGGATTTGCATTTCCCGGTACCCATTCGTATCCTTCAAGAATAGGAGTGTTAATCGAATTGAATAAACCATGCAGTCCATGCCCCATTTCGTGCATCCAAACAGAAATATCCATGCCTAATGTCATTACTGCACGAAAATCATTCGGTATGTTTATCATTAATCCTTGTCCACCAATTCCGGGAGGTAATTCTTGTTCAACTAGTTTAGCTGGTATATTATCATAATTAATACCAATATTACTTAGTGAAGTTTTTACTAAATCAATATTATCTTCAATATTTAAATCCGTTGGATTGTTATTCTGGTGAAACTGGCCAAGAATTTGATATACATTTCTTTGTCCTAATTGGTCAATCTTTTGATCCGCTTTAGTTTCATCAACTAAAGATTTGTATGCTTCTAATGTGGAATTATCCATTTCATCAATAAAATTTAGAAACCACTCATAGCCTAAACCATTTGTTTCAAATGTTAAGTGTACATAATTGTCAAATCCCAGTTCTACTGCTTTTTTATTTCTTAATTCGATAAGCTTTAGTATATTACCTTCCAAATCGTAATTAGAAGTGTCTTCCTCATCAGTAACTTCAAACTTTCCCTCAAGTTCGCTTCTTAAATTCATGATTTCTGCATCGTATTCTACTTTTGCTGAAAGTAAAACATTATGCCACATTTCAATCCTTCTTTTTAGAATTGTGTCTTTTATTTCTGTGCGTTTTGGATACCATGTTTCAATGAAAGTATTTAAAGAATCATTAATTAATAAATTATAAAATTCATCTTTTGGAGTTTCTAAATCGGCTTCGGCTTCAGCAGAATAAAAATTCCAGTATGCATCTCCCAAATCAACGGCAATGTTTTCATACTTTACTTCTATTTTATTTAGAAATGTATTTAATTCCTTTTCTTTATTACTACAAGAGCTTAGGGAAAAGGAACTTAGAAATAGGAATAAAAAACTTAATTTTAATAAATTGGATAGCTTTAATTTCATAATTTATAAGGTTTATAAGTTTGATTTATGTGATTCTGTTCTATGTAAGATATAAATTTTTGTTTAAGGTTTAATTAGTGTTTGTTCATAAAGTCCGACTTCTTTGTTACGCTCGCCCTATAATTGGTTATTTACAAAAGTAAACTCCCAATTCTAGGACTTCACAAGCCTCGAATTCAAACTTTATGAATCAAACACGTGACTTTATAGACAGTATATAATTAGTGTCTGTCCATAAAGTAAGAGTCTTGTTAATTAAAACTCCAAAAAACAATACACAAAGCTCAAATAAATCTCAAAATACAAGTTTTAAAAAGTTTATGATTTAGATAATTGATTTTTGATTATTAGAATTTGAAATTTATCTGTTATTTATTAATTGTAATTTGTTAGTTTTAACTAAAGTTATTGCAATTCATTATGATAATTGCTAGCCAAAAATTGTGTTATGTTAGCTAGTAAGTATTAAAATTTTAATGTGAACACTGTATCTATATCAGTTTCTGATTGTACAGAAATATTTCCTCCATGCAAACGCATGATTTGTTGTGCAAGGCTTAATCCAATACCTGAGCCATTATCTTTTGTGGTAAAAAACGGAATAAATATTTGATCTAATATTTCTTCAGAAATACCAACACCATTATCGCCGATTTCTAAAAATACTTTGTTATCCCGGTTTTTAAATCCCTTTAAATTTATTTTTCCATGGTTAGCATTAACTGCTTCAATTGAATTTTTAAGCAGATTTATAAATATTTGCTCAATATATTTTTTGTCAGCGTTTAATTCTAAATCTATGGGCTTTATATCAATTGAAAGTTTAATATTTTTTTCGGAAAGATTGTTTTTCATTAAAAGTTCCAGGTTATAAAACAATTCAGCTACTTTAAATCGTTCAAAATCCATCTTCTTAAGTGAAGATATATTTCTGTAATTGTTTACAAACTCCATTAAACCTTCTCCTCGTTGCGAAATAATATGTAAACCTTCATGAGTAGTTTCAATTATTTTATCTGATATTTCTTCTTTTGAAATTGTATTGTTCGAAGTATTCTTATAAAGCTTTTCTATCGAATTTGCCAATGAGGTTATCGGAGAAACCGTATTGTTTATTTCGTGGGTTAATACACGAATTAATTTATGCCATGATTCTACTTCTTTTTCTTCTAATTCTGATTGAATATTCTGAAATGAAATTAATTTGAAATTCTTCTTTTTTTGCTTGAATTCTGAAATCCTTATGGATAAAGGAATTGCCTTTGATTTTCCTTTTATCATAATTAATTTCTCTGTTCCGGCTGAACTTTTATGTAAAATCTGATAAAAATTAGGATGCTGATCTTCTAGTGCTTTTATATTCGTTATTTTATTAATGTTTAGAAGATCTAATGCACAATTGTTTATTAAATCAATTTCACCATCTTCGGTAGTAGTAATTATGCCTGTTTGTGTACTTTCAATAACAGTTTTATAATACGATTTTTGGATTTCTTTAAGTTCAGTAATACTAAATAGTTGATCTCGAACAAAAGCGATATCATTTCTAACTTTTTCAGAAATGTAAGGGAATGATTTATCATGAAAAGCAAAAGAGGCATCATTGGTTTTTAGAGCAGAAAAAAAGACGGAAACTTCACTGTTGAAACGATTAATATATTTTAATAATAGAAATATCTGAATAATAACTAATAGGATTAAACTGGCAATCGTAAATAATCTTTCATCTTTTATTGCTATTGGAATAATGCTTAAACATGTAAAAAGGATAAGTAAAATCCTTATAATAATATTTATATAGAATTTTTTACTTAGCATGATTACAATTTATATTTATTGATTTTATTATGTAAAGTCTGACGAGTTAATCCCAGTTCTTTTGCAGCGTCTACAATAACTCCTTTATTATTTGTTAGAGCTCTTTTTATAGCTGCTTTTTCAATTTCTTCAAATTTTAAAGGCCAATCAGAGTTACTCGTAATTTTCTTAAGCATAAAATCATCAGCCTGTATGGTATTTCCAGAGCTTAGAATAACAGCTTTTTCAATGGTATGTTTTAGTTCGCGTATGTTTCCGGGCCAATTATAATTTTGTAAGGTGTCAATTGCATTTTTGCTAAATTTTAAGAGATGTTTTTCGTATTTAAGAGTAAATATTTTGAGATAATATTCCGCAATTTGAATTATATCTTCTTTCCTTTCACGCAAGGCTGGCAGGTCAACTTGTACTGTGTTAATTCTATAATATAGATCATCTCTGAAAAGTCCTTGCTGTATTAGCTCATCGAGGTTTTTATTGGTAGCAGAAATTAATCTAATATCAATTGGTACCGGAGTATTACTTCCTAAAGGAATGATTTCTCGTTTTTGCAATGCTGTTAGAAGTTTCGATTGCAATGAAACCGGAATATTCCCAATTTCGTCTAAAAACAAAGTACCTTCATTTGCAACTTCAAATCTACCAATACGATCTTCTTTTGCATCTGTAAATGCTCCTTTTTTATGGCCAAATAGTTCACTTTCAAATAAAGTTTCAGTGATTGTTCCTAAATCCACACTAATCATTGGTTTTGAAGATCGTTTAGATTTTTGATGAATTTCTCTGGCAATAAGCTCTTTACCCGTTCCGTTTTCACCAAGAATTAGCACGTTTGCATCGGTACCTGCAACTTTATCAATAAAGCTGAAAATTTTGTTCATTGCAGGTGATGAACCAATCGTTTTTTCTGTTGATTTATTTAATTCGGCACTGAGTGTATCTTTTTCCTTATCCAGTTTTTTTATTTTGAGTTGCGACTGTCTTATTTTTAGAGCTGATTTTAATGTCGAAATTAATTTATCGTTATTCCAGGGTTTTATTACAAAATCAGTAGCTCCCTCTTTAATGGCTTTAACTGTTAAATCAACATCGCCATAAGCTGTAATTAAAATTATAATAGCATGTATATCTGTTTTTAAGATTTCGTTTAACCAAAAAATTCCTTTGTTACCCGTATTTAAACCAGCCGAAAAATTCATGTCCAATAAAACAACATCGTAACTTCCTTTTTGATATTCCGACAAAATTAAATTGGGGTTGGATATGGTTTTTACAATTTCAAATTCATCGTCTAAAAGTATTTTTAGTGATCGAAGAATACTTTTATCATCATCTACAATTAATAATTTCCCTTTATTTTGCATTGATCTTATTTATATCTTTATTGTATTAAATAGTGTCAGCAAAAAAACTGCCTTTTTTAAGTCTTTGATAAGAAAACGTCAAAGACATTCCGATAGCTATCGGAATTCGATGTGTTGTAAACCAAGGAGTTTACTTTTGTAAGTGCGATGTACTGAGCATGTCGAAGGAACTGTTTTCAACACGAGAGTAACGCAGCATTTGGCGTTTTTTTGCAAAGACTAAATATGTAAAAATAATTAACCTAAATGTAAAAATTTTTTACACGAAAACAAAGTAGTTGCTTTTTTAAATAGGATAATTATTAGATTTACAGGTGTTTGCAGTTTTTGGCATTTTTCTTGGCATAGAGTAAGGGAAATGTAGAAACAAAAAAAATAAAGATATGTTACGTAATTTTTTTAAAGTATCAATTCGGAATTTAGTAAGGAATAAAGCCTATTCAATAATAAATATTATGGGATTATCGATAGGTATGGCCTGTAGTATTCTGATATTCCTGTTTATTTTCGATGAACTTAGTTATGATCGGTATCATGAAAACTCCGATGATATATACAGGGTTGGAATAGATGCTGTATTACAAGGAAATAAAATTCAAGCATATGCAACAGGAGCGGCTGTAGGAAGAACTTTTATGAATGAAATACCTGAGGTTATTAACTCAACCCGGGTTGTTCGAATTCAATTTGATGAGTCGAAAGCCTTGGTAGAATACGAAGAAAAAAAGTTTATCGAGGAAGGAATGTTTTATGTAGATAGCACATATTTCGATATTTTCGATGTGGAATTTGTAAAAGGAGATCCAAACAAAGTTCTTACATCTCCTTACTCAATTGTAGTTACAGAAAGTATTGCTAAAAAATATTTTAAGGATGAAGAAGCAATAGGTAAGGCATTAAATATTCAGGATGAAGAATATATTATACAAGCTGTAATTAAAGATTGTCCTTCAAATTCACATTTTCATTATACTATTTTAGCATCTATAGTTAGCACACGAGCAGCACATTTTGAGACCTGGATGTCAAGTGATTTTTCATACACATACTTATTATTAGAAAAAAATATCGATAATGAAACCATAAGAAATAAGATGTTTGATGTTGGTATAAAATATATTGAGCCGGAATTACTAAATATGTTTGGAGCTAATTTTGAGGATTTTGTTAGTGCAGGAAATCATTTTGGATATCTACTTCAACCATTAACCGATATTCATTTAAAATCGCATACGGATTATGAGATCGAAGCAAATTCAAATATAGTTTATGTTTATATATTTTCGATTATTGCCATTTTTATTTTGGTTATTGCCATTATTAATTTTATGAATCTTTCAACAGCAAGATCGGCTACAAGAGCCAAAGAAGTTGGATTAAGAAAAGTAATCGGAGCGCTTAGAAATAGTTTATTTTATCAATTTTTATTTGAATCGATAATTATGAGCTTTATTTCGTTAATCATAGGAATGGTTATTTTGGAAACAGTATTACCTTTTTTTAATAGTTTTACTTTAAAAGATTTATCCATAGGTTATTTATCGAATATTTATGTTTTACCTTCTTTAATACTATTGTCAATCATAGTTGGATTGATTTCAGGTATATATTCTGCAAGTTATTTATCATCATCCAAAGTATTAAATGTAATAAAAGGTAAAATGCTGTCCGGTACTGGGCATAAATGGTTTCGAAGTTTCTTGGTAATATTTCAGTTTTCGGTTTCTATTGCTCTTTTTATTTGTACATTCATCATTTATAGTCAGTTAAATTTATTAAGAAATAAAGATGTTGGATTTGAAAAGAGTAATATCCTGGTAATTGAAAAAGCTGCAGAATTAGGAAATTCTTTTGATTCATTTAAAAATGAACTAGCCTCAAATCCATTGGTTAGAAATGTAAGTGCTTCTAATACACTCCCCGCACGTGCTTTTGGAGGATTGCCATGTGCACTTGAGGGAGATGCTTCAAAAGAACCACATGCACCAAGAATGCTTGCAGTTGATAGTGAGTTTGCAAAAGTATTTGAGTTGAAGATAAAAGAAGGGCGGTTTTTCTCAGAAGATTTTTCAACAGATTCATTCGCTATACTTTTAAATGAAGCGGCTGTAGAAGAATTTAAACTGGAGGAACCTGTTGGGAAACGATTAGTTACGCAATTTGGAGGAGAAAAATATGTTTGGAATATTATTGGAGTAGTAGAGGATTTTAATTTCAGGTCTTTACACCAAGATGTGGCGTCTTTAGTAATGGTAAGTCCTATAGTGGGAAGTCCAAGTTTAATTTCCGTTAAATTAAAAACTGATATCAATCAGGAAACAATAAAGTATTTGAGCGAGAAATGGAGCAAATTTGTTCCTGATGCTCCTTTTGAGTATTATATCATGGAAGATGATTTTGATAATCAACATAGCGAAGAGTTTAGAACTGGCGATGTTTTTATCATATTCTCATTACTTGCAATCTTTATAGCATGTTTAGGATTATCGGGTTTAGCATCTTTTATGGCAGAAAATAAAACAAAAGAGATAGGGATCAGAAAAGCCATGGGGGCATCAACGTATAAAATTGTTGGGATATTATTAACTCAATTTACCAAATGGGTATTATGGGCTAATATTATTGCATGGCCAATAGCTTATTTGTTTATGAATAAATGGTTACAGAATTTTGCATATCAAGTGAAAATTCAGTGGTGGATATTTATAGCATCAGCAATTCTGGGATTATTAATTGCAGTATTAACTGTAAGTTTTCAGGCAATTAAAGCAGCAAGAGAAAATCCGGTTAATAGTTTAAGATATGAGTAGCATCAAGATACAAGAATCAAGATAAAAGTAGTAAGACACAAGTAGCAAGATGCAAAATATAAGATAAGGTGAGTTTGACGTAATAATTTAGCATAAGTGAAATCTTATTAGCTCATTTTCAATACCCCTGGGAATAAGGCTTTACTTCACCATTACTGGAGCTGTCCAAAAAGTCAAACAGTTGTCTATACTTCAACAAGCTCAGTATGACAACTTTCTGTTAATCAGTTTGTCACACTGAGCTTGTCGAAGTGTTTTTGCTTTAAAACCAGCTTTTTGGTCAGCCCCTTCTTAGTATTTTAATACTTCTATCGCAATGATTGTTGATTTGTATATTTTACAGTAATCCAATGGAAAATCAAAATTGAATTAAAAACTAAGCGTAAAGGAAGTTTCTGAATTTGGAACAGACTGAACAGAAATACTTCCACGATGTAAACGCATAATCTGACGAGCAAGGCTTAATCCAATTCCAGAGCCTTGCTCTTTTGTTGTGAAAAAGGGCATGAAAATTTCATCAATAATTTCAGGATGAATGCCTTTGCCATTATCAGAAATTTTTATTGATACTTTACTATAAGTATCTTCGAAAGCCGAAATTGAAATGTTAGTACTATAAGCCTCAAGAGAGTTTTTAATTAAATTGATGATAATTTGCTCAATTTGATTTTTATCAGCAACAACATAATCAACACTATAATCAATAAATGATTCAAACTTAACATTTTTCTTTTCAAACTCTTCTTTCCAGAATAATTCTATATCTGAAAATAAAGTCTGAATATCTAATTTTATAAAATTAGGTTCAGGTAATTTTGAAATCGATCTGAAAGAATCTACAAAATGCTGCAATCCAATATTTCTATCCTTAATTATTTTTAAGCCCGAAGCAATATCAAATATCATTTCATTGTTTAGTTCTTTTAATTCACGTGTTTGATTACTCTCAGGAAGTGTAATTATTTCATTTAATGTGTCAATTGTTGAAGATATAGGCCCAATAGAGTTCATAATTTCGTGACGAAGAATTCGAATTAACTTTTGCCAGGATTCAAGTTCTTTTTCGTCTAATTCATTTTTAATATCATGAATAGAAACAATTTTAAGATTCTCTTCTTTGGTTTTAAAATCAGCTGATTTTACTAATAAGTTTAGTAAACGGTGGCTGTTTTTTTCTTTTAGATTTATTTTAATGAGTTTTTGTTCAGATGGTTGAAGATTGCTTAAAATCTCCGAGAAATCAGGATGCAGAAAGTTTAACTCTTTAATATTTGCAAGATCCTTAACTTCAAGAATTTCATTCAAGGCTTTATTTGCTAATTTTATAGATCCTTTCTCATTAAAACTTAATAAACCAACATTAGAGAGTTCTGTTATAGTCTTAAAATATTGATCTTGTTTAGCATTTTTTTCTTTTAAACTTAGTATTTGTCTATTAACAACTTGCAATCTTCTACTTAATCGCAAATAATTTATATTTTGAAATTCGTTTGTCAATAAAATTGTAGAATCGTCGTATTTTAATGAATCAAAAAAGGCAATTAAATCGCGATTTAAATAATTAAGTCTTCGTATTATTAGAATAATTTGAATTATTAAAAAAGCAATAATATTAATATTAATAATGATATCATGGTATCTATTATTTGCAATTGGCAGTAAGAAACAGGTTGCCGAGATTAATGTTATTCGGACAATAATATTTATATATAAATTTTTAAATATCATATTTTTCAATTTTTCTGTAAAGTGTTTGTCTTCCTACTTGCAGTTCTTTTGCAGTTTCACTAATATTCCAATTGTTACGCTGTAAGGCATTTTTAATAATTATTTTTTCTCCATCTTCCAGAGAGATTATTTTATTAAAAACATTGGATTTGTTATTTGTTTTCTCAAAATAGAAATCTTCAGGAGTTAAATTACTTTCATTACAAAGTATCACAGCTTTTTCAATAGAGTGCTTAAGTTCACGAATATTTCCCGGCCACGAATATTCAATAATTTTCTCAGTAGCTTTAATATTGATTTTTAATCCTTGTTTATTGTAACGCTTCGAATATATTTCTAAGAAATGATTAACCAGAATTGAGATATCCTCTTTTCTTTCTCGAAGTGGAGGTAAATTAATTTGCACTGTATTAATTCTATAAAGTAAATCCTCGCGAAATAAATTGTCGTCAATTAACCGGTTTATATTTTTATTTGTAGCAGTAATAAGCCTAAAATCCAAAGGTATTATTTTATTTGATCCCACTTTGGATATTTGTCTGTTTTGCAGAACAGTAAGCAATTTAGCTTGCATGGTAAATGAAAGATTCCCAATTTCATCTAAAAAGAGAGTGCCTCCGGCTGCAGCCTCAAATTTGCCGATTCTATCTTCTTTAGCGTCTGTAAATGCACCCTTTACGTGACCAAAAAGTTCACTTTCGAATAGAGTCTCACTCAATGATGCCATATCCACACTCATGAATATTTCATCCTTTCTATTCGATAATTGATGTATTCGTTTAGCAATTAATTCTTTACCTGTTCCGTTCTCGCCCAGTATGATAACATTTGCATCTGTTGTTGCAACTTTATTTACAGCCTCCCAAACCTTAATCATAGCAGGGGAATTACCAGAAATAAACTCAAAGTCCTGATTGATGTTTTGTTGTAGAGCTTGTTGTTTGTGTTCGAGCTTTTTTATCTTAAGTTTTGATTTATGCATTTCGAAAGCAGCTTGCATAGTGGCAAGTAGCTTCTGATTGTTCCATGGTTTTTCAACAAAATCAAAAGCGCCTGCTTTTATCGCTTTAACAGCTAATTCGGAATCGCCGTAGGCTGTAATTAGTATAATTATAATCTCAGGAGAAATTTTCTTGATTTCGTTTAACCAATATAAACCTTCGTTACCGGAATTAATGCCGGCGGAGAAATTCATATCTAACAAAATAATATCAAAATTCTTTTCTGATAATTTAGATGTAATTTGATTAGGATTACTGATGGTTTCAATTTCAGTAAATTTATACTTAAGAAAAAGCTTAAGCGATTCAAGTACACTTTGATTATCATCAACAATTAATATTTTTCCTTCTTTTTTCATCGTAATTTGAATATAATTTACAAATTTAAAGTGATTTTGAGTTGATTCAAAATGAAATGGATGATTTTGGAACATAAAGTGGATGATTTTGAACCAGATTATAGTAAATAGTAATTGCTTACAAAGTGTAATGTGTTGTTAGTCAGTGGTTGAGTGTTGTTTGGTATGACTTTGGTAATAACACAAGAAATCAATAAATAGAAATCATGTTTATAAAGAATATTATATTATCAGTTAGAATAATGTTAAGAAGTAAATTGTTCTCATTTCTTAATATAGTCGGATTAGCTTTTGGACTCGCATGTACCATTTTACTTTACTTGTGGATTACTGATGAGTTAAATCAGGATAAGTATCACGAAAAAATCGATCGAATTCATTTAGTTCAGCATTGGCAACATTATGGAGATGATAATTTTCATTGTTGGGTATCGCCAGCGCCAATGGCTCCTGCATTTAAAGAAAAGTATCCTGAAGTTGAGTTGACTGCAAGGTATACAATGGCTTACGAAGGTTTGGTCGGATTTGAAGATAAGAAACTCACTCAGGAGGTGACTGCAGCAGATCCAGATTTACTAAATATTTTTACTTGTCGATTTATTTATGGTAGTAAAGAAAATTTTACTAGTGGATTAGAAAATATTATAATTTCAGAAAGTACCTCAAAGCAGTATTTTGGAGATATTGATCCGGTTGGAAAAACATTATTGATTGATAATCAATACGCATTTACAATAAAAGGTGTATTTGAAGATTTTCCAGACAATGTAAGTTTCTCGTTTGATTTATTAATCCCATTTGAAAAGTTAAGAGATTTTGGAAGAAATTTAGATTCATGGGGAAGTAACTTTTGTTATGCTTTCGCTTTATTAAACCCTGAGGTTGATTATTTGGAGTTTGAGAAAAAAGCAGTCACTTTTCTTGATGAAATGAAAGAAAATCCCGATGAGTCTAAAAATGAAGTATTTTTAAACCCTTTAAAAAGAGCCTATTTGTATGATATTGAGGGTGGAGGAAGAATTGAAATGGTGAAGATTTTTGGACTTATAGCTATTTTTATTTTGATAATTGCATGCTTTAATTATACAAATTTGGCTACTGCTAGAGCTGAAAATAGGGCTAAAGAAATAGCTGTGCGAAAAGTTATGTCGGCTTCAAAAAAACGATTGATAATGCAGTTTTTGGGAGAATCATTCATATTTACATTTTTGGCACTCAATTTCTCTTTGATTATTGTAAGGCTTCTATTACCAGTATTTAATGGAATGGCTGGAAAGGAGCTTGTTATGGATTATTCTAATATTACAATTATTATAAGTTTAGTTGCCATTTGGATTTTTACAAGTTTAAGTGCTGGAATTTATCCTGCTTTTGTTTTATCATCATTTAAAGTTATAAGTACCTTAAAAGGTGCAAAAGGAAATGGCAATAAAGGAGGTTTATTTAGAAAGATTTTGGTTGTTATTCAGTTTTCATTATCAATTGGCTTAATAATTTGCTCTTTAGTAGTAAGCAAGCAGTTAGAGTTTCTAAAGAATAAAGATCTCGGATTCGATAAAAACAATATGATATATATACCTATACAAGGAAAAATGATGGATAGGTATAATATGATTAAACAGGACTTACTGAATAATCCAAACATTGAAAACCTAACAAGAACTTCATATTCAAATCCATTTAGTGTTGGTAGTAATGGTGGTGGATGGAATTGGGAAGGAAAAGATCCTAATGTTAGTCCATTAGTATCATACTTAATCGCTGATGAAGAATTTATTAAAACATTTAAAATAAAACTGCTTGATGGTAGATATTTTTCATCTGAGTTTAGTTCAGATACTAGCAGCGGTGAGGATCAAACTCTATATAATGTAGTAATTAATAAAGAATTTGCAGATATTATTGGTAACGAAGGCATAACAGAGAAAGTTCTACATAGAGGTGGCGAAAACAAATTCCCGGTAATTGGTGTTGTTGATGATTTTCTTCATTTACCTGCTAATCAGAAAAATAAACCTTTAGCGATTTATTTTTACAAAGGGAATTATCGATATATATTTATTCGAATTTCAGGAAATGAAGTAGCTGCTACTTTAAAGTCTATAGAATCCGTTTTTGCGGAGTATAATCCAGGCTTTGTTTTCGATTATGGTTTCCTTGATGAGGGCTACGAAACATTATATAAGGATGAAGAAAGAGTAGGTAAAATAATGAGATCCTTTACCATATTTGCAATACTAATATCTTGTTTGGGCTTATTTGGATTGGCTGCGTTCTCTGCGCAGAAAAAAACAAAAGAAATTGGAATAAGAAAGGCTCTAGGTGCACCAGTTCAAAACATTATATTAATGCTCTCAAAAGAAATGACTAAGTGGGTTCTTATTTCAAATGTAATAGCTTGGCCTCTTGCATATTTCCTTATGGATAAATTGTTAAGTAATTATCCATATCACTACGAAATGACGATTTGGGTATTTGTTATAGCAGGTGGAATGGCATTTGGATTAGCATTAATAACGGTTACTTATCAGGCATTGATAGCTTCTGTTAAAAATCCGGTTGATAGTTTAAGATATGAGTAAATAATGAGGCAGCCATCAACGACTGCATGCATATAATAATTTTCAATTCGTTTAATTTTATGAGTTATGAAAAAATCAATTATACTTATACTGCTTATTATATTAACTCTATATTTTATCCTATTAGGTAAATACTTTTGGATTGAGGAGGTGTTGATATTATTTTTATTACCAATAGTGATTGTATTAATTGTTTCGGGATTTACTTTTTTAATTATCAAATTAGTTGGAAAAATCAATCTTAAAAAATTTGTGAATAGATCCTTCATTGTAGTTTCTGCTCTGCAATTGGCTTTATGTGTTTTTATTATTTGGTCGGTATATTCCAGGTCAATTAACAAAACTCAACTTTATAGCGATATTGATTATGCTAAAACACTTATGGAAGATGTTCATCCTAATTTATATGCAGTAATTGATGAAAATAAATTTAGTCAGGTAATTGATTCCATGAAAACAAATATTCCATTAGAAATAAGTGAAATAGAAGCAATGAAATTTCATGGAGCTATTCTTGCTAAATTAAAAGATGGACATACTGGACTTAGTATGAATAATTATTTGAAACGCGGTAGTATTCTTTTTAGAAAAGTATTACCCTATAGATTTAAAATAAAAGATGATGAAATTTATATTTTAAAAAATTATTCTAAAAGAAAAAATATACCAATTGGATCTGAGATTGTAAGTATAAATAATAAGCCGGCAAGCCAGTGTTTAAATGAAATAAGTCGCTTGATGAGTTTCGAAATCAATACCCTTCGAGATGGATTGTTGCAACTACCAATGATTTGGGGAATGTGGAATAATTTTGAAGACTTTGATATTGTTTATAAAACACTGGAAAATAAAACTAAAAATATTACTGCATCAAGTGGTTTGATATCTAATTTATCAATGATATGGGATTTTACAGGATTTGGTTTTAGTATTTACAACTATAAAATCTTAGATGGGAATGTAGCCTATATAAATATTAAAGCTTTTAATAATCTTGAAAAATTCAAAGATTTTCTGAAGAATACTTTTAGTGATATAAAACAAAATGAAATCACTTCAGTAATTATTGATGTCAGAGAAAATAGTGGAGGGAATACTTCACTGGCAAAAGAGTTAATGCAATATATTTCACCAACTGAATTTGTAGTATTTGATACATCATTATTAAAAATAAGTAATCATTTAATTCATGAATATTCTTTAGATACAGCTGAATATAAACCAGGTAATTTTCACTTAGAAACCAACAATAAAATTGAACTCATTGAGAATCCACTACGGTTTAATGGTAGTTGTTCTGTATTAACAAGTGGATATACTTTTTCTACAGCCTTGGACTTTGCAGCAATGGTTCGTTGTTTCAATATTGGTAAAATTGTAGGATCTGAAACCGGGGGAAGAACAATCAGTTATGGAAGCCCGCTTTCTATATTATTACCGGAAACTGGAATAGAAATAAAGATTTCAAGAAAAAGGTTTGTTAATGCTTGTGGAATTGAAAGTGATTTAGGACTTATTCCGGATTATATTATTGAAAATTCAATTGAAGATGATATTAATAACTTTGATAGAGTATTAGAGTTTGCAAAGACACTAAAATAGAAGTATAAATGTAGTTTCTTTATTTGGAACCGATTGAACAGAAATACTTCCACCATGTAAACACATTATCTTACGAGCAAGACTTGGGTCAATTCCTGAGCCTTGCTCTTTTGTCTCACACACAATATGTAGTAAGAAACTTGCACTTCGCTATTTTATTGTGGTACAGCATCTATTAAATTAATTGCTCTTTTTTCGTTTATCAATAATTCTATTCTATTTTCCATTTTATTATGATTTTCCAATTCATTTATTATTTTCTTAAGCATTGTTTTTTTGTTGTATCCAAATCTCTTTATCAATATATTAATTTCACCGATAAACAGACTTTCTTGTATACAAATTGCCGTTAAGAATGTTAAAAGTTTTTTTGAGTAATCGAAATTTGTATTGCATTCTAATGCTTTATTGCAATATTCAATAGCTGTTTTAAATTTATCAACTAGGTTTTGTTCGTATATCAGCGATGCAATACTATGATAGTATTTGGCTTTATTTTTTTTATGCGTCTCTAATTTTGCAGCTTCTGCGTATAATTCTATTGATTTTTCTGTTGAAATATTTCGATATAGATTTGCAAGGATATTGTAATAATCTGAATTTTCATCTTTAATATTTTTTAATAAACTTAATGCTAAATCTCTATCTTTTTCTGTATGCTGTTTTTCGAGAGCAATGGCATACAGAAAAATAATATTATCATTTGTGTTAATTATTGTGGAAAAATATTTTTGGATAAAGGCTATATAATCAAAATATTCAAAAAAGGAAGTAATAAATTTATTATCGAAATGTTCTAAAAAATTATATTGATAATTTTCAAAAAAATGATTTATTGCCGATTGTGGATCTGATTTTGTAAGTTTTATTAAACTGTTGAAAGTAACTTCATTTGGCTTAATACCTTTAGTAGCCATTTCCACTAAAAAAGCTTTCCCCGTTTCAAAATCCGGCGCTTTATTAATTAAACTGGTGAAAGTTACTTCATCTGGCGAAATACCCTTGTTTTCCATTTCCACCAAAAAAGCTTTAGCAGTTTCAAAATCCGGCGTTTTGTTAATTAAACTGTTGAAAGTTACTTCATCAGGCGAAATACCCTTATTTGCCATTTCCTCCAAAAACGCTTTCCCCGTTTCAAAATCCGGCGCTTTGTTAATTAAATTGGTGTAAGTTACTTTATTTGGCGAAATACCTTTGTTTACCATTTTCACCAAAAAAGCTTTCCCTGTTTCAAAATCCGGCGCTTTGTTAATTAAAGTATTGAAAGTTACTTCATTAGGATTAATACCCTTGTTTTCCATTTCCACCAAAAAAGCTTTAGCAGTTTCAAAATCCGACGTTTTATTAATTAAATTGTTGAAAGTTATTTCATTTGGCGAAATACCTTTGTTTACCATTTCCACCAAAAAAGCTTTGCCAGTTTCAAAATCCGGTGCTTTGTTAATTAAACTGTTGAAAGTTACTTCATCTGGCGAAATACTCTTGTTTTCCATTTCCACCAAAAAAGCTTTCCCTGTTTCAAAATCCGGCGCTTTGTTAATTAAACTGTTGAAAGTAACTTCATCAGGCTTAATACCTTTTATAGCCATTTCCTCTAAAAAAGCTTTCCCTGTTTCAAAATCCGGTGCTTTGTTAATTAAACTGTTGAAAGTAACTTCATCAGGCTTAATCCCTTTTGTAGCCATTTCCTCTAAAAAAGCTTTCCCTGTTTCAAAATCGGGCGCTTTGTTAATTAAACTGGTGAAAGTAACTTCATTAGGCTTAATCCCTTTAGAAGCCATTTCCTCTAAAAAAGCTTTCCCTGTTTCAAAATCGGGCGCTTTGTTAATTAAACTGTTGAAAGTAATTTCATCAGGCTTAATACCTTTAGTAGCCATTTCCTCTAAAAAAGCTTTCCCCGTTTCAAAATCCGGCGCTTTGTTAATTAAACTGTTGAAAGTTACTTCATCAGGATTAATACCCTTGTTTGCCATTTCCACCAAAAAAGCTTTCCCCGTTTCAAAATCCGGCATTTTATTAATTAAACTGTTGAAAGTTACTTCATTTGGCGAAATACCTTTGTTTACCATTTCCACCAAAAAAATTTTCCCTGTTTCAAAATCCGGTGCTTTATTAATTAAACTGTTGAAAGTTATTTTATCAGGATTAATACCCTTGTTTGCCATTTCCTCTAAAAAAGCTTTAGCAGTTTCAAAATCCGGCGCTTTGTTAATTAAACTGGTGTAAGTTACTTCATCAGGATTAATACCCTTGTTTGTCATTTCCACCAAAAAAGCTTTACCAGTTTCAAAATCGGGAGCTTTGTTAATTAAACTGTTGAAAGTTACTTCATCAGGATTAATACCTTTTTTTGCCATTTCCTCTAAAAAAGCTTTTCCCGTTTCAAAATCGGGTGCTTTGTTAATTAAAGTGTTGAAAGTTACTTCATCAGGTTTAATTTTCTCTTGCTGCATTTTTTTATAGATAGAAAATGCTTCTTTATAATTTCTGGCTTTAGAAATCAGAATTGAGAACTGCCTTGTCTTAACATAAAAACCAAATTTCTGTCTTTCCTCAATAGAAGTGTATAATTGAAAAATATCATGTGTTATATCTTGTGATGAATAGTTACCAGCAAATATTCCTTTTTCGAAATACACTTCTTCAATGCGTATTAAATTCCCATGTTTTTCAATAAAATTTAAATCGGTATATGTGCTTCTCAATAAATCAACGGCATCTTCCCAGTTGCGAGTAATATTCTCATAATCTTCTTTCAAAATCTTTTCATATATCTGTTGTTGCATTTGAGAAGTAAACGATTTTATACTTTTTTTATCTATTTTGCGAAAATAAAAATCCTTCATCTTATCAGTGCTATATGCCGATTTTTGCTCGAAGTTGGCTGAAAAATAGAGTGCTTTTAAAATTTCAAGTATTGTTAATGCTAATTTTACTGTACCATCTTGTTTGCTTTTAACAAGTTTTTGGTAACGCTTTTTCATTACGTTTAAACTCAAAAACAAGGAACCAATATTACCATCAAATCTGTCTTTTTCTATTTTTAAATTTAATGTGTCAAAATGTTCAATTATATCTTTTTGTATTTTAGGGATTTCAATTAATTCAAATTGTTCATCTACTTTACTTTCCACGCTTTCTAGAAAAATATCGAATTCAGGGCCTGTCATACAGGTTGCGATAATCGTTATTCCGTTTCTAAGAATATTATGTATAAAGTAATTCGCATTTTCTTTCTGAAAAAACAGATGAATATCATCAAGGAATATAATTTTTTTCTTTTCAGAATTTGCAAATAAATTAATATTTTCAAATTTAGGAAAGTCAATAAAATCGTTTACTATTTCGGGAATTATTACAAGATAATCTTTAAATTCTTCTTTTTTTAAAACTTCATATACAGCTCTGGTTTTTCCCGAAAGTGAATTTCCAATTATTAAAACAGATTGGTCTGCAATTAGGGCATTAAAAATTTCATCATCTGTGGAACGCTCGTGATAGAATTTTTGATATGAATTTGCTCTAATATCGAGAATATTAGCTACACTAAGGTTTTTAGCACTTGTAACTATGTTAAAATTTTGCTTTATAATAAGTTGTTCATTTTCAATATCTTCTTTGTCATTTATATTAAGAGAATATATTGTTGTTCCATTACTGTCTTGAACAATAACATTACCATTTCCTTCTAAGCCAATAGAATTTTCCTTACCTAAAATACTCATCCAAATATTATTTATTTTTTTCTATTCCAGAATTGTTTACATCTTGATCTAATTCATTCTCATCTCCTTCAATTTCCATTTCATTATTTTTACTGATGTTGTTTTCTTTATTGTCTACATCTTGTTTTATCTTATTTTTATTTCCTTTTACTACTAGTTTATTACTATTCATTTTATTGTTATCTGTTTTATCAACTGATATACTTAATTCCTTGCTGCTGAATGTAATTTTTGCTTTTTTTGCAACTAATATGGCAATAATAACAATTATTATTCCGCCAAAAATCCAAATTAATTCGGGTGATATTTCCATTTTCTTTTAATTTAAAGTTTAAATATAAAACGTCCTTAGTAATTATTGCAGCAAACTGTCTAGAAAATATTTACGTTTATAAATTTAGATCAAATTTCAGACATTTTAAGCTTTTTAAGGCAAGTTTGAATGTGGAGTGAGAATTTAATTATCAAACCGAGTTTGCGTTTTAAAATATAACTATAGATTAAATGGCTTTATAAAACAATTCTACTTTAAATGTCAAACTAAAATTAATAGTTGACCAACTAATATATTTAGTTATATTTACCGTATTATTGAATAGATTTCATACATGAATCAATTTTTTAACTATAAAAAATAGAATATATATGTTTAAGTATTATATTAAAATAGGATTTAGAAATATTCTTAAATACAAAAACAACTCAATTGTAAATATCATTAGTTTATCTCTTGGAATTGCAATATTGTTATTAATAGGAGCTTATAGTCATAATGAACTAAGTGTAGATAATTTTCATACAAAAGCATCACAAATCGTTAAAGTATCATACGGTAATTCCAGTTTTACACCAGGTTCATTATCAGGCTTACTAAAAACGAATTTTCCAGAAATCCAAGATGCTACACATATTGAAACTCATATGTTATTTGGTAATTCTCCTGTTTTAAATTTTGGCGACAATTCTTTCGAAATTGAGCATTATTATTCCGCTGATTCTACTTTCTTTAATATTTTTGATTTTGAAGTAATATATGGAGATTTAAATACAGCTCTAAACGCACCGTTTTCAATTATTCTGACTGAAAGTGAAGCAATTCGATTCTTTAAAAAAGCCAATCCAATTGGAGAAATTGTTACTTGGAAAAGCTATAAAGATTTTACATTTACAGTTAAAGCAATAGTTAAGGATCCTCCACAGAATTCTTCTATACAATTTAATGGATTAATTTCTGTTTCATCAACAAAGTATATGGGATACAATTATTCTGAAGATTGGGGATTTACTGTTTACGAAACATATCTGCTTTTAAAATCCAATGTAAATCAATCAGAATTTGAACAAAAACTAAAAAATTATCTTATTGAATATTATAAAACAAATTTGTCGTCCACGGCCAGTTATGCAGACGCACAAACAATACCCTTAGAACTGCACCCGCTTAAGGAAGTCTATTTTAATAAAAACCTTATTCATGATACAACAAATAGGGGAAACTTATTACTTGTGCACATATTAATAACTGTTGGAATTGTTATTATGCTGCTTTCCATTATTAATTACATTAATCTTTCCACGGCATTAGCCTCAATTAAAACAACAAAAATAGGTATTCAAAAAGTGCTTGGTTCATCCAATCGCAGCCTTATATTTCAATTTTTATCCGAATCAACAATTATAAGTTTACTTGCAGCCATATTTGGTTTTATAATTGCAAAATTATTTTTAAGTAGTTTCAGTTTATTTATGGATAAAGGCCACAGTTTAGAATTTTCGTATCCATATTTATTAATGATTTTAATACCCGGAGTCTTTTTAATAGGAATTATTGCAGGAATTTATCCTGCTTTCTTTATGGTATTGCAAAAGCCCCTTGATATGCTTAAAAAGAAATCCAAAAGCCAATACAAAGGCTTTAATCTTCGTTTTTCTTTAATAATATTTCAGTTTTTGGTTTCTATGTTTTTGATTGCAGTTACACTTCTTATTTATAAGCAAGTAAATTATTTAAAAGACAAAAATTTAGGCATAAATATAGAACATATAATTTATGCAAAAATGCCAAACGCAATACGAAAAAACCGAGGAGTCTTTCGTGAGCGATTACAAAGTTTTCAGAATGTAAAAGAGATATCATATTCGAGTAATGTTTTTGGGCAAATTGAAGGAATGGGGAGTCAGGAAGTAGAAGGAAAAAACATTAGTTATGCCACAACATGGGTCGATGCAGAATTTATTGATTTATATAAGCTACAATTAATTGAAGGTAGATTCTTTTCAAACGAATTTCAAAGCGATTTAAATTCAACAGCCCTTTTAAACCAGACGGCATTTAAGGAATTTGATCTGAAAGATCCATACCAGTTAGAAATACGTGTACCTGGTGGACGGGCAAAAGTGGTTGGGGTTGTGAAAGACTTCAACTTTAAATCTTTACATACTAAAATTGAGCCAATAGCAATTATTTATTTACCAAGACAAGGTCAATTTGTCAATATAAAATTATCGGGTGATAATGTTTCGCAAACATTGAAATCAATAGAGAATATTTGGGAAGAACTTGCACCAGACTTTCCATTCAGTTATCATTTCCTTGATTCAAGTTTTGAGAATTTATATAAAAAAGATGAGCGAATGGGAAAAGCTATTACAAGTTTTTCTTTAATCGCTATTGTTATTGCATTAATCGGCATATTTGGGCTATCAACATTTTTATCTGAAAGCCGTGTAAAAGAAATCAGCATTCGTAAGATAAATGGTGCAAAAATCTGGCAAATACTTTTATTATTAAATATGGATATTGTAAAAAGTTTAGTTGTAGCATTTGTAATTGCTTGTCCTTTATCCTGGTATGTTATGAGTAAATGGCTTGAAAATTTTGCCTACAAAACAGAAATTAGTTTCTGGATATTCATTGTGTCAGGTTTAATTGCTTCTTTTATAGCATTAATGACAGTAACTATTCAAAGTTGGCGTTTTGCAACAAGAAATCCAGTTGATACTCTTAGGTATGAATAATAGAGAGACTATTAAAAGAAGTGTAAATATAAGATAGACAACAAATGAACTTTAATAGAGCCCGAGCTAATGGGTATATGAAATAAACTCGAAGAAACTAAGCGTCATTTACTGGCGATCGCTCATGAGAAGCTGTAAAGGCGTTTTCTTTTAATTAAATTTGTAATTCAATATAATTTTTTAGTTTTTTATATAAAAAGAAGCAAATAAAGTTCTTTAAGTTTAAAACAGAATTACTAATTCTGATTAATTTAATTATCAGGATGTTACATGCAGTGGCGTAAATTGTAATCATATTAAAGCTTAATTATTGGGTCTTGTATTAAAAAAAGTTTCCAACTATTTCAAAATTTATTGATCATTAGGATATGAAACTTTAACAAAATATTAACTAAAATATAATTGATAAAGTAATTTATAACTCATACTTTTACTACGAATTAATTCGTAGGATAACTAATAATACATAACATGTTTAAAAATCTTATCAAAACCGCAATCCGAAATATATTTAAGGATTTCGGTTATAGTAGTCTGAATATTATTGGATTAACGCTAGGAATAGCAAGTGCTTTATTCCTTATAATCTACATTGCAGATGAATTGAGTTATGATAGCTACCATGAGAATGTTGATCGTATTTATCGTGTATCATCATTTATTGAAGAAACCGATGACGATTTTACATGGATTGTTGCTCAAATACCTTTTGGCCCACAAGTGGTTCAGGATTACCCGGAAGTGGAATCGTTTGTAAGATTTATACCTTTCCAAAGAGCTGCATTTAAGTACGAAGATAGAGAGTTTTTTGAAGAGGATTTTGTTTATACGGACACTACTGTATTTGATATTTTTACATATGATTTTATAAAGGGAAGTCCCAAGGATGCACTATTAGAGCCAAATACAATAGTTTTGACCGAAAAAATTGCTTCGAAGTATTTTGGAAAGGAAGAACCAATTGGGAAGACTCTGGTTTCGGGGGATGAAGTATATAAAGTTACTGGAGTAATAAAAAACATACCTTTTAACTCACATTACAGGTTCGATGCTATGGCTTCACGAAAAAGTCTGCCTGCAGAAATGGGTTCATGGGGTAATTTTGGGGTTTTTACATATATACTTTTACCAGAGGGATTAGACCATAAGGAGTTTGAAGCAAAGCTACCGGAAATGTATGATAAGTATATGGCAGAAATTTTTGAGAAAATAGGAATTACTATAACATATATATTAGATCCAATAAAGGACATACATTTAAAATCAACAAGTTCAGCTGAGCCGGAACCTACGGGAAGTATGGCATATGTCATAATATTTGGGATAGTTGCCATGTTTCTGGTTTTAATTGCCGCAATGAATTATATGAATTTAGCAACAGCCCGATCAACAAAACGTGCGCGAGAGGTAGGTTTACGTAAAGTAGTTGGATCACATCGAGGAAGTTTAATTACCCAATTTTTAACCGAATCAACATTCTTAACAATTATTTCATTAGTACTAAGTATTGTTTTAGTTATTCTGTTACTTCCTCAATTTAATAGTATAGCCGGAAAATCATTTAATATTGATGTATTAATGAGTCCGGTAATTATTATTAGTTTGATAGGCGCAATTGTTTTAGTTGGGATTTTTGGAGGTAGCTATCCTGCATTTTATTTATCAAGGTTTAATCCTGTATCTGTATTAAAAGGAGAAATTACCAAAGGAGCGTCAGGAAACACTTTTAGAAAAGTACTAGTTGTTATACAGTTTACAATTTCTGTTGCTATGATCGTTTCTACCCTTATTGTTTTTAAACAACTGAATTACCTAAAGACTAAAGATTTGGGTTACGATATGGAAAATATAATAAGTTTACAATTTTCGACCAGAGAAATGTATAAAAAATATCCTATGGTAAAACAAGCATTTCTTGAGAATCCAAATGTTAAAAATGTTAGTTCAACTACAACACCTGTTGGTGAAGGATCAAGTAAAGTCCTCATGAGTGTTGAAACTAGTGATGGAATGCAGCAAAGAGGAATAAATTTCTCTGGTGTTGATCATGATTTTGTAGAAACATTAGGAATTACAATGAAAGAAGGGCGGGATTTTCAAGAAGATATGCCATCAGATACTTTGCTAGGTGTAATTGTAAATGAAACCATGGCCAAACGAATGAGTTGGGACGAACCTTTAGGAAAAAAAGTTGAAATTTTAGCTCGGGATCAAGGTGGTCAGGATTTCTTAAGAGCTACAGTTGTTGGGGTTATGAATGATTACCACCAAACCGGAATGTATAATGAGATTGAGACTTTATTATTATACTATAGTGTTAATAATAGATTAATGTATGTGAAAATTGATGGTGGTGATGTGCAAAAGACTTTACGGTATATTGAAGAAAGATGGACTGAGTTTTTCCCGGATCAACCATTTACATATTCATTTTTAACAGAAGATTTTAGCGAACAGTTTGGCGCTGATGAGAAGCGAGGATTTATATTTACATTATTTACAGTCTTAGCTATTTTAATTGCTTGCCTTGGATTATTTGGTTTGGCATCTTACACAGTTGAACAACGCAAAAAAGAGATTGGAATACGAAAAGTTGTTGGAGCAAGCGAAGGGAATGTTGTTCGTTTAATATCCCGTGAATTCATCATTTTAGTAACTATTTCAATCCTAATAGCTTTTCCTCTGTCATTTTACTTTATGCGCGATTGGTTACAGAATTTTGTGTATAGAACGAATTTAGGATTATTTGTTTTTGTTCTAGCTGGCTTAATAACCATTACAATAACTTTTATTACAATAGGTTTCCAAGCTTGGAAAGCAGCAAATACAAATCCAGCAGAGTCGTTAAGGGTAGAATAGAAAATATATAAAAAAGAGCAACGAATTCGTTGCTCTTTTTTATAAAGAAGAAAATATAATAATTACTTACGATTATTTTTCAATTATACTTAAAGCAGCCTTTATTCCATCCGCTGCACTTGAAATAATTCCTCCGGCATATCCACTACCTTCACCAACAACAAATATATTGTCAAATCCAGTACATGATTTATTTTCTTCACGAATAACCTGAACTGGTGCAGAACTTTTACTTTCAAGCCCTATTATATTCCCTGTTTCAAAACCACTGATTTTTCTACCAAAATCAACTAAACCTTCTCTTAAAGAATTACTTACTTTTTTTGGTAAAAGTTCCCATAATGGCGATTCTATTAAACCTAATGGATAGCTTGTTTCACTATTATGTGAGCCTGTTTTTTCATTAATAAAATTCTTTATGCTACAAAAAGGAGCTTTATAACTATTTGAGTATTCATAAAACTTATTTTCTAAAGCCTCTAACCAATCAAGAATCTCAGGTGCAGAAGCTTCTTTACCTAATAATTTATTAGGATCAACTCCTGCAACACATGCCGAATTAGCAAATTTTGCATTTCTATTATACAAACTCATTCCGTTAACAATATTTGTTTTTTCAGAAGCAGTTGCAGGAACAATAACTCCTCCTGGGCACATACAGAAAGTATAAACAGATAGTTGATTTTTTGGATTAGATGTTAAGCGATATTCTGCCGCTTTAACTCCAGGTAATTTCTTTTTACCCCATTGTGCCATATTAATTAACTCTTGAGGATGTTCAATTCTACTTCCTAAAGCAAAGTTTTTGGTTCGAAATTGAATCCCGTTTTTAATTAACATTCTATATGTATCGAAAGAAGAGTGACCCGGGGCAATTATAAAATAATCGGCATCTAAACTTCCCGAATTAAGAACAGCACTTTTTACTTTACCATTCGTAATTTTAATATCATCTAAACTTGTCTCAAATAAAACTTCTCCGCCAATGTTTATATATTCTGTTCTTAAATTTTTAACAATTTTTATTAGGTTATCACTCCCTAAATGAGGATGTGCCATATAAGCAATTTCTTCAGGGGCACCTGCTTTTATGTAGCTATCTAAAATAAATTGTCTTTCGAGGTTTATACGTTTTGATCTTGAAGTTAATTTGCCATCGGAGAATGTACCTGCGCCACCTTCACCAAAAGCATAATTGCCTAAAGGATCAAAAACACCCGTTTTTTCAAAATTCTTTATTCCTTCATCTCTTTTGTTTACATCACAACCTCTTTCAATTATTTGGGTCTTAAAACCAGCTAATTGAAGAACATAAGCTGAGAAAAAACCAGCAGGACCACTACCAACAATCACAACCTTTTCGGTTCGTTTCTTGTGCGGTATATTTAAGCTGGATTTTGGCTCAGGATTGTCTCCTTTAATCTCATCTGAAATAACAGAAACTTTCAATAACCAATGAATATTACTTTTCTTTCTGGCATCAAGGCTTTTATTCTCGATCTGATAAGAAAAATCCTTTATTTGAAGTTCATTTTCAATTGTTTTTTTTAATTGTTCAGGTGTAAAATCGGACGGTAATTTTAGTGAGATTTCTTTATAAGCCATTTTTATATCTCTTTAGATTTTTATTAAGTGTGTAAATGTAAGATGTAATTATTGTTTATGATAATAAAAATCAAATTATTAAATCAGTGAGACTATGATTTTGTAAGCAAAATTATCTAACTGAACTTCTGTCCGCCTTTCAGGAGAGGCTTCTGAGCTTGTCAAAGTGTAGTGAGTGATTCCAAGGCTTATATTCCTCGTACCGTGGTGCGTATGGAAAATAAATTATTCCATTGAGATACTCCATTAGCTTGTTGTGAGGATTTTCATTATCATTTTATGTGCATAAAAGAACAAAACTGTACATAATCGCACATATTTTACTTTTGGCAATCTTAATATGTGTCAGATAATCAGATGTTTGCAATATTTGGAATGCATTTTGTTTAATTACAATGAATCATTAAACAAAATAAGATGTTTAAGCATAATATTAAAATTGCTATAAGAAATATAATCAAATATTGGAATTATTCAATTATCAATATTGGTGGTCTTGCAATTGGCCTAGCAAGTTTTATTTTTATTGTATTATATATCGACGATGAAATAAAATATGATAAATACCATGAACATGCTGATCGTGTGTATCGGGTAAATAGATTATATAATAATAATGATGTAGACGAAGATGCTGCAACCTTATGTTTTCCGGCCGGCCCGACACTCGTTTTGGATTATCCCGGAATAGTTGAAAAACAAGTTAGATTTTTTAATCAATTACGAAATCAATGGTTTTTTGATTATCAAAAAAGTGAAGACGAGATTATTCGTTTTAACGAACCTCACTTTATGTTAGCAGATTCTACTGTGTTCGATGTTTTTACATTCCCTTTTATTGAAGGTGACCCGAAAACTGCTTTAGATAACCCTAATACAATCGTGGTGACAGAATCAACTGCAAAAAAATATTTTGGAGATGAATCTGCAATGGGTAAAGTATTACGTGTAGAAGAGGGAATAAATTTTGAAATAACCGGGGTAATAAAAGATTTACCAACACAATCACATTTAAAAATTGATATTCTGGGATCTTTAAATACAACCAGACAGTTTTTTGGTGGACAATTTCCGGAGACATGGATTTGGAATCCGTGTTGGACATATGTTTTATTGCACGAAGGTATTAATCCTGAAATGTTAGATGAGAAATTTCCTGAATTTTATGAAAATCATTATACCGATTTACGTGATGCGGATGTTACATTATATTTACAATCTCTAACAGACATTCATTTGAAATCTCATCATGTTTATGAAATGCGACCCAATAGCAATTCTGTGTATGTTTATATCTTATCAATTGTAGCTTTAATTATTTTGGCGTTAGCTTGTATAAATTTCATGAATTTAGCAACAGCAAGTTCTGCTGGTAGAGCAAAGGAAATTGGAATAAAAAAGGTTTTTGGTAGTCAACGCAGGAAGTTAGTTATTCAGTTCTTAGGTGAGGCAGTTGTTCAAAGTTTTGTTGCAATGTTAATTGCAATAATTATAGTAGAACTTTTAATTCCTGGTTACAACAATTTTACAGGAAAAGTTATTACGCCATCATTTTTGGTTGAATTAAAGATAATTGGTTTTATAGTAGGTGTTGCATTTGTTGTTGGATTAATAGCAGGTGTGTATCCGGCTTTTGTATTGTCGTCATTTAAACCATTAAAAGTATTAAAAGGAGCGTTGAAAGGCGGTGCAAAATCTGGAACAGCAAGAAAAGTTCTTGTAATTGTTCAATTCTCCATATCAATTAGTCTTATTATTGGAAGTTTAATTGTATTTGCTCAATTAAAATTCTTACGAAATGCAGAATTAGGATTTAAAAAAGATCATATTATAAATATACAAAGAGTAGGCCCCTTGTTTAATAGTTATGAGGCTTTCAGACAGCAACTTCTAAGTCATAAGGATATTGATTATGTTACAGGTGCTGAAGATTATTTAGGTATAAATCATAATACACGTGATTACGAAGTAGAGGGATTAACTCCAGGGCAAAGATTTTATATTCCTACTTTTATGGTAGATTGGGATTTTGTTGAAACTTTTGATATTAAAGTTGTTGAAGGACGTGCCTTTTCAAGAGATTTTCAGAGCGATACCGTAAGTGCTATAATGATAAATGAAACTATGGCAAAAGATTTAGGATGGTCAAATGAAGAGGCTATAGGTAAACGAATAACATCACGTGATGGTGATGAAAGAGTTATTGGTGTGTACAAAGATTTTAATGCAATGTCACTTCATCGACCGGTAAATAAATTTATTTTGGATATGTTTCGCCGTCCGGGAGTTTTTGCTCAGGTAATATCTATTCGATTTAGCTCTAATAACTATCAGGAAGTAATTATGCATATTGAGAATGTGTGGAACGAATTTGTACCGACTCGTCCATTTGAATATCAATTTTTTGAAGAGCAATTAGATGAATTGTATAAAGATGAATTGAGATTTGGTAGATTCTCGTTGATGCTAACTATTTTGGCAATATTAATTGCAAGTATGGGATTAGTAGGATTAACATCATTCTTAGCAGAACAACGTACAAAAGAAATAGGTATTAGACGAGCTTTAGGTTCATCTATAAATTCAATTATAAGTTTAATGGCTAAAGAATTTTTATGGTTACTTCTTGTTGCTAATATAATTTCTTGGCCTATAACATATTATTTTACTACAAACTGGTTGGAAAGTTACTCACGACATATTTCAACAAATTGGATGATTTATATTCTTTCAGGAATTTTAACTTTAGTTATTGCCATGAGTATTATTACTTACAGAGCATATAAAACAGCCTTATTAAATCCAGCAGATACATTAAGATACGAATAGATACGAATTAGATAAGAATGGTAATTTTAAATACTCCTTACAATCTGTAATTAATACTTATTTGTAAGGAGTATTTTTTAAGATAATTAGTATGAAAAAAGTCCTTTTAACCATAATTATTCGCGTTCTGAATTAAATAGCCCATTATCAAAGGATTTTTCTACTAAAGATAACGCAAGACCTATTAGATTGTATATGTGGTATTATGGTGAAAGATATCCTCAATTAAAGGAACATAAATCATTTGTAAATATGATATATGATGCTTATCATTTTTATGCTATACAGCTTATGAATATAATGTAGCAAGATTATATTCATCAAAAGCCGTATTTTATTTCAAAAAAGGAAATACAAGGAAATAAAAATCTATAATCATAGAAAGTCTTAAACTTGCTCCAAATAGTTATGAATTAAAGCAAAAATTTAAAGCTTTTAATTAAGTGTTATCAATAGTAAGCTTGTATGAAGTGCTTAAAAATGCAGGATTTCCAAGTTTGGTTTTGTATTTTGCATGAATTTTCAGGATTTTCATAGTGTATGAACCCGGACGCACAAAATATTCAATTATTCCAACTCCATTTTTAGTATTTAGTGGAACGAGTATTTTTGAGCCATCTGTAGAAATTTTTTCTTCAAAAAATTCAACTTTTTTAGATTGTTTAGAAAGCTCCATTTTTAATATGAATTTATCTTTAGATTTCACTAAATTATTGTCTTTAAAAACAATTTTTCTGGAATCTAATAGTAGAGTTCCATTCATAGTAAATTCTTTTGTTCCTTTTTTCGGTTCATTATTTTCAAAAGGAATTTCTGCTTGTAAATTCCCATTTTCATAATATACCTTTCTAATTCCTTCCTTTTTACCTTTTTTGAATAGTGTAATCCTATATGGGTTTCCATTTTTAAAATACCAAAAGGTTTCACCTTCTTTAACATTTTCAACGTAATTTATTAATGTATGAAGTTCTCCGGTAAGGTAGTATTTTTTCGAAGGACCATGCCTTTTATTATTTATAACAGTAATCTCTGTTTTTAAATTTCCACTTTCATAATAGGTTTTTCTAATTGTTGGTTCATTGCTATTTATTTCCGGAACTTTTGAATTGTCACTCAAAACATTGTCTATTAAATCTTTAATTGGAGGTATAATAAACTGGCACGAGTTAAGAAATACCATCATGCTTATTAATAAAATTAAATATTTTCTCATGTAATTATGTTTTGCAGTAAAGATAGATTTTAAATCAGTGAAATTATAATTTCAGGAACGATAGTTGAACTGATCTCGAGCGGACTCCACTGAGCCTGTCGAAGTGGACTCTGCTGAGCTTGTCGAAGTAAAGTCGAGGGATCTTTTGGGTCATAACTTGCCTGACGGCAGTCAGGTTCCCCGCCCCTCGGGGCGAAATTAAAAAGAAATCTTTTGTCGATACCCCGTCTGCTTGCAACGGGGTAGTTCATTTATTAAAATAATAAAAATGCAGTTCTCAAAGCGGATGTTTAGAACAGTATTCATAGATACTTTAGTTTATCCCGATGAGATTTCTTTCCAGTTTGTATTATTATAAGCATGTTATTCAATCAATTTAAATTAAGGAACAATAACAACTTTATTTAGTTTGTGATTTACAATAAATTAAAATATTGTAGAATTTTTTGATTTTAAAATTCAGTAAGAAAATTAATTGGAACTTTTATGAATTTAATATGTTATACATTGATCTAAATATTAAAAATGTTAAGTTTACTTTTTATAATAAAAATTCATAAAATGAAGAAAATTCTGTTAATATTTTTTGTAATAACTATTTCGTGTTCTGCAAAACAAGAAATTACTAATACCGAATTTAATGAAAATAAACAATCGAAACTGGAAGTTAGCATTGAATATGGAGAAACCATCACATTTACAATTAAAAACACAGCACCGGAATCTTTATATTTATACCAACCAAGAAAATTACATATAGAGAAATTCAACAAGGGAACATGGGATAGATTAAGGATATTACAATGCCCTTGTGGAGCTCCATGTGCAAAACCACCTGAGAAAGTTCAAATCTTAAATCAGGAAATATATGTTAGAACATGGGATAAATATGAAAAATGGTGTGGTGAAAAAAATAAATATGGTATTCCGGAAACATTAAATGCAAAAGCTTTAAAAGGGAAATACAGACTTAGAGTTTTGTACGGAATTGATAGTAAACAAAAGGAAACAATATATATGGAGTTTGAATTAAAATAATTTAAAAATACAGACTATGAAAAAGTTTAACATTCTAATTTTATTAATAATTATTTCTGGTTTTGGATATTCACAAACTTGGAATGAAGAGTTTTATTCCGTGAATAATGAAAAAGGAGGGAAGAATTTTCATGAAATTCAAAAAGATTTTAATGAATACTGGAAACCCTATAATTTGAAACAGGGATACTATTATGAGGATGGAAAAAAACATAAAGCATCTGGATGGAAACAATGTAAACGATGGGAATGGTATTGGGAAACAAGAATCGATAGAAAAACTGGAGGATTTCCAGATATAAATCTTTTTAAATTTCAACAAGAATATATAGAAGCTAAAGCTTCTAAAACCGATCAATCAAATTGGGAAAATATGGGTCCCAATAGCTCTGAAGGTGGATATGCTGGTATTGGCAGAATAAATTGTATAGCATTTCATCCAACAAATAATGATATATTTTGGATTGGAGCACCTTCAGGAGGATTATGGAAAACGATTGATGGAGGAAACTCTTGGGAGACATTAACAGAATCATTACCAATTCTTGGAGTAAGTGAAATTGTGTTGGCAAATGATTATGAAACTTCTAACACACTTTATATTGCTACCGGCGACAGAGATGGAGGAGATAACTATTCAATAGGAGTATTAAAATCAACTGATGATGGTGCTAACTGGGAAGAAACAAGTTTATCTTTTAATGTTTCTAATCATTATAGAATTACAAGATTATTAATGCATCCTACAAATTCTAATATTATGTATGCGAGTACAAATGGAGGAATATTTAAAACAGATGATGGATGGCTTTCGAATTCTTCTAATAATACAAGTGAGATATTTTTCGATATGGAGTTTAAGCCAAATTGTGAAGATACTCTATATGCTGCAAATTATAATTATTCTGATGCTCCTGAGTTTTATAAATCAACAGATGGAGGTGATAATTGGAGTTCGGAATTTAGTTTTCCAACTTCGGCCGTTAGAGTTGAACTAGATGTAGCCGAATCTGATTCTACAATTGTATATGCCATAGCAAGTAATCAAAGTGGAGGATTAGAAGGAGTTTATAAATCAACAAATAGTGGTTTAGATTTTACAACTGTTTTTGATGGCACTGTTTCCGGTAATAATCTTTTAAATTGGCATATGAGTGTTGGTGATACAGATACAGATGGACAAGGTAGTTATGACATAACACTATCTGTATCTCCTGTTGATGCAAACCATTTATATCTTGGAGGTATTAATTCATGGGAATCTACCGACGGTGGTGTAAATTGGAGTTTAATTAATCATTGGTTTGGAGGTTTTGGTGCGGCAGAAGTTCATGCCGATAAACATTATATGGAATTTCAAGATGAAAATACATTTTTTGAGGCAAATGATGGAGGTATTTACAAAACCACAAATAATGGTGTTACATGGGAAGATTTAACGGATGGAATGATTATAAGTCAAATGTATAAACTTGGAGTATCTAAGACAGCAAATGGAGAAGTGATAACCGGCTTACAAGATAATGGAAGTAAGCTTATCTCTTCGGGTATTTGGGAAGATGTAAAAAGCGGAGACGGAATGGAATGTATAATCGATAACGCTGATGAAAATATTCAGTATGCAACATATGTGTATGGCCAGATTGACAGAACAACTAACCATTGGTTAAGTTCAGAGGATATTTCTAAAAACATTCTTGGAGAAGAGCTTGAAGATGGAGCTTGGGTTACGCCTTATCTAATTGATCCTGTTAATAATGAAAAACTGTATGTAGGTTACGAAGATGTATGGAAAACTGTTAATAGAGGAGATTCCTGGACTAAAATATCTAATTTAGTTTTAACTAATAAAATCCGATCAATGGCAATTGCACCATCGGATAATAATACATTGTATATTACTGATTTTGATAATTTTTATAAAACCACTGATGGTGGAACTAATTGGACAAATCTTACTAGTTTTTTACCAAGTACATCGAATAGTATGACTTATATATCTGTCGATGCAAATGATCCATTGCATGTATGGATTTCTTATGGAGGTTATAATGCTGTAAAAGCATTTGAATCAGTTGATGGAGGTGGTTCTTGGTCAGATATTTCCGTAGGGCTTCCTGAAGTTTCTACAAACACCATAATTCAAAATAAATTATCGAAGACGCAACAATTATATGCTGGAACAGATTTTGGCGTATTTTTTAAAGATGGTAGTTCAGATTGGACTTTATTTAGTAATAATTTACCATCAGTTGTTACAACAGAGCTTGAAATTTATTATGATGAAATATCACCTGAAAATAGCATTTTATATGCAAGTACTTATGGTAGAGGATTGTGGAAATCAATTGTATCAACATTTGAGTTAGCTGAAATTCTAATAGGTAATATAAATGATCCACTATATATCTCTAATGATAGTGTGGTAATTGTATCTATTCCATTTGCAATAAATGAGGTGTTTTCATCTAATACATTTACAGCTTACTTATCTGATGCATCAGGAGATTTTGCTTCAGAAATAGCTATAGGAGATTTAGTTTCAGATGTTGCAGGAACTATTACTGGAACAATACCAGCAGGAATATCATCTGGTACCGGATATAAAATTAAAGTAAAATCGTCGAGTCCTGTTTATGAAAGCAACGCAAGTAATAGTTTTGAAATAGTACTTGATAATGTCGCTCCAACAGTATTAATAAGTTCTACTGAAAATTCAAATACAGCTTTTGATCCAATTAATGTAACAATAACTTTTAGCGAAGATGTTAATGAATTTATAGAATCAGATATTGTTGTTGGAAATGGAACAATTTCTTCGTTTACCGAAACAAACTTGCAAATATATAATGTAGATGTAACTCCTACAATTTCTGGTTTAGTTACTGTAGATGTTCCTGCTGGTGTTGCACTTGACATTGTTGGTAATTCTAATACAGTAGCAACACAATGGTCAATATCTTATACCATTACAGGTATCGAAAAACTTAATGAATATGGTATAAAAATATTCCCTAATCCATCAAATGGAAAATTCACTATTGAAGTATTAAAAAATACTAATATAACTGACATTTCAATTATTGATTTATCAGGAAGAATAATTTATAATGATTTATTTAGAAGCAATAATTCAAAAGAAATAGATCTAAGTGAATTTGCAAAAGGAATTTATATTCTGCAATTAAATGTAGAGAATGAAAAATTAGTGTCAAAAATTATTATTGAATAATTCATTTAAATATTTATTAAAGAAAAGGCCTTCAAACTTTTGGAGGCTTTTTTTGTTCTATTTAATTAATGGAATGTACAAAGCGTGGCACGGATTTATTAATAATTAGCATTTGATTATAATTTCATGTCACCTTTATTAGTTAACCGTGGTATGGCTAATTACTTAATATTTAAATGAATGAAAATTTACTTGTAGATATTAGGTACTAACAAATTATTAGAATGCACAATCAGTATAAAAATACTTAAATTAGCAAACTTAATAAAAGAGTGTTTTGGAATAATCAATTTTTACAATAATAACTTGAATAGGGAGTATCATGATAAATACACATTATAAGGATAATATTGCTTTAATTACAAAGGATAATACATACACGTATCAACAGTTATTTGCAAAAATAAATCAATATTCAAAACATTTCGAGGGAAAGACTTATAAGAAAGTTGCAATTCATTCAGAGAATAGAGAAGAATGGATTTTTGCATTTTACGCCGGATGGAAAAATAATTGTGTTGTCGTACCTATTGACTTTATAGCATCTGTTGATGATGTTTCATATATATTAAATGACAGTGCTCCTGAACTGGTTTTTATAAGCTCCGAAACATCCGATAAATTTGAAAAAATTAAATCAAAATTAAATTATACTCCGGATGTAGAGGATTTTGATAAACAGAATTTGAAAGAATTAAATACAGAATTTGAATGGAATGTTCCGGAAAATGAAGATGATACTGCTGTAATTATTTATACATCGGGAACAACAGGAAGTCCGAAAGGAGTAATGCTTACATATAAAAATCTTTTGGCAAATATCACAGCTGTTTCTAAAGACGTTGAAATTTTCACAAAAGATCGACAAGTATTATTATTGTTGCCTTTACATCACATATTCCCTTTGGCAGGTTCAATGGGGGCTCCATTAGCTGTTGGAGGAACAATTGTTATGTCTCCTTCAATGCAGTCTTCGGACTTGCTTGAAACACTTAAAAATAATAAGGTAAATATTATGATAGGTGTTCCACGATTATATGATTTATTATATAAAGGATTAAAAACTAAAATATATGCTTCGTTTGTAGGGAAAATTGTTTTTAATATTGTTAAAGCCCTAAATTCAAAGAAAATAGCCAAAAAAGTATTAAAGAAAGTGCACGATGGATTTGGTGGACAGCTTGAGTTTATGGTTGCAGGAGGTGCAGCATTGAATCAAGAAACCGGAGCTTTCTTTCATGCATTAGGTTTTGAAGTGCTTGAGGGTTACGGTATGACAGAGGCTTCACCTATGATAACATTTACCAGGCCGGGGAAAGTGAAAATAGGATCTCCGGGCCACGTTTTACCCGGACTTGAAGTTGAAATTCGCGACAACGAGATTTGTGCAAAAGGGGATAGTATAATGAAAGGATATTATAATCGGCTTGAAGAAACAGCTGATGTTTTAAAGGATGGTTGGTTATATTCAGGAGATTTAGGACGATTTGATAAGCAAGGTTATTTGCATATAACAGGTCGTAAAAAAGAAATTATCGTTTTGCAAAATGGTAAAAACATAAACCCTGTTGAATTAGAAGTTAAGCTTGAGAAAATCCCGGTAATTAGCGAGGCGGGTGTATTTTCACATAAAGATTTATTGCATACAGTTATCGTTCCCGATTATGATTTTTTAGCTGAAAATGAAATCAAAGATCCTGAGGCTTACTTTAAAGAAACTGTAATGCCGGAGTTCAATAAAGAATTAACATCCTATAAAAGAATAATGAAATATTCTTTGATTAAGGAGGAAATACCAAGAACACGATTGGGAAAAATTCAGCGTTTTAAATTGCTTGAGCTTTTTGAGAAACCTGTTAAAAAGAAACAAATAAGTGATCACTTAGAGTCGGAAGAATATTTTGTAATTAAATCATATATTGAGAGTCAAGTTGATATGACAATTTCTCCCGATGATCATTTGGAATTTGATATAGCACTCGATTCACTTGGGAAAATTTCTTTAATTGATTTTATTGAAAGAACTTTTGGTGTGAAAATAGAGGAAGAGAATCTTTTAAAATTTCCATCAATTAAAAAGATGGTTGATCATATTCGGGAGCATAAAATCTTTCATAACCTTGAAATCCCAGATTGGTCTGAAGTGTTAAAAGAGAAAATCAAGCTTAAGCTACCAAAAACATGGGGAACATTACCATTCCTTATTAAATCTTTCAGAAATTTATTTGTATTTTATTTTAGATTTAAGAGTAAAGGACAAAATGAATTGCCCGAAGGTGCAGCTATTATTACACCAAATCACCAAAGCTTTATTGATGTATTATTTGTTACAGCGCATTTAAAACGAAAAACTATTAAAGAAACATTTTTCTATGCAAAAAAGAAACATGTAAAAAGCCGTTTCTTTAGTTTTTTAGCCGGCAAGAATAATATAATTATAATGGATTTGAATAATGATTTAAAAGAGTCGATTCAAAAATTAGCAGCCGTATTAAAATCGGGTAAAAAGATATTGATCTTTCCTGAAGGTACACGATCAAAAAACGGTGAGTTGGGAGAATTTAAAAAGACTTTTGCTATTTTAAGTAAAGAATTAAATGTTCCTGTAATACCTGTTGCCATAAGTGGTGCGTATAATGCTCTTCCTTCAGGGGCGTATTTTCCCAGACCATTTGCAAAAATTAGGGTTAGTTATTTGGATGCAATAAATCCGCAAAATTATACTTTTGAAACATTAGCCGAGAAAGTAAAAGAAGATATATCAAATGCAATGTAGAGGATTATTTAACCTGAGTTCAACGTAATAATTTAGCATTAGGGAAGTCTTATTAGCTCATTATCAACAACCTTTGGTTTTAACCCGGAAATAAGGATTAACCTAACAAATTTTTTACTTAGCTATTATCTAAAAGTGGTGTCCAAAAACTCAAATAGTTGTCTATACTTCGACAAGCTCAGTATGACAACTTTCTGTTAATCAGCTTGTCACACTGAGCTTGTCGAAGTGTATTTGCTTTAAGACTAGCTTTTTGGATACCCTCTTTTGAAAACCAAATATTTATGCATTTGCTTATATCAAACTCTCGTTATTTAAATTCTGTATGTTTATAAAATCGGACTTTATGGACATACACTAATTAATTGTAGCCAATTTTAAGTTAACCTTAAGAAACTCAATATAGCCGTTTGCAGTACACACAACAATAGTATTGTCACTGAGAACTACCGGTGTTGAAAAAATTCGACCCTTGGTTTTGTATTTCCCTAATAATACTCCTTGAGGTGAGAAAAAATACAAAAACTTATCATAAGATCCGATAACGACAGTTCCGTCAGCTAAACAAACAGGTGATGAAACAACCTTTTTACTTGTTTTAAATTTTTTAAATAAAGAGCCGTCAGGTTTTAGAAAATAAACGAAACGATCGAAAGAGCCAAAAACAATTTTTGAATTTTTTAGCTTTAAAGGTGATGAGTGAATTCTTCCTTTTGTTTTAAATGAAGCTATAGTTTTACCATTGATATTGCATATGTATAGACTTTTATCGTAAGATCCAACAGCAAAATTACCTTCATTTAGAGATGTTGGTGCCGAATGCATTATCCAACCTTTAGTTTTTATTTTAGAAAGAAACTTTTCATTCAGATCAAAAATATATAAATGCTTATCGTTTGAACCAATAACTAATTTGTTTTTGTTTATTAGATTTGGAGTTCCATGTACCCATTTTCTAAGTGGGAAAATACGGTGAGTACTGTCTTTCCTATTAAAAAATACAATCCCTTTTTTATTTGATCCAAAAACTAAGGTTTTATTCGGTAATTCAATAAAAGAAGTAAACACTGATCCACAACCTAATTTTATTTTTGTTTTTAAATTACCTTGTTCAGTAAAGAAATAAATATTTCCATCGTAAGAACCAATTGCAATAGAACTATCAGAGAGGATGGTAGGAGAGGCGTGTACCCATCCATCAGTTTTGTATTTTTTTAAAAGATTACCGGTTTTAGAAAAGAAATATATACACTTATCATGCGAGCCAACAATCACATTATCATTAAAAGTTGCAATTGGGGATGAAAAAATAGCCTTATCTGTTTTAAAAGTTTTTATTACCTGTATAAAACTAGATATAGGTAATGGCTCGTTTGAATATAATGAACTAGAGAGAAGAAAAATAATTAAAAATAAGAAGTTATACTTGAAAGTGGGTGTTGGAAATTTTCTAATCATCTAATTAGTATATGTTTGTGAAAATCCACAATAATAATGGCAATACATAAACATACTTAAATAAAATCAGAAACAAAAATGTTAAATTTTTTTAATAAAATAATTTGGGTATCTACGCAACCCAAATTATTAATATGGCATCTATAAAGCAGACAGATTAAAGGATGATACCAGAATGAAAAAGACTTTTAGAATATTAATTATTATTATTTCAATACAATTATTTTTCTCTTGTGATGTAGATGAAAATATACTAACATATGATTCAGAAATTGTTTCTATTGGATATGGAACTTCATTTGGTGAATGTATAGGTTATTGTAATCGGAATCTTGAAATTATTGGAACAGACATTAAATTTAAAGCTTCAGGACAAACTGTAACAGGTAAACTTCCAGATATTGTTATTACCGATGAAATTTCTATCGAAGACTGGGAAAAACTTGTAAATACATTCGATATTTTTATTTTCAGAAACATGGAAGAAGTTATTGGCTGTCCCGATTGCGCTGACGGTGGAGCTGAATGGATTGAAATAAAAACCGATGAAATAAGTCATAAAATTGTTTTTGAATATAATAATGAACCTGAAGAGTTTAAAAATTACATTGAAAAACTTCGTGAATTATTAGAACAATTTGAGGGTAAATTAAAATAATATTAGTGATTGTCCTTATTGTTTACTCAAAAATTATGAACGCTGATAATACGGATTTCGGTAAATACCGAAAACGCTGATTATTACGGATTTTCTTACGGAAAAATCATATACTTAAATATCTTATCTCTTATCATATCCATTTTAAGGTTTTTATCCGTTTTATCTGCGTTTCGCCAGTTTGGTGAATCTGTTTCATCCGCGTTCTATAAAATTTTAGGTATGAATAAGGATATTCATTTAATATTACTTCCTAAAATTTCCTATTTATTTAAATTTCCTGCATCTTAGCATAATAGTATAAACGTATTAATTTTTTTGGAATTTTAAATTAAAGATTAGTAAATATAAGTTATAAGTAAGCTATTTTCGGAACACTATGAAAAGTAATAGAGACGATTTTACGAAACCAACCAAATGTAATCTTGCAAAACGAGTTGGATATTTATGTTCAAACCCAGAATGCAGGAGACACACAGTTGGACCTAATGAGAATCCTGATAAATCAACTAATATTGGTATTGCAGCACATATAACAGCTGCTTCTGCAAACGGACCAAGATATGACAACAATTTAGACGACGAAGAAAGAACAAGTTCTGAAAATGGAATATGGTTATGTAGTAATTGTGCAACTCTTATTGATAGAGATATTGATAATTATTCAGTTATTTTACTGAAACAGTGGAAAGAAGATGCTGAAAAGGAATTGTATGAAAAATTGGTTTCTGGAGTTACTTCTTCACGAGTTGATAATTCTGGACCATTTTTAGAAGCAGACTTAATTTGGACACATAATATTAGATTTAATAAAGGTTTTAGTCCCAAAAATAGGAAAGAGAAAAACGAAGAAATTATACTTATTGGCGCAAATCCAATTGTATTCTGGGAATTGAAATGGTATTTTACATTTAAAATTTACAATAACTCAAGTTTTCCAGCTTTTAATGTGAGTATAAAATCAAAAGGAGATAAAAATTTCAAAAGTATAAGTGAATTGCCTCGAATTAATAATATTCCTGCTTTGTCACCGATAGACTTAAAAGCTACATATGGTTATATGATAGAAGATACTGGTAGAGAAGCAAGCAAAAGACTTAGACAATTGATACCTGAAGAGCTGATTGGTTTGGAAATGGAAATTAATTATCAAGACGAAAGTAGAAATGATTATTTGACAACTTTTAAAATTTTAGAAAACGGAGAAATTGAAAATCTAAGAAAATAAACCAACCTATAACAGAATTTCACAAGGCATACTGGTGCTTGGAGGTTTGCGGACTAAATATTATCTTAGTAAAAGTTTTAATGGGGGACAGATAAGCAAGGCGGGAAAATCCCGTACAGGCTGCTAGTAAATGCGGATCGTTAAACTCGATAAAGAATAATCATAGGAATGAATAAAAAACTAATTATTTGGGATTGGAACGGAACATTATTAAATGATGTTGAGGCTTGTGTTCAGGCAATGAATATAATGCTTACAAAAAGGAATCGTAAATTAATAGAAGCTAAATTATATAAAGATATTTTTACCTTTCCGGTAAAGAAATATTATGAAATTTTAGGGTTTGATTTTAATCAGGAATCATTTGAAGAGCTTTCCGTTGAATACATTGATCTTTATAAAAAACTTTCCAGAAAATCCCCATTACATGAGAGTGTAATAGAGACACTTGATTTTTTTAAAGCAAAAAACTATCGACAGATCATTCTTTCAGCATCTGAGCAATTGGCATTGGATAAACAGGCAAAGGAAAGAGGAGTATTTTATTATTTTGATGCCATAATCGGATTAGATAATATCTATGCAAAAAGCAAACTTGATAATGCATTAAAATTCATAAAAAACTCGCAAGTAGATTTTGAACAAATTGTTTTTATTGGAGATACTTACCATGATTATGAAGTTGCAAAAGCTATAGGAGCGGAGTGCATTCTTATTCAACTTGGTCACCAAAATCTCGAACGATTTGATTTGGAAGGTAAAGCACATATTGTAAAAGATTTCTTAGAATTAAAAGAGTTGTTTAATTCTAAAAAACCTTTAATTGCGAATAATATAAATGTTGGAAATTCTTAACAATAGTTTGTTACACTTTTGTATTAGTTTGAAATTAAGAACTTTGGCAATTTAGTTTAATGTGACCATTTTACAGATTATCAGCATCTTGACTGTTTTTAAAACAATACTTTGCCAAAGATTAACAAAGTATTGTTTTAAGAGAATTATTCCTTAATATAAATTTCTGTGGCATTCTGCACAATTACCTTCTTTCCACATTTCATCTATATTTTCAGGGTGTTTAAATTCTAAAAAGTTGTTTAGTGCAGCATACGATTCGTTTCCTTTTGCACCTTGTAAAACAATTGTATGACACAGATTACAGTCTTTTGAAATCGTTTTCCCTGATTCGCTCACGTGATTGTCATCATGACAACGAAAACAACCATCGTATGTTTTATGACCAATATGATCTGAATAGTTGTCCCAACTAACTCCCATTTCAGGAAATATGTTCATATTAAACTGCTTTTTAATACTTAAAATGGATTTCTCAATTTCTCCTTTTCTGGTTTTGTAAACTTCGGGATATTCGTCTTTATAATAATTACTTATATAATTTTCAATCGTAAGCATGGCAGTATCAGTACTTGTATATTTAGTACTAAATAAGTCCATAGTTAATCTTTTTATATATGGCAAATCCTTAGCAATGTCATTTGTAATCATAGCTTGATCAATAAATTCTGAAGGTGTAAAGTAATGATGGGATGGACGGTTGTGGCAATCCATACAATCCATTTCCCTCTGACTTGCTTCAGTCATAAGCTCTTCCTTTAGGGGCTTAGAGTTTTCATTATATATAGTTACTTCGCCAGTAGCCTTGTTGGTATACTTTACCCAAGGTATTTTAATTCTATCGGACTGTTCCGGAATATACTCGATTTTCACATCCGGATTAATATGCCAATGAATTCCTTCAGCAAGCCCATATGCACTGTTTTCCGGCCCAATTTTCATTTGTAAGCTAATATTCCATTCTGTATTTGAGCTATCCGTTAAATAGTGTTTTTCATGTCTTAATTGTCGAGAATAGAATTTTTGAGGCCAATGGCACTGCTCACAAGTTTCTTGAGCAGGTCTTAAATTTTCTAAAGGCGTTTTTATTGGTCTCTGGAAATCATCTGTTATTACAGCATAAACTTGTCTTAATCCCGATAATTTAGAACGCATATACCAACTTGCTCCTGAACCAACATGACATTCACTACAGGAAACCTTAGCATGCGGTGAATTCTGATAAGCTACATACTCAGGTTTCATTACTTCGTGACAAAGTGTTCCACAAAATTTAACAGATTCGGTATAATGAAAAGCTTCATAGCTACCAAGACCGGTTAAGAAAAGAAAAAAGATTGTGCCTATGGAAAAAATTACAATTGCATTTCTATTTTTTGAAACATTTAAATCAATTACGGGCCAACCTCTTTGTATATAATCTTTTTTAGCTTTTTTTCGGCGTTTGTTATCAATTATCATTCCCAAAGGAATAAGTAGTAGTCCTATAACAAAAAAAGTAGGAATAATAATATAAGTAAATAAACCTAAATAGGAATTGCTTTCTGCAAAAAAGAAACCAACAATAAAAAGGTATCCGATCATAAAAAAACTAACTCCGGCAATTGCTGTACCTATAAATGATAATAGATTGTAATAAGAACGAGGCAATTTCATATTTCTTATTCGAGTAAATTTCATAGCTATTTTTTTATTTTATATATTATTGTGAATGTAATAACAAGTATGTTGAAAGTCAATAGTTTATTGTTGTTTTATAATGAACTCTGCGTTGAGCTATATCAATGATGTTTATTCATGTTTGAAAAAATGTAAATTATTAAAATATGATCATTTAAATAAAGTATTAAATGCAGGGAGAGAGGGGATTTTAAATGAGTTTAAATCAGTGAAACTATTATTTCAGGAACGATAGTGAACTGAAAGTATCTAGTTGAACTGATCCCGTGCGGACTCCACTGAGAATCTTATCGAAGTGGACTCTGCTGAGCTTGTCGAAGTAAAGTTGAGGGATCTCTTGGGTAATATTCCTTGCACCGAGAGGTGATTAAAAATAAATCAAGGGTTGATACCTCCGCTTGCGAGAGGTTAGGTCATTTTTTATTCAAAAAGGTGTTTTCGAATTAATCTTATATCTTTTTGAATTTTGAAATAGTATAGTTAAATTTATCTTAATAATTACCGAGTATAAAAACATTCAGATGAAAACTATTTTTGAAGCCCTAAGAAATCTTTTCAGTTCGGATAATGAATTTTTTGCTATGGCAAGAACTGGAAAAAGAATAACCCATATAGCAATTGCCATTCCAATTCTTATTGTTTTTCTCTTGCTTGCGATGTTTCTTAGTGGAAGTGTATTTCAATTAATTTTTCAAGATTCAGACATTAGTAGAACATTTGGTGACTTCTATGACTTGTTCTTTTCATTTGGTACACTCATTTTTATTGTTTGGTTATGGGTAAAATTTTTCGAAAAACGCTCATTTAAAACCATAGGTTTTCAGTGGAAAAATGCTTTCAGAAAATACATGACAGGATTTTTAAGTGGTTTTGTAATGCTTGGCGTGGTTGTTGGATTAATGGCTTTATTTGGAGTAATCGGGTTTAAGGAAAAAGTAGAACCATTTAGTATTGATTTTTTTGGAGTAATGATGCTGTTATTACTTGGATATATTGTCCAAGGTGCTGCGGAAGAAGTTATGGCTAGAGGCTGGCAGTTTCAGGTTATAGGAGCACGATACAAACCATGGTTGGGTGCTGTCATTTCATCCCTTATGTTTGCATTACTTCATGGATTAAATCCCGGAGTTTCTGCATTGGCTGTTGTTAATTTATTATTATTTGCCTTTTTACTAATTTTTATCATTTTAAACGATGGAAGTATATGGGCAGCATGTGGTTGGCATACAGCTTGGAATTGGACAATGGAAAATATTTATGGTCTTAAAGTTAGTGGAACCGATGGTGGGGCATCTGTTCTCGGTTTAACTGCCGAAGGGCCCAATTATATAACCGGTGGTGGTTTTGGCCCGGAAGGAAGTATATTTACAACAATTGTTCTAATAGCAGGAATGATAATAGTATTAATCAGGCACTCAAAGAAAACAAAATAGGAATAGGAAAAAGAAAATATTTCAGTTTTTAATCATTAAAAACTGATTTGAAAATTTGAGCGCAGCAATTTTGTTGCGTTTTTTTTGTGCTATATATTTGATTGCAGTTAAGATATCTATAAAAATACTTGTAAAACATACAGAGAAGTTTGTATAATGAATATTTATTCACTAAAATTGTGCTGTGAGAATAAAAGATAATAATAAAATAGATTTCATCTTTAAAGCCAGTTTAAAGTTAATATACCGCGGTGGAATTGCAGGTTTAACAATGGCTAAGATTGCTCAGGAAGCTGGAATGGCAACTGGTACCGTGTATATCTATTTTAAAAATAAAGAAGAATTAATAAATGAATTATACCAAAGTTTAAGAGAAGAATCTACGGATAGATTTTTAATGGGCTATACCAGTAGTCAGCCATTTAAGCTTGGATTAAAAATTATTTGGATAAATTATTTAAAGCACAGAATAGAACATCACGAGGAAAGTGTTTTTTTGGAACAATACTATCGCTCTCTCTATATAACAACTCAACATAAACGTACAGCAGAATCAATGAAAACTCCTATTCATAAGCTTATTCAAAGGGGTAAAGAGGAAATGCTTGTAAAGAAAGATATTGATGACGAAATGTTGTTTTTAGCTATGCTTGGTTTTATAAGAGAACTTGCCGATGAGCATGTTACCGGTGTGTATGAATTGAATGAGGAACGCATTGAAAAAGCATTTCAATTAAGTTGGGATATGATTAAAGCTTAAATTTTTTTACTATATAAATGAATAAATATTCACTATTAAAAATTGTATTATGAATATACCTGTTTGGCAGTACATTGTTTCAATGTCGGTGTACATCGTATTACTTCTACTTATAGTAGATTTTATGAGAAAAAATTACAAAATAGCGGCTATATTTTGGTTGCTAACTCTTTTAACCTTTCCATTGTGGTTTTCTCAACTCGATGGATGGTTTCGATGGGCAAAAACTTTTTCTGTTTTAATTCCAACGGCAATAATTGTTGGATTAGGGCGTATTGCTCAATTCGAGAAACGTGAAGGATGGTGGAAAGCTTTCCGAAAAGACTGGGTACTTTGGTCATTATACGGAGTATTAGGCTTGAATATTCTGGAAGCTTCGTTAAAAGACTTGGCTTTAGGCAATTATTTCAACGCAATTTCCGGATTTATCCTAATTGTTACAATTCCATTATTTAAATCGAAGAAGAGTAAGAAAGTTGGTTGGAAAATATCGGACAAAAAGCCTGGAGACCTTATTGTGTATACCGATCCAATGTGGAATTTCCTTTACACCACCTGGAATATTGCATTTGTATTTGGAGAGAATCCCGGTTTTGCTGCAAGTTCCTTTTGTATTTTATTAGCTGCAGAACTATATCCAATAATTAAAAAGCGACCAGAGCTTTATGTAACTGCACGAATATATACTTTGGCTGTTCATATTTTAATACGTTCTACATATGATATTTTTACTCCTTTAATGGATTCATCCGCTTTTGCAAACCAAAATGTAGTTTATTACTGGGGACTTATTAATATCTCACTTCATATACCTTATTTGTTTTGGTATTTCTATAGGCAATATAAAAGAAAGCATTCAGTAACTTTAAATCCGGCAGTCTCATGAAATATATAAAATCTAACAAGCAAAAACGATTTTATTTAATACTTGTATTTACAATCCTTGCTCAAATAGGTGTTAAAGCTAATCCTACTATAATACCAACAGATAATGTAAAATTTTCAGGAGGAGTTTGGCAAACTATTGTTGATGGACAAGCGGGAGAAGGAGCATTCTTTTATCGACTTACATTTGATTCTGATTCTACCGTGAAAGTATTGAAACAATGCGGTGGAGTAGATAATATTGTTGAAAATAAATATTGGTATCAAGATGTAAATCAGATTATTATTCAAAGTAAAGAGAATGATTTAATAAATGATTTTGATGGAGCTACTCTCAAACTTATTGATGAAAATACGCTAGACTATAATAAAGAGAATTACAAAAGTATTGTAAAACCTTATAAGCATAAAACAGCATTAATTCATTGGGTACTTATTTTATTAGTGTTGATATTATTAAATGAAACATTCAGGAGAAGTAAATGGGCAACTATTATTTTCTTTGTACTGTTACCGCTGGTTTTAACTCCAATGGTTTGGTCGCAACACGGAGTAACATATTGGTTTAAATGGGTTAAAATCTACTCAGTTGTTTTTGCCGTAATTTGGTTTACACTTATCAGATTTACTCAAATTGGAAAATATAATTGGGTAAAACTAATTGCAGCTTTATTTTTAGCGGTAAATATTGCAGAAGCAGTTTCTCAGGACTTTTCGATGGGATATTTGCCAAACGTATTAAATGGAGTAGCCGGTATATTAAATATCATAACACTGTTTTATGGGTGGAAACAAATTGGCCCTGATAATACCAAACACAAAGATATGGTTTGGCGTGGTATGACCATTTTTTGGATAGTAGCATATGATATATGGAATATTGTTTATGTTTATTTAAACTTTCCGGGATCAACCTCGGCGCAATTAATGGTTATATTGGCATGTACAATTCCAGCTTTATTTATTAAAAAAGGAACATGGTTACAAGCCAGAGCATTTACACTTGCTGCATGGTTTATGTATTACTTTACGGTACCTCGATTTACAGAACAAATGGAGCTTTTGGTTCCAAGAAACTACAATATCATGTTGGCAGTTGCAGTTGTAAGTATTGCAGCAAACCTTATTTACTTTTTTGTATTTATTAAAATGATTAAAAATAAAAAGGCTTAGTAAGTGTTTTATTTTTTAAGTTGATAGGGCTGTTATATATTCATTTAACAGCCCTTTTTGCATAATATAAAGAGATTGAAAATAATTCATATATTCGATTATCTTTGTTTGTGTATAAAGGTTTCAAATTGAATTAAAAAATAGAATAATGCGACGAATCGATAGAAAAATAAATAATAACGAAGAAATAGAAGCAATAATTAAGAAAGCAGATGTTTGCCGAATTGCATTGGTCGATGGTGTGTTACCATATATTGTCACTTTAAATTTTGGGTATAAATCAGGTTCACCAGCTATTTTGTATTTTCATTGTGCGAATACCGGCCGTAAACTCGATATTATTGAGAAAAATAATACCGTATGTTTCCAAATGGATGTGGATCATGAGTTAACAACAGGTAAAAGTGCTTGTGGATACGGTATGAATTTTAAAAGTATTGTGGGATACGGGAAAATATTTAAAGTAACAGACAAACAAGAAAAAATTGAAGGTTTAAATTTCTTAATGAAGCAATATAGTGATAGAGATGATTTCTCTTATGAAGAGAAAATGCTTAAAATGACAAGCATTCTTAAGCTTGAAATAGATGAACTAACAGCTAAACATAAGAAATAAAAGAGAGTATCCAAAAAGAAGCTGTTCTATTGAAAACGTCATATTGAGTCTATCGAAATATCTTATTAACAATTAAATAGATTCTTCGACATCCCGATAACTATCGGGACAGAATGACAACTACCTGGTCTTTTTGGACACTTCCTTTTATTCGCCACAAGTGGTGGGAAATAAGACCCAAGAGATCCTTCGACTTTACTTCGACAAGCTCAGTGGAGCCGCTCAGGATTAGTTCGACTAATTAATTTCGTTTCACAAAATCAAAGTCTCACTGATTTAAAGAATAGAATTACTTTATAGCATCTATTCCCTGCTTAAAATATTTACGGTTTAGGGCTGTTTGAAATTCATTGAAAGCCTTATTTTTTGCCTCATTTATATTATTTCCCACACCTTTAATGTTCTCGGTTTGTTTTGTCCAAACAATGTTGTTTGATTTGTCCTTAATCGTTAGTTTACCCGAAATATACGAAGAAACTAATCCTCCTGCACTTTCGCCACGTTTATAGTTATACGTTAGTTCAAATACAAAATCAGCAGATTTAGCCGGTTTTAAATCATAAGCATATTGTTTTGCATTTTGATTAAAAATAGTTACTATACCTTCAGTTTGATCGCTGGAATTCTTGTTGGTAATACTAAAAGCAAGAGTTGGAGCTTCAATAACAACTTGAATAATGGCAGGTTTTAAGTTTCGTTTTATAATCAAACCACGAATAAATAAATCATCAACCGCTTTTTGTGCTAAGTTTTTTAAATTTATCGTAGCAGTAATTTGTTCTTTTCCATTTCTAGAATAAAGTACCTCTGGTTCCAGTTGAACAAATCCATTAATATCTGAACTTTGTCTGTCTTTTTTTAAATAACCACCTGTATAAGAAAATTCAACAGGAATACCTTGAACAGGCTTATTGTTATATGTTAGTGAAAATTTAAGTGCTTTATTAAAACTTTCTCCTCTTTTTACTTTAATCTCTTTAATGTTAGATTTAATGGCCAATGAATTCAATATTTCACCTGCAGATGAGTATAGAACATTTCCTGCGTCTATGCTTTTTCCATCGAACTCAGCAGGAGTTTCTTCGTTCAAGTAAGATTTTATAGCCTGTAAACCTTGTAAATAAAATGCTAAAGCTTCTTTGGGTTTATTTGCGTTTTGTTCTTGTATTCCCGATTGATATTTGGCAATAGCAGTCTCAATTGCTTCCCTTTTTCGCTTTTCTTTCATTTCATGATAGGTACTCTTCGCAATTTTATAATAAGTCCAGTAGGAGCTTTCTGTTTCGTAAAAATCAACAGGATCAAATCCTTCGAGATAATCATCGGTGCTAATTTTTATACTTTGATTATAAGATTCTGAGAAACCATATTCTGTTTCTATACTATGTAAAACCGAAGTAGAACTAACGTTTGAAGAAACACTTTCAGCTAAATCGGCTAATGCTTCCTGACGCGCTTTTGTAATATACTGAGCAGAAGTTCCTATTTTTTTTACAGAACTAATCCCGATATAATAGCCCGAGATCATTGGTTTTACTTTTACCCAATTAGGTTGCGCTTCAAATTCTGCCGCTTGTTTTTTTGCTGCACAAGATGCCAGGAATAAAGCTATAATTACTAAATATTTCTTCATTAGTTCTCAGGATTAAATTTATTTACTTTTTGAGACATTTCACTTACTGACTTATTCATTATACCATTCAATAATGAACTTCCTGATTTAATTTTTTTATCGGCTTTTAAAAGCTTGTTAAGCTTGTTAATATCCGATTTGTTATCTTTTTTGATATCTTCTTTTGAACTACGATCTTTATATTTCCAATTACCCGGGATTAGTTTTTTCTTATCACCACTAAAAGTTGCATAATGGATTTTATCCGAATCGCTTGTGTTGATTGCATCCGATACCATAACAGAATTATCTGTTGTAGATATTAATTTAAAATTTAAAGCAAAACTAGCTTTGTTTGTTTGCGAATATTCCCAATATGTTGTTTTGTAGTATTTAACTTTTTCAATTACCTTACCTTCTTTATCTTTTGTTTTCGTTACTTCTTTTAAATATCCCTTTTTTTGTTTTTTTATCAATTTCCCTGTAGTTGAACTAACATTTGTAACAGATCCGTTTAAAATAGCTTTAATTCCTGCGAGATTAGCAGCCTGCATATTTATTTTTCCGCTTTTGTAAATGCTTGCATTCAGTGCCGATGCATCAATAATTTTAATAAACGGGTTTTTTAATTCGTTTAATTGACCATTCAAACTTGAAGTAACTGTTCCTGAAGTTTCTCGGTATCTGCTATTTGTGTATGAAAAATTAGTAACTAAAATTGAGATTGTTCCTTTTTCCTGTGCTTCATCTTTTAAAGACATAGATTGTTTGTAATTTCCTGCACCTTTTATTATTGCTTCAAAAGTGTAATAAGATTTACGAAATAAATCTGTCTCCAAATACTGATTAGCATCGCGATACATGGGCTCATATTTAGCTGTAACATATAGCTCCTTAACATCTTTGTAATTAAAATCAATTCCCTTAATTTCTTTAAATACAGTCAGTGCGGCACTAAAATCTTCACGATTTAATTTGTCTACACCATCAGCATATTTCGTATTTAAATAATCATTTTTTGCTTCCTCGTAATATTCTTTATGATATTCAGGAAAGTCTAAATCAACCTTAACCGTTTTTACTTTATTATTATATTTTTCTGCGTCAAGATAATTGTAAACAGCTTTTTTATAGTCAGATTGTTTATATGCCAAGGTAAAATCTGATAGTTTTCTATCTAGAGTCATTTGACCGGTTTTTCGCAAACCTAATTTTGCATCAACATTAGAATCTTTCTTTTTTATAGCTTGATAATAATATTCGGCAGCATCCTCATATAAACCAGCTTCTTCAAATTTATATGCTTTTTTGGTATAACGTTTTGATGCACATCCGGCAATAAGTAAAATAACACTTAATAGGAGTATAATTTTTTTCATGATTATTTTGGATTTAAATAGAGTTGAAAAGTAAGAATATAATTGGAATTTTAAAAGAATGACTCTCTTAAAATTAATTCTAAGTCAAATTACAATATAAAATCATTAAGCCTAACCAGAGGTAACAACCAAGCGACTCAACCTCCATGCGACTCAACCACCAAGCCGCTCCAGCACCAAGCCATTCAACCACCAAGCCGCTCCAGCGGCTAGGTGGTTTATAGTTGAGATATCCAAAGTGCAGATTCGTCTAGCCGCTAGAGCGGCTTGACGAATATTGTACATAAATTACTGGCTTGACGAATATTGCAGATAGTATAATATTAGTGGTTAAGAGCTTGCTAGTCAATGAATTTGTTTATTCCAGCGGCTTGGTGGTTAAGGTAGATTAATTAATATCTCCATGCTGCGAGGTAGCCAAATTGCAGAATCGTCTAGCCGCTAGAGCGGCTTGGCGAATATTAAACACAGCATAATAATTAGCGACTAGGCGGTTCTTTGTTAATGAATCTTTTTATACTCAATACATTTTTCAAGTATTGCTTTTGCAATATCGTAATCGTTTGTTTCAAGAAGGAACTCATTACTGAAATTACAAAAAATCATAAAGTCAGTTAATTCCTTATCAGTTAGTTTGGTGAATATTTTGACAATCTCCCTGTTATATTTCTTGTCAATTATTTTCTTTTCTTCACTCTCGTTTACAGCTTTTTTGAGAGCTTTCTGTTGTTTGTGTTCTTTTCTTGAAGATAGTTTGCTTAAACCTAGTACAAAAAGTGTCCCATCTTCTCTTGCGAAAACTTCTTTAACTTCTCTCTCGTAATCAGCTTTTAAAGCTGCTTCTTTCGATTGCAGAGTTAATTCATTAGTAATGCTGTCTAATTCAGTTTGTGGGAGATCCAAATTCAGAACATCTTGTTTAAATTTAGAATAAGGTTTAATTGATTTAATTGTTACTTCGCCAATCTCGTAAGCACGTGGTTCTAACTTTATAACTAAGTTTTCTTTTATTAACGAATCAGTAATAAATGTTACATAACTTAAATATCCCACGGCACTCAACATTAAAGTATCACCAATATCAGCCCAAATGCTAAAACTTCCTTTTTCATTTGTGGAATCCCATGTTTTTTTGCTTTCATTAAAAATATTGGCAAAGGGAATGTAAAACCCAGTGGAGTCATCCAAAACTTCGCCCTTTATAATTTCAAATTTATTGAAATCGGATTGGGCTTGAAGAGTGAAATTCAAAAGTTGAAATACTATAAATAGGGTAATTTTTAAAGTGTGTTTCAAAGAATTGGTGTTTTATTACAAATATGCTTATTCCATTTTATAAAAAATCTGTTGATTCGTTAAAATTTGTTAATATAAAATCTTATTAACTCCCCATTCATTCTTGAAGTTTATACATAGTTAGAATTATTTCTTTATTGTAAATTCTTCATAATTAATCCATACTTTGTTTAATGCTATCTGCAATTATACGCATAGTTACAAATTCATCAGGACTTAGGTCATTGAAAAAATACGGGATAGGATTTACTGCCTTGCCTTTTATATGTATTTCATAGTGAAGGTGATTTCCAGAAGATAATCCCGAATTTCCAACATATCCAATTATATCACCACGTTTTACTTTTTGATTTTGCTTTACATTAAATGCTGATAAATGACCATAAAGGCTTAAGTATCCAAATCCATGTTTGATCTCAATAACTCTTCCAAAGGTAGTTGATCGACGAACAGATGATACTTTTCCATCTGCAGTAGCATAAATTTCAGAACCTTTGGGGCAAATGAAATCCAGACCTTCATGTGGTCGGTAAATATTTAGAATTGGATGATGTCGCATTCCAAATCCTGATCCGGTTCTAAGTAGATCTTTATTTTCTACAGGTTGTATTGCAGGTGTATGTAATAATTCTTTTTGTTTTGAAAAAGCAAGTTTTTCAAGGTCAGCCAGTGATTTTTCTTCAATTTTCATTTTCTCTGATAAATTATCAATTCTTTGAGCAGTGTTAATTACCAGATTCTTATTTTTTAAATTTTTATAATTTGAATATTTATTTGACCCACCAGTTCCACCGTTTCTTATTTGCAAGGGATTAACATCAAAAATTGCTCTATAGATATTTTCGTCTCGTTCTTCAATTAAATCAAATTCATTACTTATCTCTAATATTTTGTTATTTAATCTATGATATACTTCAATAAGTTCTTTATTTTCTCTTCTTAACGCTTTTTCTTCAGGTGTATCATAAATATTAAGAAAAATTGCAAAGTACCCAACTGACAATATTATGCTTGCAATAAAAAAGATTAGGATCATTTTTATAATTGTGCTTTGCGATTGCTTAATTTCTATATATTCGAGCGTTTCCGGAGAGAACTTATATTTTGTCTTAGTCATAGTGGTTAAATTTTTTGTAAATATAATTAAAAAAATAGTTGTGCGACTATAATAATAGTTATGTAATTATGAAAATAGTTTCAATACTAAAAAAATAGTTGTAGATTTGCGTCATGAAAGAATTAACCAAAGCTGAAGAACAAGTAATGCAATATCTCTGGGAGATTAAAAAAGGTTTCCTAAAAGATATTGTTGATCAATTCCCTGAACCTAAACCTGCATATACTACTATATCGACAGTAGTTCGTGTGTTGGTAAACAAAGGGTTTATTAAATTTAAAACTTACGGAAAGTCAAATGAATATCATCCTAAAGTAAGTAAAATAGAATATACAAAAGTATTTTTTATGGGGATTACAAAAAGCTTTTTTAATAACTCGGCAAGCAAACTGGTTTCGTTTTTTACAGCAGAAAATGATTTAAGTTTAACAGAGTTAGAGCAACTAAAAAAGCAGGTTGAAGAGCAAATTGAGTTAAAGAAAAAAAGCTAAATAAATATGAATCAATTTTTTATATACATTATTGAATCTGCCGTTTCGGTGTCTTTGTTTTTTTTGTTTTATGAATTATTTCTGAAACGAGATACTTGGTTTCGGTTTAATAGATATTTTTTATTAGCTGGATTGATTTTTTCTTTAATACTTCCATTTCTTGATTTTTCAGCATCAAGTATTGTGGTTAATTCTCAGAATCAATTTGAATTTAATGAGTACATGAATATTGGTTCAACGGTAAGTTCATTTGAAGAACAAACCGTAGGTGCCATATCAAATCCCAATTACATACTATTGTTTTACTTATTTGTGGGAAGTTTATTTTTTGTAAGATTTATATATCAATTATTAAAAATTTTAAAAACTGTAAGTGTCAATGAGATAGTAACTTATAAAAATAAAAAATTAGTATTATTGAATAACAACAGTTCTCCATTTTCATTTTTTAATTATATTTTTATTAATAAAGATGATTATGGTTCGATCGGTTCAAATGAACTATTGTTGCATGAAATTACACATGCCCGACAAAAGCATTCGTTTGATGTTATTCTTCTTGAATTATTACTTGTTCTTCAGTGGTTTAATCCTTTCATTTATCGGTACAGATTAGCATTTAAAGAAGTTCATGAATATTTGGCCGACCGAGGTGTTTTAATTGCCAATAACGATAAAATTGGCTATCAGAAACTAATCCTCGACCAAATAGAAAAGAGCTTTCATGTGAATCTTGCCAGCCAGTTTAATTATTCATTAACTAAAAACAGAATAAAAATGATGACAAGAATAAATTCAGGAAAACTAGCTAAGTTTAAAACTTTGTTAGTATTACCATTAGTTGCAATATTATTAATGGCGTTTACGATTGATTTTTCAATGGAACGCGTTATTGACAAAACTCAAATTCAAGCTCAAATAAAGCCCAAAGATAATTCAACACCTTCAATTTTCCCTGTTAAAAAAGTTGATGGTTGGAGAATCGCTTCGAGTTATGGAATGCGAATGCATCCAATTTACAAAAAAGAAATGATGCATAATGGAGTTGATATTGTAGCTCCTAAAGGCACACCTGTTTTTGCAGCTGCCGATGGTATGGTGCGAAAAGTTAAAGCGGATTTTGTACAAGGGAAAAGTTATGGTAGGTATATTGTCATTGATCACGAAGGCGGATATTCTACACTTTATGCTCAGCTATCGAAATATAATACGAAAGAAGGTACTGAAGTAAAGCGGGGTGATGTTATTGGATACCTTGGAACTTCAGGTATATCAACTGCTCCTCATTTACATTACGAAGTAAAGAAAAATGGTGAATATGTAAATCCAGAAGATTTCTTCTAGAAAGCACTATAATGTATTATCCACTAAGCCTATTAAATTAAAAAACCACCTAGCCGCTAGAGCGGCTTGGTGGATACTATCAAATATTTTATTTTTGTAATTAGAATATATTTTCGGAATACCTGTACCGATTCATTATAAATATTAAATAGCCGATTAATTACAAAAACCGCCAAGCCGCTCCAGCGGCTAGGCGGTTTATTTTCCGAAGCGCTCGCTGATTTGAAAAGTAGCCATAACTAAGTCGTTTGATTGTTTTATAAATTATTAGTAGATTACAAATCGATAAACCAAAAGACATAAATGCTTCTGGCTTTCGTCTTGAATGATTAATTTTAAGGATTTTACTATTATATTTTATAAAAGACATATCTACTAATGGCACGAAAAACACCTACACAAGTTACAATTAAAAGACTTTTTGCATTATCAGGTAATACCTGTGCCTTCCAGAATTGTAAAAATAAATTGGTTGAAGATGAGACCATTCTTGGAGAAGTTTGTCATATTGAGTCGGCGAATAATGCTGCGAGACACAATCCTAAAGCCACTGATGATGAGCTTCGTAGCTTTGAAAATCTTATTTTAATGTGTGGAGAACACCATAAAATAATTGATGCTAACGAAACAGAATATCCTACTACACGGATAAAACAATGGAAAAAAGAACATGAGGAAAAATATTCGAATGGTGAATATTCTATTTCTGATGATAATGTTGATAAAATTTTAGATAAGATTGAAAATCAATATAATTTAAATCAAAAAGCTGAAAAATTTAATGTTAATATAATTTATAACGAAGCAGTAGACAGTATTCAAGTTGAACAAGCTCAACAAAAAGAAGCTAGTTTTGAAAATATTCCGGAAACTATTTTTGAAAATAAACTCAAGAATGATAGAAAACCTTCAAGATTATTTACGGGACGAAAAGACAAATTACTAGAAATAGAAAATGCTTTTAACCAAAACGAAATAACTACCTTAACAGGAATAGGTGGTATTGGCAAAACAGAATTAATATTAAAATTTATTGACAGTTTTCAGAAAGATAGAAAGGAAAAAGTTACCTGGCAGGATTTTATCGAAAGCACTAATTTTGATAATTTTATCGTAGCATCGGGTTTTGGAATAATAATACAAAGCAATAAAACTGAAAGAGAAAAATTTAGTGCATTTATCGATAAAATTAACGAACACCAAAGAATTATTATTTGGGATAATTTTCATGATAATACCGATAATACTTTCTGCGATTTTCTTGATTTTGCAAACGGTAGATTAACAAAATCGAAGATCATTATTATTAGCCGAACGAACGAAAAAACTAGTCTGTTAAAAAATATTAAACTTACCGATTTTAAAGAAAGTTTTTTATACGCTAAAGCACTCAAAGACGATAGATACCCGGATTCTGAATTAAGGGACGAAGAAATAAAAAGTATTTGTAAGTATGTAAAAGGTCATCCTCTTGCGATTGAATTAAGCTTGAATTTATGTCAATCAATGTCGGTTGAAAAAGTAATTGGTAAATTATCAGAACATAAAAAAGGAATAGACGAATTAAGCCAAAGGCTTTTCGAAGACATACTTGATCAGGAAAGCACAAGCCAGGCTGAAAAAGAGTTGCTATATCAATTTTCTATATTTAAAGAAGGTATATTGGAAGAAGCTGTTGAAGTAATCTTTGGAGATAAATGTTTTTTTGGAACACTGCCATTATTAAAGGATAAATATTTAATTGAGTATGAACAAAAACATTATGTTACCCACCCGCTAATACGTGAATTTTGTTACCAGAAATTAGAAAATAAAAAAGAATTACATGCAAAGGCCTCAGCATATTTTATTATTAAACGATGCGATAAATTAGATACTTTGCACGAAGAACGTATTTTTTATCATTTACGGGGAGCCGAAAAATATAATGAAATAGCGCAAACAATAGAAAAATACGGTAGAGACTTCATTAAGCAGGCATTTTTTGATTTACTGCAAGAAATGATTGCCTGCGTAAACGAAAAAATGATGTCATTACCTCTGCATGACATACTTCTGGGTGATATTTGTGATATAAAAGGAGAATGGGACAATGCTTTAAAATATTTTGAAAAAGCAAAAGATAATATAATAGATGAAGAATTTGCTGTTGAAGGATTATTAAAATATGGAGATATTTATAGAAAACGGGGGAATAATGAAAGGGCTTTAGGAATTTTTCAAGAAGCTAAAAAAATATCAAAAGAAAAAGATTTTCAAAAATATATTGCCTGGTCGTATAATAATATAGCTATTATAAAAGAAGAATTTGGAAAATCGAATGAAACATTAGAATTATATAAAGAAGCGCTTGAAATAAGCCGGAAACTTAATATAAAGGAGGATATAGCATCTTTATACAATAATATTGGTGTTCTTTATAACACAAAAGAATTCGGTGAATTTAATGTAAAAAGGGCATTAGAATATCATGAAAAAAGTTTAAAAATTAGTATGGAAATTGGCGATAAATTCCATATAGCAAACTCTTATAATAATATAGGTAACATTTATTATTTAAAAGAATTTAAGAATTATAATTTAAATAGAGCATTAGAATATCATGAAAAAAGTTTGAAAATTAAATTGGATATTGGGGATAAACCTGGTATTGCATATGCTTATAATAATATAGGTAACATTTATTATTTAAAAGAATTTAAGAATTATAATTTAAATAGAGCATTAGAATATCATGAAAAAAGTTTAAAAATTAGATTGGAAATAGGTGATAAACCGGGTATAGCAAACTCTTATTGGAATATTGGTTATAGTAAATCCCTTTTAAAAGAATATGAGATAGCATTTGTTAATATGTTTAAAGCATATGCTCTTAATAAGCAATTACAAGGAAAACATTCTTTAATATTTAAGAAAAATAATATTAATTTCCTAAGAAAGGATTTAGGAAAAGATATTTTTATAAAATATGCAAACTTAGCCATAGAAAAATTAGAGCCGGAGTTTCAAAAGGAAATTGAATTATCTGAGTTTTTAAATGAGCCGGCTACTGTGGAAAAAAAACCTGAAAGAAACGAAATTATAAAAGTTAAATATTCAGATGGTCATGAAGAAATAGGAAAATATAAAAAATTTAAAAATGATATTGAAAGTGGTAAATGTAAAATATCGACAGATGAAGAAACTGAAAAGGATTGACGATTCGATATTATAAATATTAAATTCTAAAGTAAGCTGTTTCAAAAACCACTACAAAAAATTAATAATTCACCAAGCTTATTAATTACAAAACCACCAAGCCGCTAGAGCGGCTAGGTGGATACTATCAAATAATGTGAGTCCGACTTTTTAATTTAGCATAAGAGAAGTTTTATTAGCTCATATTCAACATTCGTATTATGAAGTAAAGAAAAAGGGTGAGTTTGTAAATTCGGAAGATTTCTTCTAGAAAGCACAAAAATTTATTATCTACTAAGCTTATTAATTTAAAAAACCACCTAGCCGCTCTAGCGGCTTGGTGGATACTATCAGATATTTTTATTGGACACTAATGAAATAGTATTTATTTTCGGAATATCTGTAACGATTCATTATAAATATTAAATAGCCGATTAATTTTAAAAACCGCCAAGCCGCTCCAGCGGCTAGGCGGTTTATTGTTAATTGTCAGGTTTTTTCTATAAAAATAACAATAGACTGTAACGATTCAAATTTTTAATCGTCTTTAGAATAAGTATAACAATTAAAGACAAAAATTATGAAAAGAATAGTTACAGTTTTAGTGATTTTAACAATTGCAATATCTAATATATTTGCACAAGAAAGCTTAAGAGATGTTGTTAAAGATTATCAAAATAATAATAGTGAATTTACCTTGGTTATTCCAAGTTTCTTAATAAAAATGGGTGCTGCCTTTGGCGATTTGGATGAAGAGGAAAAGGAAATGCTTAGTCAGATTCATGATATGAAAATTGTTATTAGTGAAAGCCAATTTCAAAAAAGTGATTTTACTTTACTTGAAGATGGAATTAAATCTGGAAATTTTCAGGAAGTAATGACAATAAATGATGGAGGCGAAAAAGTAAGAATGATTATGAATAAAAAATCTGATCGAAAATCAGAAATGCTTATGCTTGTTGAAAGTTATAATGAAAATGTTTTAATGCTCTTCGACTTTCATGGAGAGCCAGATTTTAAGAAATTGTTAAGTTTAGCAGATTAAAATAATATTGGATATATAGAAGCCTCAACAAATTATTGTTGGGGCTTTTTTGGTTTAAACAAATAACTAATAAAAGTTGTTATCTTAAAATGTTTAACCAACTGCAATTATATGTTGATTTGAAATTATAAATCAACAGATTTAGTATTTAATGTTGATTTTGTACTAATTTCTTTATAAATTGTTAGTTTATAATGAAATGTCAAGTTATGGATTATCCATCAGAACAATTCAATATCCTTAAAAAAGAAATCTCAAAACTTATTAAGAATGAAAAATACGATCAAATTCTTAATAGGCTTGATTTGTTTGATAGAAAAAATTTAATTCATATTTCTGAATCTACAAGTCCCAAAGAACAAACAAAAGAAAATTCAGATCCTTCATTAGAAAATTATATATATAAATCATTATTAGACATAACACCATCGGGCATTTGTATTTTTACAAAAGATAAATTTTTGTTTGTAAATATTGCTTGGTTAAAAGTTTTGGGATATTCGGAAGAAGAAGCTTACAAAATGAATCCCTTGGAGTTTGTTCATCCTGATATGAGAAAAGAAGTGGATCAAAGAGCTGATATGAGAATACGGGGTGAGGATGTTCCTAAGCGATACGATATGAAAATTCTCACTAAAGATAAAAGCGTAAAATGGATAGACCTAACTCTTTCATTAATACAATTTGAAAATAAAAAAGCGACTCTTTGTATATTTAATGACATTACTGAAATGTATAATACCCGAGTTGCATTGATGAAAAGTGAAGAAAAGTTTAGAAGATTAACAGAATTATCACCGGCTGCAATTTGTATTCAAACAACAGATAAGTTTTTATGGGCTAACCCGGCTTGGTCGGAAATATCCGGATATCCACTTGATGAGGTTTTAAAAATGGGACCTTTGGATGTAATTCATCCTGATATGCAAGAAAATGCAAAAAAAAGATCAGAATCCAGATTAAATAGTGAAGATGTTACATCAAGGTATAATTTAAAAATATTAACAAAAAATAAAAAGGTAAAATGGGTTGATATTGCCGTATCTGTAATTCAATTTGAAGGACAAACAGCTTCGTTAGCATTAAGTTCAGATGTTACGAAACAAGTAAATGCTCAAAAGGCATTAAAGGAAAGTGAAGAGAAATATCGAAGTCTTATAGAAAATCTTCGTTCGGAGTATTTTTTTTACAGGCATAATATTGATGGAATTTTTGAATATGTGAGTCCTTCAATAATACACGTTTTAGGTTATTCACAGGAAGAATTTCTTACACATTATAACAAATATTTAACCGATAATCCAATAAATAAAATTGCAGACGAAAAAACAAAACTTGCAATAAATGGCATTCAACAACTACCTTATGAATTAGAAATTTATAATATTCAAAAGAAAGAACATACTTTAGAAATTTCGGAAATACCAATAATTGATAACGAAGGAAACGTATCTAGTATAGAAGGAATAGCGCATGATATAACATCCCAGAAAAAAGCGGAAGAAACAATAAAGAATCAAATAAAAGAAATTCAGATTCATAATGAAGAGGTAAAAGCGATTAGTGAAGAAGCAAAGGTCATAAATGAAGATCTTGAAGCTCGAATTGTAGAAATAAACAATCTAAATGAGGAACTTAAGACAAGTGAAAATAAATTTAGAACTCTTGTTGAAAATATTCCAGGTGTTGTATATAGGTGTTTAATGCAAGATGATTGGGAGATGAAGTTTATTAGTAAAGAAATTGAAGCAATTTCAGGGTATCCCGATTCTGATTTTATAAATAATAGAGTAAGGTCATACGGAAGTGTTATTCATCCAGATGATACAAAAGATGTTGTAAATTACATAGAGAAAGAAATAAGTCTTAAGAAATCATTTAGTTTTGAATATAGAATAGTCGATAAAGAAGGTAAAATTAAGTGGGTTTATGAAAAAGGTCAGGCAGAATTAGATAGTAATAATAAAGTAAAATGGCTTGATGGCGTAATACTTGATATAACAGAACAGAAAAAAGCTGATCAAGCTTTACAAGAAAGTAAAAAGCTTTATGAAAAATTAGTAGTTAATCAGGGAGAAGCTTTGGTTATAGTTAATAATGAAGATGAATTTATTTTTACTAATCCGGCAGCATATGAAATATTTGGAGTGCCGGAAGGTAAGTTGGTTGGAAGAAATGTAAAAGAATTTATAACAGACGAATATATTAGAGAAGTTAGTGAACAAACGGAAAAAAGAAAAATAGGAGCCAAAAGTACATATGAGTTAGAGATTAAAAGACCCGATAATTCAAAGCGTTTTATTCTGGTAACAGCTTCACCTGAGTATAATAAGGAGAATGAAATTATAGGTGCGTTTGCAATTTTTAGAGATATAACAGAGAGGAAAAAAACGGAGAATGCATTGATAGAATCTGAAATGGAATTGAGAAAATCGAATACTCAAAAGGATAAGTTCTTTTCATTAGTTGCGCATGACTTAAGAAGCCCTATTGGTAATTTTGTTCAAATTTCAGAACTCTTAAGATTTAATTATGAGGAGCTATCAAAAGAACAAAGTCATAATTTCTTTAAAAATTTACATATTTTGGCTGATCGAACTTTCACATTGCTTGAAAATCTTCTAATGTGGTCAAGAAGTCAATTAGGAAGATTAGAAATTGAAAAACAAGAAATTGAGTTATATAATACAGTAAATGAAGTAGCCGGCCTATATGAAGAAAATTTTAATTCAAAAAATATACAGTTTAAGAATGAAATACCACAGAATTTAATAGTTAAGACTGATTTAAATATAGTTCAAACCGTTTTAAGAAATTTAATAAGTAACGCAATTAAGTTTTCATACGAGGAAGGTGAAATTGCGGTTGGTAGTTGTGATGATAAAGATATATTAGATAATTCGAAGTGTCATATTATGTATGTTAAAGATACCGGAGTCGGAATTCCAAGAAATAAAATAAAAAAGATATTTAATATAGATGAGGAATTTACAACGCTTGGTACTGCAAGTGAAAAGGGAACAGGTCTGGGATTAATACTATGTAAGGAATTAATAGAAACGAATGGTGGTGAAATTTGGGTTGAGAGTAAAAAAGGACAGGGCAGTAAGTTTTACTTTACTCTGAAACCTTAGAATTGTAATAAAAAACATGTTTTTCCTAGCTTCCCGGTAGGCAGATTGTTTGGTTCTGATTTTACTGTTATATTACCACCGTGCAATAACATAATTTGCCTGGAAAGGCTTAAGCCAATACCAGAACCGCTTTCCTTAGTGGTAAAAAATGGAGTAAATATATTGCTCATTGTATCATAACTAATTCCTTTTCCATTATCGCTTATAGAAATAATAACTTTGCTTTCATCATTAACAATTGATGAGACTATTATTTCTGGTTTTTCGGTATTTATAAAACTTTCTATAGAATTTTTAATGAGGTTGATAAGAACCTGCTCAATTTGTGATTTATCGGCCTGTATAGTTATATTTTCAGGTTTAGATATAAATTGAAAATTTATTGAATTTGATTTAAGTTCTTTTGCAAACAATGTTTCAATAGTTTGAATTAAGTCTTGAACTTTTATTTCTTCTTTCTTTGGTTCAGGAAGTAATGTTAGGTCTCTGAATTTTTGAACAAAGTTCAGCATTCCTTTGCTACGCTGCTGAATTATATCCATTCCTTTAATTGTTTTACTAATAGTTTCAACATTAATATCAGCAGGTTTTATGGCTGTGTTATCTATTTTGTACATTCTACTTATTGAGGTTGTTGCGGAATCAATCGGCGATACTGAATTCATAATTTCATGTGTAAGTACACGAATTATTTTCTGCCAGGATTCAACTTCTTTTTTATCTAATTCCGATTGTATATTTTGAAAGGCAATAAGCTTAATGGTTTTATCCCCAATTTTTAACTCTACAAGTTTTGTCGATAATTCAAGGTTATTATTAGCGCTTTTGATATTTATTAATTGTTGATTATTTGGTTTTAATTTCATTAATTTTTGAAGTGATCCTTGATATATCGAATCTAAATCAGAAATTGAATTTAATTTACTGACTTTTAGAATATCTTTTCCTGCAGGATTAAAAAACTCAACCTTAAGGTTTTCGTCAAATGATAAAATTCCAACACCAACATGTTCAACTACTTGTTTTAAATATTCGTATTGACTTATCTTCTCAATTCTTGCTTGTTCAATTATTCGGTTCACTTCATTTAATTTTTTATGAAGTTCAGAGTTTGATTTGGTATTTTTTTCTTGGTTAAATATAATGGTCGAATCTTTATTTGTAACCGATGAAAAGAAATGGGACAAATCCCGGTTCGTTTTATTGAGGGAGTAAACTAAAAATCCGCCTTGAGCAATTAACAGTAAAAATAAGTTAATTTGACTTGCAGTGTATTTTTCCAGAAAGAATAAATAGGAGAGTAGTAGTGCGTTTGCAAGAATTAGAAATACTCTTATTATAATCTGAAAGAATAATTTTTTATATAACATATATTGCTAATTAAATTCCGAATTTATTCATTTTATTATACATTGTTTGGCGACTAATAGCCAGTTCTTTAGATGCTTCAGATAAGTTTCCTTTATGTTTTTCTAAAACAGATATAATAACATCTTTTTCAATTTCTTCAAGCGTTAGTGCTCTGTTTCTATCAAATAAATTACTTTCAGATTTACGAAAACTGAAATCTTCTTCGTTTAAAATATTGTTTTCTGAAAGAATTACAGCTTTTTCAATAGTGTGTTCAAGTTCTCGAATATTTCCAGGCCAATTATGTATTTTTAGTTTATTTAAAGCTCTTTGATTTATCTGCAAGTTCTTTTTATTATAATTATCAGCATATTTTTTCACAAAGAATTTTGAAAGTATGCATACGTCATTATCTCTTTCTCGCAGTGGAGGTAAATCTATAACAATGGTATTAATTCGGTAAAATAAATCTTCTCTAAAAAGACCTTCATTTACCATTTCTTCAAGATTTTTATTTGTTGCGCATATTAGTCTGACATCAATTGATGTTGGTTTAGCTGAGCCTACTTTGTAAACCTCTTTGTTCTGAATTACCGATAACAGTTTTGCTTGCAGAGACAAAGGAATATTTGCAATTTCGTCAAGAAATATCGTACCATTATTAGCAGCTTCAAAACGCCCGATCTTTTTTTCTTTAGCATCTGTAAAAGCTCCTTTTTCATGTCCAAACAATTCGCTTTCAAACAATGATTCACTCAGTGATCCTAAATCAACCGGAATAAAAACCTCGTTTTTTCGATTTGATTTTTTGTATATTTCTCTGGCAACTAATTCTTTACCGGTACCATTTTCACCTAATACCAGAATATTCGCATTAGTTACAGAAACCTTATCAATTAACTTATGAATTTTATTAATAGCCTCCGATGATCCAATTAATTCAGGATACTTCTTATTCGATTCTTCAATTAATATATCGTTCTTTACTTTTAATTCATTTACTTCTTGCTTTGATTTTCGAAGCTTAAATGCAGCTTTTAAGGTTGATAATAGTTTATCATTATCCCATGGCTTTAATACAAAATCAAATGCTCCTGCTTTTAAAGCATTTACTGCAATTTCAACTTCACCATAAGCAGTAATTGGTATAATAACGATATCAGTATCAAATTTTAGAATCTCGCGCATCCAGAAAATACCTTCGTTTCCTGAATTAATTCCTGCCGAATAATTCATATCTAACAATACAATATCTATTTTATTTTTTTTAAGATTTTCGAGAATGAGATTGGGATTACGTAAATAATATACCTTTTCAAATTCATTTTCAATAAATAAGCTTAAAGCATCCAGTACATCTTGATTGTCATCAACTATTAGCAAATTTCCTTTCGGTTTTATCATATCTTTATAACTTAAAAAATGCAAGATATTAAATTGTCAATATATTTGATAGTCGATTGTCCAATAATTTGACATTCCTTGTAGTTAAGTAAAAATAAATATTGATAACTATATGTAAATCAGCAATTAGTATATTTGGCATAAATTATGGCATAAAGCAATTGAATTAAAACTTAAAATTATGTTTAAAAATTATTTAAAAATTGCTTTTCGAAGATTCTGGCGACAGAAAGCTTTTACAATAATCAATGTGCTTGGATTATCATCAGGATTGGCTATTTCACTCGTTATGCTGATATCGGTAAAATTTCAATTAAGTTTTGATGATTTTCATGCAAACAGCAAAAATATATATAAAATTGGAGTGAATCTTTTTGTTAACAATGAAGAGATAAGATCACTCACTTGTGCAGGAATTTGGGGCGAAGAAATACAAAATAATTACCCTGAAGTAATTATGAAAACCCGATTATTAAATTCAGGCGAATTATTGTTTAATTTATATAATGAAAAAGGCGAAGTTGATAAAAAGTTCGTTGAAGATAATGGCGTTGGTGTCGACTCTACATTTTTTCAAATGTTTACATTTCCCTTATTACACGGAGAAGCTGAAGATGTGCTAAAGGAGCCATATTCAATTGTACTTTCCGAAGAATTTGCAAAAAAATATTTTGGAGCCGAAAATCCGATTGGAAAAACGCTGGAAATTAATAATAATTATAATTTTAAGGTCACAGGAGTTTTAGCTGAATTACCAGAAAATACACAATTAGGATTTGATTATTACTTTCAGGTTTCATTTTTTGAAGAGTTTGGGATTGATGTTAATGGTACAATAGGGAATTCGTTTCAAACATATTTGTTGTTGGAGAATGGTGTAGCAGCCGACAATATTAGTGCTACGTTAAAAGATTTTCTTTATACAAGATTTGATAGAGATCTTGAATATGAACCATTTCTACTTTCCGTTGAAAAAATGATAATGTATGGAGAGTCTTCTAATTTTATTTTTACTTCAATTTTTGTTGCCATAGCAATATTTATATTAATAATGGCTTGTATTAATTTCATGAACTTATCTACAGCATCTTCTATTAAAAGATCTAAAGAGATAGCTATTCGGAAAATAGTGGGAGCTCATCGCAAGCAACTTATCAAGCAATTACTAACCGAATCTATTTTACTTTCATTTATTTCATTAAATATTGCCATTGTAATTTCTGAGTTAATAATAGAATTCTTTCATAGATTTTTTGGAATGACCATCCCTTTAGATTTAAGTGATTTTAAATTGTGGTTTCAATTAATCATATTATCCTTAGTTACAGGCTTATTATCCGGAAGTTATCCTGCAATATTTCTTTCCTCTTTTAAGCCAATTAAAGTTTTATCTTTCAGTCATTCACACGGAAGCGGTGGTAAATTCAGAAAAATTCTAGTTGTTTTTCAGTTTGTTCTTTCGATCCTGTTTTTAACAATGACTTCATTATCATATAATCAGTACCAGGCAGTTTTAAAAAACAAGATAGGCTTGGAGACACAACAGGTATTATCCGTACCTATAAAAGGTGAGATATACAACAAGTATGAACTTATTAAAAATGATCTATTACAGAACCCAAACATACTATCTGTTTCTACATCTGATCAGGAACCTACCTGGATTACAATGGGCGAGTTTTTATGGGGCACATCACCAGGTAAAAATGAGAATTTATCTCGTCTTTTGAGGGTTAATTATGATTTCTTAGATGTTTTTAGCATTAAACTTAAAGAAGGCCGAGCATTCTCAAAAAATTATCCAAGCGATTTAAAAAAATCAATAATTGTAAATGAAGAGATTGTTAATCAGCTCGGTATAAAAGACCCAATAGGTTCGCAATTTTATTTATATGATAAACCATATACAATAATAGGTGTGGTTGAATATTTTGATTTTTTTCCAATTGAAATGGGAGGTAAGTCATTAATAGTAAAACTTGAACCACCCAAAAGCGGAAATGTATATTTAAAATATCAAAAAGGTAATTATCCTTATGTAGCGGACTATATTAAAGAAACATTTGAAAAACATAATACGATGTATCCATATGAAATTTCATACTATTCCGATTATAAATCACCGATTGAAGAAGGAATGAAAAACATGAACAATTCACTCACGTTTTTTACACTTTTTGGCGTTTTTATTGCAGCTTTAGGTTTATTAGGATTATCAGCATTTATGGTTGAACAAAAGACTAAGGAGATAGGGATACGTAAAGCTATGGGTGCCAGTGTACAAAAGATAGTTTCAATTATTACAAAACAATTTTTTAAACTTATTTTAATTGCAAATCTTATTGCATTACCAATAAGTTTTATAATTCGTAGTTATGCCGGTAAATTCCTTACTGTAAAAGCGAATGGTGATATTTTCATATTTGCAGGAGTATTTGTATTTATATTTGCTATTGCATTTGCAATCATATATTTAGTTACAATTAAAGCCGCTAGAGCAAACCCTGCAAGATCTTTACGATACGAATAAACTAAAAATGTAAGGTAAAAACGGTTTTTCCAGGCTCTGATTTAACCGAAATATTACCTCCATGTAAATGCATAATCTGACGAGAAAGGCTCAAACCAATACCTGAGCCTTTTTCTTTTGTTGTAAAGAAAGGTATGAAAATATTGTCTAAAACTTCAGGAGATATTCCTTTACCATTATCTGAAACTTTAATAAGAACACGTTCATTTATTAGTTCAGTATCTATATTTATTGTAGGCTTATCAAAACTTAGTAGAGCTTCTGAAGCATTCTTAATTAAATTAATTAAAACCTGTTCAATTAGTTTTTCATCGGCATTTACAATTAAGTTTTTAGGATAACATTTATAATTAAAAACAATTGATTTTTGCTCAAGATCATTTTTTAGTAAAGTATTTATATGATCGAATAAATGACTAACTTGAAATTCAGTGAAATTAGCTTTTGGTATTTGAGTAAGATTCTTATAAGTTTCTACAAAATTTGATAATCCTGTACTGCGTTTGTGAATGGTTTTAAGTCCTAAAACAGAATCCTCGATTGTTTTATTGTCAATATCTTCAATTGTTTTAATTTTCTCATCTTCTTCGAACATATCAATTAGCGAGCTCGATAAAAGTTTAATTGGACTTACCGAATTCATTATTTCATGCGTTAAAACACGAATTAATTTTTGCCATGCAGTCACTTCACTTTGATCAATTTCGCTTTTAATATTTTGTAGAGATAACAGTTTTAAATTGCGATCCTTAATTTTGAATTTAGCAGCTTTAACAGTTAATTGTACAATTTCGTTATCAATATTTAATTTTAATAATTTAGTGTTGCCCGGTTTAATTTCTTTAAAAATATCTGCTAATCCTGTTTGAATTTTTTCTACTTCAGATATAGATTTTAAATTATGTCTGTTAAGCAAATTTAATGCAGCATCATTGCATATTTCAATTTTTCCTAAATCATCAAAAGCTAGAATACCAGTTCCTATATGCTTAATTGTATTTTGAAAATATTGATGTTCAATTTCCTTTTCAGATCGTACTTCCGAAATATCTTTAATAATTTGATTTAGTTCATAATGCAATTGCTCAAAAGATTTATCAACTTTTTTGTTTTTATTAAACCCAATTGAAACATCATCGTATTTAATTGCCGTTATAAATTTTATGATATCACGATTTACTTTTTGTAAGTACCAGAACAAATATACTAATTGTAAAATCCAGAGAATTACCAGTGAAGAGCTGGTTATTAGCATATACTCTTGATCCAGAGTCCAGAAAAATGCCAGCATACTTGCTGCTATAAATAAAATTTGAATGGCAATATTTATTCTAAAACGACTAAATTTCATATTTCTCCATTTTTTTATATAGGGTTGATCTGTTTATTCCCAGTTCTTTGGCTGCTGAACTTATATTGCCTTTATATTTTTGAATTGCTTTCTCAATTAGAATTTTTTCGTTTTCGTCTAAGTTAAACGAATTTGCAGTATTATTTTTTACTTGTTTTTCTCCATCTGGCCAACAATGAATTGGCATAATAATTTTTCCTTCGCATAGAATTACAGCCTTTTCAATAGTATGTTGTAGTTCTCTAATATTGCCCGGCCATGAGTATTGATTAAGCTTAGAAATAGCATTCTGACTAAATTTTAAATCAAATTTATTGTACTTTTCTGTATACTCTTTTAAAAAGAAGTCTGCAAGCAGGTTGATATCTTCAGTTCTCTCTTTTAGTCCAGGTAATTCAATTTTTATTGTGTTAATTCGGTAAAGTAAATCTTCGCGAAAAGTATTTTCTTCAAGCATTTTATCAATATCATTGTTTGTAGCACAAATTAATCTAATATCAACAGGTATAGTTTTATTTGAACCAATTCTTGAAATTTCTTTATTTTGAATAGCAGTTAGTAATTTAGCTTGAAGAGATAAAGGAAGGTTTCCAATTTCATCAAGAAATAGAGTTCCCCCGGAAGCTATTTCAAAACGACCTACACGATCTTCCTTTGCATCCGTAAAAGCACCCTTTACGTGTCCAAATAATTCACTTTCGAATAAATTTTCTTGCAATGATCCAATATCAACATTTACAAATACTTCATTCGATCGATTCGATTTTCTGTGGATTTCCCTGGCAATAACTTCTTTTCCAGTCCCATTTTCGCCAAGTATAAGAATGTTGGCATCTGTTTTAGCAACTTTATCTACAATGCTGAAAATACTTTTCATAGCGGTAGATTCGCCAATAACGTTATTATATTTGCTATCAATTTTTGCGCTCAGGTGTTTCTGTTTATGCTCAAGATTTTCGATTTTTAGTTTTGATAATCGAAGTTTATATGCAGATAGAATTGTTGATAAAATTTTCTTTTCGTCCCATGATTTTTGAATAAAATCGGCAGCTCCTTCCTTCATAGCATTTACTGCTATCTCTACATCGCCATACGCAGTAATTAATAGTACCGATGCATTAGAGTCTTTATCCAGTATTTGTTTCATCCAGTAAATACCTTCGTTTCCGGTATTAATACCTGCCGAAAAATTCATATCAAGTAAAATAATATCATAAGTTTCCTTTCTGAGAAATTCAGGTATTTGATTAGGATTTTTTATGGTATCAATTTGAGAAAAGTGTTTTGACAAGAAAAACCTAAATGCAATTAATAGTTCTTCATTATCATCAATAATTAATATTTTGCCCTGATTTTTAGCCATACTTAATAAAATGATTAAATGAAATAATGATAAAATGAAAAAATAATAAAATGAAAAAATAATAAAATGTTTAAATTATATATTGTTATTTTCCATAGGATGAGCTTTTTGCTTTTGTCATTATCTTTGTTATCTCATTTGATTCTTTCGAGAGTCTTATTCGTTTTTTTTTCAAGTTCTCAATAAATATCTCTTTTTCAGTCATATTATTATTCTAATTATTTATTTTCACATTTAAACATTGGATCACTTAAGCATTGAATCATTAAAAGTACAATATTATGTAGTTAATTCCGACATAGGTGTTGCTTTTTACGACACTGTATTTTAAAAGTGATGTTAATAAGTAGGATATAATCAGATACTTAATTGTTTTGGCATATTGTTAGTGAAAGGGGTTATAAAATTAATAATTATGATACGACAATTTTTAAGATTAATAATACAGCGAAATTTTAAAAGAAATGGTTTTCATACTCTTATAAAGTGTATTTGTTCTTGCTTTCAGAGTAGCACGTAGAAATCCTGTAGAAAGTTTACGTTACGAATAAATTTATTTTAATCAAATAATTAGTTAAGAAATGGTGTTCATATTTGAATTGAAAATAATAATTAGAAACATTTTACGAAATAAATTTTTTTCAGCAATTAATTTATTGGGTTTATCACTGGGTTTAGCCGCTGCAATATTGATTATGCTTTGGGTTTGGGACGAATTAAGTTTTGATCGTTTTCATGATAATGCCGATAACATTTTTCTGCTGATTAACAAAAACAGTGATGATCAGGGAAACAGTATGGATTTTGTTGAGAGTCCGGCTCAAATGGCTGATTATCTTGTAAACAATATTCCTGAAATCAAAAAAGCAGTGCGTATTGAATATTTTTATAAAGGAGGTTTAATTCAAAAAGAAAATGAATTCTTTAATGAAAAGGGGGCATCTGCAGATATTTCTTTTTTTGAGATATTTACAATCCCTTTTGTTCAGGGAAATAAAAACAATGTGTTTGAGAACCCCGAATCTATTGTAATCTCCGAGAATATGGCGAACAGATATTATGGAGAAAAAAATCCCATAGGTGAGATTTTAAAAATAAAAGGATATGGTGATATATATAAAACAGTTACTGTAACGGGAGTTTATAAGAATTTCCCTGGTAATTCATCCATCAATCTCGATTTTATAATCCCTTTTTCGGTTGAAGAAAAAAGTTATTTAGACAACTGGGTTGTATTCTCTTATGCTACTTTTATTCTTCTGGATAAAAATTCAGATTATAACCAGATAAATGAAAAGATTTCCTCGATATACAAAGATGTTGCTAATGATGGTCATTATACTTCCTATTTATTACCATTGGTAAATCTTCACTTATATTCAAGCTTACCATTTTTTAATAACGAAAGCCAAGGTAACGTTAGGCTTATAAGTATTCTTGTTTTTATTGCAATATTAATTCTGCTAATTGCTTGTATTAACTATATGAATCTTATAACAGCTCGGTCTGTTAAAAAAGTAAAAGAAGTTAGCATAAAACGAATATTAGGAATCAGTCGTAAAAAAATACTTGTCGGTTTTTTAACAGAAGCAATCCTGTTTTCATTAATATCTTTTCAGCTTGCTATTATTTTGGTTGAAGTTATACGACCCTATTTTAATAATATTACCGGTAAAAATATAAGTATAAATTATTTCGAACCACAACTCTTAATTGGTGCAATAATAATTATAGTTCTGTTAGGTCTTATTTCGGCGATTTATCCATATTTATATATTACTTCAAAAAATTCCGTATCGCATTTAAAAGGCAAAATAAATCATGATAATAGAGGAAATTTTGCAAGAAAATTTTTAGTTATCATTCAATTCATTATTTCTATTATACTTATAATCTTTACAAGTATTATTTTAAAACAAGTAAATTATATCTATTCCAAAGATCTTGGGTTTGATAAAGAAAACATTATTATACTTAATTTATCTGATCTTGGCAATAAGGTACCCATTTTTAAAACTAAGCTTCTTAAAACAACAAATATTATTTCTGTTACAAATGGGAGACTTCCATTACGAAGTGGAGGCGGATGGCCTGATATTTGGTCGTGGGAAGGTAAGGAGAGTGAAAGTAGATTAGCAGTAAATAGAATAAATTCTGATGCAGATTATTTGAATACTATTGATATAAAACTTAAAAAGGGACGTTTTTTCTCAGAAGAATATAATGATAGTGCAAGCATTGTGATTAATGAGAAATTTGCAGAACTTATTGGAGTAGAAGATATATTGAGGAAGAAGATATATTTTAGAGAAAAACCTTACCAGATTATTGGAATTACTGATAATTTCTATTCTAATTATTTTTCGGAAATACAAGCCACCGCATTTTTCAACGTGTCAACAAACTTGACTTTAATAAAAGTAAAAAATGATAAACTAGAAGAAACAATAGATTACATAAAATCTGAATTCAGAAAGATGGTCGCTGATAGGCCTTTTAAATACACAACAATTAAGCATCGTTTTCGGTTTACCCGAATATGTGCTTTATGTTGAACTAAATCCCGATTTAAATGGGAGTACCTTATATATTGTGGAATTGATTTTTCGAGTTTATGGCTTATTTGTTTTCT
>WTBR01000053.1 GCA_013138975.1 Bacteroidales bacterium
TAATTAGGGGTATACAGCATCATAGAAATATTAAAATGGTCGTCTGTTGATAGAAGCATGGTTTTATAGTAAATAATTTATTAAAATCTATGAAGAAAATTTGGATTACAACATAGAAGCCTGTCGAAGTATAGACAACTTTTTAACTTTTGAAACAGCTCCTTTTACAAAAGACTTTTACTCATACCGTATAGCATCTACCGGATTCATACGAGCTGCTTTTACTGCCTGAAACGAAATAGTTAAAATAGCAATTACAAGACTTATAAAACTTACTAAAACAAAATATCCCCAATAAATATCAACCTTATAAGGATAATTTTGTAGCCAGTTTTTCATTACAATATAAGCCACAGGCCAAGCAATAATGTTGGTAAATAAAACCCACCGAATAATATCTCGATTTAATTTATTTACAATACTATTTACCGATGCTCCAAATGTTTTACGAATACCAATTTCTTTGAACTTTTTAGAAACAGTATATGATGTTAAAGCAAATAATCCCAGAATAGAAAGTATAAGTGCAATACCTGAACCCCAAAAAATCATTGTAAATAAGCTATCTTCCACTTTATATTGATTTCTTAACATATCATCAATGAAAAAGTGATCCCAATAATAGTCGGGATCGTATTTTTGTATAATATCTTTTACATATTTAATTGTTGCCGATTTATCATTTGGATTAATTCTGATTTCGATATTTCTAACCTGATTTGCATAATTTGATAAATAAAGAGGTTTTAACTCTTTGGTTGTTGCATAAAAATGATAATCCTTCATAACACCAATTATTACAAATTCTCTATTTGTCATAACCTCTACTCCTATTGGATCGCTCAGATTTAACATATTTGCTGCTGTTTCGTTAATTAAAATCGATCTATCGTCGTTAAACTCCGGATTAAAAGTTCTACCCTTTATTATTTCAATCCCTACGGTTTCAGTATAAAAATCCTGCACTCTATTTTCTGCTATAGCAATTCTCTCGTTCAGATTATCTGATAATTTTCTTATACTCTGACCACTTCTTCCTTTTCCCGGATAACTTTGTGATGCGCTAACATCTTTTATTTGATGATAAGCCAATAAATCATGGCGAATGCTTTCAAAGTTTTGTTGCAATTTTTCAGTACATCCTGTTAAAATCATTAAATTATTTTTATCAAAACCTAAATCTTTGTTCTTTAAAAAATGGATTTGTGAATTGAAAATAAATATTGATATAATTAATAAAGTAGATATTGAAAACTGGATAATAACCAAAAGCACTTTCAAAAAATTTGAATTGCTACTTTTTTCAGAAACGCCCTTTATTACTTTAATTGGATTATAACTTGATAAAACAAAAGCCGGATATATACCTGAAATTAGTCCAATAGAAATAGTTACTATAATGCACAAAATAAATACGATCGTATTATTTGTATCAAACAATTTTAAATCAAGATTTAAGTTTTTGTTCACAAGAAAAATGAAAAATTCTGTAATAACAAATCCTATTAATAAAGCAACAACCGATGTTATTACAGATTCCGAAAGGTATTGTAACCTCAGTTTCGATTTATTGGCTCCAACAACTTTGCGAATTCCAACTTCTTTATTTCGATATTCTGAACGAGAGGTTAATAAATTTATATAATTAATTACGGCAATTAGTAATATTATAAGGGCAAGAAATCCATAGATATAAATAGTTCGAATAGAGCCGGTTTTGCCTATTTCCCATCTGAGATTGCTTTTTAAATAAAGTTCGCTTAATGGCTGTATAGGACTAGTAACTTCATCTGCCCAATCTCCAAAACTTTCTGAAGTAACTCTGTTCGAAACAGATTGAATTTTTAATTTTACTCCATCTGTCATAATATTTCTAAGTTTAAAAAAAGTAAATGCATCTAAATTCACACTCTCTTTAAAAACTTGATTAAAATCGTAATTCGCAAGTAAGTCAAAATCTATCATCGATTTCTCAACATCTTCCATAATCCATGCTACTTCAAGTTTTTGGCCTTCAAACTCGATGAACTGGGATAATGGATCTTTATCTTTAAATATTTTCTTGGCCAATGATTCTGTTATTGCTATTTTACTCGGTGATTTTAAAAACGAATTTGGATCTCCTTGTAAAATCTTAAACGAAAAGACATTAAGCAAAGCAGAATCTGCTATATAACAATCCACATTTGGATAAAACTCGTTATTTGATTTAATTAGTGATGAACGGAACCAAGTTACCAGACGCGTAGCTGCCTCTATTTCGGGAATTTCTGCAGCAAGGCTTGGTGCAATACCAGGCAATGCAGTGGGCATTTTTTCATCTGACATTTCGTTTTTTAAGCCCGTTCCAATTCTGTATATCTTATTATAATCATCGAAACCTTTATTGTAATTTATTTCATTATTTATAAATAGAAATGCTACAATCGCACAAGCCAAACCTATTGCTAATCCTAATATATTAATTGTAGAATACACCGGATTTTTAATCGTACTTCTAAAAAAGACTTTCAAATAATTTTTTATCATAATTCTATAAAATTAATTCATTATATTGATTTGTCCATATTTATCCAATCCACATGCCATTGTGGCTATAGCATAGATAATCAACACTCTTATTTTAGGAGGTGATTTTTAGATCTACAAAAGTGTTAAGAATCTTAACACTCTTTGTCAGGAATCCGAACAAATCTTTATCTTTGAAATAAAAAATGAGTATTACAGATTCGAGCATATTAATAATTGATGATAACGAACAAATTCGTGAATCGCTCGAATTATTTCTGGGACGACATTTTTCTTATGTAGAAAGCTCATCTTCGCCAAATAACCTTTTTCATACACTAGAAAACCACCGTTTTGATATTATCCTTTTAGACATGAACTTTTCGCCGGGAAAACATTCCGGCAATGAAGGTATTTTCTGGTTAAGAGAGATTTTAAAATTCGATTCTGATGCTGTTGTTATTTTAATTACGGCTTACAGTAAAGTTGAGCTGGCAGTGACCGGGATTAAAGATGGGGCTTTCGATTTCATTCTAAAACCTTGGGAGAACGCAAAACTTATTGCAAGCATTAAAGCAGGAATAAAATTACGCAAATCGAAACTTGAAGTAAAGGAATTGAAAGATCAGCGACAAGTTTTAAGCAATAATTTAGAGCATGATTTCAAGTTTTTACAAAGCATATCTCCTGCAATGAAGGAAATTGAGAGTATTATTTCTAAAGTAGCAGAAACAGACGCTAATGTATTGATATTAGGAGAAAACGGGACAGGTAAAGAAATTGTAGCAAGAGAAATACATCGAAAATCGAAAAGAAACAATCAAATTTTTATGTCAGTGGATTTATCAGCACTAACAGAATCCTTATTTGAAAGCGAATTATTCGGATATAAAAAAGGTGCATTTACCGATGCAAAAGAAGACAGAGCCGGAAAAATTGAAGTTTCAAATAAAGGGAGTCTTTTCCTTGATGAAATAGGAAATCTTCCCTTACATCTTCAATCTAAACTTTTAACTGTGATACAAACAAAAGCAATTACTCGTTTAGGATCATCCGAAAATAAAAAAATCGATTTCAGGTTGATTTGCGCTACGAACAAACCTTTAAATAAATTAAGTCAGGAAGGAAAGTTCCGCGAAGATTTATTTTTTAGAATAAATACGGTTCAAATTGAAGTGCCTCCTTTAAGAAACCGAAAAGAAGATATTATTCCTTTAAGCGAATATTTCCTGCAAGTATTTTCCCAAAAATATAATAAGCAAGGCTTGAATATAAGCAGCTCAGCAGCATCCGGGTTAGAAAACTATACTTGGCCGGGAAACGTTAGAGAGCTAAAACACACAATTGAACGTGCCGTGATTTTATCGAATAATAAAAAAATAAAACTCGAGGATTTTGCTTTTTCTGATTCTGTGGAGATCAATTCAGAAAACGATGTTTTGAATTTAACTGAATTGGAAAAACTGGCAATAAAAAAAGCAATTAAAAAATCCGGTGGAAATATGTCAAAAGCATCTGAGATATTAGGAATATCAAGAACAACCTTATACTTTAAAATATCTAAATATGGGCTTTAATCGATATATATTGGTTATTATAATACGATCGATATTACTTGCTGCAACGGCTCTTATTATGGTGTTTTTTGCCATAAATCTTAATTGGGTATTTACATTCGTCTTTTTTTGTTTGCTGTTTATTTTACAGATAATCTTTTTAATTCGATATGTAAGTAAAGTAAATCGTGATCTGGCAAATTTTTTAATTCATTTAAAAGAGCAAAATACAAGTATCAATTTCTCAAGCAACAAGCTTGATAAAATTTTTGGAGGATTGACAAAGGAGTTTGAAAAAATTAATACAGAATTCAAGAATATTGAAAATGAAAAAATAAAAAAGGAGTATTTACTAAATCTTATGCTTGATAGAGTAGGTACTGGAATTGTAATGATTAACAGTAAAAATGAAATTAAGCTACACAATAAAGCCATACTAAAAATACTTGGAATTGAGGGGTATATTAGCAAATCCGAACTAAACAACAAAGTGTTAGATCTAATAAACAAAAACGACGAACTCAAAGTTGGAGATCAAAATATTGTAAATATTCATGTTAACAATATTACACGTAGACTTTTAATTGCTTTATCGGAATTAAAAGAAGAAAAGGAAACATTAAGAATTTATTCATTTCATGATATTGACAGAGAAATGACGGATTACGAATTACAATCCTGGTCGGGATTAATTAAAGTTTTATCGCATGAAATTATGAATACCCTAACTCCAATGTCTACCGTAATTGATACTTTAAACGATTGCATGACCTTAGATGGGAAAGTAAAAACAAACGATCAGCTTGAAGTAAAAGACATTAAAGACTCGGTTAAGGGAATTAATATACTCGAAAACAGAGTTAATAATTTGCAAAATTTCATTAAAAAGTTCAGACAGTTCCTGGATATTCCGGTACCTGAACTAAAGAATGTAATTCTTAATGATTTATTTAATGATCTTTCTGGAACCTATAAAAATAATGATGTAAACATTGTATTTAAGTCATTACCTGAATCACTTAGCATTTTTGCCGATAAAGAATTAATTGAATTGGTTCTTATTAATATTATTAAGAATGCTGTTGAAGCAGATGCAAGGGAAGTAATTTTAAATGCATATACAGCTAAAAGCCAAATTATAATTGAGATACAAGATAATGCCGGTGGAATTGATCCTGCTATATTAAATAAAGTATTTCTACCTTTTTATACCACTAAAAAAGATGGCAGCGGTATAGGTCTTTCATTTTCAAGACAAATTATGTTTGCACACAAAGGAAATGTTGAAATAGAATCAACATCGAATGGAACATGCGTTAAACTGATTTTTTAATGATAAGGGTACAAAAAACGATATAAATAGATTTTCAGCAACTTTTCGCCCCAACCCTAAAGGGAGAAGTTGCTAAAAATCAGGACTCCCTTTAGGGTAAGGGGCAAAAACTGATTTTTAGTAAACTTGTTATGAGAGACTTTTGGGACAGCATCCTGAATCCTGAATCTTGTTTATATCCTTTATCTTTTAACTTAAATCCTGCATCTTACATCTTGCATCTTGATTCTAAATTCAAAAAATTAATGATTTCATTAAAATAGTAATTACTTTTACGGTCTAAATATTCTGATATGAGTGCAAAAATATATTTAATACCTACTACTCTTGGCGATAGTCCTATAGATAACGTTATTCCAAAATATGTTGTTGATATCATAAATGATACACAGCATTATATTGTTGAGAATATTAAGACTGCACGGCGCTATTTAATTAAAGCCGGAATAAAAACCAAGATTGATGATTTAACTTTTTACGAATTAAACAAGCACTCTTCACCAGAAGAATATCATTCGTATCTGAATCCAATTAAGGACAATAAGAATATTGGAGTAATTTCAGAAGCAGGCACACCGGGCGTTGCCGATCCGGGCGCAGATATCGTAGAGATAGCACATCGCAAAAATATTCCTGTTGTGCCATTAGTTGGCCCATCATCGATTCTTTTATCGGTTATGGCTTCGGGTTTAAACGGACAAAACTTTGCTTTTTTAGGCTATTTACCCATAAAACGACCCGAACGCTCTAAGCGATTAAAAGAGCTGGAAAGAAGATCTCAAATTGAGAATCAAACGCAATTATTTATTGAAGCTCCATATAGAAACATGCAAATGATGGAAGATATTTTATCTATTTGTTCGCCTGACACCAAGCTTTGTATTGCTACTGACATTACGCTGGAAACTGAGTTTATTAAAACTAAATCGATTAAAGACTGGAATAAAGAAAAACCAAGTATTCACAAAAGACCTACTATATTTTTGATACATAAGGATTAAAATTGGAGTTTTATTTTATTAGCAAAGATTATATGTCGATGCCCAAGGTGTTTTATCTAAAAAAAGAAAAATCTAAAACTCGCTATTTACTAATATTTAAAGTACACACCAATGAAAATACTTTTAAATTGTCTACCTCCAGCGGACATAAATAGCCCCTCCATTTCGCTTTCAATCCTTAAAAAATTCATGGAAACCAATGGGATTGAGACAAAAATAAAATATTGGAATTTTTTATTGTCGCTAATGTCTGAATATACAGATAGCGAAGACACGGAAATCAGACTTCTGCCCTTTCTTTCAATCCTTAACGATCGCAATGAAAATACAAAAGGCAACAATCGAATTATCTCTTTACTTCAGAAAATAGACCCTTCATACAAAACCGAAGACCCCGATTATTATTCAGAATTTTTGCAAACGAAGAAAGAGGAAATTTTCGAAATAATTCACCTTGAGTTTGAAAATATTGATTTCAGTGAAATTTCACTTGTGGGCATCAGTGCAAAGTACAACCAATGGATTCCGGGTATGATTCTGGCTGAGGAAATAAAAAAAATAGCGCCACAAGTAAAAATTATTGTTGGTGGTTTTGGTAGTTCCGACGTTGCAAAAGAGGCCATGAAGGTTTGCCGTTATTTTGATTTTGTAACCTGGGGAGAGGGTGAATATCCATTATTAGAGTTATCTGCGCAACTAAAAAAAGAAACTCCTGATTTCAAAATCGTTCCCCGGTTGATGTATCAAGAAGCTAAAGAGGATAAACAGTCGGAAACAAGTAAAAGTAATTATTTAGATTTCGAGAATTATATTTTTCCTGATTATAGCGATTTTATAAATAATTACCCTCATCCTGAAGAAACAGATAAAGTTAATATTCCCATAAATACAATCCGTTCCTGTCATTGGAGAAAATGTAAATTCTGCGATTTTAACCAAGGCTATAAATTAAGAATTAGAAGCCCGGAATGTATCGTAAATGAAATAAACCATATAACAAATGAGTACGGTATTACAACATTTTCTTTTGTGGATAGCGATACTTTTGGCAACTTAAAACATTTCGAGAAATTACTCGACTTAATAATAGAGTTAAAATTCAAAAACGAAGAAGATTACATATTCTGGGCAGAGATTATTCCAAATGCTATGTTTAACACAAGGCTAATGGAAAAGATGGCAATTGCCGGTTTTAAAAATATTTTTATTGGTTACGATGGGCTTTCCGATTCATTATTAAAGAAGATGAATAAAAGCAATAGTTTTTCCGACAATCTGTTTTTCGTTAAACATTCAATAAAGAATGGCATTTCTCCTTTCGTAAATGTAATTAAGCATGTACCCGAAGAAACAGAAGAGGATATACAGGAATGCATAAACAATCTGCATTTTTTACGTTTCTTTTATAATAATAGCATTGTTCCATTTTCGCATAACTATGTAAGTTTGGTACTATCGTCAATGACAAAATACTATTCGTTAATGTCTGATGATGAACGAAAGAAATATAATTGTGATGACCTCTCCTATTTATTGCCTGATTATTTCTCAAAAAATGAAAACCGCTTTCATTTATTCAGATATGAAAAAAATATACCTGACAATGCAAAAGAATGGAATAAGCTAATTGAGATTGAGGATTATTACAAAACCAATAAGTTTAATTATAAGATTCAGGAGAACAATGGCATTTATTATTATACCGAATATTGCAATGATATTGAAATAGAAAATATTGTTTTTGGTGAACCGGATTACGGACATGTCCTAAAAGCAGTTGAGCAGAAGGTGTGCACATTTACAGAACTGTATTCGGATATGAAGAAAGTATTTACTGATATAAGCGAAGAAAGATTAAAGGAAATACTTACGAATTTAAAAGAATCGTATTTGATTTATTGTAATGCGGAGTTCTCAAATATTGTTTCGGTAATTGAATTGAAAAATTGATGGAGAACAAATTTGATTGCAATTAAGGCAAACAGTATCGCATTAATTCGGTTTACTATTGCGCTTATAACCTTTAGATTAATAGTTGAAAACAAAGCCCAATTGCTTCGTTTTATTGACTACGCTCATCTGGGTTAGGTTTTGTTTTTTCTATTTTATTCATACCTATTGATATAGCTTTCTTTTCAAATATCTTTTTAATTTTATACTCGTACACATCATTAGTTGCAGTATATCCCTTGTAATAAAATCTATTTAATTCAAATAAACTGTCTATGTCTATATTTGATGGAAAACTATCAATACCAAAAAGAACTGTTTCGCCTTCCAAAAAATCTTTATATCCTCCTGATTTATAATTTTCAATATAGAAGTCATACTCTTGTAACATTCTTTTTTGATTTATATCATAATCATTAGTAAACTCTTTTAAATATTTTCTAGCATTGTCTGTTTCTCCCAGAAATGTATATACTAAAGCTATTTGCCTTTCAATTTGTAGTGATAAATTTTCATCATCCTTATATTCTCTTAACTGTTCCTTCAATTCTGGAATTTCTTTTTTATAGAATACTTTTGCAGAATCAGATTTGTTTAAATGCTCATAAATCAGACCCTTATATAAATGAGCTTTTGTGTTTTTTATACAATTTAAAATTTTTCGATATTCCTTCTTCTTATATAGTAACTGCGCTTTTTGATTAGTTAAATTACTTTTCCAAAAAACAAATTTTAAAGCATTATCAATTTCCTGAATAGCTAAATCAATTTTCTTATCATCATAAATCATTGCTTTTTCATACGCTTCATTTGCTTTGTCTAGTTTAATTGAAGTAATCACAATATATCCCATCGGAAAAGCTATTATGATAAATGCTACTATTACTATTTTTAATTGATTTTTAATTGACTTTTCCATTCTTTCATTTAAATGAAACCTAACGATCCTGCGTTAAGTTACGTGCGAGTTTCCGCCTTGTTTCGTTATCCACCGTTAAACAACTTTACTAAAATAAAACTTAGTTAGCAAACCACAAAACCCCCGCTCAGCGTAGCAATTGTAACGTCGAATTTATTCTTGTAGTTTTCAAAACTATTTTTAGTATGTTTCCATCTTCTGCAAACTTGAATTATCTCTAAAATATCCTCATTCTTCTCATTTAAATATGTCTGCTACTTTACAATTTACAGAAAACTACATGCTACTTTGATTTAAAAACTATGCTCATCTGGGTCTGAAACACCGAAAGTATACTTCAACACTACGTCCAAATAACTGAAGCAATGCTTCAGTTATTGAGACTTAATTGTTAGGCTTTCGTTATTTAATATTTTCTAATTTATTTTCGAATCTCTTCAACGTTTTATTAAATTCATTATTAGAAACCTCACTGCTTTTTGAATAAAACACCTTTTATTCGTCCATTTGAGACAGAGAAGGCATTTACTTGTCCTTTAGAATCTCTTTTAAAAGCGGCTTCATTCATAAAGAAAATATCACCACTAAAAGCATCATCTTCAATTGGCGAAAACTTAATGTCTTTGAGGTTTTTGTGAATAGCATACATGGCGCTATCCTTTACGATAATAGTGTAAAAAGTTTCCAGTTCTTCACTAAAGTATTTCCCCTCATAAACCTTGAGCTCTGCAAGTGATGGATTAAAAGGAGAAAGTTTTTCCAATTCATAATCGGTTCCACCTTGAGTATGTATTGCTCCTATGCTTTTTCCATCGTCATCCATATTAAACACAATAGTTGCTTCAATACCTTCGTAGGAAAATGTTGCTTCTGAAGTAGGTAGTAATGGTTTGGCAGATTGACCGGTTGGATATGCCATCAGTGTATCGTTTTCAATTTTGTACTCTATAACAAAACCTATAGATGATGCTTTGTATTTGCCTGTATAACTTTCCAAGGTTTCCAAATCAACTTCAAACTTTTTGTTGTTGGCAACATCATCTTCCACTTTTTCATCATCTTCTTTAGAGACCAAATAATCTGCAAAAAACAAATCGCCTATTTCATTTGCAATTGATGCGCTTGAAAAGGAAGCATTATTACTCAAGGCAATGACTCCTGAATTAGTTTCAGGATAATAGAGGAGATAAGCTCTATGGGCAATATCCGCACCACCATGCGCATATATTTTTAGACCTTTTCGTTCCCTTACGCCTATACCCAGTCCATAAGGTAATGTATCACCATTATTTAAAATACCAGGTGTTACTAGTTTCTCTATGATTTCCTTACCTCCAACTTGTGGATCGTTAAAATTATTTAACCATTTAGATAAATCCAAAGGGGTTGTGTAAATACCGCCTGCACCATAAGCGGCATAGAGATCGCCAGATTCTACAAAGCCAATCTCTCCTTGAGAATAACCCTGAGAAGCATTAGGAATGATTTGACTTGGATCGGCACGCACATACGAATCTTGCATTCCTAGTGGTTCAAATACATTTTTTTTCATCCAATCCGGAAACTTTGAATCCGTTTTGCGTTCAACAATATCGGCCAGTAATATAAAAGCTGAATTATTATAATTATACTCTTCACCTGGTGAAGCCTGTAAGTCATTTTGTCTTAACAAGGTGTTTAATATTTCTGTACGTAATAATTTATCCCCACCGTACCAACCAGCTATTGGCAATAAATTATAGACTTCACGAAGACCATTGGTATGGGTTAATAGGTTTCTTATAGTAATTACTTCACCAAAATCAGGAAATTCAGGTATGTGTATTCTAATGTCATCATCAAGTGCTAGTAATCCCTGCTGTTCTAAAAGTAAGATGGCAAATGCGGTAAATTGTTTTGAAACCGACCCTATATTGGTTGGGGTGTTTAGTTTAAAATCAATATTATGTGTAATATTGGCCTTCCCGTATGCTTTAGAAAAGGTCATTTTTCCATTTTCAATAACGCCAATTACTGCTCCAGGTTTATTATTGGAGTAAAACGCAAGTAGTTGATCGACTCTTTTTGCCGGATCTGTTGCAATCGGTTCAACCATTTCAATTTTTATAGAATAGTCTCCTGATTCGTCTTCAAAAGGTTCTATCTCCAAGCGATATGTCCCTGCTTTATCTATAATAAATGAAAATGATTCAGGCCCCCTTGCCGGCCCATCAAAACTTACAATTTTTTCGTTAGATTCATTGAATAATTTCACAGCTACATCAACTGTTTTTTGATTTACTACTCCCAAAACAAAGGCATTCGAATCTAATTGAATTTCATAGGATTTAGATGTTTTCTTTAGTAAAGTGCCAAATACTTCTACACCTATTTCAAGGTCGCCTGAAATATTCATTTTTGGAGATTGATGGCAAGAAACAAGGAATGCCAAAAGCACGATTGGAATAAAAATTTTCATGATTTTACAGTTGTAATTTTTCATAAGTTTATCAGATTATTGAAAATTATATTATTAGTTTGTTACTTGTTCTTAATGAAAGCTAAGAAATATTATATGCGGCATGTGGCACATACATCTACTATATGAAACTACGAAAAACGGATATAGCACCTGCATAATCAATTTTGTCATATACATACGGGAAAATATAAAACCACTACTCTTTATTTTTTGTAAACCTAAATATAGTTAATCTTAAACAATATCCAATTCAATACTTAATAAAAAAAAGTGTCCAATAAGAACACCCATGATCGGCATTTCTGGTAGCAATCGGAACCTCGCTACGTCGAATTTATTCTTGTAGTTTCTAAAACTATTTTTAGTATGTTTCCATCTTCTGCAATCTTGAATTACCTCAAAAACAGCCTCGTTTTTTTCTTGAAATATATCTTCCCACTCTACAATTTGTAAAGTAAGATATTCAATTATAAAGAAAGCGGCAAAACATTTGCCGCCTAGCTAGGGTCACTTCCTGATCTGCAACAGTAGCATCTACTTTTAATGTACCTCTATTCTTTTTTGGGGAAGAAAAACAGTTGTCATCATCATTTGATTTCCGAATAATACATGCTTGATGCGGCTTTAGTTCTTCTGATTTTTCAATAATCAATTTATTAAACAAAGAAAATTCCTTGCCTCCTAGGCGTTTTGTGAATATCTACAAATAAACTTGAATCGAAAACAGGTTTTGTCGTAAACGATTTCAGACCACAGAAATATTGAAGATAAATGTTTTCTGAAATCATTTGAATTGTACCTCTATCATCCAGACAAAGCTTATGTTTAATTATCATTGAAGCAATCACAATCCTGATGTTTATGCTTTTTCTTCCTGAATCTGAATTGAGTTTTCTACTATACACAGAAGCTAAAGAATCCCAAGGAACAAGATCTGCAAGCTTTACCCAACGATTATCTTTGTCTAGCTCCGTTTCGAATGGATGCTTAAAGAATTCTAAACTTAACTGATTTTGTGGTGTGTAGTTTATCATATCTGCATGGATTTTTAACTCAATTTAATCAAAATCATGCATTTAGACCAATAATAACAAGTGTACTTATCAACAAAACGTGTTGATTATTAGGATATTGTATTGAATAATGTATGAAATCAGCAAACTCTAGTTAAAACCAACGCCGAACTGCTTCGATTTAATGGAGAAGCTCATCAAAGCAGGTTGCAGTAGTATGCAAAATGTGCTTATAAATTAGCCTAGAGATATTGGATTTTTTTCCACAATTGGAATTTCAGTAAGCTAAACCATAGTGTAATTCTTTCTTTTTAGCAGGAGATAGTTTGGTACGATTTAAAAATTTACGTCGAACTTGCTTATCAATATTTTTATTGCTTAAAATAAGTTCTATAATTCTTATGTACATTCTATAATTCCCTTTGTTAACTAACTCACTTGAATAAATATTTAAAATGCATTCATAGTTAATAATATTCAATTCGCTATAAATGATTGTTTTTAACAAATTAATAAACAATTCATTATTCTTATAGGTATTTACCTCTGATTCTAAAAAATTATATTTTTCACTAATTTTATATCTTCTATTACTTAAAATTATATCAAAAACCTCTTTATACAACTCATTATTTTTAGAAGTTTTTGGTTTTTTCGCATAGCTATATACAATTTTACTACAGTTTTTAATATTATCTTCCTTAGAAATAGCGATTCTCAAGAGGTACAAAAACAAGTCCTTTTCTTTGTTAAAGTTAATTCTTCTTTTTAAAAAATTATGCCTTTGTATAATTGCAAATCTTTTGCTGGTCAGTATTAACTTAAATATTTCAATATATAATTCTCTATTTTGTACATTTTCTAAATCATCTGAAAAATCGGCTAATATTTTCCCACAATAATCAATATTGTCTTCTTGAGAAATAATAAATCGCAAAAGATATACTGTTATTTCATTGGGATAGTCTAAGCGTTTACATACCTCCTTGAAAAAATAATATCTATTATTAACTCCCTTTATTGTATAAACTAATTGTCCAAACCTATATTTTGTATCTTCAATTTTATCTTTTTTATGCCAAAACTTGGACATCAAATCTAATATTATATCAATATCCTTTTTATTATCTGCCTTAGCTAATAGAAGTTTAAATACAACGTCATTCGGAGGTATATCATGCTCTTCAAGTTTTATAACATCTACTGCAAAATTAACATTCGGAGATTTATTCACAAGTTCTCCTATTATAATTTCATTTACAGGTATAGTGGAGTTCCTGAAGATTTCTGGACTTCTTTCAAAATTAACTTGTTGAAGAACTTTCAGTGTTATTATTGAAAACTCCTTTTCTGAAAGTTTATCGTCATTATAATACTCTTCTGCCTCCTTATGCTTTTGTATTGCAATCTCATCACAAATAGATTTGTTGATAATGTAATTAGAAAAACTGTTACTGTTAGGTTGAAAATTTTCGTTTAGCTTTAACCAAATTTTGTTTAGTTCATCTACACTTGGAGCAATTTTTAGCAATAAATTATATGTAGTAAAATTAGGTTTTAGATCCTCATTTTTTAAAAGAATACTTTCTAATTTGGAAAATTCAGAAGACTCACACATTCCAATTAAAGTGTTGAAATTATAAATATCTGGGTATGATATTTTTGAATATATATCCAATGCCTCATTGGCTGTTTGAGCATAGCCCAAATAATAAGTGTATGTGTATGAGTCAGGTTTTTTTATTAATTTTACATATTCAGATGCTTGCTCATAATTTATTTCTTTTTTACTCTGCTTTAATATGATATTATAAGTTCGTGTGTCTGGTTGTATCTGACTTATAATACCCATTTTTTCAAACTTTTTATAAATCTTGCTTGGAGAGGGACTTACAAGCAAATAATTGTTAAAAACCCAAGAATTGAGCATTTTTGACACAATTGCTTCATCTATAATCTTTTTAGCTCTACTATTTTCGTAATCCCCACATTTTGATAAAAGTATCGAATAAGTATAACTGTCTATCTGTGTTTTTAATTCATCGTTTTTTTTGCATTCTACATATAATTTTTCCGCATCATTTAGAGTTGTTTTAGCATTTTTTAGAATTTCATTAAGGATTTGTTTTATTGTGCCCGGACTGAATTTATCATTGTGTTCAATAAGATACATGTAGTCCTTTACCCGATTGGCTCTTTCCAAAAGGTTTTTAAATATTATGCGATTAGGAGTTAGATGCTTTAATGTTAATATTAATTCAAATATCTTTTTTACACTCTCAAAATCCATTTTATTCTCTTTTGACATTAGATTTCCTAATATGGGAATATTTTGTGCATCTGGAGTTTTTTGTATTAAATCAATTTTTTCTTCTATAGTAACCGGTTTTTGCAAAAAAGCCCCCCATATATACGATTTATCATGGAATGGAATATTTTCATCATTTAATGCCTCATTTTTTCTTTTTTCAGCATTCTTTCTTGTTACACAATTATTAGAAATATATCCACTATAAGAATAAGAATCATGAAGTTTTATTTTATCCCAATATTCGTCAATCTTGACTTCTGGGGCGGTTTTTATGAGATTGTTATATATGTCTTTGTTGGGATCAATTTTAAAATTTTCAGTAAAAATGTTGAAAATTTCAATCTTTTCCCTATGATTTAATTCTCTTTTCTTATTCTTTTCATTGTTAACTTTTATTGATAATGCCGCATTAAAATGAAATACGTCTAGTTTATCCTTTGGTATACAATTATTTTTTATTAAATCAAGTACATCTTCAATTTGATTAGCTCTTTTAATAACAGCCGTGTATAATTTAGATTCAGGAATAATAGGTAATTCTTCTAGCAACTCTTTTGCGTCGTAAAAAGACAACCCTGCTTTACTTATATATAGTGAATAGGTGGTAATATCCGGTTCAATATCCTTTTCTTCTTTTAATTTCCCCCAAAGTTTTTTAGCAATATGAAACTGATTATTATATAAGCTATAAAACGCTGCATTGTAAAATCTCACATTTATCATCTCCTCTTTACGAGCTTCGTCTAACAAATCTATTGTAGTATTGTAATTTGGAGAATGTTTTAATAATCCTGAGAATGTATAATCATCAATTATTCCTGTAACTTTAAGTATCTTATCACTATTTTCATAAAGACTTGAGGCTTCATTCCAATCTTTGACGCTCCGATAAAGGTCGTGGTTTAACTGTTCAATTGTGGCGTAAATTCCTATGTGAGCAAATAAAAAGTAATTAATATACACGATACTGGCATTATCAATATCAACAAACTGAGGTAATATATCTCTTTTTTTGAGAGCTACACGATAAGTGTTTTCTTTTTCTCTGTCAGGATGCCAAGCACCTTCTTTTAACAGTTTCTTGTTAATTGTAAATAGTAGTACTTTAAATGGTGTCAAGATGTCGTCATCTTCTAAATTCTTGTTTTCTATGTTTTTAATCTCTAAAATGTAATCTACAACTTTATCGAAATCATCCTCATAATGAATAAGCGTTTTGTAAGTAAATATAGAGTATAGAGATTGATCTGATACCGATATTTTTAATTCTTCAAAGTAGTTTATACATTTTCTTTTTTCACCGCTCACAAACATCATACTATTGTAAATGCTTACAAGATCGTATTGCGAAAATTTTTCAGAATTGCTTACCGCAGCATCAAATATATTTTTAACGACATCTAATTTATTATAATAACCCGCTTTTCGTATTAGTTTAGCATATAACCACAGTTCCCCTCCTTTATATTTAATTATCTCATTACAAATACGTTGAAATGAGTACTGAGGTGTATTTAGCACATACTCTTCTATTTTAGATAAACAATAGTCATCAATACAAATGAAATCATTCTCAATCGTAATCAGGGGCAATTGTTTGTCTGAAAGGGTATGTATAGCGGTATCAAATTCTTTATTTTTTAGAAAATCTTGTTCATGATAGTCTTCCAATCTTTTTTTGCAATAATCTTTAATAGTTTTTTCTGCGCCTAGTTCTTGTTTGCTCAAAAGGCCGCATACAAAGTAATTCCTTATGATTTCTCCTTTTATAATAGATGCCCTGTCATTGCTATTATAGGAGTTAACAATATGTTTTTTATATTCCTTTAGAATATCAGAAGAATAAAATAGAGAGCCTATTACTTTTCCATCATAGCTGTCCTCATTAATTTCAAACTCAGGGTTTTGTTTTTTCAGGTTCTCAACTTGTTTTTTTATATCATCATATGGTAAAGAGGTAGGAATCACAATTTTGGAAAGAGATTCTATTAAAGATTCGACCTGATTTAATTTTGAACTTCGGCATGTTGCAACTAAAAAATATTTGTTACTTGCAGTTTTCTTAATTATATCTTTTATGACAACTTTATTTTCGTATTTGTCAATATCATTTAATATAAAAATAGTCCCCTCAGAGAAATCATTTGTGTCAAATCTGTCTAACTTCTTTGGTGCAATATAAACAGGTTCATCAGAGAGGACTTTGATGCCAGCATTCGATTTACGATGTAATAGTTCATATATTGTTCTGGATTTTCCTGATGCTGAAAGTCCGGTAATTATACAGTTTCTATTTTTAAGCTTATAACTATAAAGCTTGTCATCTACGGTTTCATTTTCGTTTAACGGTATGGGATAATAAAAGTCTTCGTAAAATATATTAACCCTATCTTCAAGTAAGTCAGCTGCTGAAATATCTTTTGCCTTTTTTTTAAAAGTTCGGTCGTTATTTTTTCTGATTTGCTTGTGCTCCTCTTCATTTTCGTTTAATTTTACTTGAATTGATTTAACAGCTTTGTCAGCCATTTTTTGGTAACAGACTATTTTGTTACATTTATTTTGTTTTTCTACTTCACAGTCAGGAATGCAACTTTTAAATTCGATCTTACTTGCTTGCAGTAAGTTATTTGGGTGTAAATGATGGGTTCTTAATGTTTCATAATGGTTATTACCTACATTTTCTAAAAGTTCATTATCATTAATTAGTAATAAAAGGGTATTGGCTTTACTGTTCCCTTTTTCATCAATTCTTTTGATTGCGCCATCCATTTCATAATTACAATAAGAACCTTCTTGTAATGAATAATATGAACAAATAAATACAGGAATATCACAATCTTTTCGAAATACTTCTACGAGTACACTTGGATTTTCTGAACTTACTTTATCTGCTATATCATCATCTCCGTGGAAAAAGATATTTTCTTTTTTTAATTGAGGATTATTCTCCAACAATTTTTCTCTTATCAAACTGGCAAAAAAATATTCTTCACTTGCCGCAGAAATCGCAACTTTATATTTTACCTGCATAATAATAGATTTAGAAATATCAAAGACAATGCAATTACAATAGGTAGATAAATCCAAATTATCGTTTTTGAAAAAAATACTTTCAAATAGGAATATTTACTTTTGTATATATTTATGGGTATCTCAAACGGTTTTACTTCTTGTCTTATTTCTTCTTTCGTGATTTCTGCCACATCATTATAGACTTTTCTAAACAATCGTTCTTGATGTAAATAATAAGAATCTAAAAACCAAAAAATAATAGTTGGAATAATGGGTAAAGCTACAAACCAAATCTCTTTGGTTGAAATATACACAGCTAATAATGCCGTTAATATAAGTACTGCAAAATTCTTTATCTGGAAAGAATTGGTATTCATTCGTGTTATAATATTTTGAATGAATTCTAAATGTTTTATTTTATTATCATCTATCATAACTTAAAAAAATATAACAAAAAAGTACTATTATCGTTATTGTACTGTGCGAGGACAAAATTATACGCTTTGACAAGCCTTTGAGTTTTGGATCTAGGGGGCTTGACAATGAGAATAATGTGTATTTGCCCCCATTTTCCTCTATAGGAAAGTGGGGGGCTTATTTTGTTGCGTTCAACTCCAAAAAATTGATTTAGCCCTCACAGAATCAACTATATCGTATAAATACGAAATTATAAAACCACGTCCTTTCTGATTTTCTTTGTGAGTTTAAAGATAATTAATATTAAACAATATCCAATTCAACACTTTAAAAAAAGGTATCCAAAAACGACACCCTTGCTCGGCATTTCCAATAGCTATCGAAACCTCGCTACATCGAATTTATTCTTGTAGTTTTTAACGACTGTTTTCGATCCTCTGCGAACTTGAATTAACTCTAAAACAGCCTCATTTTTTCTAGTAAATTTGTCTGGCCACCTTGCAATTTGAAGAAAATTCCGAGCTGTTTCGATTTATAGACTTCGCTTTTCTGACTACACGTAGTGTCCTATTCTGATTTTTCAATTAAACCAAGAACTTCTTCTTTTAAATTTGGAATGTGTTTAGAAATAATTGCCCAGATGTTTTCATCAGAAATGCTATCATAAGAATGAATAATCTGATTTCTCAGTCCAACTATCCTTTTTGCATATTCTATTGGAAATTCAGGGTCTTTCTTTAATATTCTATTTACAGCTTCTCCGATTATTTCTAAGTCTCGTTCTACTGCTCTTTTCAACAAAGTATTTGATTGGTAATGTTTAAAATCTTTAGGATTTTCAATGAAATAACTTTCAATTTCAGCTATTGCTTCATGAATATCATACAGCCATTTTAGAATCCGCTCGTCCATATATTTTGATTTTAGTTCTATCAATTGAACGCCTAAGTATCGGGTTCTTTAAGGTTTGAATTTCTAATAAATCAACGTTTCTTTTAAAGAGACTTTCTAATGATTCTTTAAAGTCCATATAATTGTCAAAATAATCATAAAGTTCAACGTCTCCGAATTTAACAAGAAAATCGATATCACTTTGCTTGTTAAATAATTCAGTTAATACTGACCCAAAGACATATAATTCACTAACCTTATATTTTTTGCATAAGGATATCAGTTTGCTTTTATGTTGTTTAATCAAATTCATACCTTACGAAGATAGCAATTAAAAGATATTTCATCAAATATTTTGCAGTTTCTCTATCTTATGCCGTTCGATGGTATTATTCTAGTTTTAAATGCATACGCATTTATGTAGCAAATGCTAACAAAATTAGAATAAGGTAGTTGATGTCCGATAACTATCGGAATGCTGAACGGCTTAGATTTTTAGACTACGCTCATCTGAAGATCGTTGCACTATTTTGCCGCTTTTTTTACTGATAGAAAAATGGAAGATTAAAAGATGATTACGAGCCACCAAATCCTCGTAATTTTCATAAGGCATGTTGTGCGTTCCTTATTCATTTAGAGTATTATACTGTAATAACCACGTTCCCTTTTTTATGCCCTTTATCAACATACCTATGAGCTTCTACTATTTGTTCCATTGTATAGCGTTTGTCTATTACTGATCTTAGCTTTCCTGCCTCGCAAAGTTCTTTAAGAAAGATAAGGTCTTCAACCTTTATCTTAAAGTTGCTTGACATAGCTAAAACGTTAATAAAGTTTCCTGACTTTTTCAAAGATTTTTTACGTTTTGAAGATGCAATCTTGCCTACTGCATCAAAAATAAGGTCATAATTATCATCGCTTTGAGAAAAATCTTCTTGCGTGTAATCGAATAGTTTATCGGCTCCTAAGGATTTTACCATTTCCAAATTTGCAGTACTGCATACTCCTGTAACTTCTGCACCAAAATATTTAGCTAGCTGCACTGCATAAGTACCTACACTACCAGAAGCTCCATATATTAATACCTTTTGACCCTTCTTAATATTCGATTTTCTAAGATTATACAATGCTGTTAATCCTCCATTTGAAACCGGAGCGGCTTCCTCGTAGGTCATATTACTTGGTTTTATTGCCAAAATACCATCTTCAGGCATACAGCGATACTGTGCATAAGCACCGAATTCAAATTCAGTGGATGCAAAAACAGAGTCGCCTTTCTTAAACAACTTAACTTCTTTGCCTACTGCTTCAATTTCTCCTGCCAATTCCATTCCAAGTATTTTTTTTCTTGGTCCTTTGAACCCGATCATTATTCGCATTATTGGCTTGAAAAAGAAATCCCTGACTGTGCCTAAGCCAGGTTCTAAACGACGAACTTTTGTATCTCCTATGTGTACAGTTGTAGCATGTACTTTTATCAGTACTTCATTATCTTTAGGCACAGGTTTTTCCACTTCTACCATCCGAAGAACCTCCGGTGATCCGTATTTGGTACAAACAATGGCTTTCATTTTTTATATTTTTAAAATATTATAATCACATGTCAATCTAATTCTGACTAATACAGAAATTATCCGCTGATTTTCAGTTATTTGTATTTTATTTTATCATTTTTCACTCCATATACGACTAACAAATTGTGTAGAATCAATAAATGGATTTCGGCTATGTTGGATTTTAAAAACTTCATTATTTCGCGTTATCTCCTTTTCACTTACCGGATCTTCCTTATGCCATTTAAGCAAAATATCTAAGTACCATTCTTCAAAAACAATATAACTGCTACCATCAAGAATAATCTCAGTTGAACTGGTATTATTTTTCCAAGCACCTATCAGGTTTTGATAACGGGTCGCCATATAAAAATATGTGCGGGCAAAATCACCTTTATATTCATCTATAGGCTCAAATACGATATCAGTAGAACTACCCTCACGTATGCCCAGTAAACTGCCATTTTCTGATTTCCACGTTATTTTCAGGCTATCGACTTCTCCAAAAGGATAATTACTTCGTTTGCTGTTCACATAGCCATCGGTGGGATAAATATGAAACAGATCTGTATACATTGGCTTAGCCTTGTTAAACCAACTTGCAGGAAAAGAATGTTCCCTGTTGTAACAGTCCCCTTCAGTTTTATAGTTTCCACATTGATCATCTTTAAATTTGTATACGTAAGGTGGTGTTTCATCGGGAGTATCAGAATACATATCCCATACCGTACCATCCGGCTTAGCATCAGATAAGGTGAATTTATCCCACAATTTTTTATAACTCACCGCTGTGCTCGTTTTTATTATATCAAATAAAGCCGTCTTCAACTCTTGCCCATTCAAACTTTCAGCACTCTTATAATAATCAGGTGTTGGTTGTGCGTATATAATATTACACACAATAATGCCTACTACTAGTAATAAATATTTATTCATTGTTTTTGTATTTAAAGTATTAATATTAAATGCTTTTCCCGATTACATTAAGTTAATTTTCTAAATTTTAAACGAGGTTTTCTGATATTAATATTGTTAACCCAGCCTTCAATAATTATAAATCAATATTTAAAATTAACATTTTAATGCGACGTCAGATTTAATTTTTCCTTTTACCTTTTAAAATAACTTACAAGTTATGAATTACAAGACGTCAATTCAATTTTACGAACATAAATATAATTTCACGTAATGAGAGTTTCAAATTTTACATTTTAGTTTATTAGTTCTTTAACACGGAATCTGTTTGCAGGCAGACAGATCAAAAACTAAATATTCGTAACTTTTTGTTTTATATAGCCTTCGAGGGCAATTCGACAGAGCTCAGTAACCACCTCAGGCTACGTGCGATTAATACCAAAAACACTTACTAAGCGGAGCATTCACACATAAATTAGGCTTGAATTGAAAACTACACCGAGCGGCTTTGATTTATAGACTATCCTCATCTAATAGCATTGCAAAAAAGAAATTAACAAAAAAATGTCAGGTAATGAGTAAACATACGACTTATTAAAAAACGCTGTAAAAATTACCATGAGGTATACACTAATCATTTTTTTTCTGCTCTTTGTTGAAACAATTTCTGCACAACAAATGCAATTTAAAATAATACATGTAGAATTTTCAGGATTGAAAAGATGTAAACCAGATTACATTTCCAAATGCATGCTATCTGAAAAGCTAATGTATGTAGATTCAAATATTATAGAAAGTGACATTCAAAATATAAGAAACACCGATTTATTTACATCTGTTTCTTATACATTAGATGAAACTCCTGAAGGAATTATTCTTTCAATTCAAGTAAAAGAAAAGTTAAGTATTATGCCTAGTGTTCAGGGTGCACTGACGGGTGATAATAAATGGTTTCAAATTGGTTTTATTGATTTTCATTTTTTAGGAAAGGGAATTACATTTGCTGCTTTTTACAAATACTTTGACAAATCATCGTTTCTAAGCTATGTTAATATTCCTTATATAAATGATTCTCAGTGGGGACTATTTACTGAATTTAAGTTAGACAGAAAAGAAGAACCTGTGTACATTAATGATAATCCCGTATTCTATAATGCTGATTACATAACAGTCTCTCTCCTTTTAACAAAAGAAATAATATTTAACCGTCGAATTAAATCAGGATTCAGATATAATGAAAGAAATTATACTTTGATGCAGGATGATTCTAGTTCCACCTTAACGAATGAAAAGCATATTGAAAGAAATATTGTAATAGAATATGAAGACAGGGCAAAACTTAATTTCAATAAACAATACCTAACAGGCTTTTCAATATTGGCTATATTTCAAACTGCCATAATACCGTATAATGATAATTGGTATACAAGCTTTCAATTTGAAGGAAAATACTTCGTTAAACTTGGAAAAAAAGGGAACTTAGGATTAAGAAATCGTATTGGTTTATTTGAAAATACTAAGGACGTTTTTGTTCCATTAATTCATGATAGCTTTGTAAATATTCGTGGAATAGGTAATACATATGATAGAGGAACAGCTGAGTTTACTTTAAATACTGAGTATAGACATACTGCATTCGATTGGCGCGAAATATCACTTCAATTGGTTGGATTTGCCGATATTTCTGCTTTAAATCAAGGAAAAAGTGTTATCAAAAACTTATTTAATTATTCCAATACCGAAATTTATGTGGGCCCCGGCTTCCGTCTGCATTTTCACAAGGTATCAACTTTAATATTACGAGTCGATTATGGGTTTTCAGTAATTGATTCGAGATCCGGGTTCGTGGCTGGACTAAAACAATATTTCTAAAATCAATCAATTAAACTCCTGCTTGGCATTTCCGATAAGTATCGAGACCTTGCTACGTCGCATTTATTTTTATAGTTTTTAAAACTGTTTTTAGTATGTTTCCGTCTTCTGCAAACTTGAATTACCTCTAATACCGCCTCTTTTTTCCTTGTAAATATCTACCCAAAAATTCAACTTGAAAAGTAAGAAAATATAATACTCCCTGATCTTTGATTTGATATCCTGTTGGCATATAAATTGTTTTATCAATGAAAGAAAAAGCTTTTAATTGCAATATTGAATTACAAATTCAATAATAAAGAAAGCGGCAAAATATTTGCTGTTTAGCTTCTTCGAGTTTATTTCATATGCTGCCTAGCTAGAAAAACCAATTGCGAAAAATTGGCGATTTTAAAATTGCTATTTACATTTTCATTATTCTTAACTTTATAAATTAAGATTCTCTGTATTTTAAAAGCTTTAATGCATATTTGCACAAAATTTAAATGAAAGCCGGAAAAACACAATGAATTCTCAAACAACACTTAAAGAACAATGTATTAAACTTCCTGAAGTAAAATTCCCAGAAAACCTATCACTTTACAAAGCATTCAAAAAAAGGGAATCCAAAAGAGATATGACGGAAAAGGAGTTTACCTTACAGGAAATCTCGAATTTATTGTGGGCTGCATGTGGCATTAACAGAGAAAACGGAAAAAGCACAGCTCCTCTCCTATGGAAGCATCACGTACATATTGCATCCGTATATGGAGTACATAAATACGATGCTGAAAAGAATAAGCTGAACAAAGTTCTGGAAGAGGATATCCGATCCAAAATGGCATTTCAGGATTTTGTGAATAAGGCTCCCCTGATCATCATTCTTGGAGTTAATACAGATGATATGAAAAACGATTGGCTTGAACGTCTGGGAGGAAAAGATTTTTATGCGGGAAATCAGACCAGTGCCGTATCCCAAAACATATACCTTTATGCTGCTGCCATTGATATTTCCACTGTAGCAATGACTTGGTATGATAAGAAATTTGTTGATGAAAAATTAGGATTTACCGGAGGTATGCAATCATTTATAATACATCCTATTGGGTATGGAAAGTAATCTCTAAAATCAAGTCAAAATCCCCCTGCTTGGCATTTACGATAGTTATCGGAACCTCGCTAGGTCGAATTTATTCTTGCAGTTTTTATCTACTGTTCTTAATTTATTTTTCATTTTCGGCAAATTTGTTACCTCTACAACAGCCTCGTTTTTTTTAAAATATTTTTGTGCACCCTACAATTTGCAGAGTAAAATAATAAGCAGCATCATGGTCTTTTATCTGATATTCTGTTGGCATATTAATTGTTTTAATTAATAATAAAACAATTAATTACAATATTGAATTACAAATTCAATTAAAAAGAAAGTGGCAAAACATTTGCCGCTTAGCTTCTTCGAGTTTATTTTATATGCCGCCTAGCGGGGGGTATCCTCTTTATTTTTGCTTACTGAAGAAATTTTATCAAAAAAATCGAAGCCGGCATTTTTCATATTCTTATAATCATAAGCTTTGCCAACCTGTTCAATAATAAAATTATACATTTGATCCTCGTCAATTTTGCTTCTAATCTCATCAGATAGCCTTGCAATCCATATATCCCCTTTATAAAAAGGTAAACCGGCCTGTCATTTTATATTGGGTCAGGCCGGCAGATAAAATATTATCTGTCTCAGGTCAATCTGCAGATTGAACAGATGGGCTTTATTTAGGTCATTACCCATTCTCTGCTTTGAGCATCTCTCCTTCGGTGACGGTCTTCGCTATCAAATCTTAATCCGGCAATACTCTGCCATATATCTTTATTCACTGTTGCCCAAAGGTAATAGCTGTGCTCTGCAATTCCATGTATCAGAGGGCTGCAATCGACTTGATGAACCTTGTTATGCACCAGGGATGGGTGTGCACTACCAGTATGCCCTAATCTTTCATTAGAATGTTTAGAGTATTTAGAAATTTCCATCGCCAAATCTCCATCATTAAAATAAACCGTTATTTTACTTGCCATTTCATGCAATTGTGACATTTCATTTCCACTTTCTAGCACGTCATCTTTCACATCAGGAGCACATAAAAAAATATTTTTAAACATTTTAGGAAGTGCATGACCTCCGCTATATCTAATAATCTTATTTTTTAGTGCATTTTTTAATAAATAATTACCCATTGAATGACAAAGGAGGTGAATCTCCTGATTACAAAGCACCTCATTACCTTTCAATGCTTCAGTTTGTAAGGCAGCCAGATAATCTTTCAATTTTAAAAAAGCTCGTCCCAATGCTTTTGCAGAATCTCGCGCATCTTCCCGATCCGAATGATAGGCAGCAAATGGCATCTTACTCCCATTAGACGGCCAGCTAAAAAGAACAACCGCTATGTTTTTTTCACTGTCAGATCGGTGGGAGTTTAACATAAATTCTAAAGCAAGAGCCCCTCCTACTGCGTCCTCCCAACTTACACTATATCCATGAATGTAAATAACAACATCTGCTGCATTCATCATCACATCTTTCAGACTTTTAAATAATCTGGTTGAAGAATTTTTTTCGACTTCAAGCTGTTTCTCTACCTGTGATGTCAGATCTTCAAAGGCAGATATTGTAGTATTTTCTGCCTGTTTGGCGAAATACTCAGAAAGCTTTTCACCGTCACCAATTCTCCCATTTTCAAATTCTTTATCTAGGTATTGTTGAACCTTGGGTGGATCATAATCAATTTCCAGTTCTCCAAAACGCAGGTTTTCACGGCCGTCGGCACTGAATTCCTTTCCATATCTGGTAGGTTTCCATTGATCATTTCCTTCATGGTTACGGTTTGTGGCAAAAAACAACTTTGTATTTTTCATATTTTTAAATTAAAATTTGATATTATATTAAACTTCAAATAGTTTATTTCATCTTTTATCTTATCAAGTGGTCTAGCCCCCTATTAATCGGACTATTTTATATTATGTGACAAAATCATAACAAAGCTTGTAAGTAAAAAATTCCCCGATAAGCGAAGTCTCTTACTTCGTTTGATCTAATTTAATCGTCTCCAAACTACAAATAAAATTTAACAATATGTTTTCTAAGGCATATCAGTTAATACAACAAAAATAAAATATGCCAATCCAGTTGATTACCTGAAATGTTAGATAATACAATCCTTCGTGGTTTTTTATTTGATAACCGGTAGACATTTAAATTTTACTCTCTCTTTTAAAATTCTTATTTGATGTTTTCATACTGTAGACTAAGTCTACTCTTTATTTGCGCCGAAGTCAGAGACTTCGCCGAGCGGAGCATATTCTACCTAAAAATAACTCAACTCATTATAATTTTGCTTTTACAAAGCAATGATAGCTGCAAGCTACCAAAAATAAAACGACGTAGTTGATGTCCGATAATTATCGGAATACCGAACTTCTATCTATTTATCTTATTACGTCAATCTACGCTCATCTGGAGAAAGCGGCAAAACATTTGCCGCTTAGCTTCTTCGAGTTTATTTCATATGCCTCCTAGCTAGGATTTAATCATACTATTCAACAAATTTATTTCACTTTCTTAATCCAAAAAACAATACGATCACCTGTAAATTCTGGTTTGCCAGTTCTGCTTCCTTCGGACAGACCCCAAAGTATATCCGAAGATAAAGAAATATGAAGGTCTTCAAATCCTATATCTGACTTTTCCTTTACAATTGGTAAAACACGTGTTTGCACTTTGTCTACGCTATAATTATCACTCGACCAATTGCCTGAAACACTGTGCTTTCGCACACCTTCACCATTGCTTCTGCTGATATAAAGTGTCGAACCAAAAAGTGCTGCTCCCTGAATCCATCTATAGCGTTCAAGACCACATTCTATTCCTAAGTTTCTTGGTTTCTCAGGAACAAGTTTGCCTGGCTCTGTAGAAAGCTTCCATAAAAACATCGAAGGACTCAAACCATTATCCATGTTGCCATTGGACATATAGGAGCCTGTAAGCAGCTTTCGTTCATTATTATCTGACCAATCAATGCTCAAGTATGAGAACTTGGGTTGATTCCCCGACGCTTTTGCCATACCTGTTGTTATTAAAGTGCTGTATAGTGTGGAGTAGTTATAAACCTGTGGCAGAATATAAGTATAATCAAAAGCATAGGCCTTTTCGCCTTTAAATCCATATTTTTTTTTCGTGTCATCTTTTTCAACACCCATATAAATGTTGCGTGTATCAAACACCCGAATTCCATTATGTGTATCGGGCACAAATAAAAAGCCTTTTGAATAGGCAAGTCCTCCTGCGTGCAAGCCATTGTCCACAGGTTTAAAATCATCACCGTCTCGTTCTACAAGAAGTACATGCCTATAATGAAAACGTTTATCACTTCCCGGAGTAACATCTACGAATGAAATGCGCACACCTTTCTTACCACTTCCATCGTAATTGTACCACGTAACGGCCACCATAGAATACTGCGGATTTTCCAATCGAATACCCGCTATGCCTTGTGGCCTCCATGCATTGGTTTCATTATCACTTTGTCGCCATTTAAACGCCTTGACGTCCTGATTGGAAAACTTATAATCTGAAGGGAAAGATGATACACTCCCTCCTTCTCTGTTCAATTTAATATCCCGCAAGCTTACTCGTGTAAGCCCATTTTTTCCATTAAGACCTGCCGCCCATTCAGAATCGTCAATGGGTGTCATAGCAAACTGCCATACAGCATCCACATTAGATGGTGACACTACTGACCTTCCTACTTCCTTTTCATTGACTGATTGATTTGCCTTTCCTTCATCTGTTCCGTTGTTGCAGTATACAAACCCAGTAAGGATCAATGTCAATACCGCTAAAATACCTAGCTTTTTCATATTAATTATTATTATTTATTATTGATACTTCTGATACACATTCAATTAAAAATTTTATTACGAATTTTTATTCCAACTAAAATAATTCCATTATAATTTATAATATCAATAAAGGTCTTTAGATAACAAAAATCTCTATCGTTAACACCTTATTTTTATTTTCCTGCTTTTCTATGATTGAAAGAAAACCTTCTTTTAAATTTGTTCTTATTCCCGTTGATTTCATTCTCTCATTCTTATATTAGGTAACAAAATTACATACGCCAAAGTGGCACATATATCTACTATATTTAACTACAAACTACTGATGAAGCTACCACAAAATCAATTAAATCGTATACAAATAAAAAAAAATAAAATCACATATTTTAATTTTTTTTGTAAATTTAAAGATGTTTAATCTTAAACAATATCCAATACTTGGTATTAGATGGAGATGTCCAAAAAGTAAGCATTCTACGAAAAATATCTTTTTAAATCTGTCATAATACCTCATTATTAACCAAATAAATTCTTCAACATCCCCTTATCTATCAGAACAGAATGACAGCTATTTAATCTTTTTGGGCACCTCTTTTCTACATTAATAAAATCTACTGACTTATAATAATTTTCACTTATACTAGTATGAATTTTTATACACAAAAATTAATCCCAGTTCTTTCAGGGTTTCGAGTAATGGTTTTGCTGTGTCCGTATCCCATCCCATTGCCATATAATAATCTGCTTTAGGATTATCCCTGTTCAACGTTACATTCGCTTCGTCGAATTTATTCTTGTAGTTTTTAAAACTATTTTTAGTGTGTTTTCCATCTTCTGCAATCTTGAATTGCCTCTAAAATAGCCTCATTTTTTTTTATAAATATGGATTAAATATGTAACGGCTTTAACAATTTTAAACTTTAAATTAAAATTTAAATACGATATTTTGAAGAAGAATTTTTATTAAATGCATGCTCATTTAATTAGCAAATGCCACCAAAATAGAACGACATAGTTAATGTCCGATAACTATCATAATGTCAAGCCGTTTCGATTTGCAGACTACGCTCATCTGGGTTTATTAATTACATAAAACAATTGTTCACCTTTTATCCGTCAAAATACTGACAAAAACTTAAGATAATTTGAGAAAAATAAATACATTTATCGCCCTTAAAAAAACACTTTAATATTAACAATAATTATTTTTTACTATGAAAGAAACAAAAATTTATTTTAGCAAGGAACTTAATGCTGTTGTATGCGAATTTAATGGATTCCTAAAAACTGAGAAGTTTATAGAGTTTGGTTTTGAAACAAATAATTTGCTTGTAAAACATTCTGCACAAAAGCAATTAAATAATGTACAGAATATGAAAGTTTTAACAAAGGAAGCTCATGCTTGGGTTGACGAAGTTTGGTATCCAAAAGCAAAAGCCTCCGGGTTAAAACATTTTGCTTTTGTTGTTCCAAAAGATGTATTTGGTAAGGCAAGCATGGATGCTGTAAATGTGAATATTAAAGAAAAATACGGGATTAATATTAAGTATTTTACAGATGTAGAAGAAGCTAAACAGTGGTTAATTAGTCAGTAAAACCCACTTTTATAAAATAGGGTGAGTGAAGCTTTTAACTCTAGCGTACTCACCCTAAATATTGAATAAATCCTCTGTGTATTAAATGTTTAGAATCAAACCCAACTAGTACACTTTTATACTTTAAATCCATAAGTTTCTTTTTGAAAAAACTGTAAACTAATAATAAATCACCTCAAGTTCAGCACTCTGGGAATTATAACTATTTACAAAACAATATATAAAATCATTATTTCAGCTAATAATTAACATAACTTTATTTACTTTTTATCTGTCCTTTTTTTTTAGGAGGAGGTTAAGGTGGGAGATAAACTTACAATCTTTTTACAAAATACTTAAATTGAATTGCAAAATACATTACAAATTGCTAAACTTGAGTTTGTTATAACACAAATCGCAATCTTATAAAACAATGATTTCACAACAAGACAAAAATAATGATTTAAATACTATTAATCACATAAGTGATATTTTTGTATACAACATATTTAAAACATTAGATATTCTCAAATTAAATGGGTGAGTAGCTTCTTTAATAGCATAAAACGGTGCGGTGTTAACGTGTCCGAGATTTGAATGTTGTTAGTGTTTATGCCGTTCTTTCAGGTATCCTCAGTAAGCTTCTGTAAGTTAATAACTTGCAAGACCCAAAGAACACCAAAATGATATTTATGTATATTTCGCTGTCATTGGATAAAGAAATAGGCTCTTTTTAAATTGGCGATTTAAGCTTGCGAAAAATTGATGCTTGTAAGTTACTCCTTAAAGCTATACATGAAGTGTCACGGACATCATGTCCGCTCTAGCCGGGCGCTTTCTTATCAAAGATATAAAAAAAAGGCTATTTTCTTACCGGCACTAATTAGTTAAAGCATCTTTTGCAACTCTTCTTTCATTATCTCCAACATAATATTTTATAAACTCTTCATCGGATTTGGAAAGTATAATATTAGTAAAATCAATATTTTTTAAAATTGTAGGAGGTAAGTATGAACCTACCCCTACAATTCTAACAAATACATCAGGTTTTACAGTCTTAATTCCTAAAATTCTTACTTTATCATAATTAATCCCTAAAACCTCAAAAAAATTAATTTCTTACATTTTTAACTAATCTTTGATTTACTTTATGTAATAAGGCTATATGGTTTTCTCCAGCACCGGGTGAAGCAATTAATACATTATCATTAGCTTTGATTAATCCTTTTTCTAAAGCTTCTAAAAGATTGTTTGCTGCAGAACAGTTGGCAATATTTGCATATTTTTCATATTGTTCATAAAACTTTTCTTTAGGTATACCTATTTTTTCCCTCCATGCATCTCCGGCCCACTTAGCTGGTTGGTGTGAAACAAAGAAGTCAACCTCACTAACTTTAATTTTGGCTTTTTCTAAAGCTTTTTCAACAACTTCATTAATATCATCTAAAGCATATTCAGCCATTTCTTTTATTGCTACAGGATTATAAAATGTTGCAAATTGTTGAGTATAATTTGGACTGTGGCTTGTTTTCATTATAAGATTTGGCTCCCTGCTATGTCCAATAATAGCATCATGTCTACCGCCATGACTTGTAGCATGTGAGGACATATATCCAAAACCATCTTCTACTTCTGAAATGATAGCTGCTATTGAAGCATCACCTATAGCAGGACTATAATAGGATGACTTATCATTAATATGTGATCCAATATAACTAGCAACAATTAAAATATTTTTTTTAATTCCACTTTTTATAAGAGCAGTTGCAATTTCTATCATGGTAATAAATGAAGAACAGCATGTATCTACTGAATATGCTCCTGCATTTTTTAAATTTAGCTTATGTTGTATTAAAGATACATTTGCTGGTATTGATAAATCTGGAACTTGTGAGTGAGCCATTACAAGATCAATATCGTCCATATCAATATCTGAATTTAATATTGCTATTGCTCCTGAAAGGGTTTCAGCATCAGATGCTAACATTGGATGAGGTACAATTGATTTTTTTAAAGAATCAGGATCCATAGGAACAAATCTTCTCTCTTCTGTTCCTGAAAAAGGATCTTTATCTCTTTTTTTTGAAGGTAAATTATCAAGCCAAGCTTCAAACCACGGTTCTTTTTCCCAGCCATCAAAATTCGTTACAATTTCTCCAGGTAGTTTTTCTGTAGAATCGATCATATCAATATACTCTTTTTTCAAGAGTGTTTTTTCTCTTAAAAATTTCACAAGTTTATCTTTTTTTTCGCCCAAAATTTCTTTTGCTGGCATATAACTACCCATGCTTATCAAGCCTACAGATTTTTCCATTTTTTCCTTCTTTTTGTTCATTTTTATAATATCACTTCACTTTAATTATTTCCTTTTTTTTGTGTTAATATTTTTTCACACTTATAAACATAAAAATTATTTTTCTTCTTTCTATATTATAAATATTACCCATGTCATTTCTCTACTAAATTCTGACTAAGGGTAAATTTTAATCCTATAAATAGTCTAAAAATTTTATCTATTAGCTATAGAGATTATCCCTGTTATTTCTACATTGTGGGAAACAAACACCAATAAAAACACATGCTCCATTGTGATACATATTCCCACTATAAATTTCCATTCTAACTCCCTTACGATTAGCTTTATCTTATTAATATGATAAAATATATAAGCACATATCTTAACTATTTTTGTAGACTTAAAAATAGTTAATTTTAAACAATATCCTATTCAAAACCCAAAAAAAAGGTATCTAATAAAGACACCTTCTTTTCTACATTAATTAAATCTATTGATTTACAACTGTTTTCTAATTCTGGTATAAATCTTTATATACAAAATCTAATCACAGTTCGGCATTTTCGATAGCTATCGGAACCTCGCTACATCGAATTTATTCTTGTAGTATTCAAAACTATTTTTAGTGTGTTTTCCATCTTTTACACATTTAAATTACTTCTATAACAGTCTCGTTTTTTCTTGAAAATATGTCTGCTCACTTTACAATTTACAAAGTAAGATAATAAGCTGCATTTTGATCTTTGATTTGATATCCTGTTGGCATATAAATTGATTTATCAATTAATGATAAAACTTTTTAATTACTGTATTGAATTACAAATTCAATTAAAAAGAAAGCGGCAAAATATTTGCCGCTTAACTTCTTCGAATTTATTTTATATGCTGTGCCTAAGAGGAATATAATCTTAACTTAACGACATTACGCTTGCGCCATGTGGGTTGACACTAATCTTTAGAATATTATATTTTAATAGAATTAAACTCTGGCAATTTTATGGCCTTATACTTAAATGCCTTTATTTGATAATAAACATGGTTAAAAATATTAAGTTTAATTATATCGGCAGGGGTATATTCACTTGTATTGGAATTTTCAGGCAAAATACCCATATGTTTATATGCTACTGCAATTAATTCTGAACAAAATAATTTAGATGCATCCTCTTTATTTTTGGTTAACGAAGAAAATTTATCTAAAAAATCGAAGCCGGCATTTTTCATATTCTTATAATCATATCCTTTGCCAACTTGTTCAACAATAAAATCATACATTTTATCCTCGTCAATTTTGCTTCTAATCTCATCTGAAAGCCTTGCAATCCATATATCCCCTTTATAAAATGGTATTGAATTTGAAAAATAATTAATAATTACACCTTCTCTTTCGGGATACATGTCACCCTCCGAGGCTTCAACAAAACTAATCCTGTCATCTTTTTTTATAATAAGTGCAACATGCGATGCAGGAAAACGTGTAACCAAACGTATTAGTTTTGAAAGCGTATATTGACCTCCAAAAATAACCAGATCACCTGTTTTCAACTCTTTACGGATATTGCTGTAATTTAATGCCAAAGGGAATTCTTTATTTGCGTCGCGTATCATAACTTTATCTATTAGTTTTAATTTGAATAATTTTAAAAACACTAAGGTATAAATAATTTCTTTTTGGTTAATTATATTGGACTTTGCCGAGCGCTGGCTCGCGCAATTTGTAGACCAGAACTAATAAAAATAAGCGTCCTATTCTTACTAAACTTTATTGTATCTTTTTGTTTCCTGAAAAAAGGTAGCTACAAGCTAACAAAACATAAACCGACTTAGGCAATAGCCTAAGCCGAACTGCTTTGTATTTTTATTTATTTTCCTTTGCAGCCTCAGTCGAACTGGGAATTGCTAAAATATTATATAGACCACACGATACAATCGTGCGGCAGCGAGGGATTGTAAATTTAGTTTTTGATAAGAACTAATTATCATACATCAGCTGATCACTAAGGTTTATAAATAACTCAACCACCATTTATCTTTGTTGGCTTGTTTATACATCATATATTTTCTACAAAATGGATAGAGTATTAGCACAACGCCAATCCAAACCGGATAAACTACAAAAAGAGAGTATCCATATGTTACAAGGTTTTGGCTCATAAATTCTTTACTTGTTATAATCATATTCTGCCAATTGCCACTAAAAATTAAAATACCAATAATGGCGAAAACATGAATCACCAACATGTGCAAGAAGTAATAGAATAGCGGCACTCTTCCAAATACCAAAAGGAAATCTGTTAACTTATTTTTTGTAGTTTCAAAAGCAACTAAAAACAACATTGCAGGCCCAAGCGTAATGCAAAGAAATAATAGCGAAGGCGGATATTTTGTCACTTTAAAAAATGATAGTATTGTTTTGGTGCTGGTATCTTGAACAGACCATGGTATTAAGTCGCCATATATATTGAATCCTCTAAAAATTAAAAAGAAAACAAGAGACCCTAAACCTAATCCCAACAACCATTTTTTTCTAAGCGAAACATCAAAATCTTTTTGATAAAATGTGCCAAATAAATAACCCAAAGCCATCAAACCAATCCATGGAATCAATGGATAATGTAGGTAAATTATATGACCTGGATTAATAACTAAAAGCTGTTCTTGATGTAGTACATACCAAATGATATCCCAAAAACTTTGTCCTTCCATCACAATACCATCCAGCGCATTGTGTCCTGCAATAAGGATGATGCCAATAACAAGAATTGCTTTTTTAGGCAGATAAATTAATAAGGATAAACAGACCATACTAAAGCCAATAGCCCAAATAATTTGGAAGATTTGAAGGCTAAAATTAAAGTCGAAAGTCCAGATGAGATTATTGACCACGATTTCGAGAAAAATCAACCAAATTCCTCGTGAAAAAAGAAATTTAAACAATTCAGTTTTTGTTTTTTTTCTTCCGTATAAAAATGCTGACGTGCCTGCTAAGAATACAAATACTGGCGCACAATAATGGGTAATGAATCGTGTAAAAAATAGTATTGGTGTTGTGGTTTCCAAATTGGTTGGATCAATAAAAAATGAGCCATAATGAAAATAAGCTTTAACATGATCTAATGCCATAATTACCATCACAACACCTCTTAATATGTCAATGGATTCTATTCGGTTGGTTTTAATTTGCATTGAAGTTTTGTTTTAGTATAGATACGTCAATATTTGGCTCTGTTGTAATGTTGGGTAACAAAATTATATGTGCCACTTGTAGCACATATATCTACTGTAAATCACCACTCCAACTCTATTATTTTTAACTATGTCGTATATATGCGATGAGATATAAGACCACATACTTCAAGTTTTTTTCGTGGACTTAAATGTAGTTAATTTTAAACAACATTCAATACTTGGTATAAGATGGAGGTTTCCAAAAAGTCAGAAAGTTGTCTATACTTCGACGAGCTCAGTATGACAACTTTTTGTTAACCAGATTTTCACACCAAGTCTATCTTAACAGTTCATTATTAATCAAATAGATTCTTCGACAAGCTCAGAATGACAGTCATTTGATCTTTTTGGACAACTCTTTTCCACATTAATTATATCTATTAGCTTACAACCGTTTTCTTATCCTAATATAAATCTTTATATACAAAGTCTAATCCGAGTTCTTTGAGGGTTTCGGGTAATGGTTTTGCTGTGTCTGCATCCCATCCCATTGCCATATAATAATCTGATTTAGCATCATCCCACTTTAAAACGTTTGCACTATATGCATTAGGGCCATCTATTAGGGTATGATTGCCCTTTGCACGACTTGGAACTTTTACATTTGCTGTATCTATACCTTCCCTGATGTTAAATGCATGCCGAACGGTTTTTATTCTTTTTCCAATTTCTAAATATTCTTCGAATGTTTTATCCCATCCGGTAACATTATTTAGCCATGATACTATAGGTACAAATGGCCCCATAAAACTAAAGTTGCATAATCCGGCTCCATTTATAATATCCTCGCTACAACTGGCTGCCATTAAATCTACTCCTTGTTCTTCGTGCGACTGATTATTAGTTACATACCTGCGCTGAAATTTAATATTGAGCTTTTCATTATCCTGAACTAAATTGTCAAGTGATTCTGTTGCCATTTGTTGCCATTGTGCATTTGTGGCTGTATGTCTGCCCGGTGTAGGTTCTACTTCGTAACCAACTCCTAATCCTAATGCTCCATCTCTACGTGAATCGTGCATTGGAAGTTCTTGTCCGTGAACATGCATTGGTGCTGTTATTCCTTCTTTATCAAAATATTCCGCTGCTTTCTTAACTCCATCTTTTAAAAATGCTCCCAGGTTCTTATTGGCTATTATGTCATCAACCAATTCAATTACTGCTTGATGATCGCCCCATTTAAGTTCTAAATATGGATATTTCTCTTTTAATAAGCCTTTCTCATATGCTTCAAATGCCCAGTTTACTGTTGTTGCAACACTAATGGCATCGAAGCCTGCTCTGTTCAATTTTTCGTTTATTTCAAATATTGCTTCGGCGTTATCGCACAATAATTGTGCACCAAATCCGGCTAATATTTCATATTCGGGGCGATGTGTTTCTTTTAATATTGGGTTGGTTTTTAAGGAACAAATCCCTCCACATCCAAATGTACAACCTGCACAATAGTACTCTTTATCTTGGTATTTTGTAATTGAGTATCCGCTTATTTTTGTTGCTTTATCATGTGGAAAATCATCTTCGGCAACTCCTGCCCAGTTTTTTATTGGTGTATCACCAATATCAACAGAATCGGCTGTTGTACCTGCCGTACCCGACCATTTCATTGTATTGCAAAAAGGGTCTTGAGATTTATTCAGGTCTGTGTTTAGCTTTCTGGTGCTGGCAAGTACTTTTTCTTTATCGTGTACATATACATCTCTTGTGGCATTTAAACATATGGCCTTGAGTTGTTTTACTCCAAACAATGCTCCTAAACCACTTCGCGCTGCAAGTCGCCCACTATTGTTAACTACTCCCGAAATAAGCGAGCAATTTTCTCCTGCACTTCCTATACAAATAACTTTGGAGTCTTCACCATGCTTTTTTATAAGAATTTTTTCTGTTTCAACTGCATCTTGGTACGACCATAAATCTTCTGCGGGTAGTATCAGCTGATCGTCATCATCGATATAAATATATACTGGCTTATCACTTTTTCCTGTTATAAATATACCGTCGTAACCTGTCTTTTTAATTGATGGACCAAAATCACCACCGCAATTCGCATCACCCCAACATCCTGTTAAAGGACTTTTACCAGCTAGCATCCAACGTCCGTTAAATGTGGCTTCTGTATTGGTTAAGATTCCACTCATTACAGAAATTATACTTTCCTCATTTTTATAGTCGATGCCTTTAGGCTGGTTTTCATAAATAACTTTTGAAGCTAATCCATAGCCACTTAAAAATTGTTCGTATACCTCATCGGGTATTTCTTCATCTCTAAATTTTCCGAGGGTTAAATCCACCCAAAGGATTCTGCCCATGTATCCAAATTTTGTTTCCATAGTAGTTTTTTTAGTTGTAATTTTTGATTTGCAATTAAATATCAAGAAATGAGACACAAGACCCAAGACGAAAGATCCTAGAATTAAGAAAAAACGCACATACGGCCTTGAATTTCGATATCTATTTCTTGCATCTTGATATCGAATTTTCATATTTTGTAATTTATTTTCAGTTTGCGTGTTTGTTGATTTAATCAATATCTTTTTTTTACACCTGAAATTTTATAGAACGCAGATGAAACACTTGCCTGCCGGCTTAGCATGGATTCGACAGTAAAAGTCGAAATGCGAATTAAACGGATTAATATATGCTTTTTAAAATTTTAGAATAATCTTAAATCCGCAAGCTTTTTTTGATTTGTAATTAATAATCCAATATCATTTAGCTAATTTATTTAGTATCAAGATGTGAGACCTAAGATATGAGACACAAAATGCAAGAATAAAAAAAAAACGCACATGCGGTCTTGAATCTTGATACGGAAATATCATTTTTTGTAATTATAATTAGTTTTTATAAAAAGACTTCGACAAGCTCAGTCTGACAAAAATGGATTTGTCATCCTGAGTTTATCGAAGGATTTGCTAGCTAAACGACATTAATTATGTTTAAAATCAGCAGGTCTGCTAACATAGTTTTCCATATGCGAAAATGGAAGTGTTATGAATGGAGCATTCCACCCTCCTACGCGCACAATTACATCGGCGTACTTGCCTAGCATTTGTGAAGCTTTTTCTCTGTCTTCCATTTGTGCAGTAGATTTCGCAAGTTCATATATTGTTTTATATTCCTCTTGTGTACCTACCGTTACGGTTAGCATATTGCCTTTTTCATCAACAAATTTATGAAGTATGGCATCAAGCACTTCGACATGACTATGTGCCTCATCCAGACAGATATCTGTAATAACTCCTGCTGCAAATCTCTCAAGATTTAATTTCTTAAATGTATTTAACAAATTCGCAATACCACTTTTCATGGTTCCTGAAACCGGAGTAAAATTAGGTGCTAATGGTTCACCGGAGTCACGAGAAGCCGAAGCAGCATTACCAGCTCCTTGCCAGTTATACTGTTCAAAAGTTCCCATGCCGGCAGTAAATTTAATATCGAATTTTTCATATCCGGGAATCTCTCTCATGGCTTTACCATAATACCCGGCCACTTTTCTTAAAGCAAATACTTCTTTTTCATCTTCCTTTGAAGGAATATCCAAGAAAACTTTATCTGCCAGTTTCTTCGAATTAAATACTGCTTTATAGTAAGTATCTAGAATAAAATTAGCAATTTCAGTTGTGTATTCATCATTGTATCCAAACTGGGGTGAATCATATCTAAAATCCCATTTAATTTGATCGTATATCAATTGAGTTTCAAGTTGAGTTTTTGATTCTGCTTCACCACTACAAACGAAATTAAATTTCAAGGCATTTGTTACATCTTTCATTTTGTATTTAAGTGTGTCCATCGTCCATTTCTTAATGGCTGCAATTGTATTTACCATATCGGGTACACCTCCTAATATTGTACCGCCTATGGTATGCTCTGCACCGTTCCATGATTTGTCGCGCCCATTTTCCATACATTTACCAAAAAATGCCGAGATCAGTGGCGATGGTATAACATACTCATCTAACATATAATATTTATACATTGATATTGCCGATTGATCTACAAAAAACTGTATTTGTGTTTTTAGTGCATCTTTCAGGCTTTCGTAATCGGTAATATTTCCTGTTAATGGACTTAGCTTTTCGCCTTTTAAAAGCTCTGGATTTGGATTTAATGTGGCACCATTATTCAGTGTACATTCTAATACGGTTAAGCCGTTTACCATGCCAAATGTCCAGTCGCATTTTCCATTAAATATAGGTTCCCAGCAACCATCAACACAATAATCATTTGCCAATTCATGAAATTCCTTTTGCTTTGCTTTTGATTTTTCATCCTGACTAATTGCATTATACATTGCAGGAATCAATACATCATCATTAAGTATTGATGGCAAATTCTTTGTTTTGTGTAATGTTTCTGCAACCTTGGTAAAGAGTTTATCTTTATTATCTTTACCTAAACGAACATATATTCCGGGTGTTGAAAGATTTACATTTTCGAATGCCTGAAGTATAAGATATGTACATTCGTTTGTAGCATCTTTACCATCGGGTGTTATACCGCCAATAATTATATTCTGAAGGAAATTATTTGTTCCCGCTCTTTGATCTAAATAATAAGCATGAACCCCAAGTGCCGCATTATGATCCATATGATCTTGTTCTACTAAATATTCAGTAGTAAGATTTAATCTCCAGGCAGCTTTAATGATAAAATTCTCAAACAATTCTACGGCAAAATCAGCATCTTTTTCTTTTCGAAGATATTTAATTAATACCTGATCTAATCTTCCCAAGGACATAAAATTCATACTACTATGCAATGCCAGATGAACGAACCAGATACTTTGTAATGCCTCCTGAAAAGTTTCTGCAGGATTTTCAGGTACTTTTCGAGCAATCTCAGCCATCTTTTGCAACTCATTTTTGCGTTCTTCTGTTTTTGCTTTTTTTGCGTCCTCGTCGGCTTTAACGGCAAATCTATTTGCAAATTTAACTACTGCTTCACACGATATTTTTACAGATCTATAAAAAGCATCGCTATCATAATCAAACATTGCATCTTTTGCTTGTAGCAAATCCAGTTTTTTATCACATAGTTTTATTACAGACGTAACACCATTTTCCAGAATATTAGTATAATCAATAGTATTATGCCCTAAAAGTGCTGTTTCGGTTCTGTTTGTAAGTGACCCTATTCGCTTTTCATCATCCGTTAAGTAATTAGGAAATACCTTACCAAGTCCATTTGATCCCATTGGTAAAACGCCTAAAAATAAATCACCTTCTTCTATCTCAAAACTATGTGTATGTTCCGACACTTTTTCGTTTGTCATCGTTTCCAACATAGCATCAATAGCCACTGCACGCCTTATTATAACTGGTGATTTTCTATATTCTTTGTATTTATCATCTTTAATGATATCGGGCAAATCACTTTTTCTAAACCAATCATTCGACCGGTCTTTTAATCCTCGTTCTTTTAAATTACTTAATAACTTATCAATACGTGGTGTTTTATTGGGGTTAAAATCAGTTTCCATTTTATCTTTTATAAATAATGAATAAAAAAATGTGATTAATTGTTTTAACTTTTTTAAAAGTAACTTTATACTATTTACTATTAGCTGTAAGATCATACGAAAATTCGTCCATTAGTTTAAAATTCCATGTTTCCCAGTTATCATTATATGTATAGTCGTATATTCCGGCAGTATCTACTGTAAAAGAACTAGCGTCTTCGGTAGCAATAAACTCTACGCTTACTTTATCACCAACAACAGTTACAAGCTGATATCCTACCACATTGTCTAAGTATTTTTCTGATTTTACACTATCATTATGATATTTTCCATCCCATTTAGGACTGAATCCACCAAGAAATGGTGCTCCACTTGGAGTTATTACTTGTTGCATATAATTTTCTATTCCTCCTTCGGGACTATATACAGGAACATCGGCACGTGCATAAAAATGATCATGACCACAAAAGTAAACTCCTGAACGATCGTTTATTGATTGTAAAAATGTATTTCGAGCAAGTGAATCTTCACCCAAACAATCCTGATGTTGAGCTGCAAAAGCAGGTGTGTGGCCAAAAGCAAATACATGTTCTGCATCCGGGTATTTCTGTAATTCCTGATTTAACCATTCCTGATCAATAGTAATACCTCCTTTTTTATCTTCATCAGCATGCATGTATTGATCTAAAGCAATAAATAAAGAACCATTATGTACAAAGCTATAAGTAAAACCTATTTCTTCTTCTGGGCCGTTTTTTGGTAATGTTGATCCAATATTCTTTACCCAAGCTGCTTCTATGCTATCTTCTGGTAAAATTTGCTGGTAACATTCATGATTACCACGTACGGGATATATTATAATATTTTCTGTTCCACCCGGTAAACCTACACCTTGTGACTGTGCAGCATCTAAAAATGCTTGATACTGGTCGTGGTTGCTTGGAGGTGTTTCTGTAGAGTTGTACCATTTTACATTGCCACAAATAAAATCACCTGGGGCAATAATAAATTCAGCTCCCGATTCTATTAAATGGCTACATACTGCTTTTACAGCGGCAGCATTTACTCCTGAAACACCATTATTTTCTGCATCGCTTCTTGTATCGCAAATAACAGCAAACTTATATGTTTGCGGCTTATACGTTTGCGTCTGACACGAACAAATTGCAATTAGCAATCCTAAGCTTAATAGTTTCTTTTTCATAATTAGTTAAATTTTGGTTTTTATTTAATTTGGTTTATTGTGTTTAAAATTTGGGCCTATTAGCTCCATTATGAATTCGGGAGTAGCCCATTCCGATGTGAATTTATATTTATCAATAAACTCCTGCCCTGCTCCTACTACAACTCTTTTCTTTGTCCATTCGGGTGTTAACACCGAAACCATTAATGCAAACTCTACTCCGTCGTGTAACTTTAAAGCTTTCCAACTTCCAGCAGGAATCGTTAAGTTTAACAGCTCACCCTTTGCGATATCACTCCCAACAGTATATTGTTTTGATGTCCCATCTTCGTTAAACACATAATAACTAAGTGACCCTCCTTTGCAAATAATATGGATATCGTCCATTGCCAGCCAATGCATATAATTAATTGGTTGCTCTTTTGTTAACATGTAATATATTGAGCTATTTGCTTTAAATACTTTGCATTTTTGGCGAACTTTAATTGCAGATGTATTTATTTGTGAATAGAATCCGGACTCTCCTCCTTCAAGAGGTTCTAATCCTAATAACTTCTTTATTTCTTCGACTTCGGTCATATTATTTTTGTGTTACAAAATTAATAGTTCGTTACATTTTTGTATTAGTTTGAAATTAAGAACTTTGGCAAAGTTAGCCTAATGTAATCATTCGGCTGATTATCTGCACCTTAACTGTTTGTGAAATTCAACTTTGCCAAAGATTAACAAAGTATTGTTATTAACAATCAATCAGATTCTTCGACGGGCTCAGAATGACAAACTGTTGTTGTTCAGATTGTCACTTAAGGGTTCATCAAAAAGTTAAGTTTGATAAGAGTTGCCATAAAGGATTTTTTTTATAAAAAACATCATATTAGATCTATCTAAGTATCTTATTAAAAAATAATTAGATTCTTCGACAAGCTCAGAATGACATACTATTGTAGTTCAGATTATCACAATGAGTTCATCAATAGATTCAATTTGATGAGAGTGTCCAAAAAGGAATCCTTCTATTAATAACACTATATTAAATCTAACTAAATATCTCATTAAAATCAAACTAGATTCTTCGACAAGCTCAGAATGACATACTATTGTAGTTCAAATTTTTACACTGAGTTCATCAAAAAAATAAGTTTGATGAAAGTGTCCATTAAAAAGTCTTTGTGAAACTTAGTGAGTCCTTAGTGCCCCTTTGTGGTAAAGCTTAAAAGATTATTAAACAGAGGATCGCAATAAAAACCCAAAGGTATTAAAAGAGTATTATTACTTAACTTTTTTACTTTTGGGATATCTTCTTATTCTAGCTCACAATCCAAATAAGCCCTTTTAATTTTATTTGATCTCATACCGCAAATCAGCAAGCTATCAAAAGACATAAAACACAAGATAAATGGCTTGCACAATCTTGATTCTTGTGTCTTGATTCTTGATACTAAAGAATTAGCTAACTATTTTTGCTTTAATTCCCTGTGTTGAGAAATATTCTTTTACTTGATTGAGTTCATTTTCACTTACCGTTCCGGTTCCTTCAAGTGGATACTTCATACCTAATGCTATATAATAGTTTTCAGAATAAGCATTATAAGGAAGTATCTCTATTGATTTAATCTTATTGGTAAGCATTACTTCTTTAATTTTATTGTAGCATTCTTTTGTATCTGTATAGTCCGGAATAATTGGTGTTCGAATGGTAATAT
>WTBR01000133.1 GCA_013138975.1 Bacteroidales bacterium
GAAAATATTTTGCAAAATCCATGATTTAATTTTTAAGTTATATTTAAACATGCCTTAAAAAGCTTAAAATGCCTAAAATTTGATTTAAATTTAGACACTGAAGCAGTTTTTAGACAAACTGCCGTTAGGGGTATTGAATCAAGTTTTACAATATAAGTAGGAATCATATAATCAGGTAATAAGCCTGATAAATGTGCTCGGATAGATTCATCAAGTTTTTTTCCTTGACCACTAGATACAACATATGCACATAAATATTTCTCTCCTCCTTGATCTTCCCGGCATAATACAACACATTCTTTTACTTCTGAATACTTCAATATGCCGGTTTGAATCTCTCCCAATTCAATCCTGAAACCACGGATCTTTACCTGATGATCTACCCTGCCTAAAAATTCAATATTCCCATCAGGTAACAAACGAGCTAAATCGCCCGTTCTGTATAAACGCGCTCGTTCTTTAAATGGGTGTTCGATAAATTTTTCTGATGTTAGTTCTGGCAATCCCAAATATCCCATTGCCAGTCCAACACCTGCAATACATAACTCTCCAGAAATTCCAACAGGTAACAAATTCTGTTCATTATCTAACACAAAAATATTAAAATTTGTAATTGGACGCCCAATAGGTACAGAAATACCAGTATGCCTTTTTTTATCAAATTTACAAATTGAACATCCTATAGTAGCTTCTGTTGGGCCATATTCATTATATATATCTACTTGTTCTGAATATTTATTAAATATTTCAAAAGCTAATTCTGTATTTAACTGCTCTCCTCCGACAATTAATCTTTTCAGTTTCAGTTTTTCTAGATTGAGTTTTGTATTATCTCTTTCCTTAAGTACTTTTAAATGAGAAGGAGTTAGTTTTATCACACCAACTTTATTATCATCTAATATCCTATTTAACAATATCTCATTTTCATAAGATTCATTATAAATAACAATTCCATTACCAGAAATCAATGGTGTAAAAATAGATGTAATTGTCAAATCAAAAGCTAATGAAGTAAACAATGGAAAGTCTAACTTCTCTCCTTGTACATAATTTTTATTTGCCCATGTTATGTAATTAACTAAGCCTTTCTGTCCTAATAATGTACCCTTTGGATTCCCTGTAGTTCCTGACGTATATATCACATAAGCCCAGTCAGAAGAACTCGTAATTATAGAATCGATTAAACCCCTTTCTTTATAATTGAAAATATCCTCTGTAAAAATTGCGTCTCCTCTCAAGCTTAAATTATTCCATATTTCATTAGAGGTAAGAATTAATTTATTATCACTATCTTCAAGAATATATAAGATCCTATTTTTTGGAGAACTTATATCGATAGGAAGAAATATTCCACCAGATTTCAATATCCCTAAAATTGCAATAATAACATTTACTGATCTATCTAATAATATTGGGATAACATCATTTTTTTTAACTCCATTCTTTAACAAGAATTCAGCAAAACAATCAGATTCGTAACCTAACTCTTTATACGATAATTTTTTTTCTCCTTCGTATACAGCTGTACTTTCCGGATTTATTAATATTTGTTCTTCTAATAATTTTTGAATTGTCTTGTGACTCGGATAATCTGCTTTTGTATTGTTAAACTCGTATAGCAATTGATTTTTTTCAATATCTGAAAGAAGATCTAAAGATTGTATTGCCGTTTTATTATCATTTATTATCCTATCAATTATCCTTATATAATGTTTCTCTATATTCTCTATTAGTTCTTTTTGAAAATAGGCATTAATATAATTTAAGCTTATTTCTATTTCATCAGATATTAAAGCACTTACTGTTAGTTTATAATTTGTTGTCTCTTGTATGGAGAAAGCTTTAAAGGCCAGCTCATCTTGGTGTTGTAAATTCTCTTTATCAAGAGGATAGTTCTCAACTACAAATATTGACTCTATTAACTCATTTTCTTTATAAGCTGAATAATCTAAAATATTTCGTAATGGGACATTTTCAAATCGCCCTCTCCCTAATGTTCGTTTTGCATTCTCTTTTAATACGGAAATTAAAGGTTTATCTGGTGTAATTCTTATTCTTATAGGAATTGTATTTATAAATAAACCAACCATTTGTTCTATTCCTTCAAACTTAATATTCCTTCCTGAAATAGTAGTTCCAAAAAGTATATCGGACTCTCCTGAGTATTTGCTTAAAAGAATTCCCCAAGCACTATATAATATGTCTGCAATTGTTAATTTTTGCGATTTACAAAGTTGATTTAGTTTCGAAAACTTATCTTCTGAAATAGAAAATCTATGACTCTGATTATTTGAATTATCCGGTATTGAGTTGAAACTCTTTAAGCCAAAAACATTTTTAAGTTCAAATCCTTTTAAATAATCTTTCCAAAAAGATTCATCTTCAGTTGAAGGCTTATGGTTAAATTTAAGATAATTCTTAAATGACGTTTTTTTATTAATTTTTAATGTACTTACGGTAACTAGCTCATTATAGAAATTTAAGAACTCTTTCAGTATTATCCCATTACTCCATCCATCATAAATTATATGATGATTACTTATTAATAAACTGTATTTATCAGTTTTGAACTTACATAAAGTTAGTCTAAACGGAACTTCCCTTAAATCAAAATTTTTCTCAGAATCCTTAAGTTTGATTTTTTGATATTCGGATTCTTTTGTGCTCTCTTCTTTTGATAAATCATAATATCTAATATCAACATTTTTTTCTTTTAAGATAACCTGCACCGGTTTATTCAATTTCTCCCACCGATATACTGTTCTAAGCATTTCATTATTATCAACAACTTTATTCCATGCTTTCTGAAAATAATCAGACTTAATAACCCCTTGAATTTCTAAAGATAATTGAACAAAATATAAATTCTTACTTTCATCTTTAAGATAATGAAATAAGATCCCCTCTTGTAAAGAGGTTAAGTCTACAATATCTTCAATATTTGTTTTATCTAATTTTAAAGTTTTGTTCATACTTAAATTATGACTAATATTTCTTTTTAATAAATAGAATATTAAATTGAATTATTACAATTAAAATTTGAAATGATCTCTAATTTTCTTTCTTTAAATTTATCTATTACATTATCAATTGAATATTCATTAGATTAGTAGGAATAGAGTCTTATTTTAATTTTAAGAAAGCGAATATTCCTTTCAAAAGCATAATATAAAAATGTAGTTGTGAAATTAAGGGAGCTCTATTCGTTTCTTTCTATCACTCCATTGCCTTATTACCAGCACAATGATAAAATGACTCATATTATCTTGTTGTAAATAATCATAAACCTTTCTTTCAAATTTAGGGTATGTATAATATACATACCATTTTTTAAAGTATTTGAGTTTATCATCTTTTGAAATAATTTAATTAAGTGCAATTTCCTATTATCAATTAATATCGAAAATCATAAAAAGAAACTTCATATTTTCATTTTTTTTAATAGTATTTATTCAAACAATTGATTTATTGAAAAATTAATTTATAGTTATTTCAAAAATCTCCATAAAAATATCTGAAAGTAATAACTAGATATCTCTATTGATTAATCTATTTTACAATCTGATATACCAACTAAAAATAATGGGAATAATTTGGGGAATATGAGCATAGTGAAACCTACTAATCCAACACAATCAACACTTTAAGACTAATTCATTTAAAAAGTCTATAAAAAGTACTAAAGCATTAAAACATAGCTACGCTATAGAAACTCACAAAATCGGGTCTAGTTAACAAGGTATATAAAATCGGACTGCTAAAGTATAAATTTTGAAGTAAATTACACTAAGATTAAACAAAACATACTTTATGGCTACATAAAGCATCTTATATATATTAAAAAGTAGTTGACTGAAATTCATACTGTTATAAAATCAATATGAGATTTTATGTTTTGAAACATAAAATTATTGATAATTCATCACTGTTGTCCGATAAAAATTTAAGACAAGTATGATTATTGCATTTAAACTTGCCGATATGGCAACTTATATAGAATTAACTTGATTACTTGTACATAAAGTTGCCTGATTCAAAGATAATGATGGAACTATAAGCGAAATAGCTTAGCTCTGTGCTACCAATGTTGATATGAAAGTTACTACTGAAGCTGTTCAAATATTAGGTGGAAATGGTTATGTAAAGGAGTATCATGTGGAAAGGTTAATGCGTGAAGCTAAGCTTACCCAAATTTACGAGGGAACTTCAGAAATACAGAAAGTAATTATTTCGAGGGCAATTTCAAAAGATTAACTAAAGATTAAAATTCTAAATATATTAGAAAGCATTAAGGTTTAAATACTTTAATGCTTTTTTTTACATTAAGTAATTAACCGTGCCAGGATTAGGTAATATATTAATAAACTTGTGTCACGCTTTGCGGATTTAAGGTAATAAAGACCAACAAATTTTGAAATCTTATTTCATTTCCATAATTTGATAGCTAAATTTAAAACTTTTAAATTATGAAAATTAAAGTATTCATTCTATTAATAATTAGTTCTATTATGTTTTCAAATCAGAATATATTTGCACAAGAAAATCCCGATAGCATAAAAGATTCAACTATGATACAAGAAAATGAGAAACTAGTGGTGTTATGGACTAGTGGTGATGTAGAAGTAGCCAAAAAAATGGTTTTTATGTATACATATAATGCCAAGAAGTATGGATGGTGGAAAGACATAAGCTTTATTATTTGGGGACCATCGTCAAAACTTCTTTCTGAAGACACTGAATTACAAGATATTCTTAAAAAAATGAAAGAAGAAGGTATTAAACTGGAAGCATGTAAAGCATGTGCTGACGAATATGGGGTTTCGGACAAATTAACTAAACTAGGTGTTGATGTAAAATATATGGGAACTGTTTTAACTGAATATATTAAAAGTGAAAAGCACGTGATTACTTTTTAATTTTATGGAAACTTTATTTTGCAAAAATCGAGACGAGTGGAGGGTGTGGTTAAAACAAAATCATTCGTCAGAAAATGAAATATGGTTAATCTATTTTAAAAAGCATACCAAAAAGTCTACAGTTACTTACAATGACGCTGTTGAAGAGGCTTTATGTTTTGGCTGGATTGATAGCATTGTAAAACGCATTGACGATGAAACATACATGCAAAAATATACTCCTCGCAAGAAAAATAGTATATGGTCGCTATTAAATACGAAAAGAGTTGAGAAAATGATTTCTGAAGGGAAAATGACAAAAACCGGATTTGATCAGATTGATATTGCAAAAAAGAATGGACTTTGGGGAAAAGCATATTCTTCACAAAATGTTGCTAAAATACCCAAAGAACTTGAAAATGCTCTAAAGGAAAATAAAATTGCCTGGGAAAACTTTAATCGTTTTGCAAAATCGTATCAAAACACATATATTTTCTGGGTTACAAGCGCAAAGAGACAAGATACTATTCAAAAAAGAATTAGAGTAGTAGTAGAACGATCTACAAATAATTTGAAACCATCAATAATGTAGTTATTCATTAAATTGTAAGCTTATATCATCAAGGCTTTCCAATGACCCAACTATAGTAACTATATCGCCTCTTCGGAGTCGTGTATACCCATGCGATATAAGCATTTGACCTTTACGTTTAACCGATAATATTAAAACATCGGGAGGTAATCTTAAATCACGTAATGCAAGTCCATGTAAATGTTTATCGCTAACTTTAATATCAACCATTGTTTTTGCATCTTCTTCGCCAAGTATAATTGAGGCTGCTATTGGAGATCTTACAAATTGCTCTATCAATTTACTTATAGCGGTTGAAGGATCTACTACTAATGCACCCAATTCATGAAATTTATCCGCATACATTGAATCAAATAATCTTACAATTACTATTTTAGTTCCAATTTTTTCAAATATTAATTCACAAACTTTATAATTCTCATCATCGGATAACATTAAAATTACGGTTTCAAATTTTCTAATATCAATTGATTCAAGACACTCAACGCATAAGTCCTCCAAAAAATGAATTTTAAAATCAGTAATATCTATATTTTTTCTTCGCTCAAAGGATGCTATCTCAACTGAATAATTATCTTTAAGTAATCCTCTTGCTAAATCTAGTGACTGATGTTCTAATCCAAAAACTAAGGCATTTCTATTTTTCTCAAAATCTATTTTTGCATGCACTCTGCTTTCACCTACCAATTTTATTGACCATTTAAATAAAGGTGGGCCAACAATTTGATTTAAAACAATGACAGCAACTATAATTGTAGCAAACTGCGTTCCCCAAGATGGAAAAATATCAGCTACTTCAAAGGCTAAAGCTAATCCAACACCTGCTTGAGTTACATATGGCATCCATCCTATTCGTCTGTGTAATTTTGGATCTTTTGCTAATGTGCTTCCAATAAAAGCACCTATAATCATAGCAATTAATCGAACAAAGAAGATAATTAAAGCAATTGTCCAAGTATTTATTAAGATATCAATTGATAAGGCTGCACCGGTAAGCGTGAAAAATGCAGCATACACCATTGGCCCAACTTCTTCAATTATCTTTTGTAATTCAAGTCTTTGTTGGCTATAGTTTGTAAGCCAAAAACTGGCAATAATACATACCAATAAAGGTTCTATCAACAATTCAAAAGGAAAAATTGTAACTGAAAATTCTCCAAGAAAATGAGAAAACTCATATACACCAAAACCAAGTAATAAAACAATAATTGATTTTATATAACTTGATATTCTAATAGCAATAATAAACCCAATGATTTTTGCTAAAATAAATCCAAAAACAAATGTTAAAATTAATTCAAAAAGCAGATAAACTATAAATGTAAAATCAAAAGCAGTTTCATGAATTAATGTACTTGCAATAGATAAACATATTGTAAATAAGAAAATAACCAGTACATCTTTAATAACTGTAACACTAATAGCCGTTTTTGTGAAATGACCTTTTGCACGCATTTCATTAATTACTGCTATTGCTGACGAAGGTGATCGTGCAACAAATATTGTTCCTGTTAATATTGCAACTGCAATTTTCGACTCATGTGTCATACCGCGCATAAAAGGAACCAAATCAGCAATATAATACATGGTTATTGATCCCAAAACAAATGTAATAACCAATTGCCCAACAGTATTCCAAACTATACTTTTTATACTATTCCTGATTTCTTTGAGATATAGTTCTGTTCCTGCAGCTAGGGCAATAAAAGCCAAGGCTGTATAATTTACAAAATCTAATTTCTGTATCGATTCTATTTCAATTAAATCCAAAGCATATGGTCCAATTAAAATACCTGATAAAAGAAAACCTGTAATAAGGGGTAATTTTATTTTTTGAAAGAATTTGGCAACTTGGTTACTTCCAATAACAACCCAAAGGAAACCAAGTACAATTATAAATATTTTACCTAATTCTAACATAATCATTTCTACTTTACGATGTAAAATAGCTTAAATTATAATTAAATCAAATATTTGAATAAAATTATTACATGCAGGAAAATCAATAATATTGTATAATTATTGATTTTTAATCATTTGATGTATTTTTTCCCAGGAAATATATTTGAAGTTTTGATTCTTCAAAGTATCTCCGCTAAAATTATATCCGTCTTGTACAACCAACATACCTTTTGGGAAATTATCATTAAATGGAAAGTTAATAAGTTCTAAGCCGTCGGTTTCCTCTACTCCATCAATATTGCCATCTTTAATAACAAAACTAAACAGGTATTTATCTGTTTCTCCGATTTCGAAAATTGCATATGAAAAATTTCCTTGACTTGAAGCAATAAGATATGTTTTGTTTTCGGTTTTGTATAAAGCGAGCCCTTCAATATCTGAAGATACTAATGATCGATCTGTAGGATTACTACCTACTAACCAATTAGTTTGAAATTCAAATTCCGGTTCAGCATTAACTTTCTGAATACCCTCCTCTTCAACTCCAATATATAATTTTCCTTCTTTATCATCAGCTACCATTCCTTCAGGCCTACTACTAACTTTGAAATTACGCACCAAATCAGTTCTGAATTTATTGTTTTCTGAACTTAATTCCCATTGTTCAAGCTCGCCTCTTTCTCCATTTACAAATACATAATATTTATCGGAAATATGGCTTTTATACATGCATAAACCATAAATTAATTCCACAGATGATTTAATATTCAAAATTGTGTCGGAAAGTAAATTAGTGCTTTTATCAATATAGAATAAAGAAATAGTATTTCGAGTACAATTGCTGGCAGCAACAATAACTACATTCTGTCCATTATATTCAAAGCCATCTCTTAAATCAATGTTATTCATGCAATCTGATTTTACATATTGCAATTCATCACCTTCCAAGTTGTAAACATGTATACCACCTTTTTTATTTGTACCAAGTATTAAACTTTTTTCAGGATTTTCAGTATTTACCCAAATAGCAGGATCATCGGCAGCATCAACTCCTGGCTCACTAGCAACTCCGTCAGTTTCAACATCTACAGTAATTGATTTTGTAAAAACCCTTTGTTTTTCGATTGTATTTCCCAAATAAATAGAAAATCCACTCGAATCTAAAGTTGAGCAGTAATTTTCAATACTTGATTTATTATTAGAATTATTTGAAGTATTACAAGCAAGAATGCCAACTATTAGTAGCAACAAACTAAGTTTAATAATTTTCATATAAAACCTTATATATTTACACTTTAGAATATCTAAAATTAGAAATATTAATTGAAAAAATGCCAGACATTATCAATAAAAGAAAATATCACTAACCTTTCGCCTGCAATAGAACTAAATAATTTTTATTTATTTATACATAGAATTTCTTAGTTCTTTAATTTTATCACTTGTAACGTAATCATCATAATCCATAAGTTTATCTATCATTCCGTTCGGTGTAAGCTCAATTATTCTATTTGCTACGGTCTGAATAGACTCATGATCATGCGATGCCATAAGTATATTTCCTTTAAAGTTTTTTAAGGTATTATTGAAGGCTTGTATCGATTCTAAATCTAAATGATTTGTTGGAGTATCCAATACTAATACATTTGCGTTTGTCAACATCATCCGAGAAATCATGCAACGTTGTTTTTCTCCTCCTGAAAGTACATTTGAAAATTTATATATATCTTCTCCTGAAAAAAGCATTTTACCCAAATAACCACGTAAAAACATCTCACTCGTATCTTTAGAAAATTGCCCCAACCAATCAACTAATTTCAATTTATTCTCAAAAAATGAAGAATTATCTAAAGGTAAATTGGCATTAGTTATTGTTAGACCCCATTCGTAATCTCCTGCATCTGCTTCTGTAACTCCACTTATAATTTCAAAAAGTGCTGTCATTGCGCGATGATCCCGCGATAAAAACACTATTTTTTCATCTTTCTGTACAGTAAAATCTAAATTTTTAAATAATATATCACCCTTTATACTTTTACTTAGGCCTCTAACTTCGAGTATTTTATTCCCTGGTAAACGATCAGGTGTAAAAATAATTCCCGGATATTTACGTGTTGATGGTTCTATATCTTCTACATTCAGTTTCTCAATCATCTTTTTACGACTAGTGGTTTGTTTTGATTTTGCCACATTCGCACTAAAACGTTGAATAAATTGAAGAAGTTCCTTTTTCTTTTCTTCTGCTTTTTTATTTTGGGATTGCGCCTGACGTAATGCCAACTGGCTAGATTCATACCAGAAACTATAGTTCCCGGCAAATTGTTTTACTTTACCAAAATCAATATCCACTGTATGCGTACTTACTGCATCTAAAAAATGGCGGTCGTGAGAAACAACTAATACTGTATTGTCAAAATTAGACAGATATTTTTCCAACCACATTACCGTTTCTAAATCCAAATCATTGGTAGGCTCATCAAGTAATAAGTTATCCGGTTTTCCGAACAAAGCCTGTGCAAGTAGTACTCTTACTTTTTCTTTACCGCTCAATTCTTTCATCAACTTATAATGCAGGTCTTCTTTTATTCCCAATCCGCTAAGTAGTGTAGCTGCATCATTTTCGGCATTCCAACCATCCATTTCAGCAAATAAATTCTCTAATTCCGCAGCTTTAATACCATCCTTTTCCGAAAAATCAGGTTTTGCATAAATAGCATCTTTCTTTTGCATTATATCCCAAAGAATATCATGTCCTTTCAATACTGTATTTAAAACTGTATATTCATCAAATTCAAAGTGATCTTGCTTTAACACAGATAACCTTTCACCATGACCTAAGCTAATTGAGCCACGTGAAGCATCTAAATCTTTCGCAATTAATCTTAATAGAGTTGATTTTCCTGCTCCATTCGCTCCTATAATCCCATAACAATTTCCTGGAGTGAACTTTAAATTTACATCCTGAAATAAGAATCGTTTTCCAAACTGTATTGCTAAATTTGATACTGTAATCATCTGACAATTAGATTTTATATAAAATAAATATTTTTACCCAAAAAGGTTGCAAAGGTACATATTTAATATATAAATCGATTAGGTTTTTGATTAATTGTTTGCTTTTACCATTCCAGTGTAGTTTCATCCATTATACTATGAAAAAAACTTTCTGAAGGATTCTCTTTTGAGTGTATCCAATTGTAAATTTTTTCTGCTGCCTCGGTAGGTTCTGTATCTGCATCGGGTGGAGCTACATCTGTTTTTAAATTTCCGGGATGAATAGAATATGTCTTTATCTTTGTGTTTTTTAACTCTTGATTTAAACCTACTGTTAGCATATTTTGTGCTGCTTTTGCAATTTGGTAGGGTAATAAGATTCTATATTCTCCTGAATTAATTTTATTAATAGAACCTTTTCGTGAACTTACATTAATAATAATTGGCTCAAATGATTTTTTTAAATAAGGTAAACATGATTTTATAATCCTAAAAGCACCACTTACATGAACTTTAAAATGATTATCCAGATCTATTGGATTCACGTTTTCAATTCCAAAACATTTTTCTGCATTACCGGCATTGTTTATCAAAATATCTAAACTTTTGGTTTTAGATTTTATGATACTTTCTATTAATTCGGAGCAATTCTCATCTGTTACATCTGCTTCAATAGGAATACATGTATCTTGATATAGATCGGTTAATTTAGAGAATGAATTTACTTTTCGTGCCAATGCAAACACTCTCCACCCATTTCTCAAAAACACTTCTAAAAGTGCATTTCCTAAACCTTTACTTGTGCCTGTTATTAATACTGATTTCATTTATAATTACAAAGATTAACCTAATATCCGCAAGTATTTTTTCATTCATTTAAATATTAAATAATTAACCGTGCTACGATTAACTAATATAGATGACATGAAATTAGAATCAAATGCTGATTATTAATAAATCCGTGCTACGTTTTACGAATTTAAGCTATTATTAAATATTGGATGAAATTAATATTTTTAATTTGAAGTTCATAAACTAAAAAAGAAAGAGGATGTCAAAAAAGAAGACTTCAAACTAAAAAAGTCATTTTGAGCCTGTCGAAATATCTTATTAATAATCAAATAGATTCTTCGACGAGCTCAGAATTTACTCATGACCAAAGGGAATAATGACAAATACTTGGTCTTTTTTGACACTCTCTTCTTTCTTAATAGATGAGATTTTCAGTTATTCTGGTAACAATTCTTTTGTTTCTAGTTTTGAAGGTGTAAAAATTCCAATTACGCCTTTTAATCCAACACTCATTACAATATTATAAAAGAAAACTAAAAATGCAATTAAAAGTAATGAACCTGATAATGCCGCCAGAATCATATATGTATTAAATTCTCCATCAATATACATTGCTCTTCGTAACATTCCATTTAAACCAGCCATTCCCATAAATGCACCCATTCCTATTCCACCAATTAAATGACACCAGAAATGAATATTTGCTAGTTTCTGACTGTATAGCTTTGCTCCATTTGTAACAATCGGGAATAATATATATACAGCAGAATACAAGGTCATGGTTAAACCAACCAATATTGCGACGTGCACGTGTGGACCAATAATCCATTGTGTGTTATGTAATATTCTATTTAATCCAACATCTGCTTGCATAATTCCAGCTGGTACAGCTAGTGCAAATCCTAATAATCCACCTAATAGGAATTTTAATGGATTTGTCATTTTCAGAGGTCTAGCTGACCATAAAGTTGCTAATACAATAAAGAATGCTAAACCTTGTGTTATTAGCTCAAATGCTGTAACTAACTCTCCTGAAACAATCTTCAAAATTGCAGGTTGAGCTTGATCGGATAATAAATGATGAGACCATACTGTCCATGATACGACCAGTTCGAGCAATAAAGCCGCTCTGGCTATATTCTGCATAAACAATTTCTTACTGGTAATCAAGGTTGCTAATAAATACCAGGTACCCGCAACGAATATTAGTACTAAACCATCAGCAATTAAATCTAATCCCCACCAAAACCAATTTTTGTAGAGTAAAGCATCAATTGCTGTTTCTTTTAAATCGTATCCTAGAATATGAGCTAACATAAATTGTGTTTTGTTGGATCTTGCTTTAAAAGTTTTTTTTATTATTGATAAATTTGAGACTAATTTTTTAAGTAGTTTTTAAAAATAAAAAAACGGCTCGCTAAATGCGAGCCGTTTGTATTATATATAAAAAAAAGCTTGTAATTCTTTTTTCAAGTTCTATTTAGAAAGTTTAACTTTTACTGCAGTAGGTCCTTTTTGTCCCATTTCTACTTCAAAGCTAACTAAATTTCCCTCTTTAATTTCTTCAATTAAATTATTTACGTGTACAAAAACACTTTCTTTTGTTTCGCTATCCTTAATAAAACCATAGCCTTTAGAATCATTAAAAAAGGCAACAGTTCCTTTTCTTATTGGATCGTAAGCTTCGTTTTCACGACTAGGAATTCCTATCTCAATATCTTCTAATTTAACTTCTATTTTTTTTGTTGGATCCGGCGGTGCTGAAGTAATTCTTCCATTTTCATCAACATAAGCCATCATATCGTCCAGGCTACTCTTCTTCTCCCCATCTTTCCTGGCTAATTTTTTCTTTTCCTTGTCTTTTCTCTTTTTCTCTTTCTTATTTCTTACTTCTTTTTTATTGAAAGTTTCTTGTGATCTTCCCATGAATTTATTTTACGTTTTTAATTAATATCTTAAAATATTCACAATTTTGCTTCATGAATATTTAGTTAAAGTCTTTTCTTTTATAAGATATCAATCAAATTTAATTGAAAAAGAAAAGTATTGAGCCATTCAGATTACAAAATTTTGTCAAAGTTACGTATTTATTTTCAGTGTTTTATTATTTATAAGATATTTCCATTGTATATGAAACCCTGAATATCATAAAATAATCAAAAATGAATTTATTTTTTTCTAAATATTAAATTTTCAAGTATTAGCTTTTAAGATTTTGTTTTAGTTAAAAACTATTTACATCTGCCTTGAATTACCTGTAATTTAGAAGTTTTATAATTAATTACATTTGATCTAAATAACATTAAATATTAATCGGCGAATACATGTTAGAGCCTGAATGTTTATATTTTCATCTATTAATTGGATTTATATTCTACCCAAAATATTTTTCCATCATTACTGTCTCACTAATAGGTTTACGATCTACTAAGTGTCGGTTAGCATCCAAAAAATCATTCTTAGGATATCCGAGAATAAGTAAGGCCGTGGGTAAAATATATTCCGGAATACAAAATTCTTTTCTTATAATTCGTGGATCAAACAATCCAACCATAACACTTCCAATACCAATTTCTCTTGCTGCCAACATCATATGGTCTGTTACAATTCCTATATCCAAATCTCCAGAGCATTTATTATCAAATTCTCTTATAAGAGAATCTCGTTCATCCCGACAAATAATCAAAACACATTGAGAACCAAATGTATTATAGGCTTTTTTAATTTTTTCAATATTATTTAAATTCTGAACAACAACAATTCTTTGAGGTTGAATATTACATGCTGTTGGAGCAACACGTCCAACTTCAAGAATATATTCAAGTTTTTCTTTTTCAACAGGTTTGTCTGTGAATGATCGAATTGAACAACGATGTTTAGCTAATTCATAAAAATTCATATTTCTATACTATTTTTCATTTGCTGCAATAAAACCTACAAGTGCGTATAATTCCTAATATCCGCAAGTAAATTTTCAAAAGCTTATGCTTAGAATCTGATATAATTCCAAAAAACTATTGAATTATTGCTTCATAAATTACTTCTTGTATATCTGTGCGTACATCCATTTGTATCAATTTATTATTATCCTGATCGGGATGTATTCTATTTGAAAGGAATATATAAACGATCTGTTCTTCAGGATCAGCCCATGCAATTGTTCCTGTAAAACCCGTATGTCCAAAACTATTACCAGAAACACATTGACATGTTGGGCCGGCTTTTGAGTAATCCATCTGGGGCTTATCAAAACCTAGTGCACGCCGATTATCATTTTCTAAAAACGGACTGGTTGTGAATAAATCTATTGTTTCTTTATTAAAATATTTTGTGCCACCATACTCTCCTTCGTTTAGATACATCTGCATTAATTTTGCTAAATCGTTTGCTGTAGAAAATAATCCTGCGTGACCACAAACTCCACCAAGCATAGCAGCTCCGGGATCATGCACAAAGCCATGCAAAAGCTGTTTTCTAAAAACCATATCGTTTTCACTAGGTACTATCTCCGATTTTTCAAATTTATCAAGGGGTAAAAAAGTTGTTCTGTACGCTCCTAAACCATCGTAAAAAACTGAATCAACATAATCCTGAAATTTTGCGTTTACAGAATTTTCTATGATTTTGTAAAAGTAATAATATCCCAAATCGCTGTATTTATACTCCTTTTTATCTAATAAATTTGATTTTCTAATTTTATCATATATTGTATCCTTAAATGTATCTGAAATGTAAAAATCAGATGCTATTTTAGTCGAATATCCATCTTTTGGATAGTAACTATATACATCATCCTTAAACTTAAAATTCTTAACCATATAGGCGTGATTTCCGATTTTATAAGGATACTCTTCTGTAAGTTTATTATTTAATAATTTCTGATCCGGATTTAAGATTTCAAGTGTCGAATAGTAGAATGGAATCCAACCATTTAATTGAGCTTGATGAGTTAGTATATCCTTAATTTTCAAATCACCTTTATTTGTTGTGTCTAACTCGGGTAAGTAATCTGCAAGTTTTCCATCGATAGAGAACAAGCTATCCTCGTATAATTTCATTAATGAAGGGATTGTTGCTGCTATCTTTGTAATTGAGGCTATATCATAAATATCATTTTCCTGTACTGGATTTTTCTTCATATATGTATGATATCCAAAGGATTTATCGTAAAACACAAGTCCTTTACGAGCAACAAGAATTCTGCACCCGGGAGTTGCCTTAGCATCAACTGCATTTTGAGCTATTGAATCAATTTTAATTAGATAATCAGACGAAATTCCTGCTTGTTCAGGGATACCGTAAGTAAGTCTTATTTTTTTTTTAATCTCAATTCCTGTTCCTGCCGGATAATTCTTATTTATACTTACTGGTAATCGACCTGATAATTCTATTCCACCAAATATTGCTTGTGCAGCTGCACTTTGAACTTCAGGATCATCAGAATAAGCAATTATGATTGCGTGTATATAATCTAAGTATTCAAATTTCCGAAGACTATAAGGATTTGCGAAAACACTACAAATAACTTTTGTTTCTTCAGCAAGACGTGCTACTTGATTCAAATGTTTTAAATTAACTTTATAATTTCCGGATGGCCAATATGATGTATTATGTATACTTGTAAAAACGACATCATATTCTTTTAATATTTGAAACAAGGAATCCTTACTTCTTTCATTGTATATAAAATGGTCAACTTTAGCGTATTTTGAAAGTGTATTCTGAAACTTAGTTAATTCATTCGTGTTAAATGCTAAAGAAGCAAATTTCTTATGATTAAGTTTCTTAATCGGTATTAAATTCTTTTCGTTTTTAATTAAAGTTAAGCCGGCATCAATTAAATCAAGTCGTGTAACATCATATACCAACTGATTTAAATCTTTTTCAAGGTTTTCTTTTTTAACAATTACTGCTTTTTTTTCTTTTTTATGTAATCCAACTTTATATTTTGCTTCTAAAATCTTTCGACAACTTTCATCGATTCGTTCCCGGGATATTTCACCTTTACGAACTTGTTTTTTTATTATAGCAATTGCTTTTGAAACGCTTACCGGAAACAGTAATACATCATTGCCAGCCTTGAATGCAAGTGACTCAATTTCACCAGGCTCATAATACTTTGTAGCTCCCTTCATATTAAGTGCGTCAGTAAATATCAATCCATCAAAAGCCAATTCTTCTTTTAATAAATCTGTAACTACACTTTTTGTTAATGTTGTTGGTGTATCTGATTGAGTTCCCAGTTCGGGTACATTTAGATGTGCAACCATTACTCCTTCTATTCCTGCTTCAAATATCTTTTTAAAGGGTTTTAACTCTATCGAATCTAATCGTTCTCGATTATGTAATACTGTTGGTAAGGTGTGGTGAGAATCTTTATCGGTATCTCCATGTCCCGGAAAATGTTTTGCTGTTGCAATAATTCCTGCATCTTGCATTCCTTGCATATACATTATCCCTTTTTGTGCTACATTATCAGGATCTTCGCCAAAAGAACGTACGTTTATAACAGGATTCATTGGATTATTATTAACATCAACAACAGGAGCAAAATTAACGTGTATCCCTAATCGTTGCATTTGTTCGCCTATATCGTAACCCATTTGATAAATTAATGAATCATTTTGTATTGCTCCTAACATCATTTGTCGCGGATAACTTATTGTTGAATCTAAACGCATTCCTAAGCCCCATTCTCCATCAATAGCAATCATTAAAGGTGTTTTAGTTAATGATTGATATTTATTTGTAAGATTCGCCTGACGCCCCGGGCCTCCTTGGAAAAATATTAATCCGCCTATTTTATATTTCTTTATGATGTAGGATATTTCATCGATATGCTTTTGATCCTTATTTGAATATGCTGCGACCATGAATAACTGCCCTATCTTTTCCTCTAGCGACATTTTATTCATAACAGAATTCACCCATTGTTCTTGGTTATTTTTTACATTGCTTGAATCTTGTGCGTAATTATAATTTATTAAAAATAAATTTATAGATATGATTATTAAAAGTATTCTGTATTTCATCATAATATCTTGATTTTCTCTAATTATCAGCCAATTCATTTAACTTGTTTGGTCTCGCACAAATATAATCTTTTGAAAATATTAGCCCAGCAATGATTCTAAAGAAGTTTGCAAAATTTATGAACAACTCTATTTCCTTTACATATAAGCTTATTTCCGCAGGTAAATTTTCATTCGTTCAAATATTAAGTAATTATCCGTGCCACGGTTAACTAATATTGATAACATGAAATTACAATCAACTTATTGATTATTAACAAATACGTGCCATGCTTTGCGGATTTAAGGTGTAATAAAAAAAGGCCCACTTAAAAGTGAGCCTCATATCATTATTAATAGACTGTATTATTTTTGAAAATTGGTACTTTCAAATATTTTATCGGCTGATTTAGCAATAAAGCCATTATAAAGCTTTCCCTTTTCATCCGGGAATCGTTGTGCAAACTCGTAATAACATCCGGGAATTTTATATACTCCATCGCTAAAATCAACATTAATATGATTAGCCATTATGCTTGATTGAAGTAAAAGTTCTTCTTTTGTTCCTTTAATTTCACCTCCCGATGCATTCAGCTTAAACTGATTATCCTTTAATAATTGATTTACTTTTTCGATCGTATCATATTTTTTTAATGCATTAATATTTACTGTAAAATGATTTGCTCTAAATCCATAAACATATAACCATGCTGCATACTCAGATTCAGTTCTTAATTGAAGGTATGTATCGTATGAAGGTGTTCCGAAAATATTTCCTGAAAATATTAATTCATCAGATTTTAAATAAACCTCGGAAATATTATCAACTGATTTCTTAATTGTTTCTTGTAAAAAAGAACTAAAATCTTTTGTTTTTAACTGACTGATAAAAACTCGCGGAGCATCTTTATCACTCATATGCTCATAATGCTTTGCATACAAATGTTTCTCTTCAAACTCGTATTCTCCTTTTTCTTCATATCCTTGTTCAATGAAGATTCTTGATAATACTTCAATATTGATCCGAGGGTCATCAAAAGTTCTAAATGCAATATGGTCATTTAATACTGTCTCTTCTTTGTTTATAAACAATTCATGTACCTTTTGCACATCGGGGTTTTGTGTCGTATAATCAAGCCATAATTTATCAAAAATATCTTCTAGACTCATAATCTGGTTTTTTAATTTATATCTTGTGATAAAAACAATAAAGTGTTTATTATGTTCAGATTTAAAAAGATCTACTTTTATTTGTAATAAATTTACTTTTTGCGTGTCAAAAGAAATATTTGATATACGAATCATTTAATGGACGATAAAATACTTTTAAATAAAATTGCTAATCGGGACGAAGACGCATTTCGGTTTTTTGTCGAAAAGTATCATAAATTAGTTTTAAATGTTTGTAATAACATTTTAAACAATTTAGATGATGCTATGGATATTTCGCAAGAAGTTTTCATGAAAATATATGAATCAATTGATCACTTTAGAGGCGATGCTAAAATCACAACCTGGCTTTATCGGATTGCTGTTAACAAATCGTTAAACCATCTCCGATCTACTAAAAAGAAAAACAGGTTTGTAAGTTTGGATATTATTTTCGGAAATGATAACAAAACTAATATACCTGAAGATCAAGGATTAAAACCTGGAGAAAGTATTGAACTTGATGAGACTAAAAAAGCATTATATTTTGCTTTAAGTAAACTATCTAAGAAACAAAATATTGCGATATCATTAAGCTATTTCGAAGATTTGCCTTATAAAGAAATATCGGAAATAATGGATATTACGGTTACTGAAGTTGGGGTTTTAATTAACCGTGGTAAGAAAAAGTTACATAAAATCATAACGGAGTACTATCAAAAGAATTGATAATGATTGTAATAAAGATTAAATTAATGTGTCATATTTAAAAAGAAGAGTTATGAACTGTAAAGAACTTAAAAATATAATTCCAAATTATCTTGATAATGAACTTTCGGTAGAGCAAACGATCGATTTTAATAATCATTTAAGCTCATGTGTAGATTGTAAGCGTGTTTATACTAATATTAAGGACACTTTAAACTTACTAAAACCAAAGGCTGAAATTAATGAACAGGCTTTCTATTTTACCAGATTAAAACAAAAAATGGAAAACAGGAATAATCCTAAAGAATCTATTTTTGTAAACCTGCTTTCAAGAAAATTAGTTCAACCAATGATTTATCTTTCATCTCTGATAATAGCTGTTTACATTGGAATACTAATTGGATCTAGTACCGGATCAAGTATCCAAAACCAATTTTCTGATTTAAGCAATGATGAAAATAATTATATAAAAACCTATACAGAATATCAATACTTAAATGATTCTGAGATTGAAACCATTGAAAATCTTTTAATTGATAAAGATACTTTAGCTCAAGAATAACTGATTTACAGAGAACTTTAAAGAAATAAGATATGGAAACTAAAACAAAGAAAACACTTTTAATAAGTACTATTATAATTTTAATTGCAATAAATATCTCAGCTCTTTTAACGATTTATTATCATAACAAGATTCAAACTAAGAGAGCTGTTGAGATGAAGAATATAAAAGAAGAGAGTAGAATTAAAGGCATGCATCGATATATAAAAGAAGAACTGAGATTATCTGACGATCAGTTTGAGGTTTTCAAAGAAATATCCAAAACAAATATGAATTCATCTCATGAAATAAGCATAAAACTTAATAAAAATAGGTTTGATATGATGAATGAAATTGCTAAAGTAAATCCGAATCTTAATACTTTGGACAGTTTAGCTAAAGATATTGGTTTGTTACATTATGAATTAAAGAAGAGTACAATTAGTCATTTCCTTAAACTTAAAGAAATTTGTAATGATGATCAACAAGAGAATTTACAAAAGCTATTTATGAAATTAATCAACGAGCAAGATAAAAATGATTTAAAAAGAAATCAAAGAAGGCATGGAAGAAATAGAAATGGGAGTCCTCATAATAAAAACTAAGTAAAAAAAGGATACCCAAAAAGTCGTTGTTATCATCCTCAACTTGATTGAGGATTTCTTATTTTTCTGCATAGAAATTAATTAACAGATTCCCTTTTTCAAGGGAATGACATTACAGTTACTTTTTGGATACCGTTTTTACCGGATTATGCTATGGCTTATTGGCGAACTTTAGCACTTCCGTTTTTTGATTTTCAACTACTTTAAATATACTTTTTATTTGCAGAAAACCACCTAAACGCCAATGAGTTATGAGCATTTGTTACAGGCTAGCATTTCTACTCTTCTATTTGGTTTTATTATTTTCACCTTTAAGTCTGGCTGTTAAGTTTCATATCTTTACAAATTTCTTTCAAAACCTCACATCGGTCAACATCAATAGCCAAAGCAATATCCTTGTAGGACTGCAATATCTAAATCGTAAATTCTTAATGGCTAGTCTAAAAATATTTAAATTATAAAAATTCAATCCTCATTCCTAAATAAATATGAATTGAATTCTCATTTTTGTATTTTATTGAAAATCTATGTTATTGATTGGTAGGGTTAAATAAGATTACCTAGCATTCTTATCGGAATGCCCTATTGCTTTATTATGAGTAGTATTTTTTATCCCCAAATACTCCAAGCAACTCCTATAATTGTTGCTATTCCAACCACTAATGCTATTATAATATTAGCTTTTGACCAATTTGATTCTTTTTGCTCATTCCCATTTGAGATAGTTTGTTCGTTTATCTTAGAATCGTTATTTATAATTACGTTTCCGTGATTAATTATTTCTTGTTTTGAACCTTTCTTTACATCCACTCCTTTTTCTTTTAAAAAATCCATAAAACCATTGCCTTTTGCTTCAAACCACTTTAAGAATTCAGGTATGTTTTCTTCACTAAAATCAGGAACAGTTTGTAAGTCTCCATCTTCAATAGCCAAATCTCCATTTTTAATTTGCAGGTCAAATTCTTGGTTTTCCTGAAACCATTCTTTAAAATATTTTCTAACTGATTGCTTATCTAAATTTATTAATTCTTTTTCAACAATCATATCTAGAAAAAAGTCGGCTTGGTCTGCTCTTTTTTCTAGAAGTCTGTTGTAGTATTTATCCCATTCCTTTTCATCAAACAGAGGATTCTCTTTCATTTCTTTTTGGATTTCCCTCTGTAAAAGTAACCCATAGCTTGATTCGTTTTTCTCAAATAATTCGCGACCTTTTCCACTTATATGATATTCACATTGACCACCTAAAGTCGAATTATCTCTTCCTCGAACAAGTTCTACTAACTCTAATTCTTCAAGGATATATTCTAATGTTTTAAATTTCTGCTTATTTTTTTCGCTTGGGATTTGTTTCATTTCAAGACCCATAGCAAGTGAAGTGGCAAAAGAAGAATTATATAATTCCCTTAAAAAATGGTCAATATATTTTGCTTGTTCAATTATTCCCATAAGTTTTATTTCGTTACTTAATACAAAGTTGAAAATTTCTTGCTGCGCCCAATCATGCTTGCCTGTAACTATTATATATTAATTAGATTTAATAATCTTTTTCGTTCCAAATAACTTATCTGTATTACCCAATTTTAAATAATATATTCCAAGAGGTAAATCATTTATATTAATCTCTTTCTGAATGTTACCATCGAATAACTTTTCTGACTTTACAAGGGCACCAATATTATTATATATATTAATATCCAGATCATAAGTCAATGACTTATACAGTTTAACATTAAGTATATCATCTGTCGGATTAGGATATACAACATATTCAATATCAAGGATGTTATTAAAGTCCTCATTAATTGACGTAACGTCATCACTAAAGCTATCAGTATAACCTGTTTGGTAAATTTCTTTAGAGTCTTCGTTCTGTATATAAACAATTGTAATTAAACTATCTACGGTAACTCCCTCAGGTATTTCCCAGGATTGGAATATATTTATAGAATCATTTTTTTTCCAACTTCTATCAAATAATACTCCTGCTGGATCAGGCAACATTGCTCTAACTACATTCATATATGAATCAACACTTTTCTCTACAATAACAGCCCTTATACTTAACTTACTTTCTTCCAATACATCTATAGCTCTTATTGTAGCCTGAACGTTTAAATTACTACCATTAATTCCTTGTTTTACTTTAACTTCAAACTTAGAATCTTCAAGCATTCTCTTTTGTATATCAGTACTTTTTAAGGTATTTGTACTTGAGTAATTAAACTTTCTATCGCCTCCATCTATAATTGAGTACGGCACTTGTGAAATGCCATAGTATAAGGATCTTGCACTAGGGCCAGCTGTATAGAAATTACTTATTTCACTTGTACTTGGGAAACTTGTAAAAAACTGAATAGGAATAACATCTCGAGGATTCTCTTCAGCCACATTTTTAAGAATCGCTTGTGTACTTTCAAAATCAACATCAGCAGGATTTGCGAAATGTTCTAATAAAACCAATCGATTCCTTTCTCCAATCCAGATATTATCAAATCCAAACCCCTCTAAACTATTATTGTTGCTATTGCTACCATTTGTTTTTAAAGCAAATCTAAATCTTACTCCTAATTTTCCTCCCAATTTATCAATCCAAAATTTTGCTTTACGCCAATCTGTTGGATCTAATGGATTATCGGTTCCTGTACTTGTCCATCCAGATCTATTGTCTAATGCACTAATAGAAGAATTATTATACCAATTAACACCTTGGTTAATTTCTCCAACAGCAATCCATTCATCCTTTTCAATTGAATATTGTAGATTTACTCCATCATAACCATCCTCCAATTCTGCAATAAAATCAAAACTTATCATAGGTTTTTGTAATGCAGAAAAATCAAAACAAGGACTTGAAACATACGATTTCTCATTATCTTTATAATTATCATCTAAATTAGTAACAAAAGCATTTAAAGAACCACCAGCAGCGGAACTAATAATAGAATCGTTCGGTGTTCCCCATTCCCAAGAATAGTCAGATGTACTTTCTATAATATCAACAGCCCAACCTGTAATATCGGGATGTTTTTCAAGGTCTTCAAAATAACCATCATTTTCAATAGTTATAGATGGTCTGATAACAATCGGTTTACTTTTTGAAATTAATCCACAGGTTTTTGTATATTCATTATAAACTACATTATAACCTCCACTACCAGAATATCCAAATTGTGGTTTATAATTATCAGTTGTATCTATAACAGTTCCAAAGGAATCTCCAAAATCCCAACTTACACGATCCACTCCTATAGTATCTGTTCTTTCAGTTACACTAAAAGTAACTGTCTTTTTATCACATTCATTATCCCATTCAAAATCCAAATCTACCTTAGAACCTATAAATATTAGCTTCTCTTTAAATGAAGTACATCCCTTATCGGTTGTTAAAGTTAATGATGCAAAATTATTATTTTGAGGTACAAGTGAGAATTTTGAGCTATCTACATTACTTTCACGTATAGTTTCAGAATTATTAATACGCCAAAACCAATCTACTACATTATCTGACACTAAAGTTGAATCATCTGAAGTAAACAATACAGAATCAGTCTTGTCTGTAACACAAAATTTATCCAAATCAAAATCAACATATGGTGTTTTATTAACAGTTGTTGTATCCGTAAATGTTTGTTGACAACCCGAATAATCGCGTGTAAAAGTGTATGTTATAACATGGACTCCGGTGTCTGCCACATAAGGATTAAAATTAGCCAAATTTTCAACTACATTGTAAGTAATACTATTACCAGAGAAATTTACATTACCTCCAAATCCAGTAGGTGTAGATGGTGTAAGCTCCTCATCTACATCTTCATCTTCACAATATGCGAGATCTAAACCGGTAAAAGAAATATCTCCTATTGAGTCAATATTAATAGTTTCATATACTTCATACGTTGTTGTGGCACTATCATATTCAAACTTAAGCTCATACTCATTATTTACACTTATGCGATAATCCTGTGGATTAAACGACATCCTATTATCTACTGTAGTTTTTGGTACACCATCAATATAAAAGCGGCCAGGGCTTCCATCTGTAGGATTTGGTGTACCAATAAAAGTTTCGATTAAACCATCAGTACAAAATTGAAAATCACCAGATGAATTAGAAATTGCACCTAAAGGCTGATTAACCTTAACGCTCAATGTATCAGCATTTAAACAGCCATTTGCATCAGTATAAGTATATTTAATCCATTGATTTCCAAGATCAACTATATCAGGGTCTATTTCTGCTGTTCCATCCAAATTGTCATCAATAGATTCAAGTGTCGATGTAAACCGTCCACCTGCGTCTGCAGGCAAACCTGTTATTATGCTCGAACCTTGATCAATATTGTATACACTATCTGTGTTTGTAAATGATACAACAGGTAATGGATTAATAATAAAACCTTTTTCAGTTGTATCACTTGAGCACCCATTTTGGGTAATATAGTAATACTCTAAAGTATAAGATTTAGGTAGTGCTCCATTTGGTGTTAAATCCCCGGGATTAATTGATATATCATTATTGTTATTCGTTGGATGTAAATCTACACCGCCATCCGAAAGAATATAATTACCTGTTCCTCCCGACGGACTTAAATTTTTCGCTTCAATCTCAATTGTTTCATAATCGGCACAATGAGCACCTATTAAATCAAATGTCGCTGATACTTCTTCTTCTACAGAAAAGCTTCTAATTATATTCGTTCCTCCAGCATAAGAATATGTAATATTATAACTATTACCTGCAATTAATGAATCTGGATGTATAATAGCAGTATCAACAGCTAGATTTTCTATTGCCTCTATAGGACCATCAAATGTAAAACTACCTGGAGTTCCAAAGTTGTTAAATCCTGCAACGCTAAAGGTATCGGTATAACTACAGTAAACAGTTTTACCTTGTGTAAAAGTAATATTACCGCCTGCAATTACTTCAACAGTAATTGTTTCAGAATTATTACAGCCATTTGCATCTTCGTATGCATAAGTTAAATCATGAGACCCAAGTCCGGCTATACTAGGACTAAATTGTTCAGTAGCTGTTAAAACACCATCACCAAAGAATGTTCCTTCTGGTGTGAAGTTCCCAACAAGGTCAACAGTATCCTGTGAAATATCAAAATTATTACCATTAGTTGGATTTGTAAAGCTAGCTATTGGTAAACTGTTTATAGTTAAAGTAAATGAACCATCACCACTATTTGAGTTTCCCGTAGCATCAGTAACATCAGTTATTGTATAAGTTAATGGATTTCCAATAGATTCATCTGCAAATATTTTTAATTTATAAAGGCTAGATGCAATAGAATTTATTGTTACCGGAGTAAAACCATCTGTATATGTAATTGTATATGGAGCATAACCATTTAAGAATATAGGAACCTCAATTGAATCTTGATGACAAATCAATTCTGATCCACTTATATTTGCTAATGGTTTTTTACTAAATATCGCATGGTTATCATTTACAACCGCAGCATTTATAATGTTGGTTAAATTTCCTGCACCATCTGACAATTGCAAGTTGCTAACCTGCACTGTTGCGGATGAGTCAATATTGTATGTTTTTTCTGTTATATCAAAAAATGCATAGATAGTTGTATTATCAAAATTCTCAATTGATGAAATATTATAACCTGCAACAGTACCGGACACAAAAGTATAATTGCTATAATCCGTATCTGAATTTATATTTATGTATAAGGTATCTTTATCTCCAATAATCTTTGATTTATTCTTAAGTATAACTGATGATATAACAGGGAATTTTGAATCAATATCGTTTGATAATATATTACTATTACTTGTAGAACTTTCATTTCCTGCTTCATCAGACAATGTAACTCCCGTTAACTGAACAGAACCTAATTCAGCATGTCCTTCTGCTACTGTATATGTAGATGTATATGTTGCTCCATCCAATGTAGACCATATCAATGAGCCTCCATTGAAACTAATAGGACTCACTGTTAATCCATATTCCGGATCTGTTACTGTAAGTTCAAAATCGACTTCATCGTCAACTGTTAAATTTGAACCACCTACTGATGTTGATGCCAGAATTCCAGTAATTGCAGGAGTATTAGCATCAATGCCTTTTGTAACATTACCATCAATAGAATTACTTATATTTCCTGCTGCATCAGATAATGTAATTCCTAATAAGTCTAAGGCAACTAATTGATCCAAATCACCCTCAGTTACAGTATACTCACCAAGGTAAGTAACTCCGGCATCCGGTGTCGCCCAGTTAAGTGCTCGTCCATTATATGTTGATGGAGAAACTGTTAATCCTGTTTCAGCAGCTGTAGATAGTGTTACTGTAAATTCTATTATTGAATCAACAAGTAAAATTGTCCCTAAACTTTCAGTTACTGTAACTGTGCTTATTCCCGGTGTATTGGCATCAATACTTTTAGAGATGTCACTTCCATCTTCTGAAGCACTTTCATTTCCTGCTGCATCTGTCAAAGTAATTCCTGTTATTTTTATTGGACTACTTTGATTTGTATTACCTTCTGTTACTGTGTAGATTCCAACATAAGTATCGCCACCGTCACTTGTCGACCAATTTAAGTTTTCTCCATTAAAACTAGCCGGGTTTACTGTTAATCCACCATCCGGGATTACAACATCAACCGTAAAAGTTATTTGATCTCCTACGATCATTACACTTCCTCCTGTTGCAACCGATTCCACATCAACAATTACTGGTGTATTAGCATCAATGCCTTTTGTAAGGTTGCCATCAACAGAATTACTTATATTTCCTGCTACATCAGATAATGTGATTCCTAATAAATCTAAGGCAACTAACTGATCCAAATCACCCTCAGTTACTGTATACTCACCAAGGTAAGTAACTCCGGCATCCAGTGTTGCCCAGTTAAGTGCTCGTCCATT
>WTBR01000066.1 GCA_013138975.1 Bacteroidales bacterium
TTCACGAGGAATCAAGCCTGAGAATTTATCTCCAGAAGAAGATATTAGCAAAATTGACCGACGGTTAAAAAGTGAAGAAAAGAAAAGCTTAAAGAATCCGAAAAAACTAAAATAACGCAATACAACAATGGCTCATAAAGCATAGGCTTGCCGCAGGCGCAACACAAGCCTACAGCTTCATAGCCGAGCCGATAAAGCGCATTTTGATAAGTAATCGGTATAATTATCCAAAAGTAGAAAGAAGCGTTTGGAAATACTTTTATTTTAGAACTATATAGATGTGTCACTTTTAATAGAACATTTGTTTTTATAAAATAAAACAAAAGCTTTAAGTTTCGGGTCGACCTGACAGAGTTTTTTTTAAACCTGTCAGAGTCCGGTAGTATTCGCCTAGCCGCTTCAAGCAGCTTGGCGAATTTCAAGTAATTAAAAATTGTTCTTATAAAAAGACTTCGACAAGCCTGACTGCCGTCAGGCAGGCTCAGCCTGACATTGATAGATTGGTCATCCTGAGTTTATCGAAGGATTTGCTAACTAAACGACATTGAGTCTGGTAGTAAAACTCTAACAGGTCATTCTGACTCTGTCAGGATTTCAACTGAAAAAGCATCGTTGACTTGACACTAGCGTCTGCAAGAAAACGCCATATTTTGAAGTCTTTGACCTGTCTGCCGATCAGGCAGGTAAGAAAGCGTCAAAGACATTATGTGCTTATCTTCTGACCTCAATAAAATTATTCATTTCTTAAAAAGAAAATTTAAACATCATCTCCATGAATATTGAAAGTATCCTATCAAAATTATATGATTTAGGAATTAAAATTAGTGTTGTAGAAAATAAATTGAAAATACAAGCAACAAAAGAAAAGGTACCTGCTTATTTATTAGATGATATAAAATCAAATAAACTAGAATTAATAGCTTATTTAAAGGGGAAAGGTAAAAAAAATGAATTTATTGAAATTAAAAACATTGAATTAAAAGATTATTACTCTTTGTCCTCAGCCCAAAAACGAATGTATTTGTTGCAACAGTTTGATTTAACATCAACAGCCTATAATATGCCAAATTTAATTCCATTGGAAAAAGAGGCAGATAAAGAGAAAATAGAAGAAGTATTCAAACAAATAATAAAACGACACGAGAATTTCCGTACAAGTATAAATATAGTTGATGAAGTTCCTGTTCAGCTAATAAGCAAAGATGTTGAGTTTAAGATTGAAAAACTAAGTATAGAAAAACCGGAAATTGAAAACACACGAAATAAATTCATAAAACCCTTTGATTTATCTAAAGCACCGCTTTTGCGAGCAGCTATAATAGATATAAAAGGAGAAGATAGCTTATTAATGATTGATATGCACCATATAATAAGCGATGGAATCTCTCATACAATCTTAGAGAATGAATTTCAGTCTCTGTTATCAGGAGAAGAATTATCTCTATTACCCTTACAATACAGGGATTATAGTCAATGGCAAAATAGTAAAGGACAGCAAGAACGTGTAAAAAATCAGGAACAATATTGGCTTACTAAATTTGAAGGAGAGATACCCGTATTGAATCTTCCAATGGATTATGTTCGCCCCTTAATGCAAAGTCATGAAGGAGCAATAGTAAATTTTGTACTGAGCAAAGAAGAGACAGAAGGGATAAAATCTTTCACCAAAGAAAATGACCTTACATTGTATATGTCCTTGTTATCTGCTTTTAGTATACTTCTATCAAAGTTAAGTGGACAAAATGATATAGTAGTAGGAACTCCTATAGCGGGTAGGAATTATGCTGATTTGGAGAATATAGTAGGAATGTTTATCAATACACTATCCATACGTAATGAAGTAAAAGGAGAAGAAACCATACAAGAATTCGTATCAAACTTAAAGCAAACCGTACTTGGAGCATATGAAAATCAGAACTACCAGTTCGAAGATTTAGTAGATAAGGTATCAGTAGAGCGAGATACAAGTCGTAATCCTATTTTCGATGTGGTGATTAATTTATTGAACCAGACAGAACATAGCGTTGATCTAGCAGGTATAGACAATCAAAATTATATTCATACGTCAGATATTTCGAAGTTTGATTTAACATTAACAGCTGCAGATTATGGAGAACAATTGATGTTAAGTTTTGAATATTGCACCCAACTATTCAAAGCCGAAACCATAGATAGATTTATAGTATATTTTAAAAAGATAGTAAGTCAAATATCACAAAATCCGGAAAAGGAACTTTCAGAATTAGAAATAATAAGCGCAGAAGAAAAGCAACAAATATTATATGCGTTTAACGATACTCAAGTTTCTTATCCAAGTCAGAAAAGCATACCACAAATTTTTGATGAACAAGTAAAAGAATTTTCTAAAAAAATAGCATTAGAGGATAAACATAATTCATACACCTATCAAGATCTGGATGAAGAATCGAATAAAATAGCCAATTACTTAATAAAGTGCGGAGTAAAAGAAGGTCAATTAGTTGGTTTAATGGCAGGACGTACATCAGAGATGATCATCGGGATACTGGGAATTTTGAAAACAGGAGGTGCATACGTACCAATCGATCCCGCTTATCCAAAAGAGAGAGTAAACCAACTTATAGAAGATAGTGGAATAAATATACTACTAAGCACCGAAGCGATTGATTTTGAATGCAATCTTTCAGGAGGAATAATCAACATAAGCGACTTAGAAATAAAAGAATCAAGTACAGACCTAAGCTTACCATCCATAAGTTCAAGCAATATAGCTTATGTAATGTATACTTCGGGATCAACAGGAACACCCAAAGGAGTGGTTATAGAACAAAAAAGCGTACTTCGATTAGTACAAAATAATCAATTCTTTCCATTCCATTCAGAACAAAAGATACTACTGACAGGAGCCCCGGTTTTTGATGCCACCACCTTCGAAATTTGGGGAGCATTGCTAAACGGCGGAAGTTTATATATAGCAAGTAATGAAGTAATAATCAATTCAGAATTATTAGGAGAGTGCATTCGAAAAAATAGCATCACAAGCCTTTGGCTTACATCATCCTTATTTAATCAATTGCTTGACCAAGACGAAAGCATTTTTGACACATTAAAGTTTTTATTAATTGGAGGTGATGTTTTATCAGTAAAACACATCAATAAAGTAAGGCGAAGAAACAAAGATCTAATCATCATAAATGGATACGGGCCAACCGAAAACACAAGCTTTTCAACCACCTTCAATATAGATAAGGAATACAAAGGTACTATCCCAATAGGTAAACCAATAAGTAATTCAACAGCCTATATATTCGATAAAAGCAATAGATTACAAGTAGTAGGAGTTTCAGGGGAGTTGTTAGTAGGAGGAGATGGATTAGCAAGAGAATACTTAAATAATCCGGAACTCACCCGAGAAAAATTTATAGAGAATCCATATAAACCAGAAGAACGATTATACAAAACAGGAGATCTAGCCCGTTGGTTACCCGATGGTAATATCGAGTTTTTAGGTAGGATAGATCATCAGGTAAAGATCCGTGGATTTAGGATAGAATTAGGCGAGATAGAGAGTGTTTTACTAAAACATGAAAACATAAAAGAGAATGTAGTACTAGCCATTGAAAAAAACAATGAAAAGTACCTATGCGCATATATAGTTAGTAAAGAAGAACTCAATCACGAAGAGCTAAAAACTTATATGTCAGTGCAACTTCCTGATTATATGATTCCTTCTTATTTTGTTGAGCTAGACAGTTTACCACTAAATGCAAATGGAAAGGTAAACCGAAAAGCACTACCATCACCGGAAATAAAAGCAGGAGACGATTATGTAGCACCATCGAATGAGATAGAAGAAAAACTTGTGAAAATATGGTCAGAGGTATTAAAAGTGCCACAAGAAGAGATTAGCACAACAGCGAGCTTCTTTGCTATTGGAGGACATTCACTAAAAGCAACCATATTGGTATCAAAAATACACAAGGAACTTAGTGTAAAACTCCCATTAAAGGAAATCTTCCGGCAACAGACTATAAAAAAGATGGCTGCATGTATATCCGAAGTTTCAAAACTTAGTTATTCATCTATAACGTTCGCAGAGAAAAAAGAGTACTATGCACTTTCATCAGCTCAAAAACGCCTATATTTTATTCAGCAAATGGATATTCAAAGCATATCCTATAATATGCCAATAGTAATTCCTATGGGCCTTGGCATAAAAACAGAAAGCTTAGAGAATGCATTTGCAGGCCTTGTGAGTAGGCATGAAAGTTTTAGGACATCATTTATTACAATAAATAATGAACCCGTTCAACGAATATATGATAAAGTTGATTTTAAATTAGATAAAAAAGAAACAACAAGAGAAAATCTTGAAAAGGATATAAAGGAATATATAAGGCCATTTGATCTTTCAAAAGATCTTTTAATACGAGCTTGTTTAATGAATGTTTCTAATAAGCAAAGTGTTTTAGTTGTAGATATGCATCATATTATATCAGATGGCACAACTAGTAATATTGTAAGAGAAGACTTTCTTAAAATGTTCAATGGAGAAAAGACAGCCCCATTGAAGTTGCAATATAAAGACTTTTCGAATTGGCAAAACAAGTTAATTGCAAAAGGAGGATTAAAAAGTCAGGAAACTTATTGGAAAGACTTGTTTTCCGGAGATATTCCAATGCTTAATTTGCAAACAGATTATAAACGTCCCGAAAATTTTACATTTAAAGGAGATACTTGCAGATTTAGTTTAAATGAAGATGAAACCTCATTATTAAAAGACTTAGGTAAAGGAATGGGGAGTACATTGTATATGAATATACTAGCCGTTTTAAATACTTTGTTTTACAGGTTTTCAAATCAAGAAGATATAATAATCGGAAGCGGAATAGCAGGTCGTCAACATTCTGATTTGCAGGGAATATCAGGGATGTTTGTAAATACATTGGCAATGAGAAATTATCCCAATGGAGATAAAACATACCTGGATTTTCTGAAAGAAGTTTCGGACAATAGTATAGCAGCTTTCGAAAATCAGGATATACAATTTGAGGATTTGGTTGATATGCTGAATATTGATAGAGATATATCGAGAAATCCATTATTTGATGTAAGTATGCTTGTCCAGAATTTTGGAGAAATATTGAGTGATCAAGAATCTGAGGATCTGGGAGGCAAAATAGAGCATCTTCCCAAATTGAATATTACCAGAAGCACATCAAAATTTGATATGACATTTTTTGTTTGGGAAACAGTTAATAAAACTGATATTTCGATTGAGTATTATACAGGTATTTTTAAACGAGAAACCATAGAAAAATATATTAGATGTTTCAAAAGTATAGTAAGTTCAATAATTAAGAACCCTAAAGTTAAACTAAAGGAGATAGAATTATTATCGCAGGAAGAAAAGCAACAACTGTTATACGAGTTTAATGATACCCAATCAAATTATCCAAAAGATAAAACAATACACGGATTATTTGAAGAGCAAGTTGATAAAACGCCTGATAATATAGCCTTGGTTTGTAATCAGGAACAAATTACATATAAAGAATTAGACAATAAATCCAATCAGATAGCACAATATTTGCGTTTCGAATGTGAAGTTAGTATAAATGAAAGTATCGGAATATATATGGATAAAGGTACTAACGTTATAATATCCATATTAGGAATCCTAAAATCCGGATGTGGATATTTACCGTTATCAGAATCATTTCCCGAAGAACGCATCAAGTTTATGATAAATGATACATCCACCCGTATTATTCTTAGTGAGAAGCGATATTTAAAAGAGATGAATAAATTCCAATGGGAATGTTCATCGTTTAGAACATATTTATGTTTGGATAGCAATAATGTTTATGAAGAACAGGAAATTCATAGTAGCTTGAATGACAGAAAGCTATGGGAGTATGTAGGCGATGAATCGGTAGATGAAATAACAGGAGGAGGATGGAGCAGTAGTTATACAGGAAAGCCCATACCCCGCGAAGAAATGGATGAATATGGCGATAATGTGCTAAAAAAACTAGAACCACATATTACTTCTCAAACAAGAATTCTGGAAATAGGATGTGCTTCAGGAATAAGTATGTTTAAGTTAGCACCCAAAGTGGAGTTGTATTATGGAACAGATCTTTCAGGAACAATCTTGGAAAAAAATGAGGAAAGAATAAATTCAGAAAAGCATTTTAATATCATTCAAAAGCGATTGTCAGCCGATGAAATAGATCAGATAGAAGAGAAGGATTTTGATATAGTAATAATAAATAGTGTTATTCAATGTTTTGATGGCCATAATTATTTAAAAAAGGTAATTCGTAAGGCGATTGATTTAATGAAACCTGAAGGATTAATGTTCTTTGGAGATATTATGGATCAGGATCTGAAAAATGATTTGTTAAAAGAATTAAAAGAGTTTAAGCGAACAAATAAGAATGAAAAATATAAAACCAAAACAGATTGGAGTCAGGAATTATTCTTATCAAGAGGATTTTGGAATGATTTAAAATGCGAAGAAACATCAATTAAAAGCGTTGAATCCGGTCGTAAAATATTTACACTTGAAAATGAATTGACAAAGTATAGATATGATGTACTTATAACAATTAATAAAGATCAGGAAGAAAGAGTTTCCATTAAAGAGAAAAACAAGTTTCAGCATGATCTGAATATATTAAGTAAACATGCAGTTGAAAGATTGCCTAAAATTAATTCATCTGAGGATTTAGCTTACATTATTTACACTTCAGGTTCAACAGGAAATCCTAAAGGAGTTATAATAAACCACTCGAATATCTCACCACTTTTACATTGGGGATATAAACATCTAAGCTTAGATAAAAATGATAAAGTCATTCAGAATTTATCATATTATTTCGACTGGTCTGTTTGGGAAATATTTATTGGTCTTACATCCGGAGCAAGTTTAAATACAGTTTCAAAAGAAATTAGTTTAGATATTGAAAAATATATTCGTCTGATAAATAAAAATAATATTACAGTTCTACATAATACGCCAATTCAATTTCAGTATGTGGCAAGCAGTAATCAAAAGCTAAAATCAATAAAACATTTATGTATTGGGGCAGAAAAATTGACATTAAGTTTGGTCAAACAAAGTTATGAAATTGTAAGTAATGATTGTTCCATTTATAACATGTACGGGCCAACCGAAGCTTCAATAATGTCAGCAGTATTAAATATTGGAGATTCAGCCGAGGATAAATATAAGGTATTAACAAGTATACCTATCGGCGGGCCCATAGCAAACGGTGGTTTAATAGTTCTTAATCAATATTTGCAAATGCAGCCTGTTAATATTGCCGGAGAATTATATATTTCGGGCGATGGCCTATCTAAAGGATATTTAAATGATCCGGAGAAGACCGGTAACTCATTTATAAAAAACATATATAAATCGGAGGGTTTAAAAGGTGATTTTTTATATAAAACCGGCGATATGGTACGTTGGTTATCCGACGGAAGTGTAGAGTTCTTAGGTCGTATTGACCATCAGGTAAAGATTCGCGGATTTAGAATTGAGTTAGGAGAAATAGAGAATGTTTTACTCAAACATGATAATATTAAAGAGTGTATAGTAACAGCCATTGAAGAACACAATGAAAAGTACCTATGTGCATATATCGTTAGTAAAGAAAAACTCAAACACGAAGAGCTGAGAACTTATATGTCAGAGCAACTTCCCGATTACATGGTTCCTTCTTATTTTAGTGAGCTGGATAAACTTCCATTAAGTCCCAATGGTAAGGTAAATCGTAAGGCACTGCCATCACCGCAAATAAAAGCAGGCGACGATTATGTAGCACCATCGAATCAGATAGAAGCAAAGTTGCTTGAAATATGGTCAAAAGTATTAAATATTGAAAAAGAAAATATAAGTGTAAATACTAATTTTTTCTCAATAGGAGGTCATTCGCTCAAAGCTACCGTGTTAACAAGTAAAATAAATAAAGAAATAGGAGTTGAATTTCCATTACGAGATGTGTCTTTACATTCCACGATAAAATTACAGGTATGTCAGATAGAAAGGAGTACAAAAATAGAATTTGTTTCTATACCAAAAGCGCAGGAACAATCAAATTACCCATTATCCTCTGCACAGAAACGATTGTATTTGTTGCAACAGTTTGATTTAACATCAACAGCCTATAATATGCCCTATATAATACCATTGGGAAAAGAGGCCGATAAATCAAAAATAGAAGAAGTATTCAAACAACTAATAAATCGACACGAAAGTTTCCGTACAAGCATTATTGTAGTTGATCAAGAGCCTGTTCAGCAAATAAGCAAGAGTGTTGAATTTGAGCTTGAAAAACTAAGTATAGAAAACACGGAAGTTGAAAATACACGAAATAAATTCATAAAGCCCTTTGATTTATCAAAAGCACCTTATTTACGAGCAACTATAGTAGATATAAAAGGAGAAGATAGCTTGTTAATGATTGATATGCACCATATAATAAGTGATGGAACCTCGCATGCAATCTTAGAAAAAGAATTTCAGGCGCTAGTATCAGGAGAAGAATTATCTCCATTACCCTTACAATACAAGGATTATAGTGAGTGGCAAAATAGTAAAAAACAGCAAGAAATTATAAAAGATCAGGAACAATATTGGCTTAATGAATTTGAAGGAGAGATACCCGTATTGAACCTTCCAATTGATTATGCTCGACCTTTAATGCAAAGTCATGAAGGAGCAACAGTAAATTTTGTATTGAGCAAAGAAGAGACAGAAGGAATAAGATTTTTCACCAAAGAAAATGACCTAACATTGTATATGTCCTTGCTATCCGTATTTAGTATTCTTTTATCGAAACTAAGCGGACAAGATGATATAGTAGTAGGAACACCAATAGCCGGAAGGAATCATGCCGATTTGGAAAATATAGTAGGCATGTTTGTTAATACACTATCCATTCGTAATGAGGTAAAAGGAGAAGAAACAATACGAGATTTCGTATCAAGCTTAAAGCAAACCGTACTTGGAGCATACGAAAATCAGAATTATCAGTTCGAAGATTTAGTAGATAAAGTATCAGTAGAGCGAGATGCCGGTCGTAATCCTATTTTCGATGTAATGATTAATTTATTGAATCAGGCAGAATATAGTGGTGATTTATCGGGAATAAATAAAGAAAACCTTATTCATACAAAAGGAGTTTCTAAGTTTGATTTAACATTAACAGCGATTGATTATGAAGAACAGCTATTAATAAGCTTTAATTATTGTACACAACTATTCAAAGCCGAAACAATAGATAGATTTATAGTATATTTTAAACAGATAGTAAGTCAAATAGCAAGAAAGGCAGAGATTAAAATCTCTGCAATTGATATTCTAACAGAAGATGAGAAACATCAGTTATTGTGTGAATTTAACAATACTGAAACAGATTATCCAAAAGATAAAACTATTCACGAGCTGTTTGAAGAGCAGGTAGAGAAGACCCCGGAAAAGGAAGCGGTTGTTTTTGAAGGTATAAGCATAAGTTATAATGAATTAAATCAAAAAAGCAATCAAATTGCGTATTACTTAAGAAATAAAGGAATTACACGAAATTCTATTGTAACTTTAATTCTTGAACCAAGTCATGAAATGATAATATGTCTTCTCGGTGTATTGAAATCAGGAGCAAGTTATCTTCCCGTAAATCCTGAATTACCTGAAAACAGAATTTCTTATTTATTAAGAGATTCAGAATGTTCATTTATTCTGACTAACATTTCATCCTATGATAAAAATCTATTTGAAATTGATTTAATCTATGTGGATGATTGTTTTTTCAAAGGAGAGAGTGAAAATCTTAAATGTGTTAATACCATTACCGATTCTATTTATGTGATTTATACATCAGGAACAACGGGTAAGCCTAAGGGGGTTGTTTTAACACATGAAAATTTACTTAATTATATTAGTTGGTTTAATGATATATCGAAATTGAATCAAAATGATAAAACAGCTTTAATAACTTCCTATTCATTTGATTTGGGTTATACGTCGGTTTTTTCATCATTGTTAAAAGGGTGTGAATTACATATTCTTCAAAAAGATTTGTATTTATCATCGAGTGATTTTAATTCTTATGTTGTAGATAATAGAATTAGCTATTTAAAAACAACACCATCCTTATATTCAACTATGGTTGATTGTGAGGGATTTGATAAAAGTGTGAATTGCTTAAGGTTAGTGTTATTAGGAGGTGAAGCTATAAAAACGGAATTAATCGAAAGATCTTTGTCTTTAAATGAAAATCTCCAAATCATCAATCATTATGGACCAACAGAAGCAACCATAGGATGTATAACTTCTTTAATTAATAAAGAAAAATTGGATGCATTTATTAAATGTCCGGTAATAGGAAAACCAATAAATAATACAGAAGCATATGTTTTAAATGAAACTATGGATTTATTGCCAATTGGATCAAGTGGAGAGTTATGTATAAGTGGTGATGGATTAGCGGTAGGTTATTTAAATGAATCATTACTCACAGATGAAAAATTCATTTCTCATCCCTTTAAAAAAGGAAAACGTTTATACAAAACAGGCGATTTAGCTCGCTGTTTACCTGATGGGGAAATAGAGTTTTTAGGAAGAGTTGACTACCAGGTAAAAATTAGAGGCTTTAGAATAGAATTAGGAGAAATTGAATATGTATTATCAAAACATGAAAACATAAAAGAGAGTGTAGTAATAGCTATTGAAGAAAACAATGACAAGTACCTATGTGCATATATAGTTAGTAGAGAAGAACTCAATCAAGAAGAGCTAAGAGCTTATATGTCAGCTCAACTTCCCGATTATATGGTTCCTGCTTATTTTGTTGAGTTGGAGAGTTTACCACGAACAGCAAATGGAAAGGTAAATCGCAAAGTTCTACCATTACCGGAAATAAAAGCAGGCGACGATTATGTTGCACCATCAAATGAAACGGAAGAAAAAATAGTAGAAATCTGGTCAGAAGTATTAAATATAGAAAAAGAAGAGATAAGTACAACAGCCAACTTTTTCAGTATAGGAGGCCACTCATTAAAAGTTTTAAATGTTGTATCTGCGATTAAAGAAAAATTTGGAATTAATCTACCATTAATGCATATCTACAGAGCCTCTAATATTAAGACAATAGCAATAGATATTTTGTCAAAGGAGTTTGCGTCGAATGATTTTGA
>WTBR01000131.1 GCA_013138975.1 Bacteroidales bacterium
GGCTTCTTTCAGATTCCAAATCGCTCTGGACACCCTTGCCAATTGCTAATGTTTCCTATCAACTCGGCACATGCAGAAACTTGCATTCTGCCAGCTTATTACCATGCCCGACATACAAAAAAAGGGAGTTCAAAACGAACTCCCTTAATAGTTTTATAATAAAAAAGATTATTGCTTAATTGAGAATCTTTTAAAAGCACTAACAGTTAAATCTTTATCAGTATCTTTTAAATACTGTTCAACTGTCATTTTATTATCTTTAATAAATGATTGGCTTAATAAAGTATTTTCTTTGAAGAATTTACCTAATTTACCTTGAGCAATCTTATCAACTAAATTAGCAGGTTTTCCTTCAGCTAAAGCTTGGTTTCTACCAATCTCAAGTTCTTTTTCAATGTCTTTTTCAGAAACTTGATCTTTACTTAATGCAACAGGATCCATTGCAGCAATTTGCATTGCAACATCTTTCCCTACTTGCTCATCAATACCTGATTTTGTTAATCCAACAAGTGTAGCTAATTTTTTATCACTATGGATATAAGCAGCAACTTGTTCATTCTCAATTTTATCAAAATATTTTAAATCGATTTTTTCTCCAACAACACCTGTTAGTTCTATAACTTTTTCAGAAATTTTTATTCCGTCAATTTCAAGATTATTCAAACCTTCAAGATCTGCAGGTAATCCTTCAATAGCTACGTCTAGAATAGTTTCTGCTAATTTTACAAAATCTTCATTTTTAGCTACGAAATCTGTTTCGCAATTTAAAGCGATAATAGCACCTTTAGACCCAACAGATTTTGCTAAAACAACACCTTCGCTAGCTTCTCTGTCAGAACGCTTGTTTGCAACAGCCATACCTTTTTCACGGATAATTTGTTGTGCTTTATCGAAATCTCCTTCAGCCTCAACTAGTGCTTTTTTACAATCCATCATACCGGCACCAGTCATTTTTCTTAACTTGTTTACCTCAGTTGCAGTTATTTGAGCCATATTCTTATTTTTTACTATTTGAATTTATTCTTTTGTTTCTTTTTTTGCTTCTGCTTTTACTTCTTCAGTTTTAGGCTCTTCAACCTTTACTTCTTCAGTTTTTGCTTCTTCTGCCTTTACTTCCACTACAGGAGCTTCCTCTTTTCTAGCACTTGTTTTCTTAACATCAGCATTTGGCTTTTTACCACCTTTTTTATTCTCTTTTGCTGGTCCTTCTTTTTCCTTCTCCATTTTTCTTTCATTTAAACCTTCCTGAATCGACGCAGTAACTATGTCCATAAGTAAAGAAATTGATTTTGAAGCATCATCATTTGCTGGAATTGGAAAATCTATTAATGATGGATCTGAGTTTGTATCAACTATACCAAATAAAGGTATATTAAGTCTTTTTGCTTCTCTTACTGCGATGTGTTCTTTTGAAACATCAACAATAAACATAGCAGCAGGAAGTCTTGTCATATCAGAAATACTTCCTAACATTTTTTCTAGTTTAGCTCTTTGACGAGTTATTTGCAACTTCTCTCTTTTTGCTAAATTCTTCATTGTTCCGTCAGTTTCCATTTTGTCAATAGTTGACATTTTTTTAACTGCTCTACGAATAGTTGGGAAGTTAGTTAACATACCACCTGGCCAACGTTCAGTAACATATGGCATTTGTGTAGGTTTAACTTTTTCTGAAACGATATCTTTAGCTTGCTTTTTTGTAGCAACAAATAATATTTTACGACCTGATTTAGCAATTTGTTTTAGAGCACTACATGCTTCGTTTAATTTTGCTTCAGTTTTTTGTAGATCTATAATGTGAATACCATTACGCTCCATGAAGATGTAAGGAGCCATTGCTGGATTCCATTTTCTTTTCAAGTGACCAAAATGTACACCTGCTTCTAATAATTCGTTAAAACTTGTTTTTGACATTTACTTAATTTTTAAACGTTTACATTCTCTTTAATTGATCAATCGTTGAGTAGCTCCATTTGGGATGTCTCAACAATTTAGATACTAAACGGAATATTATCCAACAGAATATTATTCTATCTTTTACTAAATTGGAATTTCTTACGCGCTTTTGGTTGACCAGGTTTTTTACGTTCTACGATTCTAGAATCACGAGTTACAAATCCAGCTTTCTTCAAAGCATCTCTGTGCTCTGCATCTACCTCGATTAATGCTCTTGTAATTCCTAATCGAACTGCTTCAGCTTGTCCTTTAATACCACCACCGAAAATATTAACTTTCACGTCATATTTTCCAGCAACTTCTACTAGTTCAAATGGTTGGTTAACAATGTACTGAAGAGGTTTTGTAGGAAAAAATTCTTCTAACTCACGATTGTTAATTGTGATTTTTCCTTTTCCTTCGCTTAAATAAACCCTTGCAACAGCAGCTTTTCTTCTTCCTAAAGTATTTATTACTTCCATACTAATTATTTAATTGAGTTTAAATCTACTTTTTTTGGTTTCTGCGCTTGTTGTTCATGTTCGGTTCCTTCATAAACATAAAGGTTTCTAAATAATTCTCTTCCAAGACGATTCTTTGGTAGCATTCCTTTTATTGCTTTCTCAATTACAGCAATAGGTTTTTTTGCTAATAAAGCTTCTGGTGTAATAAATTTTTGTCCACCTGGATAACCTGAATGACTAACATATTGTTTTTCTGTCATTTTGTTTCCTGTCAATTTAAACTGACTTGCGTTAATAACAATAACGTTGTCGCCACAATCAACATGTGGAGTGAAAGATGGTTTGTGCTTACCTCTTAAAATCATTGCTACTCTAGCAGCTAATCGGCCTAAGATTTCGTCTTTCGCGTCAACAAGAACCCATTCTTTCTGAACAGTTGCCTTGTTCGCTGATACTGTTTTGTAACTTAATGTATCCACTTTTAAATCCTAACTTTTTAATTAATACCTTAATACATTATAATTCGCCGTATTTTACGGATTGCAAAAGTACAATTATTTTTTGTAAATCAAGGAAATTACTAACAAATTATTGTTAATAACCTGACTTACAAAGAATGATCTTTGGCAATTATAATATACATCGTAAAAACGAGGGGCAAATGTAATTAATTTTTAAATTTAATTATCAGAAAAAGAGACCATTTAATTGGGTAAAATAATTTTTAGGAATAATTACTTTTTTAATCTCAGTGATCTTTAATTATCTTTGACGTAAAGATTTATTATACCACATGAAAATATTTAAAATCAATTTTAATCACGATAGAATTTATTATTTTGGATTAGTACTTACTGCAATTTGTTTACCTCATTCTAAACTTGCACTTAGTTTATCGATGATTTTATTAATATCAAATTGGGTATTTGAATTCGATTTTAAGAGAAAATTGGATGTAATAAAATCAAACAGATCGATTCTGATTTTTACAGGAATATTTATCGTTCATATAATTTGGTTAATAAATACAGTGAATTTTGAATATGCTTTTCGTGATTTGGGAAATAAAGCTATTCTAATACTATTCCCCGTAATAATTGGAACATCAAAAAAGTTGACAGAAAAGCAAATTAAATCAATTATGTTGTGGTTTACCTTAGCAGTAGTCTCTTCTACGATAATAAGTACTTTAATTTTAATAGGAATAATTGACCTCCCTGTTAAAAATATTAGGGATATTTCTGTATTTATGTCTCATATAAGATTGAGCTTATTGATAAATATAGCCATTTTTTCGTTAGGATATTTTTTATTTTCGGATAGGTATAAGAATACCAAGTTTGAGTATATTGTATATATTACTTTTATTTTATGGCTTGTAATATTTCTGTATTTATTAAAATCATTTACAGGGATTTTTATTTTTTTAATTACTTTCTTTTTGGTTTTGGGTTTTGTGTCCTTTAAAATTAGACATTTAGTTCTAAGGTTATTTTTTCAAGTATCGTTAATTACTATTTTTTTGTTATTAGCATCTTATTCAACTCATTCTATTTCTAAATTTTACACAAAGCAAATAATTGATTTTGATAATCTGGAAATGTTTACTGAATCTGGGAATACCTATAGCAATTATAAAGGACATGGTCAGTTAGAGAATGGCAATTACTTGCAGTTATATGTATGCGATCAGGAACTTGAAAAAGAATGGAATGCAGTAAGCTCGATTCCTTATGTTGGTAAAGATGAAAAAAAGCAAGAAATTAAATATACATTAATGAGGTATCTTACCTCAAAAGGTTTAAGAAAAGATTCTGTTGGGATATCAAAATTATTATTAAATGATATTAAGAACATTGAAAGCGGAATGGCTAATTATATTTTTGAAAATAAGTATGCAATTTATCCGAAGATATATGAAATAATATGGCAAATTGATGTTTATAGAAAAGGATTTAATCCAGCAGGAAATTCAATAACTTTAAGAGCGGAGTTTCTAAAAGCTGCATTCGGTATTATTAAAAATAATTTCTGGTTTGGAGTAGGAACAGGGGATGTAAAGGATTCATTTCGTAAACAGTACGAAATTGACAATAGTAAATTGCCGAAAAAAAATAGATTAAGGGCACATAACCAGTTTGTTACTTTTTTTATAAGCTTTGGGATTGTAGGATTCATTTTAGTTTTATTTTCAATACTTTATCCTGTAATTAAACTACAAGCTTATAAAAATTATCTTTTTGTGGTGTTTTTCATAATCGCATTATTATCATTTTTAAATGAGGATACCTTGGAAACGCAGATAGGAATCACATTGTTTTCATTTTTTTATTCGCTTTTTTTATTCGGAAGAAGGAAAATTTTAATTAACACTAAAGAGTATGAGTAAAAATCATATTGATTTTATGCGAATGGCCATTGAGTTGTCTGTTAACAACATTGATAATAACGGAGGCCCTTTTGGTGCTGTAATTGTTAAAGACGGAGAAATAATTGCAAAAGGAGTTAACAGAGTTACATCGAATAACGATCCAACAGCTCACGCTGAGGTTATGGCAATTCGCGAAGCAACATCAAAATTGGGTACTATTGATTTAAAAGGATGCGTAATATATTCTTCGTGTGAACCATGCCCGATGTGTTTGGGGGCTATTTACTGGGCTCATTTAGATAAACTTTATTATGCAAATACTAAAGTAGATGCAAAAGAAATCGATTTTGATGATTCTTTTATTTATGAAGAACTTGACCTTCCAATTGAAAAAAGAAAGATTCCCACAACACAAATTCTAAGAGATGAGTCAATTCTTGCATTTAATAAGTGGAGAGATAAAACGGATAAGATCAAATATTAACTTGAGTTTACGGGTTAAAGCATTAACATATATACACTAAGTCCTTTTTGATAAGCAAAATAGCTATTAGTTCTTAGTTAGGCACAAGGCAAGATGAGAAGTGCAATTAATAATATGCGAACAGATATATCAAAATACGTAATTCACAGTTTAAGGCAACCAAATCATAGCGATTATCCAAAGGAGGAGATTGAATTGGAAGAATTGTATTTTCCACTAAGAGATGATAGTGTAATATATAATGAATTTGAATGTTTAATTAATATTATTGAAGAAGGTGGACTTAGAGCTAGCCGTTCTTTTAGAAATGGAAATGCTACTATTTATGGTGGAGATCCTGTTGTTTGTTTTACAGAAATGCCATTGATAAATCTTATTCAATATGTGAAAGAAAGAAATGATAGAACTCGATTCACGGAATATGGAATTGCATTATTAAAAAAGGATGTTTTTAAAAATAATGGAAGACCTGTGATTTCTGGCTTGTCAGAAGATAATATCTTTAAATATGAAAATAAGGAAAATAAAATAATTTGTCCTAAAATTATACCCTATAAAGAACAATACAGATATGTTAATCTAGACATTGATAAGGGAACTGATTGGACTCATGAACGAGAGTGGAGAATAAAATGTGAATTAGGAAAAAAGGATTTCTCTGTCAGGGACGATAGCGTTCTTAATACTCATCTAACTTGGGGAATTAATGTGTTCTCTGATTTTTTGTTCTCTGAAGCAATTATCATTTTGAAAACAGAAGATGAAGCCAAGGAAATGCAGAGTATTGTTCAACAACAATTGGATTGCGGTTATTCTAGCGGTGGAGAAGAATTTTGTAATATAATTAAGTATTTGATAATTGACAAAGCAGTTACCTACCTTGAAAATAATTCATTAACTCGAATTGAAGATCTTCCGATTGACACATATTATGAACATTATTATGAGGAGATTAGTGAAAATGAAAAGAAAAAAATCAAGTCGATTATTTTAGAATGTACTGAACTAGCGACAAAATTTGCGGATGAATTTATAGCAAACACAAAAATAGAAAAAGATAAGGACGGATTTTATAAAGATATTTGTGGTTCAGCTCGTGTTGCCAGTTATGAAACAACAAATAAATACATGAGATTCTTATTAAATGAAGGTATTGCAACTTCAATTGGAGATTGTTTCTGGTTAAATAAACTACAGGATAAAGTACCTTTTGTTCAATGTATGTCATATTATGCATATATTGCCAATAAACAATGTGATTTTTTAAATAAAGAGATTGAAGCAATATTTACTGTTTATTCAATGCGAGATTAACGCCCAGTGCCTAACAAAAGCTAAATTTCATGTGCGGTGATGAGCAGTTCGAAAGTTTAGTACAATTAATAAACACCAGCAAGCACATTAAATAGGGTTTGTTAAAAATATATAAGAAATTTAATAGGCTTGCTTATTTGGCGCATTGATAAGATTACTCTATGAAATCGCCCACGAAACATAGCAAGACCGTTGATATTTATTAGATTTTCATTGTAAAAAGTGTGGCTTTTCTAAGGACGGTTTTAGTAACAAAAATATATGATAGAATTGAATTTTAATAAGTAGGATATAGAAAATAGAATTTTGAAATATTTAAGAAGTTATTAATATAGATTTTTTTAAGCTATGGAAACATTTGAGATAATAGCAATTTGTGGAATTATTGGGACTATTATTGCACCAATATTAGCTATTTTATTCCAAAAACATCTAAATTATGGACGTTTCAACAAAATAGACAATGTTAGAAAACAAGCAATTGCAGGAAGTTGGAATGGGGATTTCATTCAGGACAATAAATTTAATGATAAACAAATAAAAGGAACTATTACAGGAAAGTTTTCAACTAAGGGAAAGATTATTAATGGATATATGAGAATTGAAAATAAGATTCATAATACTAATCCTAGTTTTAGAATTAAAGGTGGATTTAAAATGGCTCGATTTTTAGTATTGGATTTTGAAAATGAAAAAAATGAAATAGTTCAATTTGGAAAAATGATTATGGAATTTTCTGCAAAAGCAGATAAATTGACAGGAATGTTTATTTCCTATGGAGCAGAAACTGAAGATGTCATTAAAGGAAAAGTAGAATTACGTAAAGAATAACAGTTGCCAACCCAAGGTATAAATGATAAGGTTCTATTGTTATAATTAGGCTTATAAATAAGATAAGAAAAGAGTAGTAAAATTGAAACAGAAATCGCTGCAAGTCATTACTATTTATACTTTCATCGTAGAAAAATCAAAAGCTAATTGCAAATGGCTAATAGCCTGAAACAGAAGTGCAAGTAAGTATCAATTAATTCATAAAAAATGAATAAGCTTGAAAAAGAGTTTTTCACAAGAGATGTTTTGGAAGTAGCTCCAGAATTATTAGGGAAGCATTTGATAAGAAAGTTTGATGATGGGAGTATTAAAAAGTTTTTGATAACTGAAGTTGAAGCTTATCGAGGAGAAGAAGATTTGGCATGTCATGCCAGTAAAGGAAGAACTTCAAGAACAGAAATAATGTATCACGAAGGAGGTAAGATTTATGTATATCTTATTTATGGAATGTATTGGATGTTGAATGTTGTAACTTCAGTAAAAGATATTCCTCAGGCAGTTTTAATTCGAGGACTTAAAGGTTTTGACGGCCCGGGGAAATTAACAAAGAAATTATTTATTGATAAGTCTTTTTATGGTGAAGATTTATTTTCAAGTCAGAGATTATGGATTGAGTCGGTTCCAAATCAAGAAAAAATAAAATTTAAAACAACACCTCGTATAGGAATTGACTATGCAGGAGAAATCTACAAAAACAAACCTTGGCGATTTATTTTAGATTAATATCTTTTAAAAAGAAACGATGGTTAAATACCACCATAACAGTCCATGAATAATCGAGGTTACTAGATAGTAAATCGTAATAAGTATCAAATCGTAATCCTAAGTTAATACCATTAAAAACATCTTTTTGATAATTTAATTTACCAATTATAAGTTGGCGAATAGGTTCTTCTACAAAGATATTTGTTCTGGAGTATGTTTCGTAAATTGGGTTTCCTATTGGAGCGATATGCTGGTTTCCATACCAATATCCTAAAGTTAAATTATAGTTTGAGTTAATTAATTCAAGATTTGAATAACTTGATGTGCCGTCAATATACATACGTTCAGTTAGGGGTGACAGGTCTTGGTAATTAACAATGAAAGAAGAAATTTTAAATTTATGAATAAACTTATTCTTATAAAATTTGGTAAAACTTAATCCTGTGGCATTATTAAAAATTGTTACAATTGGTTTTGCATATGAATCAATTTGACCTCCTTCATGACGGACTAAATTTTGAAATGGCATTGATAATTTATATCGATTTTCTTTATTAATAATTAAGAATTCAGATGATAACCCAACATTAAATTTCTCATGGAATGGATCGTTTCGGAATATTTGCTGTTCCCAATCTAGCCACAGATCCATAAAAATACGATCACTATTCCATAAAAATTGAAGTCCGTTTTCAATATTTTGATTTAAAAATCTTTCTGAATCAAAAAGGGGATCAATGAGTCTGTGATTTACTGTTCCGTAAATATTGCCAAGAATAAAATCGAATTTAGGTGATATTTTATATTGAAACGATAGAAGAAGACATGCTTCTAATTTATTCTCTCTACCATTATAAGTTAAAAAATTACCACCAAAGCTAATTTTGATTCTGGAGCTTGGGTAGTAAATAAATTTTGGAGCAATATTAAATCCGAGCAGAGTATAGCCTTCAATTACCGTGCTGGTATATTCATTGTTTTTTATAAAATTAGTATTATCAATTTGTAGAAATAACTTATTTATATCATCTGAATAAATTTTCGTATCCTGAATATAGTTTGACTCATTAATCTGAGAACTACAATGAAAACCGCTTAACAGAATTATACAAAAGAGAATAATATATTTTTGGAAATTCATATAAATTATTTATGAGCCGAAAGTAAGAAAAAACACTTAAAAACGAATTTATATAAGGAGTAAATTTAAGTTAAAGTTATAATTTAAAATGTGTATTAACGTTATTTGTCTTAATTTAGAGCATTATTTTGTTAAATAAATTTTACGATACAATATGAAGAATTTCCGCTTGTATAACAACTTATTTGGTTGGATTACTTTTTTAATTGCTGCAATTGTATATTTATTAACCATAGAGCCTACGACAAGTTTTTGGGATTGTGGCGAATTTATTGCCTCTGCATATAGGTTAGAAGTTGGTCATCCTCCTGGAGCTCCGTTTTTTATGATTCTAGGGTGAGTATT
>WTBR01000175.1 GCA_013138975.1 Bacteroidales bacterium
AGAAAACAAATAAGCCATAAACTCGAAAAATCAATTCCACAATATATAAGGTACTCCCATTTAAATCGGGATTTAGTTCAACATAAAGCACATATTCGGGTAAACCGAAAACGATGCTTAATTGTTGGCAGTAGTATTTACTTCATTAAGTAAATCTTTTGAATCAAAAAAACTGTTAAATTTATTTCCTTCTTCATTAGTATAACCAATAATTATATTAAAATCAGATTCATTTTGTTTTAAATGTTTTAAAGGATTTTTTCGACCTAGATGAGAAGCAATACTTTCAGCTTGTGCCTTATCTCTACAAACTAAGATTTGAGTTAAAAAGTCAATAGAGTTTGAAGAAATAATTTCTTCTTTTTTGAATAGTATTTCTTGTAGTGGCTTCAATAAAGACGTATACCTAGAACCTCTTCCTTTATATACGGCAAATCCAAGACTCTTTTTATCTTCATTTCTTCCTAGATAATCTAAACCACAATCCTTTTCTTTACCTTCAAAAGTTATCATCATATCACATTCAAATTCCCTGAAAACCCAATTGCTAATAGCTTCATCATCATATTCATGTGATTTTGCACGATAAACGGTTTTTACTTCTTCTATAGTTGTATCTTCAAGTTTAAGTTTTAATATCTCTTTAATTTTAAAAAGAAAGTCATTTGAATTATACATCCAAAATCGGTTATTATTTGTTGAATTGAATTCAGAAATCAACTCATGTCTAGGTGTTTTTGTACTTCTATTTCCTTCAAAAAGCCACCAATCTTTTTTATTGTCATTTGTGACTAAAATAATTGGTTTTTCATTTCCCTTAGAGTAATTAAGGATTTGTTTCCAAAAAATTAAATCTCCATATTTTTGAAATCCAGACTTTTCATCAAAATCTTCAAATCCAGGAGGAATTTCGTTGCGGTATCTAAGTTCTCCTTCTTTAATTATCTCAAATATCTCATTGTAATTAAATTCCGTTCCTATTTTAAAATACTTTTCAAAATTTAATTTCACAGGATCTTTTGCTTTTAAAGCTTCAATATCTTTAACTTTTTCCTCTATATCAACTTCAAGTTGCTGCCTAAATTGCTTTAATTCTTTATCTGTTTTTGATAAATAGTTATCCAATAAATTTATCCTTTTTTCTAGTTCAATAAAGTAATCTTCTTTGAAAAAAGGGTGTTTATCATTCTTTTGTGTCTTTTGAATTAACGTTTTTAATTGTCCTTTTGCAACTGCTACTTCTTCTTTTTGAAAATTTCTTACTATTGATAGTATTTCGTCAAAATGTCCACTGTCTTTTGATCCATTGTTTTTCACTAAGAGATTTTTATAGGAATCAATAGGTTTGGTCATTACTTTTTCTCTATTTTTTATAAATTCAAAATAGGCTTGAGCTGGTAACCATAAACGTGATTTAATTTTATTAAAAACAGTTTTGAATATTTCATTTTGAGTGTGAGTAGAATAATAGTAAAAATCAAGAATTGAAGATGTATCAAATATTACTATAGCATCTTTAAATAATCTATTCTCTTCTTCAGAGCTAATTTGAAACTTATTGAATTGTTGCATTATCGTCAATTTAATATTACTGCCAACATCCATATATACCCAACTTGCCTATTTGTATTGCGGATATATCCGTTTTGTCTTCAACAAAATTTTGTTTTCTTATTGTTTTTTTTCAGGAACTAAATGTACTATTCTGAATTATTCCATCCAAAGGTTTGTGCATTTTTTTGATTACCAACATTAAACATACGGTGTGAGTTTCGGTAGTTTTGATGCATTCGTGTCCCAATAAAACCTGTATGTTTCTTAAATTTCCCAAATGGAGCAAGTGTTTCATTTCTGCCTAATTTACAACATAGTCCAAGTCAAAGACTTGAACCATAGAAATAATACCGCTTACTATTCTCAACTTTAAATTAGATTTTAAATACAAGGTTTTGATGAAGAAACAAGGGGAAATAAATTTTTTTTTTGGTGTACAAATGTATAAAAACAAAAAAGCCGATGATTTCTCATCGGCTTTTCTGTACCCGGAGCGGGACTTGAACCCGCACAACCCAAAGGTCACTGGATTTTAAGTCCAGCGCGTCTACCAATTCCGCCATCCGGGCAGATTTAGAGCGAGAAACGGAACTCGAATCCGCGACCCCGACCTTGGCAAGGTCGTGCTCTACCAACTGAGCTATTCTCGCAATTGTATTGGCTTTTCAATATGTTTAATGTACTCTTGCTATTCTTGCGATTAGCGGTTGCAAATATATTTAATTTTTTCGTTCTTAAAAAAATAAAGTGAAAAAATATTGAACTTTTTTTCACTTTTTATTTTAACCCAATATGCTTCTTAATTTCATTAAGCTTATTTAGCGCTTCCACTGGAGTTAAGTTATTAATATCCAGATTATTAATTTCATCTCGAATTTGTTTCAATACAGGATCATCTAACTGAAAAATTGTAGTTTGCAATCCTTCTCGGTGTTGTGCTATCTCTCCAACCGGTTTCGAAAGCGATTCTTTTTTCTCTGATTTCTCAAGATCTTTCAGTATTTCATTAGCCCTATTCACCACGCTCTTAGGCATTCCAGCCATTTGAGCCACATGAATTCCGAAACTATGCTCACTTCCACCTCGTTTTAGTTTTCGCAGAAATATTACTTTATTATCTAGCTCTTTTATCGAAACATTATAATTTTTTATTCGCTTAAACGATTTTTCCATCTCATTTAGCTCATGATAATGCGTTGCGAAAAGTGTTTTTGCTTTAGCCGTTGGATGTTCGTGAATATACTCTGACATTGCCCAAGCAATTGAAATGCCATCGTATGTACTTGTTCCACGTCCAATTTCATCTAATAATACTAAACTTCGAGGCGATAAATTATTCAGGATACTTGCGGCTTCGTGCATTTCTACCATAAAGGTCGATTCGCCCAACGAAATATTATCGGAAGCCCCTACCCTTGTGAAAATTTTATCTACCAATCCTATTTTTGCAGCAGAAGCGGGAACAAAACTTCCTATTTGAGCCAATAATACAATTAATGCAGTTTGTCGTAACAAAGCTGACTTACCAGACATATTTGGCCCTGTAATCATAATAATCTGTTGTTGATCATTATCTAATAAAACATCATTGGCAATATAAGGCTCATCAATGGGCAACATTTTTTCAATTACAGGATGACGACCATCTTTTATATCAATTACATCTGAATCGTTTACTTCAGGTCTGATGTACTTACTTTCTTCAGAAATTACAGCAAAAGACAATAAGCAATCTAACTTCCCAATTAATGCAGCATTCAATTGTACAGCAGGAATATAATCTTCAAGGCTAGCTACAAGATCAAAATATATTTTTTGCTCCAATTCGAAGGCTTTCTCTTCTGCACCCAAAATTTTAATCTCATACTCTTTTAATTCCTCCGTAATATATCTTTCTGCACTAACTAAAGTTTGCTTTCGAATCCATTCTGGTGGAACTTTATCTTTATGTGTATTTCTTACCTCTATATAATATCCAAATACATTATTAAAACTTATTTTTAATGATGTAATACCCGTTTTCTCTATTTCGCGTTGCTGAATCTGTAACAGGTAATCTTTACCGGAATATGCTAACTTTCGAAATTCGTCTAAATCACTCGAAACTCCATCGGCTATATAATTCCCTTTGCTTAATAATACCGGAGGATCAGGGAATAACTCTTTTTCTATTCTATCTCGAATATTCAGGCAAGGATTAAGTTGATCTCCTATTTTCTTTAAGGCATCATTTCCAGAGTTCAGGCAAGCATTTTTAATTGGCTCAATAGCCGTTAGAGCATGCTTCAATTGAACTACTTCACGTGGATTCACTCTACTTGTTGCTACTTTCGAGATGATTCTTTCCAGATCACCAATTTCTTTAATATGTTCGGCTAATAATTCTTTAAAATCAACATCCTTTAAAAGAAAATCAACCACATCATGACGTTCCTTTATTTGCATTTCCGCCTTTAATGGCAAAGCAACCCATCGTTTCAATAATCGGGCTCCCATTGGCGAAATGGTTTTATCTATAACATCAACCAAAGTTTTTGCACCTTCATTAATAGAGAAAAACAATTCAAGGTTTCGTATGGTAAATTTATCCAGCCACACATATTTATCTTCTTCAATTCTGGATAAAGTAGATACATGTTGCAGTTTATCGTGATGGGTAATTTCAAGGTATTGCAAGATTGATCCTGCAGCAATAATTCCAAACTGCAAGTTCTGCACACCAAATCCTTTTAATGATGATGTCTGAAAACGCCTTAGCAGTTTGTCAGTTGCATTCTCTTCGGTGTATACCCAGTCATCTAATTTATATGTATAAAACTTATCGCCAAAAAGCTCTTTAAACTGCTGTTGCTTGCTTCTTTCAAAAAGAATCTCTTTAGGATGAAAGCTATTTAATAGTTTATCAATATACTCAAAACTACCTTCTGCAGTTAAAAATTCACCGGTAGATATATCTAAAAATGCAACTCCGGCAACTGTCTTTTCAAGATGAACCGATGCAAGAAAATTATTTTCACGATGTTCTAATACATTATCATTAAGGGAAACCCCCGGAGTAACCATTTCGGTTATTCCCCGTTTCACTATATTCTTTGTTTTCTTTGGATCCTCTAATTGTTCGCAAATGGCAACTCTTTGCCCGGCACGAACTAATTTAGGTAAATATGTATCCAATGCATGATATGGGAAACCAGCCAATTCAACGAAAGAAGCTGATCCATTAGCTCTTTTTGTTAATGTAATACCTAAAATCCCGGCCGTTTGAATAGCATCCTCTCCAAATGTTTCATAAAAATCCCCAACTCTAAATAACAATATCGCATCAGGATGCTTTGTCTTGATTTGATAATATTGTTTCATTAAAGGAGTTTCTGCGTATTTTTTCTTTATTGCCAAAATTCAAATTGTTTTAGTCATTTTAGATTCGAACAAAATTAAGATTAATCATGTACTTTTCAACAAATAAGGAAATCGATTTATTAACAGATTATACAATTAAGTTTATATCGAAATTTAATTAACTTATTAGCACATAGAGTACCCATTTTTTTCACTAGAAATATAGAAAATATGGAAAATTAAACTTTTTTCTAACTTTTATGTTGTATAATTCAAACGCTAAATGTTCATTATCTTGTATTTACAAAATAAATTTCATTTATACTTTCAAAATATATTAAAAACTGTCAAAAACCATTTTTCTTATTCAAATATAATTTTACTTTAGCGCCTTCAATTACAACATAAATTTTAAATTTTAAATTTTAAATTAGACAACAATCATCTTTATGAAAAAAATTTTAATTCTTGGAGCCGGATTATCATCATCAAGTATGATAAAATATTTACTTGATCATTCTAATGAAAATAATTGGAAAATTCGTGTTGGTGATATGTCTTTGGATATAGCCACTAAAAAAATTGAAAATCACGAAAATGGTGAAGCAATAAAATTTGATGTTTTTAATGAGCAACAAAGAAATGAAGAAATTGAAAATTCTGATCTTGTAATTTCGATGTTACCTGCCAGATTTCATCATTTAGTAGCGGCAAAATGTGTTAAATCAGGAAAACATATGGTAACAGCTTCTTATGTTTCAGATGAAATTCAAGCATTGCATGACGAAGCTGTTAGTAAAGAATTATTGCTTTTAAATGAGATTGGTGTTGATCCTGGAATTGATCATATGTCAGCAATGAAAGTAATAGATGAAATAAAAGCTAAAGGTGGTGAATTACTTGCTTTTAAATCTAGTACAGGTGGTTTAGTAGCTCCTGAGTTTGACAACAATCCGTGGAATTACAAATTTACATGGAATCCAAGAAATGTAGTTGTTGCAGGACAATCTGTAGCACAATACATCGATCATGGTAAATATAAATATGTACCATACAACCAGTTATTTAAAAGAACTGAAAGAATGTCAATACTGGACGTTGGTGAGTTTGAAATGTATCCAAACCGCGATTCATTAAGTTATAGAAAAACCTACGGTCTTGAAGATATTCCAACATTATTACGTGGAACATTACGTCGCCCGGGTTATGGTGCAGGATGGAATGTTTTTGTACAAATAGGTGCAACTGATGACACATATAATGTAGCAGGCTTAGAAAGCATGACTTACAGAGAATTTATCAACAGCTTTTTACCTTATAATGTAAAAGATTCTGTCGAACAAAAGCTTTGTGACTATGTAGGAATTGATCCTGAATCAGAAACCATGAGCAGATTAAAATGGTTAGGTATTTTTGATGATACAAAAATAGGATTATCAGAAGCTACTCCTGCTCAAATTCTTCAGAAATTATTAGAAGAAAAATGGGCTTTAGACGCGGAAGATAAAGATATGATTGCTATGCAACATCAGTTTGATTATGTACTCGATGGCAAGAATAAACGAATTACTTCTTCATTAGTTGTAAGAGGTAAAGACCAAGTACACACAGCAATGTCTATTACCGTAGGAATACCGGTTGCAATTGCAACAAAACTTTTCTTAAACGGAGTTATCAAACAAAAAGGAGTTATCGTTCCTACAATGAAAGATGTTTACGAACCAGTTCTTAAGGAATTAGAAGAATATGGAATAGTATTCATAGAAAAAGAAACAGATTTAGACTAAAATGCTAAATAAAAGTCTTTAGTAAGATTTTTATATGCTTCAGAATATTCATGCCGTTTGTTGAGCTCAATTATTAATTCTTGTTCAACAAGCGGCATTTTTTCTTTCATAAATTCAAGCATTAGCCTTTTTGGGGCTCTATCAGGCTTTGGCAATACTTTTGTTTGCCGAACACAATACAAGCCATTTTCAGCCGCTTTTAAGACAAATAGCGCACCCTCCAAGTAAGGTAACACAATGCTTAACTTTCCTTTCTCTGATAATAATTTCAATGCCCCATTAAGCAAATCATCCAATTTAAGATTTGAATTATGCCTTGCGTCTGTTCGCTTTTCGTCAGGAGCGTAAAGTGAATTCTGAAAATATGGAGGATTAGAAACTATCAAATCATATTTCTCGTTTGTAGATTTCGAAAAATCTTGAAATGGTATATTATGTATTTCTATTCTATCGTTCCACAGTGATTTTTTAATATTTTCTTTAGCCTGAATACAAGCTACTTCATCAATTTCTACAGCTTCAATTCTTGCACTTGAGCGTTGGGCTAACATTAAAGAAATAAGTCCGGTTCCTGTTCCAACATCTAAAATACTTTTGGCATTCACACAGTCTGCCCATGCACCGAGCAATACTCCGTCTGTCCCAACTTTCATGGCACATTTATCCTGATGAATTGTAAATTGTTTGAACTTAAAATAATCGTTAGGCATATAATATAAAATTTAAAAAATAAGGCTGTCCAAAAAAACAATAAAAACACTTCGACGAGCTCAGTGTGACAATCTGAATTACAGCAATTTGTCATATTGAGCTTGTCGAAATATTTCATTAACAACCAAATAGATTCTTCGACAAGCTCAGAATGACAACTACTTAATCTTTTCGCACATTCTCTATCTATACACTAATATTTTTGGGCTTTAGCCCGTAATATCTTTAAACAAAAAATTTAAAACTTTTCAAAAACTCCTAATCCAAACAATGCAAAATCATATTTAATAGGATCTTTGGGATCAAACTCCCTTAAAATACTAGTAATTTCTGCTACTGCTTTCCAATCGTTTTGTTTTCTTTTTAAAAGACCTAATTTCCGAGCTACATTACCTGTATGGACATCTAAAGGTAAAAATAAATCTGACATTGAAATTTTATCCCACAATCCAAAATCAACACCATTATTATCATTTCGAACCATCCAACGTAAAAACATATTTAATCGTTTCGCCGATGATCCTTTTAATACATTCGACACATGCTTCTGTGTTCTTAGAGGATATTCAATGTCAAAAAAGATCTCTCTAAATTTAATTAAAGTGTTAAAAATATTATTTTGCTCCAAATATATTTTTTGAAACAATTCCCCTAATCCTCCATGTTTCTGGTAAATGTTATTTAATGATTTAACAAAAAACTTACAATCTTCGCCATTAAATGTTCTATGTTTAAAATAATTCAACCTATTCAAATCTCTTTCTGAGCTATTCATTATAAATTCATACGGAGAATGATCCATAAGTCCAATTAACTTATGCATATTTTTAATAATTGTTACACGCTGCCCCCATGCAATAGTTGAAGCAAAGAATGCAGCAATTTCAATGTCATTTTTATCAGAAAATAGATGTGGTATTTGAATAGGATCAGTTTCAATAAAATCAGAATGATTATATTTCTCTGCCTTCTCGTTTAAAAAATCTCGTATATCGGGTAATTCTTGTGCAAAAGTCATTTTTAAGAAACAAAGAAACCGTCTTTCATCGTTAATTTTTTATCTGCCATATCTGCTAATCCATCGTCATGTGTAACAATTACTATTGAAGGATTATAAATATCACGTAGTGAGAAGAATAAATTATGTAGTTCTTTTTTGTTTTCTGAATCGAGATTACCCGATGGCTCATCAGCAAAAATAACTGCCGGCTCATTAATTAATGCTCTTGCTACAGCCACACGTTGTTGCTCACCTCCAGATAATTCCTTTGGTTTATGATCCATTCGATGATCGAGTTTTAAAAATTCTAATATTTCTTTGGCTTTTTTTTCTGCCTTTGCCCTTGGCATATTACCAATAAAAGCTGGAATACAAACATTCTCTAAAGCCGTAAATTCAGGCAGTAAATGATGAAATTGAAATACAAAACCGATGTTATTATTTCGAAAAGAGGCTAATTGTTTGTCTTTATATTTACTTACTTCTTTATTATCAAATAAAATTTGACCTGAATCAGGGCGACTCAATGTTCCCAGAATCTGAAGAAAAGTAGTTTTACCAGCTCCACTTGAACCAACAATTGAAATAATCTCTCCTTTTTTTATTTCTAAATCGATTCCTTTTAGAACCTGTAAGTCACCATATGATTTCCTTATATTTTTTGCTACAATCATTAATTAGATTTTTAATTTAATCATTTATAAAGCAAACGCTAAATAAATATAAATAATATAAATAGCTACAAAAACAAATCCTTTCCAACGACTTATGGTTGCACGACGAAGAGGTAAAATAAATAAAAATAGAAGTAAAGATATTCCTATCATCCACCACATATCAAATTTCAACACCATTGGATTAACATTAATTTGTTTCACAACACTTGTAAAACCTATTACTGCAAGTATGTTAAAAATATTTGAGCCAATTATATTGCCAATGAAAATATCCAGCTCTTTTCTAATTGCAGCAGCAATTGAAGTTGCTAATTCGGGTAAACTAGTACCTAAAGCAATTACTGTAATTGAAATAATTCTATCATCAACCCCAATTTCTTTAGCAATATTTGATGCACCCTTAACTAACAATTGAGCACCATAAATCAAGCCCACACCGGCAGCAAGTACGAATAAAATGGAAATAAATAAATTAAATTTTGGTTTTACCGATTCTTCAAGAGTTTTTAGTTTTTCTTTTCTTGATTTATGAATTGATCTATAAACAAAAGCAAATAATAAAATACAAAAAATTACTCCTTCATATAATTGTAATTTTAAATCGAGGCAAAACACTAAAAACAGCAAACTAACAGAAATCATTACTGTCCAATCAAATTGGATTGCACTTTTCCTAACTTTAATCGGAAGTATAATAGCTGTCAAACCCAAAACCAAAGCAATATTAGCGATATTAGATCCAATGACATTACCTAAAGCTATATCAGGATGCCCCATTAATGCTGCATCCAGGCTAACAAATAATTCTGGGGCAGATGTTCCAAAAGAAACAACCACAACACCAATAACTAACCTCGACACTTTAAAATGCCCCGCTAGAGAAACACTTCCGCGAACCAGAAAATCCCCACTAAACATTAATAATACAAAGCCAAGAAAAAGAAAAATGTAATCCATAATTTAAGGGTAGTTATTCGTCCTTTAAGATCTGTTTTGTGCTTTCTATTCCGTTTTTTATACCGTCGTTAATATCCTTAAAATCATTTTTTAGGTCTCCGGTATGATCACTCATTTCTTTTTTAATATCGTCGGCTGCCTTTTTGAATTCTCGCATTCCTTTCCCAAGTCCTTTGGCAATATCAGGGATTTTATTTGCTCCGAATAGTAATAATACAACTAAAAGTATAACAAATATTTCCTGTCCACTAATAAAAATAAGCATATCAAATATTTAATCAGTTTTTACAAATATACTATGTTTAAATCGCTTCTGTATAATATCTTTACTTTTTTGCTATAAGTCTTTAATTTATTTGTTAGTTCTTATCCAATTTAATACAAATTCGTTGAATCCGAATGTCTCACTTACAAACCTTGAAATTATAATAATCTTTTGTTTATATCATTCACTTTTTCAAGGTAATTAGGAATAACAATCGAGTAGGTAGGAGGATTACTCCTCCGTCCTCTCACACCACCACGCATGCTCTCGCACGTGGCGGTTTCAGTTAATAGTTCAACCTTTCGTAATTTAATGACAAATTAAACAAGTTTTGCTC
>WTBR01000219.1 GCA_013138975.1 Bacteroidales bacterium
GTGCCTGAAGATCAAGCATATCCTCCAGCCTGCCGTTCAGACTGGCACCACCGATCTCCACACCACCTTCACGACGCGCCAGCCGGTAGGCCAGCCGCACCTGTTGAGCCATTTGCTGGACTGAGCCGGTTAGTATGACTTCTGCACCCACTTCGTCTTCGGGCTTCGTCACATATAAATTGGGTATACCCTTGAGGCGCGTCTGGATCTCGTCTGCAATACCTATCGTGTAGTACTCAGGCATTTCGTCTTGCCAATTGCTAATGTTTCCTATCAACTCGGCACATGCAGAAACTTGCATTCTGCCAGCTTATTACCATGCCCGACATACAAAAAAGGATGGCAATTGCCATCCTTGGTTCTATGAAATATCAAAATTATTTCTTTTTGGTTAATTGCTTAAAATCTTTATCTAAGAAGCCATCAAAATTCTTACCTTTTTCAACCCAGTGATAATTAAAATAATAGAAATTGGCATCTTTGGCTCCAATAATTATTTTATAGCATCGTGCTCTTAATCGAGTTCCCTGTGGACCAACTTTATGCAAATAAGCTACATTTTCATCACGATTTGTGATTGCTTCTTCAATTTCTTCACGAGTAACAAATTTTACTTTATATGGATATATCTTCTTAATTTTGGCTTCAGTATTAATATTTTGTGCAACCTCATCCTTCACTAAATAAAGAGTCTTTTGTTTAATGTCTTTTGTATTTTCATTGTAATACTGAAATATATTTTTCTTGACCATACCTGGATTATTCTTCATATTTTGGATATGCGTTTGCATGAATCGAACCAAAGATTCCATTTTATACGCCCAAAATTCTTCATCAACCTCAGTATATGCTAATGGGATGGCAGCAATGTCCGGTAATTCCTCAAACCCATCTAAACCTTCTTTCCCAATAAATATACTTAAGAAATTGTAGCGAACTTTTGTTTTATCATTTTGAAAAACAACCTGAGTCATCATTAAGAATGATTTATTAGGATCGTTATACATTTCTTCAAACTGATCTAATGTGATAAATTCATACTCTGTAATATTCCATGCTTTTTTAACAGCTTCCTGAATTTTAAAATTATATTCAGCTATAGGATTATATTCTAAAACAACATAAAGCTTTGAATTTAAAAATTGGTTTAAATCAGCTTCTGTTGGAAGATATTCCTGTGCTTTTGAAGATAGTGTTATAACTCCAATAATTAAAACTAATATTAATTTTCTCATACGTCTAAAATTTAATAGTTTTTATCTCTTTAATTTAAAATTATTCATGTATTCTTATAATCTAACCTAGAATTTATGGGATAAATTTACACCTATCAACTAATAAAACTTCATCTAATTACAATTTATTATACCATTAAAAAAAAATATTATAATAAATTAATTAAAAAAAATGTAAATTTAATATTCAATGAAGTATTATATAGTATATTTCAGTAAATTTACAAAAATAATATCATTACGCACATAAATTTCACTTAATCTAAAAGCATAATCGTCTATGAATTTTATAGATAAAACATTAAAATTTTGTACAATAAATAACGATAAAATTGATTCTAAAAGTGAAGATTTTCACAAGACTATAATATTCAATTTCTTTAGTTTTATATCATTAATTTTACTTTCTATATTTATCACTATAGGTATTTTTCAGAAAAATACTTTTCTTATTATTGTATTAGCGTTTTTATTTACAACAATTACAGTAAATGTAGTTTTATTTAGAAAAATTTACAATTACATTTTAGCATCAAATATCTTTTCAATAATATTCTCAATATTTATGTTATGGCTGCTGTACTCTGGTATAGTTAATAATCAGGGCATCATACTTATAGCATTCTATCCGATTATAACTAATTATTTACTTGGGAAGAAAAGAGGAAATATATCTTCATTAGTATTTTTTGTTTTATCTGGAATTGCAGTTTTATTACCAAATATTTTCAGTTTAACATTAGTATTTTCTTTAACAAATCAAGTCCTTTTTGTGCTTCTGTATTTTGCTTTTGTAATATTCTTAAATATGTATGAGAATATAATTAACCTGCGAATAGCAGAAATGAATGAAAAAATAGAGAGTGCAAAGAAAGAAACATTGGCTAAAGAAGAATTTATTTCAAAGATATCACATCAAATAAGAACTCCATTAAACAATTTAGTTGTTGTAACAAACATTGTTAATAATTCTGATTTAGATGAAAAACAGAAAGACTTAATAGACACTATTCAAGCATCAACTAATAATTTGGTAAATGTTGTGAATAATATTGCGGAAATATCAAATGTTGATTTGCTTCAAAGTAAAGATTATAATCAAGACTTTAATCTTGAAACTACAGTAAAGAATACATTAAACTTATTCTCCGATGAAAATTCTGACGATTTACAATTCCCAATTGAAATATCTAAAGACATTAACTTTCTTATTTTTGGAGATCCGGTAAAGATCAAACAGGTTTATTTAAATCTTATTGAGAATATTCTTAAAAGAACAAAAAGTGGAGCTAATTCAATTGGAATTAAGATTAAAAAGTTAAGTGAATCGAATAATATTGTTGAAGTACTTTTTAATATTTCAACTGATATGGAACAAATTTCTGAAATAACTAAAATACAGAATACTGAAAAAACTAAAAAGGGTCGAAATGCAGCTATTGCAAAGTTATTAGATTTTAATATAGGTATGAGAATAATTGAATCGTTAGGCGGTTCAATAGATTTTAATTTATCACAAGACGCATTTGAAGTTAACTTTATTTTAAAATTCAAAAAAGGAGAATCATTACTTCTTGACATTAAAAGATCAAAAGAATTTGCTTTACCTGAAATCAAACCCGAAGGGAAAATAAACTTAAAAGATGCTAATATTCTTTTAGTAGAAGATAATCTAATAAATCAGAAGATTGTTCTATTAAGCTTGAAAAAAACGGTTAAATCAATTGAAGTAGCAAATAATGGTAAAGAAGCATTAGATAAGTTTGGATCGGCTAAGTTTGATGTTATTTTAATGGATATTCAAATGCCTATAATGAATGGCATTGTTACAACGAAAAAAATACGAAGTATTGAAAAAAGTACAAATACACATACCCCAATCATAGCGATAACAGCAAATGCATTATTAGGTGATAAAGAAGAGTGCTTAGCTGCAGGAATGGACGATTATATTAGCAAACCATTTCAGATTGAAACCTTGATAAATAAAATGGAACAGCAGATTGCGTAATGTTTTCGAATCTCAGAGAAATTTTAACTTCAGTATATTTAGTGTGGAAATTTAAAATTATTCTAATCCCGGTTTAAGTCCTAAAATAAGTACATCATCAACTTGTTCAAGTTCACCTTTCCAATCCTCAAAGCTTCGATCAAAATAAGTTAATTGTTGGTCGAGTGGTAATTTATGTATAGTAAGGAGCAAGTGCCTAAATCGGCGATATTTATACTTTTTCCCTTCAGAACCACCAAATTGATCAGCGTAACCATCGGAAAATAAATAAAAAATATCTTCTTTTTGAAGTTTTATTTTAGTTTTAGTAATTTCATCATTTTCTCCCTCATCTAATAAACCTACTGAAAATCGATCACCACGGATTTCCTCTATCTTATTATTCCTTATTAAATATAATGGACGAAAAGCACCTGAAAATTCGATCTCCGCCTTCTTTTTATCTATAACACAAAGAGCGATATCCATTCCATCTTTAATTCGTACTTTCTCTGTAGATTTACCAAAAGTCGTAGCAACTCCATTGTTCAAATGATGTAAAATCTGATCTGGTTCTACAATCCCTTGATCATCTGTTATATTTCTTAATAACTCAAAACCAATGATCGACATAAATGCGCCAGGTACTCCATGACCTGTGCAATCAACCACAGCTACAAAAATTTTATCCTTCTTTTCATTAATCCAATAAAAATCTCCACTTACAATATCTTTAGGTTTATATAAAATAAACGAATTAGGTAGAATACTTTTAAACTGATTCATAGTTGGCATCAAAGCTTCCTGAATTCTTTTTGCATAAATTATACTATCTGTAATGCTTTTGTTTTTAATTGACAATTCTTCTTTTTGTTTTGCAATTTGTTTTGCTATTAGCTCTTTTTCTTTTAATTTCTGATTTGACTTCCTTAAACTTCGTGTTCTATAACGGAAAATCCATATTATAAGCCCAAGTGAAAATAAAATATAAAATATAAATGCCCCATTTGTTCTCCATACTGGAGTTTCAATAATAATTTTAAGATTTACACCTTCTTCATTCCAAACATCATTGCTATTTGAACCCTTAACTTTAAAGTTGTATTTTCCCGGAGGTAAATTAGAAAAAGTTGCGTAACGTCTGTTACCAAGATTAATCCACTCTTCTTCAACTCCTTCAAGTTTATATGCGTATTTATGCTTTTCCGGATCTGTAAAATCTAATACTGCAAATTCTATTGTAATTAAATTATTTTTATGCGATAGTTCAATTTGTTTATTTTTTCCAATTACAACTTTTTTAGTAATTTTTTCAGATTGTACTTCTACAGAAGTTATTTTGATATTTGGAATCTCTGTATCTTTTACAATTGAATCTGGATAGAAAGAGTTGTATCCTGCTATTCCTCCAAAGAATAGCTCTCCAGACACTGATCTAAACGCCGCACCATGATTGAATTCAAAATCTTGTAGTCCATCCTTTACACCAAAATTATTAAAACTTTCTGTTACTGGATTAAACTTAGAAATTCCTTTATTTGTACTCATCCATAAGCTCCCTGAACTATCAGGTAAAATAGAATAAACAACATTATTAGATAAACCATCTTTTTCAGTAAACGTTTTTATTTCCCCGGTTTCTAAATCAAATTTGTTTAAGCCAACTGTTGTACCTAGCCATAGGTAATTATTAAAAGTGTCCTCATAAACAACGTAAATTTCATTGTTACTTAAACAATTTGTACAGTTATCATCAGGTCGGGTATATCTTACTTTAGTATTAGATTCTAAATCAAAATAGCTTAAACCTTTTTCTGTACCAGCCCATAAGTTATTATGCTTATCGATATATATATCATAAACCAAATCTGCTCCCAGGCTGCTTGAATCTTCACTTTCATGGAAGTAACTTATTATTGTGTCATTAGCAATTTTATGTAATCCAAATTTCGAAGCAATCCATAAATTATCAAAATCATCTTCTAGAATATCAAATATCCTGTTATTTTTAAAAATATCAAGAACCTTAACTCTAGCGACATCTTCGAATTGTTTAGTTTTTGAATTAAAAAAACTCAGCCCATTTTGGGTTCCAACCCAAATATTGCCATTTCTATCTTCAAATATTTTGTAAATAAAATCATTTCCTATTGCACTATTAGATGTGTTATATTCTACAATTCTCTGATTTTGAGTATTAAATACATACAACCCTGTACCCCTAGTTCCAATCCAAACATTACTCTCTTTTTTAAAAATTGCCACAACATCCCTAATTGAAAAAAGCGGCGAATTATTATTAGATTTACTGTTTGATTTAAACTTTGTTCTTTTGCCTTCTATTTTAAATAATCCTTGAAAAGTAGCTAACCACATAATCTGAGACTGATCGTGTAAAATATCAGTAACTTTAGTTGTTCGAATAATCTCATTATTATATAAAAATCCGTTATAAGCTATAAATTTATTGCTTGCTTTATCAAATTTATGTAATCCTTTATCTGTAGCAATCCATATTATACCATTACTATCTTCAAATATATCATTTATTATGTCGCTAGTAAGTCCTGTGGAATTTTCGCAATCGCTACAATACTTAATGAAACTTTCAGTTTCTCTAATAAATTTATTCAATCCATTTTCTGTACCAATCCATAATTCATGGTCACTATCTTCAAAAATTACCTTAACATTATCATTACTTATACTGAAGATATTAGCAGGATCATAATGATATCTTTTAAAGATTTCTAATTTTCGATCAAAATAATTTAATCCATCTTTTGTGCCAACCCATAATTGATTTTTGTAATCTTCAAAAATTGGAAACTTGGTAGTGATTGAAATCGAATTAAATATATCATTATAATGTTCGTAATGTCTGAATTTATTGCTTTGTAAATTTAATCTCGATAAATAATTTTCAGTTTTAATCCATATATATCCACTTTCATCTTGATATATATTGTAAATTTTATTTTCCCTTATACTATTTATATCCTTTGATTCCAATACATAATGAGTGAATCTTTCAGTGTAAATATCAAATTTATTAAGTCCGAAATTAGTTCCTATCCATAAATTACCTTCAAGGTCTTCATAAATACAATTTATAAAATTATTTGATAAGGAATTTGTATCAGAAGGTTCGTTTTTAAATACTCTAAATGAATATCCATCAAACTTATTAAGACCATCTTGAGTGCCTGCCCATAAAAACCCTTGAGAATCTTGAATTATGCAGTTTACACTTGTTTGAGACATTCCATCTTCTATTGTAAAATGATCAACATCCAATACTTGTGCATATGAAGCAATATGAAAAAGTGGAAAGATTCCAACTCCAGAAAGGAATAATATGATTAATCGAATTCTCATTTATATATTGCTAATTTAACATTTAATAATTTGAAAGCAAAGTGTGATTTTAGATACTTAAACTAATTTCTACTAAAACTTTGAAATTGCACCCAAATTATTATTTAATTTTCGATATTTTAACGACGGTGATTTTATAAATTCCCCTAAACCCAATTTATTCCATTTATTATTTATACTATTAATTGTTTCCTCGCTAGAAACTACAATATTTGGCCAATCTCGTGCAAACTTATCCTTTTCAAATGATTTTTTTGTAGCATCTATAAAAATCTTTGGCCCTATCTTTTTTGTTGATTTGATAATCAATGAATCTCTTTTTGGATCAATATTTCCAGAAACAATCCACGCAACCATATTTAAGTCATTTATATCAACTAAATTATCTACAATCAAAACAAACTTGATAGAATTTAGTGTTTCCATAACCGAAATCCTTTCACATAATTTTTCGATTTGTTGTTTACTCTCTTTTATTACTGACACTAACATTATTCCCTTGTCAAGCAACAAATTAACATCTGCAATTTCAGTATATTCATTCTTTAATAAATCGCTATCAACACTTACTTCAATCGGATATTTATCTTCTTCTATTAACTCCTCAGTAAGTTTAATAGTTGCATCAATCCCCATTTTACTACCAAAGGTGAATTTTGTAGATGAATGGTCAAGAACATCCATTGGACCACTAATAAAGTGTATATCACTTTGTGGATTGGTATTCTCATAAATAGCTCCTACAAGTTGCGAATAATCATGAATATCGATGTCTTTATCAACAACTATTAAAATTTTATTAAACATCATTTGTCCAGCTCCCCACATTGAATTCATCACTTTAAATGCCTGACCTGGGTATGTTTTATGTATTTTAACAATTGCAATGTTATGAGCTACACCCTCAAATGGTAGATCATAATCTAATATCTCCGGTAGAATTGCTAATCTAATTGGAGATAAAAATATACGTTCAGTTGCTTTACCAATCCATGCATCTTCCATTGGAGGAACTCCTACGATTGTAGCAGGATATACTGCATTATTTCTGTGTGTTATGCATGTTACATGGAATTTTGGATACCAATCTGCTAATGAATAAAACCCAGTATGATCTCCAAATGGACCTTCCCAAATAAAATCTTCTGTAGGATCAACATATCCTTCAATAATAATATCCGCATCAGAAGGAACTTCAATATCTTGAGTAATACATTTTACTAACTCTACTTTTTGTTTTCTTAAAAATCCAGCTAACAGAAATTCATCAATATTATCAGGAACGGGAGCTGTTGCAGCATATGTATATGCTGGATCTCCACCCAAAGCAACAGCAATTGGAATCTTTTTTCCTAGCTTTTTATACTCGTCAAAATGTCGTGCTCCAACTTTATGTTTATGCCAGTGCATGCCTGTTAAGTTCTTGTCAAAGACTTGCATTCTATACATTCCCACATTGCGGATACTTGTAATAGGATCTTTAGTTATCACCATTGGAAGTGTAATAAAAGGACCTCCATCTTCAGGCCAGCATTTTAAAATAGGAAATTTTCCTAAATCGGGATTATTTAAAACATTTTCCTGACAAGCTCCTTTACCTGAAATACTTTTAGGCATCCAGGAGGAAATACTTGAAAGTTTTGGTAATAGTTTTAACTTATCAAAAATATTTGCTTTTGGACTTGTAAAGTCGGTAAATATTTTTTCAATCTCAATGCCAATTTCATCCAGATTATCAACTCCTAAAGACATACACATCCTTTTTTCAGATCCCATCGCATTTATCAATACAGGAAATTCTGTTCCAGTATTTTCAAAAAGCACCGCTTTACCTCCATCAGAAGACTTAGATAGTCGATCAATAATTTCTGTTATTTCTAACTCGTGATTAACAAACTCTTTAATTCGAATTAATTCATTCTCTCTTTCGAGTTTTTCAATAAAATTATTTAATGAATTGTATGCCATAAATAATATTGTTAAAAGTAGTTTTGAAATATACAAAAAATAATCGAGTAGGTAGGAGGATTACTCCTCCGTCCTCTCACACCACCACGCATGCTCTCGCACGTGGCGGTTTCAGTTAATAGTTCAACCTTTCGTAATTTAATGACAAATTAAACAAGTTTTGCT
>WTBR01000118.1 GCA_013138975.1 Bacteroidales bacterium
ATAAACAAAGCAAGTTGAAAATTAAAAACTATAAAAAAATAAACCGTATCAAAGCTAGCTTTGATACGGTCTGAAAATTTATTAATTTTAGTCCAATAAATCTGTAACGCTTATTTAGGACTAGTCATTTTGCTTATTCAGCTACAATTTCAAATACAATTTCAACTTTAACCTCTTTATGAAGTTTAACAGTTGCAGTATATTTTCCAACTTCTTTAACTTGATCTTCAGGAATAGAAATATTCTTTCTTTCAATTTCGTATCCTTTTTCTTTCAATGCTTCTGCAATTTGAATAGTATTTACAGAACCAAAGATTTTACCTGTTGAACTTGTTTTAGCACCAACTGATAAAGTTACTTTTTCAAGTTTTTTAGCTATTTCAAGAGCATCATTTTTGATTTTTGCATCTTTATGAGCTCTTTGTTTAAGGTTTTCTGCATGCATTTTCTTTGCAGGAACCGTTGCTAGAGTCGCAAATCCTTTTGGGATTAAAAAGTTTCTTCCATAACCATTTTTAACGGTTATGATATCATTCTTATGACCAAGCTCTTGTATATCTTGTTTTAAAATTACTTCCATCTTTTTTCCTCCTAGTTGTTATTTTAACATATCAGTTACATAAGGCAAGAAAGCTAAATGACGAGCTCTTTTTACTGCTTTAGCAACTTTTCTTTGATATTTTAAAGATGTTCCTGTTAATCTTCTTGGTAAGATCTTACCTTGTTCATTAATGAATTTTTTCAAGAATTCAGGATCTTTATAATCGATATACCGAATTTTGTTCTTTTTGAAACGACAGTACTTCTTCTTTTTGATTTCAACCGTAGGGGGTGTTAAATATCTTATTTCTGATTGATTTTGTGCCATAACCTATGCCTCCGCTTTAGTTTCTTTTTTACTTCTTTTCTTAATACTGTATGCAACAGAAAATTTATCCATCCTGAAAGTTAAAAAACGGATAACTCTTTCATCGCGTCTATATTCAATTTCAAGCTTTTGAATTGCAGGTCCTTCTGCTTTAAATTCAATTAGATAATAAAATCCAGTTGATTTTTTTTGGATAGGGTAAGCTAATTTTTTTAATCCCCAATCTTCTTCGTGCACTATTTCAGCGCCACTCTCTTTCAAAATTCCTTTGAATTTTTCGACTGCTTCCTTCATCTGAACGTCAGACAAAACGGGAGTTGTAATGAAAACAGTTTCGTAATGATTCATCATAATTTAATTGTTTAATTATTATTTAACGAGCCGCAAAATTAGAATATTTTTTATTTATTACAAAGTAAATTGCAAGTAAATGAATATAATAGGTCTAAATATTAGTTATATAGAAATTGTGAATAAAAAAATACAAGGCTTTTAAAAGATATTAAACGAAATTACTTAAAATTTCTACCTTTGTAAAACAAAGTTGAATATAGAAAAATATGGAAAATTTCATTGTTTCTGCAAGAAAATACCGACCATCTACCTTTAAATCAGTAGTTGGACAAACATCAATAACAACTACATTAAAGAATGCTATTAATAATAACCATTTAGCCCAGGCATATTTATTTTGTGGGCCAAGAGGTGTTGGGAAAACAACTTGTGCAAGGATATTTGCAAAAACAATTAATTGTGAAAAACTGGATGAAAATGTTGAACCCTGCAATAAATGTGAATCATGCCAATCGTTTAGTCAAAATAGATCATATAATATTCATGAGTTAGATGCGGCATCAAATAATTCGGTAGAAGATATTCGAAATCTTATAGAGCAAGTACGAATACCTCCTCAGGTTGGAAAATATAGTATTTATATAATTGATGAGGTTCATATGCTATCATCACAAGCATTTAATGCATTTCTTAAAACACTTGAAGAACCTCCTTCACATGCAATATTTATTTTAGCAACTACAGAAAAACATAAAATAATTCCTACTATTTTATCAAGATGTCAGATTTTTGATTTCAATAGAATTAGAGTTGATGATACAGTTGATTATATTGGATATATAGCAAAAGAAGAAAATATAACATGTGAAATTGATGCCTTAAATATCATTGCGCAAAAGGCAGATGGTGCAATGCGTGATGCTTTGTCAATTTTTGATCAGGTAGTAAGCTTCTCTGGAAATAATATTACATATCAAGGTGTAATTGATAATTTAAATGTTCTTGATTATGATTTCTATTTTAAAATTACAAATGCATTTTTGAATAATAATATTTCAGAAACCTTAATAATATTTAACGAAATTATTGAGAAAGGTTTCGATGCACATCATTTTATAAATGGGCTTAGTGAGCATTTAAGAAATGTACTTGTTTGTAAAGATGAAATTACCTTACAACTTCTTGAAGTTGGAGCAAACATTAGAGAACGTTATAAAACTCAGACGAAAGAATGTACTCAAGATTTTTTATTTTCTGCATTGGAAATTACCAATAAGTGTGATACTTCATATCGATTAAGTAAAAACAAACGATTACACGTTGAGCTTAGTTTAATAGGTTTATGTAATATAAACTCTGAAAAAAAAAACTCTAAACAGTTAGAACCTCAAAAAAAAACGATTGAAATAAAGGAAGAGAAGGGGAATACCGAAAAAAAAGAGCTTGTAGAAAAAAATGAGGAAGTTGCTGTAGTTAAAAAGCTTGAACAGAAGAAAGAAAAACCAATAGTTTTAAATAAGTCCAATACATTTTCTTCATTTTCTATAAAACAAAATTTAGTTCAAACATCAAAACCGGATATTGTAGAAGAACCTGTTATAGAGCAAAAGACTGTATTGAAAGAAGATTTCAATAATGATTTCAAAGAATCCGAGTTAATTGAAAAATGGCATACATTTTCAAACAATATAGGAAATAAGCCTAGAATATTTAATACTTTAACTTCAAAAGATCCTAAATTAGAAGAGAATAATATAATTTCTTTCAAAATTGATAATAATTTACAAGAAGAGAAAATAAATGAAATTCGTAATAAATTATTAGCTTACTTGAAATCTGAATTAAAAAATTCTTCAATTGAACTTAAATTAATAATTTCAGATATAGAAGAAGAAAATAATAAGTTATATACTTCTGAAGATAAACTTAAACATATGATAGCAAAAAATGACAATTTAAATAAACTAAAACAAGAGTTTAATCTTGATCTGGAATAACCAAACAAATCTTAATTAATTTTGTTTAAATAAACACTAATGATTAACTATTAAAAGAAATATCATGATTACAGAAAAAATAGAAAAAATTTTAAATGAGCAAATAGAAAAAGAGGGTTATTCCTCAAATTTATATTTGTCGATGGCTTCATGGGCTGAAACAGAAGGTTTTGCTGGAATCTCTACATGGTTTTATGCGCAAGCTGGAGAGGAATTATTGCATATGATGAAATTTATTCATTTCATTAATGAGCGTGGAGGGCATGCAATTATACCTGCATTTGATCAACCACCGGTTAATTTTGATGGAATAAAGAAAGTATTTGATCAGGTTTTAGAACATGAAAGATTTATTTCTGGTTCTATAAATGATATCGCTGCACTTGCTATCAAAGAGAATGATTTTGCTACTCAAAATTGGATTCAATGGTTTATTACAGAGCAGGTGGAAGAGGAATCTTCAGTTCAAGGTATTATTGATAAATTAAATTTATTAGGTGAAGAAAATATGTATTTATTTGATCGCGATATAATGAGTTTAAGAGGAACAGGAGAATAATTATACCATTCATATTTGAAAAAGGCTTCAATCCTGATATCTATCGGGATTGGGGTTTTTTTATTGTTATTTATATAAATTAATCATTTTTTGAGAAGAAAAGATCTTATAAAAGCCAATAAATTTTTAATGTTGTAAAATTTTAGACCTCTTTTATAGCGTTTTATGTTGATAATTATTTTTACATAATTTATATTGATTAAAAAAAGATAAATCATATTACGAATTTCTTGTAAAATATTACATTTGTAGATTAAATAGGTAAAAATTAACAAACAATATATAATGAGCACATTTAATGATCTATTAACAAAATTTTTCGGGAATAAGTCGGACAGAGATATTAAAGAGGTAACGCCAATTCTTGAAAAGGTTAAGGCTGAGTACGAAAATATTGTAAAATTATCAAATGATGATTTACGTTCAAAGACTTCTGAGGTAAAAGTTGAAATCAGCAATCATATAAAGGATGAAACAGAAAAGATAAAAGCGCTGAAAGAAAAAGCTGAAAGCGATGATGTTGATATTTTCGAAAAGGAGAATATATATGACGAGATTGATAAAATTGAGAAAATAATTGATGAAAAGCTTGAAGATAAATTAAATGATGTTCTTCCTGTTGTATTTTCAGTTGTTAAGGAAACTGCATTGCGATTTAAGGAAAATGAATTCATTGAGGTAAAGACTAATGATTTTGATAGAGATTTAGCTGCAGTATATGAGAATGTTGAAGTTGTAGGAGATACAGTAAAATATTATAGTTCATGGTTAGCAGGAGGAACTGAAACGAAATGGGAAATGGTTCATTACGATGTTCAGCTTATTGGTGGAATTGTGCTTCATCAAGGTAGAATAGCGGAGATGGCTACTGGTGAAGGTAAAACATTGGTTGCAACATTACCTGTATTTTTAAATGCGTTAACCGGTCGAGGAGTTCACGTTGTAACTGTAAATGATTATCTGGCAAAAAGAGACTCCGAATGGATGGGGCCGATATTTCAATTCCATGGTTTATCTGTTGATTGTATTGACAAACACCAACCTAATTCAGATTCACGTCGAAAAGCTTATTTGTCAGATGTTACGTATGGTACAAATAATGAGTTTGGTTTTGATTATTTGCGTGATAATATGGCAATTAATCCGGATGATTTAGTTCAAAGAAAACACAATTATTCTATAGTAGATGAGGTTGACTCTGTATTAATTGATGATGCAAGGACTCCATTAATTATTTCTGGGCCAATTCCAAAAGGAGATATTCAGTTATTTGAAGAGCTAAAACCTAAGGTTGAAATATTGATTGAAGCTCAAAGGAAAGTAATGAATAGGGTAATGGCTGAAGCACGAAAAGAGCTAAACGATAAAAATAGCGAAAAGGCAGGATTTTTATTATTGCAGGCTCATAAAGGCTTACCAAAAAGTAAAGCACTGATAAAATTATTATCGGAAGAAGGTAATAAAACACTTATGCAAAAAACTGAAAACTTTTATATGCAAGATAAAAGTAAGAATATGTATAAGGTTACCGATGAGCTATTCTTTATTATTGAGGAACAGCATAATTCTATTGAGATGACTGATATAGGTATTGACCTTATCACATCAAAATCGGATGATCAATTATTTTTTATATTACCCGATATTGGTTCCGAAGTTGTAGAATTAGAAAGATCAAACCTAGAAGATTCTGAAAAATTAGCGAAGAAGGATAAGTTAATACAAGATTATTCAATTAAATCTGAGCGAATTCATACCATAAATCAATTATTAAAAGCATATGCATTATTTGAGAAAGATGTTGAGTATGTAATAATGGATAATAAGGTGAAAATTGTTGATGAACAGACTGGCCGTATAATGGAAGGTCGAAGATATTCTGATGGTTTACACCAGGCAATTGAAGCAAAAGAGCGAGTAAAAGTAGAAGCTGCAACACAAACTTTTGCTACAATTACATTGCAGAATTATTTTAGAATGTATCATAAACTTGCCGGTATGACCGGTACTGCCGAAACAGAAGCAGGAGAACTTTGGGATATCTATAAATTAGATGTTGTTGTAATTCCAACAAACAGACCTATTACCAGAAAAGATGATGAAGATTTTGTTTATAAAACAAAACGAGAAAAATACAATGCAGTTGCAGATGAAATTTCGGAATTAGTTGATAACGGAAGACCTGTTCTTGTTGGAACAACATCTGTTGAAATATCAGAATTATTAAGCAGAATGCTTAAAATTAAAGGCATAAGGCATAATGTACTTAATGCAAAATTACACCAAAGAGAAGCAGATATTGTTGCAGAAGCAGGTAAGTCGAAGACGGTTACTATTGCAACAAATATGGCTGGTCGAGGAACAGATATAAAACTTTCTCAAGAAGTTAAGGACGCAGGTGGTTTAGCTATTGTAGGTACTGAGCGTCATGAGTCGCGTCGTGTTGACCGTCAGCTACGTGGTCGTGCCGGACGTCAGGGAGATCCGGGATCATCACAGTTTTTTGTTTCGCTTGAGGATGAATTAATGCGTTTATTTGGTTCAGACCGAATAGCTGGAATTATGGATAAACTTGGACTTAAAGAAGGTGAAGTAATTCAGCATTCAATGATTTCAAAATCGATTGAAAGAGCTCAAAAGAAAGTTGAAGAAAATAACTTCGGTATTCGTAAGAGACTTTTAGAGTACGATGATGTAATGAACTCTCAACGTGAAGTTATTTACAAAAAACGTAGAAATGCATTGTATGGTGAACGTTTAAGTGTAGATATTGCAAATATGATGTCTGATGTTTGTGAAAGCATTATAAGTGAGTATCAAGAAAATGGTGATTTTGAAGGGTTTAAATTTGAACTACTTAGAACCTTTTCTGTGGAATCTCCATTTGAAGAAGAAAGATTTTTAAAAGATAATCCTGCTGAATTAACTGAAGAATTATATAAACTAGTACTAGCTACATATAAACGTAAAGAGGAAGCAATTGCTCAACAAGCATATCCTGTAATTAAAGATGTTTATGAGAAAAGCGGACATAATTATACGAATATTGTTGTTCCTGTAACCGATGGAAATAAAACTATTCAGGTTATTACTAATCTTGAAAAAACATATAAGACTGAAGGGCGAGAATTAGTTAAGTCATATCAGAAATCGGCAATTCTGGCACACATTGATGAAACATGGAAAGAACATTTACGTGAACTTGATGATTTAAAGCAATCTGTTCAAGCCGCATCGTATGAGCAAAAAGATCCTTTGTTAATTTATAAATTTGAATCTTTCGAATTGTTTAAAACGGCAATTGATAAGGTAAATCGTGATGTTGTTGCAACATTAGTAAAAGGACATATTCCTACTCAAGATCCTGATAAGGTTAGAGAAGCACAACAGCAAAGACGAACTGATTATAGTAATTTAGAAACAAGCCGTCCGGATCAGGCTACTGGAAAAGATGGAGAAAAACAAAAGAAAATTCAGCCTGTTCGTGTTGAGAAAAAAGTAGGAAGAAATGATCCTTGTCCATGTGGTAGTGGTAAGAAATTTAAAAATTGCCATGGTAAAAATATGGTGGAGTAAAATATAACTTATGAAATAAAAAAAGCTGCTTATTAGGCAGCTTTTTTATTATATTAAAAATTGAGGTTTGAATTTTAATTTTTTATTTGATCCATTAATTCTTTAATCTTTAAACTCGTTTTCTCTCCTACAGAAACCAATGGAAGCCTAACATTATTTTCTACTATTCCCATGAAGGATAATACTTCTTTTACTCCGGCAGGATTTCCTTCAATAAATAAATAATCTATTAATTCAAGAAGTTGATATTGAATTTTCTCTGCATCGTTAAAATTATTTTGTAAGGCCAACTGAACCATTGTAGAATATTCTTTTGGGTATGCATTTGCTACTACAGAAATAACTCCGGAAACACCAATAGCCATTAATGGAAGACTTAGTTTATCTTCTCCAGAAAGTACAATAAAATCTTTTGGTTTATCTTTTATAATATACATTGTCTGTGATAAATCTCCTGAAGCTTCTTTTATAGCTACTATGTTTTTAAAATCATGAGCTAATCTTAAAGTTGTTTCGGCATTAATATTGGAACTTGTTCTTCCCGGAACATTATATAATATTACCGGAATAGGACATGTCTCTGCAATTGCTTTAAAATGCTGATATATTCCTTCTTGTGTTGGTTTATTATAATATGGAGCTACTGATAGTATTGCATCAATTCCATTAAAATTTGTTTCATTAATTTTATTTACCACTGCTTGAGTGTTATTGCTACTAACACCTAATACAATAGAAATTCTCTTATTTACTTTTTCTTTAATGAAATTAATAAGTTTTTCTTTTTCAGAATCAAATAACGTAACTGCTTCGCCTGTTGTTCCAAGCACAATTAGGTGGTTTATTCCATTTGAAATTAAATGTTCAATATGTTTTTCTAGACTTGGAAAATCAATGCTTAAGTCAGCTTTAAAAGGAGTCGTAATTGCTACGCCTGTTCCAATAAATTTATTTTGAGCACTCATAATGAATTAGTTATTTAAGATATTTAAATAATGTTTTATTTGTTCTATTAAGTAATCGACTGATTTATTTTTATTTATGTCTATTACTAAATCTTGGTATGCATTTTCTTTTTGCATTCCAATTTTAAATGCGGCTTTTGAGAGAGAGCCAACATAATCTGTTGTAAACGTTTGTTTTAAGCTTAAATCAAATAATATATCAAACTTTTGATCTATAAATTGGTCGATCATTTCGTTTTTTGGTTTGTAATACCAATTAAGATCTGTGCTACAATAAAAATTAATGCCTTTTCGCATTAAATATTGTTGTGGTACTTTTTTACCGGGAACATATACTAATGCAATAACATTTATTTCACTGTTAGATAGAAATAAAAGAAATTCCTTAATTGCACTGAAAGATTGATCATCGGGAGAACTGAATAGAATTCCCGCTGTTTTTGCAGTATTAAAATTATGTGTTATTACTTGTCTCTTGAGGTTTTTCAATCGTTTTCTTAGATTGAATCTACCTATTCTACATTTTATACTTTTAAATTTACTCACCTTACAATATTACTAAATTTTTTTAATCCTGAAACTGTTTATAAAAGTATTAATCTTTTATCATTTTAATAAATTCTTCTTCGGAAATTATTGGAATTTTTAGTTTTTTAACTTTTTCCAATTTCGAAGGCCCAATATTTTCTCCAGCTAATAAATAATTAGTTTTCGCAGAAATAGACCCAGTATTTTTACCACCATATTTAACGATTAATTCTTTTAATTCGTCACGTGAATGATTTTCAAATGTGCCGGAAATTACAAACGATTGACCATTTAATTTATTTTCACTTAAATCATTTAAATCTTCAATAAATTCCAATTGTACACCTGATATTTTAAGTTTATCAATAATGTTTAAGTTAATATCAATGCTAAAATAATCAACAATACTTGCTGCTATTCGTTCTCCTATTTCATGAATTTCTATAAGTTCTTCTATACTTGCATTTTTAATATTTTCTATTGTTTTTAGTTCAGAAACAATTGTTTTAGCAACAGTTTCACCAACAAATCTAATACCTAATGCAAACAGAACTCGATGAAAAGGAATGTTTTTTGATTTTTCAATACTTTCAATCAGATTATTAGCAGATTTTTCGGCAAATCTTTCGAGTCCAAGAATATCTTCTTTAGTTAGAAAATAAAGATCTGCACTATCCTTTATTAATCCACTATCAACTAATGCTTCAACAGTTGCTTCTGCTGCACCAATATTCATAGCTTTTCGACTAATAAAATGTTCAATTCGACCTTTAATTTGTGGAGAACAACCTGTTTCGTTAGGGCAATAGTGTTTGGCTTCTCCTTCTAATCGAACAAGCTCTGTATTACACTCAGGGCAATAATTTATATATTCTAAAGTTTTACTATCTGCCGTTCTGGAGTTTTTTTCTACACCAACAATTTTGGGTATAATTTCTCCACCTTTCTCAACATAAACAAAATCATTAACACGAATATCTAATAAATTAATTTGGTCGGAGTTATGTAATGAGGCTCTTTTTACGGTTGTACCTGCAAGTAAAACGGGTTCTAAATTAGCTACAGGAGTAATTGCTCCGGTTCTTCCAACCTGATAATCAATACTTAATAGTTTTGTTTTAACCTGATCGGCTTTAAACTTAAAAGATGTAGCCCAGCGTGGTGATTTTGCCGTCATACCAAGTTTTTGCTGTTGCTTTAGATTATCTATTTTTATAACAATACCATCAATATCGTAAGTTAAGTTTTTGCGTTCGATATCCCAATGCTCTATAAATTGAATTACTTCTTCAAGGTTTTTACATTTTTGAATTATATTAGGTACTTTAAAACCCCAATTTCGTGCACATTGCATATTTTCATAATGACTGTTTGAAGGTAAATCTTTGCCAATCATGTAATATAGAAAACAATCCAATGGTCGGGTAGCAACAATTGATGAATTTTGCATTTTTAAGCTTCCTGCAGCAGTATTTCTTGGGTTGGCAAATTCAGGTTCTCCTTCAGCTCTGCGGATTTTATTCATTTCGTCAAATCCTTCGTGTGGAATAAATATTTCACCACGAATTTCAAAATCAACAGGGTAATCTGTTCCCTTTAGTTTAAGAGGAATACTTTTTATTGTTTTTATATTAGCAGTAACATTGTCGCCTAAAGTCGCATCGCCACGGGTTAATGCTCTTGTTAATAAACCGTTTTCGTATCTAAGACTTATGGATGCTCCATCGTATTTGAGTTCACAGATATACTCGTAATCCTCAGGTAAAAGCTTTTTGTTACGGCTTTCAAAATCATATAACTCTTCTTTAGAGTATGTGTTATCGAGCGAAAGCATTGGAAAGGAGTGAAGTTCTTTCTCGAATTCAAGATTAGAATCACTACCTACTCTTTGACTTGGTGAATTTGGATCAAAATAATCAGGATTTTTAGTTTCTAAATCAATGAGTTCTTTTAATAGCAAATCATATTCAAAATCACTTATTTCAGATTTTGCTAAAACATAATATTGATGATTATAATGATGAAGTAAATTTCTTATTTGATCTATTCTGCTCTTTTCCTTATCTTTATTCATAAAATATTGAAATTTTGATTAACAAAAATACGAATGCTTTTGTTAACATCAAACAAATATTATAAACAGGTTTTTCAACAAAAAATGAATATGAAAGAAATTAAACAGATTCTGATATTAACACTATTTCTATATGCTAATATAGCATTTTCACAGGAAGTAAAACAAATAGAATTAATCGGAGACAGGCCTGATCAGACCGAATCAGCATTTACTATTCCAAAAGGATATTTTCAGTTCGAAGATGGATTTTTATTTGAAAATGAAACGAATGAAACACAAAATATTTCATTTTCATCAATGTTATTGCGATACGGATTGTTTGATAATTTTGAATTGCGATTTGCAACAGAATATAATAAAACGAAGAGCAATAGATTTACAGATATATCAGGCTTTTCGCCATTAACAATTGGTGGAAAAATACATGTGAATAAGGAGAAAGGTTGGATTCCTCAAATTGCATTTTTAGCTCATATAAATATTGCGCAAACCGGAGAGAAAGAATTTATGCAAGACTTCCACAGTACTCAAATGGCATTAACATTTAATCATACTATTAATGAAATGTGGTCTGTTGGATATAGTCTTGGAGTAGAATTCCCATCAGATATAAATTATTCGATTGGAACATATACTGTTGTTAGTGGATTTGCTATAAGAGAAAAGATTGGAGCATTTGTTGAAGCTTATGGTGATTTTTCACAATATATGTATGCGGATAATAACCTTAATGGCGGAGTTACTTTTTTAGTTTTACCTAATTTACAGTTAGATATTGCTGGAGGTTTTGGATTATCTCAGAATTCATATAAAAATTACTTCGGATTTGGAATAATTTATCTGTTTAAACTGAATTAATTTTAAAATGATATAAAGTAAATATTATTTCAGTAAGACTATATTTTTTAGAGTTGCAAACGAATAAAAAATATATAGTCGAACTGATTCCGAAAGTTAAGCATATCGGGATCTTGGGTATTATTGTACGCTGTTTGTAGCGAAATAAAAAAGAAAAATTTTTTGCTTTAACACCTCTTCTGCATGCAACAAGGTAGTTTATTATGCAGAATTCTTGTAAGTAAATTAGTATTTAACTAATTTTCGCCAAGTAAATTCTTGTACTATGAGTTTAATAAAACGATTTTTTTTAGCTAATATTTTCATTTTTATGTTTTATGGATGTACCGACGAGGATACATTTAAAACGGATTATTTGGATTTTGAAGAATTGATATTGGAAAAAGGATCTTATTGGAACGGATCTGATGGTTCGGGTGGATTTTCTTCTGGCAATAAAATTTTTTATAATACTTTTCATCTGGATTGGAATACATGGAGTGGTTTTGCTTATTCGAATATTATAAATTATTTTTATTATAATGATATTGCAAAATATGCTGCTTTTCCTAGTGGTGGCGCAGATGAATCGGATATTTATGTTGTTGCACATCAGTTTGAAAAAATAGTTATTGATTTTGAGAAACCAGAAGAAATGCGAACTGTGCAGTTCACAAATACTACATACACAGCTTTGGCAATACAGCATGGTTATGATTATGCAAAAAAATTTGGTGGAAGAGATGGAAGAGATCCTGATTGGTTTAAAATTACAATAACGGGAATAGGAATTGATAATGAAGTTACTGGGCCTTTGGATATCTTTTTAGCTGATTATCGTTTTGAAGATGATGAAAGTGATTATATTATTAATAGGTGGAAGAGGGTAGATTTGTCTAATCTCGGAACGGTAAAAAGGCTTGAATTTGAATTGTCATCATCTGATGCAGGAACTCCTTTATATTTTTGTATGGATAATTTAAAAGGGAGAATTCACTTCTAAATTTAATTTTTTTCTTCAAATAAAGCACTTTGTAAGTGATTTATTACCTTAAATCCGCAAAGCGTAGTACGAATTTATTAATAATCCGCATTTGATTATAATTTTATGTCATCTACATTAGTTAACCGTGGCGTGGCTAATAACTTAATATTTAAAAGAATGGAAATTTGCTTGTGGAAATTAGATATTATTAAACTTGCTTAGGATAACCACTTTTCCAGAACTGAAATTAATATTTCTTTTTTTATAGGTTTCGATAAATAATCATCACACCCGACAGCAGAACTTTCTTTTTCGTCATTTTGCATAGCATAAGCTGTTTGTATAATGATTGGAATATTTGGATTGAATTTCTTAATTCTTTTAGTTGCTTCTAGTCCATTCATATCAGGCATTTTAATATCCATTAAAATTAGGTCTATATTTTTATTTCCTTGGCAGATTTCAATAGCTTCAAATCCATTTTCTGCTCTAAGTGTTTTAAGACCTTTGTTTGACAATACTAATTCCAGGTATTTATAATTGCTATCTTCATCCTCAGCTATTAAGATCGTTTTGTTTTTCCATTTTTTAAAATTTTGTTGATTGTTTTTCAGTTTCAAATTCTCATTCATATTTTCAGAGATATCTAAAGGAAGTGTAAAAAAGAAAGTAGATCCTCCAGTCTTACCGGTTGACAGATTTTCTATTTCAGATTCAAGCCTTATAGCGCCACCTAATCTTTCAACAAGATTTTGAGTTATAGTTAAACCTAAACCTGTACCTCTATACAATTTTGAAGTGTCTGATTCTATTTTATTGAAACGTTGGAAAATTTCCTGCTGTTTTTCTTTGGGAATTCCTATTCCGGTATCTTGAACACTGAATTCAACATAATTAATATCAGATAAAATATTGTATCCAATTTTAATAAATCCATTTTCAGTATATTTTAATGCATTATTTATAAGGTTTGAAATTATTTGGATAAATCTATTTGAATCTGTTTTTAAATAAAAATTTTCTTTGAAAGTTGATTTGTCTATTATAATATCGATATGCTGTTTCCTAAATCTATTTTTTGTTTTGTTGAATGAATCATAAAGATCATTAAGGATGCTATTTACATCAGTATTTTTGATGAAAAGAGTAAGTTCATTTGCTTCAATTTTTGCTATATCAATAATATCATCAATTAAAAGAAGTAGAGTATTACAATTATTATTAATATGAGTAACCAATTCTTTACGTTGTTCCACAATAGTATCCTCATCAACTAATAAATCAGAGAAACCAATAATAGCATTCATTGGTGTCCTGATTTCATGTGACATATTTGCCAGAAATGAAGATTTTAATTTGTCAGATTCTTCCGCTTTCTCTTTCGCTTTTTTTAAATCAATTTCAATATAATATCTATTTGTTATATCATGACATATCCCTACAACACCTAAGGAATTTCCTTCGGCATCTGCAAACGGTACTTTTATTATGTCAAGTAAAAACTGCTCACCTTTTTTATTTGTTTCCCACGATTCAGTTCTGGTTACCTTATTTTCTTTAATAATGTTTGAATCAGTTTCAATATAATGTTTAGCTTCATTTTCTGGAAAAATGCTAAAATCATTTTCACCTATTATTTCTGATGCTTGTTTATCGTTAAACTTACAAAAAGCATCGTTACATTCAACGTAAACGTTATTTTCATTTTTATAAAAAATTAAGTCGGGAATCGCATTTATCATTGAGTTAAATAGCGATTTTTCCTGAATTAACTGTTTTTCGGTCTTTTTTCTTTCATTTAGCTCATTTTGTAACTCAGATGTTTTTACAGAAACTTGTTTTTTTAATGACCTTGACCAAAATAGAAATGCTAATATTATCAGTAAGAAAGGTACAAGAATCCAAATAATCATTTTATAAACCTGAGTTTTATTATCAGCTTTTTCATACACACTAAACCACTTTTTATATATTTGATCATATTCACCTGTAGATTTTAGAATAAGTAAACCTTCATTTATTTGTGCAAGTAGATCTTCACGTTCTTGTATTACTGCAAAATAAATTTCTTTTGGTTGAATAGAACCTCCAGTAGGCTTTAGGTTTAATAAATTAAATTCTTTTATTGCATATTGACCTTGCAATTTATTAATTAACGCACAATCATATTCACTGGCTGATAAAAGCTTAAGTGCAGTTTTATAGTTTTTAACAGGAATAATATATTTGCTTAAATTATTTGATATTAAATAATCATGCATTACATCACCTTTAATAACAAGTACCTGTTTGTTATTAATATCATCAATTGATTTTATATTACTTCCATATCTTACAAACAATGAATTCGTAATATATATATATGGTACTGAAAAATTTATTGTTTCGTTTTGTTCTGTTGAATATGACATTGTACCAACACCATCAATCTTTTTATTATCAAGATCCTGCTTAACCTGAGTCCAACTATCAAGTTCCAGTATGATGTTAAGTCCCATTGTTTTAGAAATAGAATTTAATATGTCAACACTAAATCCGGTTGGATTTAAATTTTCATCAATAAACTGATAAGGAGGATAATCGTTGGTAGCTTTAAAATAAAGTGTGTCGTTTCCGGTCTTATAAGCATTAACAGAAAAATTTATACAGGTAAAATAAATTAGTATTAAATACTTAGCGTTTTTTTTAATCATAATATTTAACAAGGGTATAAAAAAGAGTGCTCTAAAGATAAGAAAACAATTATATTTTACAATTAAACGCAATTAAAGTTGTATGATGATTTTTTTTAAGGATTGATCAAAGTATAAGTGTTTAATAAATATATTAAATTAATTTTACGCTTGAAATATAAATATCAATTTTAAAAGTAAATGAAATTTAAATACTTATTTGCAATTTTATTATTAATTGCTGCATCTTGTATAAACAAGAAAAAGAATGATTTAAGTGAGGAACAAGCTATTTCATTTGAAGAAATCAGCTTAAATTATGCTAAAGGTTTTTCCATTAAAACGAATGATAATCTGAAAATTCTAACAATTCGGAATCCATGGCAAGGTGCTAAAGGTGTCGAGTATAAATATGTTTTAGCTAATGAAAAGCAAAGTATTCCAAAATCTTACAATAAATACAATATTATTAGAACACCAATAAAACGAGTAATTTGTTTATCAACTACACATATTGCTTTTATTGATGTTTTGAATGAAAATATGAGTGTTGTAGCAGTATCCGGGACTAATTATGTAAACAATAAGATAATAAGAAGTAAAATAGATAATAATGAAGTTTTGGATATTGGATATGATAATAGTTTAAATTATGAGTTGATTGTAAGCCTTAAACCTGATTTGGTAATAACGTATGGAGTAGGAGGGGAAATAGCTAGTTACAATCAAAAATTAAATGACTTAGGTATTCAGACAATTGTGCTTGCAGAATATTTAGAAAATGAACCCTTGGGAAAACTCGAATGGATAAAGTTACTTGCAGCATTGTACGAAAAAGATGAAATAGCTAATGAATATTTTAATAAAATTGAATATGAATATAAGAAGTTGCAAGAATTAACCATACCCTTAATGAAAAAGCCTAAAGTGCTTATTGGATTACCCTGGAAAGATGTGTGGTATGTACCAGGTGGAGATTCATACTTAGCTAAAATGGTTGAAGATGCAGGAGGTGATTATGTTTGGAAAATGAATGATTCGAGAGAAAGCCTGCCTTTTGATATTGAGTCTGTATTTGTAAAAGCAATGAAAACAGAAGTTTGGCTAAACACAGGTTCTGTAAATTATAAAAATGAGATTCTTAAAATCGATGAGCGTTTTAGTAGTTTCGAGCCATTTACAAAAGGTAAAATATTTAATAATAATTTAATAATGAATAAATATGGTGGGAATGACTACTGGGAGTCAGGTTTAGTTAATCCACAGCTTGTTTTAAAGGATTTAATTAGGATTTTTCATCCTGATATCTTGCCTGATCATCGCTTGGTTTATTATAGAATTATTGAGTAAATCATTTTAAATCAATGTAATTCAAAAAGTTTAGTAATGTGAATAATATTTATCATGTACTAAAGTAGAATTTAGTTAAATTAGCACTTTTAAATTAAGTCATATTAAATTCAATAATTTGTTGTTAAAGAAACATACTTCTTTTATCTGGATATTACTTACGGTTGTATTACTTGTATTATTTGTTTTTGATATTGTACTTGGTTCAGTTCAAATACCATTAAAAGAGGTATTGAAAATTATTTTTACAGGCCAATCAGATCATCCTGAGTATTTAACCATAATTTATCGTTTTCGAATACCTAAGGCTATAACAGCTTTATTTGCAGGCTTTGCCCTTTCGGTAAGTGGATTGCAAATGCAAACTGTTTTTAGAAATCCATTGGCAGGGCCATTTGTACTGGGTATAAGTGCAGGAGCAAGTTTAGGTGTTGCTCTTTTGGTAATGGGAATTTCTACTTTCACCATAGTAAGTCAAATTGGAGTTATTGGTAACTGGACAATTGTTATAGCGGCATGGTTGGGATCTGGATTAATATTATTTCTGATTTTAGCAATATCTGCTCGTGTAAAAGATATCATGACAATATTAATTCTTGGAATTATGTTTGGAAGTGCCACCGCTGCCATTGTAAATATTTTGCAATATTTTAGCAATGAATCGATGCTTAAAGCATTTGTAGTTTGGACAATGGGTAGTTTGGGGGGTGTGTCTTTAACACAGCTGAAAGTTCTAATTCCAAGCGTTGCAGTTGGATTGTTTATCACTTTTATGTTGATAAAAATTTTAAATGCAATGCTGGTTGGGGAGAATTACGCCAAAAGTATGGGTTTAAACATTCGGGTTTCTCGATTCTTGATATTCTTTAGTACTAGTTTGCTTGCAGGAAGTGTAACAGCATTTTGTGGCCCAATTGGTTTTATAGGTATCGCTGTTCCACATATAGCGCGAATTGTTTTTAAAACTGCAAATCATAAAATTTTATTGCCGGGAACAATGATGATTGGAGGAATTGTATTACTGTTAAGCGATATTATTTCACAATTACCGGGTCATGAAACAACATTACCCATTAATTCAATAACAGCATTAGTTGGAATTCCAATCGTAATATGGATCATCATTAGAAATCAAAAATTATCATCCTTATAGTAATCTAAATGCAAAATCAGGATAACATTTTAAAAATAGAAAATCTTGAAATAGGATACCCTTCTAAAAAGGATGTAAATAATATCTTGTTTAAGAATATTAATTTATCTGGTAATACAGGTGAACTTATTGCCTTGGTTGGAAAAAATGGAATAGGAAAGAGTACCCTTTTAAGAAATATCGCAGGATTGCAAGAATCGATTAAAGGCGATATTTTATTTTTTGATAAACATAAAGAGAGTTATAGTAGAACGGAATTTGCCAGAATGGTAAGTTTTGTTTCTACCGAGATTGTGAATATTAATAATTTAAGTGTTTTTGATTTAGTTTCATTAGGACGTTTTCCTCATACAAATTGGTTTGGTAAATTAAGATCAGATGATATAATTAAATCAAAACGAGCACTTGAAATGGTTAGTATGGACAGCTTTGCTCGAAAAAACGTGAATGAAATTAGCGATGGTGAACGTCAGAGGGTAATGGTAGCTCGCACTTTGGCTCAAGACACTCAAATTATAGCCTTAGATGAACCAACGGCTTTTTTAGACCTTCCAAATAAATACGAAATAGTCCATTTATTAAATAAACTTTCAAAGCAAGAAAATAAAACAATTATATTTTCAACTCATGATTTAAATATAGCCATTCAGGAAGCCGATAAAATATGGCTTATGCTCGAAGATGAAATTATTGAGGGCGCACCTGAGGATCTTATTCTAAATGAGACGTTTAATAAGATTTTTGAAAAATCTAACCTTAGCTTTGATAAGCTTAAAGGTGATTTTAGAATGAAAAGAACGCATTCTGAAAAGATTGGATTAATTGGAGAAGGAGTGTATTACAATTGGACAAAAAAAGCACTGGAACGTTTGAACTTTTTAGTTAAAAAAAGCAATGAATCAATACTAAATGTAAATATTGAAGAAAAGGATGATCGCCATGTGTGGAAATTAAACGAAAGTGGAAATATTCATGAATTTAATTCGATTTATGAATTATCATTATACCTGAAAAAAATCAATTAAATTTTAGTTAAAAAATATTTAAAAAAAAGAGCGCTAGTTGCGCTCTTTTTTAATTTCGGTTGCTATATTTTTTTTCCAAGCTCAATTTCAAGAATGTTTCTTAGCGTTTCTTCTCCAATTCGTTTTGCTATAATTTTCTTATTTTCATCAAGTAAAAAAATGGTTGGTGTACTGTAAATATTATAAAAGAACCTGAAATTTGTAAGATTATATGGATCCCAAGCATTTATCCAATCTACGTAGCCTTCTTCGTTAATATATTTTATCCATTCTTGTTTGTCTGTCTGAGTATAAACGGCTAAAACCTCAAATTCGTCTCTACTCAATTCCTGGTATAATTCATAAACTTTAGGAGTAACCTTCTTACAATGACCACAATTTGGCTCCCAAAAATAAACTAGCGTATATTTTGCTTTTATTTCATGTAATTGGGTATACTCTTCATTTATCGTTTCCATTTTCAAATCTTGTGCAATATTACCTATTAAGTTAAAACGTAATTTTGCAACATGTTCTTTTAATTTCGTTGTGCTTTCTTCATCATACCAGTCAACTTTATCAGTTAAATAATACGATTCAGCGAGATGAACAATAACTTTATCCATTCCCATTATATTACTACTTGAATAAGTATTCATAAAAAATCGAACAATGTATTGAAACATTTCTTCGTTTGATTCTGCCTTCGTAGCAATAATATCAATATAACGGATTAGGGTATCAGGATCTTGAATTATAACTTTAGTAAAGTAAGTTTCCAATTTATTATTAAAAAAGGGAGTACGTAATATTCGCTCATCAGAGAAATCAATATTATCAAAATAATGCTGACGATTGTAATTATATGAATGAAACCATCTTACTGAATCTTTATTTTGTATATCATCAGGAATTTCTATTTTCGGAATTTCTATATTTTTTATAGCTTTTATAAAAACAGCCAACATATTTCCTTCGTTTTCTAATATTACTTTTCCCCAATATTTTTTTACTTCAGATGATAAATCATTTAGCTGATCTTTTAATATTTGAGTTGAATCCGAGTTTTCGCTCAATACCTTTAATCTGCTTTGTATTTTTGATGATTCAACATTTTTTTTGTTCATGAATTGTTGAAAGTCTTGAAAAGCTAAGTTTTCTGCCGAACCCTTTATTTTAAGTCCATTAGCTAAGTTATCTGTAGAAGTTTCCATAGAAAACTCTTGATCATCACCAATTAAGATATCTATATAGTTTTTTGATGGCAATACTATTATGTATTCTCCTTGATCTAATAAACTATCACCAGTGAACGTTCCTTTGCCGTTAGCATCAAGTAGAATTGTATCTTTAACATAAGTTTTTCCGGCATAATAGTACCCTAAATATATTTCAGAGTCTTTTAAGTCATTAATTTTCACATCAATCTTGTACGATTGCGAAAAAAGGCTATTCCAAGCAAATGCAAGTAATAGCGTTGTTAAAATGGTATATATATTCTTCATAATTTATTTTTTAATTAAGCAAATTTATTAAATTCTGAGTATTAAGCGCATTATTAACATTTTTTAACAAGATTTGAGTCGTTAAAATCATTTTCATTAAATCCGCAAAGCGTAGCACGGATTTATTAATAATCAGCATTTGATTATAATTTTATGTTATCTATATTATTTAAGTGTAGCACGCCTAATTGTCTCATATTTAAATGAATGTAAATTTACTTGCGGATATTAGGATTCTCATTAATCTTTTAATTTAGTTCCGGTATCCTGAAATGTAATTAGTAGATTTTTAATTAATTAATCTCATTATCGCTTGTATTCATGATAATTTCAATATTTATTCTAGTTTGGAATGTGGATAAAAAATAGTTAAAGTATATTTAAATTTCATATTTTTAGATTCTTAATGCATTGAAGCAATAAATTTATTCAATAATATATTTTTGTTATAAATCTAACGATAAAATATCAGAATGGTTTCTATTTTAATACCTGTATTTAACCACAAAATAACGAGTTTAGTTCATGATTTGTGTAAACAAATAGAAGAAAATTCTATTGATGCAGAAATTATTATTGTTGATGACGCTTCTTTAATTAATTTTGAGGAAAATGTTAAAGTATCTGATCTTAAATATGTTCGATATGAAAGACTTCAGAATAATATAGGCAGGTCTAAAATTAGAAATTATTTAGCTTCCTTGGCAAAATTCGATTATTTAATATTTATTGATTGTGATGCCGGAATTGTAGATGAAAGTTTTATTAATAATTACATTGATTGCATTAAAAAGGAAAGGGAAGTAGCATGTGGTGGTTTGCTTTATGAAAAAAAGAAACCTCAAAATCATAAATTGTTTTTTAGATGGTATTATGGTGTAAAAAGAGAATGCCGAGAACTGCATGATAGAATTAAAAATCCTTATAAATCTTTTTCCTCCTTTAATTTCTTGATTAAAAAAGAAACACTTGAAAATATTAATTTTAATGAGGATATTTCAACATATGGACATGAGGATACCTTATTAGGAATAGAGTTAAAAAAACAAAATGTAGATATATATCACATTGATAATCCATTGTTACACGATGGATTAGAAGATACATTGCAATTTATTCATAAGACAAATCAATCCATAGAGAACTTAAAATATCTTGTTAAAAATTATTCTGAATTATATCCTTTGGCTGAATCTATAAAATTAATAAAGTATGTTCATTATGCTAAAAAAATAGGAGTGACCCGGATTTTTAGATTAATATACAAAATAGCAGGCAAGATGTTTGTAAAAAACCTAATGTCAAAATATCCCTCACTTTATATTTTTGATCTTTATAAAATCTGTTATTATTTTTCATTATAGTATTTTCAAAGCAATGCGAAGCAATTTTACTCGTCTTTATTTCGATTTTAACTGTAAAAAAACCATTCTTGTTCGTCATAAAAGAAACAAATTATAATTTTATGTATTGAATGAATAGGTTTATGAAATTGTAGAAATAGAAAATTGTATGATAAATAATAAATTTTGGGTTCTGGTTTAAAACTTCTTTCCTGTCCTTTATTTTCATATTTCCAATTTATAAAGGGTAGTTTAGACTCGGCAAATGCCGAGTCTTTTTTGTAAATACACATGCTAACTCTGTCAGGGTTTAAAACCCTGACAGAGTTTATATTTTGAATACTATAACACCTATCAATAAATTTGTATAATGTATATTTTGGGTTTATCTTTGTGCGCTGAATTTTAGGCAATTTTAATAAAAAATTAAAGGCATTTTATATCATGGATATTGAGTTAATGTTGAAAGAGGCAGTTATAAATGCAGTTGAAAAATTATACGAACAAACACCTGATCAGAAATCAATTCAGTTTCAACGAACAAGAAAAGATTTCGATGGTGATTTTACATTAGTTGTTTTTCCATTGTTGCGAGTATCGAAAAAACCACCAGAGCAAACAGCTACTGAGTTAGGAGATTATTTAAAAGAGAATATTGCACAGATTTGTGATTACAATGTTATAAAAGGATTTTTAAACCTTTCTATCGATAAAAGTTTTTGGATCTCATATTTAAGCAATATTGCAAAGGATGATAATTTTGGCTTTGTCAAGAACAAAGAAAATCCAAAAACAATTTTAATTGAATATTCGTCTCCAAACACAAATAAACCTTTACATCTAGGGCATATTCGAAATAATTTATTAGGTTATTCAGTTGCTAAAATTATTGCAACGCAAGGAGATAATGTAAAGAAAGTAAATCTTGTAAATGACCGAGGTATACATATTTGTAAATCGATGTTGGCTTGGCAAAAATGGGGTGATTCCATTACTCCTGAAAAATCAGGAAAAAAAGGTGACCATTTAGTAGGGGATTTTTATGTTAAGTTTGATCAAGAATATAAGAAGGAAATAAGCAAATTAGTTGATGCCGGACAAACTGAGGAAGAAGCAAAACAAAAAGCTCCATTAATTCAGGAAGCACAAGAAATGTTGCGTAAATGGGAAGCAAAAGACCCAGAAACAATTTCGCTTTGGAAAGATATGAATAAATGGGTTCTCGATGGTTTTGATGTTACTTATAAAAACCTTGGAGTCGATTTCGATAAAATATATTTTGAGTCAAATACTTACACGCTAGGTAAAAAGCTAGTTGAAGAAGGATTAGAAAAAGGCGTGTTATTTAAAAAGGAAGATGGTTCTGTTTGGGCTGATCTGACAGAAGAAGGGCTTGATCAGAAAATTTTACTACGATCTGACGGAACTTCTGTATATATGACTCAGGATTTAGGTACAGCACACCAACGAATTACGGATTATAATGCTAATGAATCTATATATGTGGTTGGAAATGAGCAAATTTATCATTTTCAAGTATTGAAAATTGTTTTAGGTAAATTAGGATTTGAATGGTCTGAAAATTTACATCACTTATCATATGGCATGGTTGAATTGCCCGAAGGTAAAATGAAATCGCGTGAAGGTACAGTTGTTGATGCCGATGATTTAATAGAAGGGATGACTACAACGGCAGAAGAAATGTCACGTGAGCTTGGAAAACTTGATGGGTTTTCGGAAACTGAAAAGAATGAAATTGTTAATACAATAGGATTAGGTGCACTTAAATATTTTATATTAAAAGTTGATCCTAAAAAAACAATGACTTTTGATCCAAAGGAATCAATTGATTTTAATGGTAACACCGGGCCTTTTGTACAGTACACTTACGCTCGAATTCAATCATTAATGAGAAAGGCAATTGATAAGAATGTTGAATTGCCAACTGATCTAAATATTAAAACCAAAATATCAAATAAAGAATTACAATTGATTAAGCAGATTCATAATTATCCCGAAACTTTAAAAGAAGCTGCTGAAAACTTAAGTCCGGCTCAAATTGCAAATTATATTTACGATTTAGTGAAAGAATTCAATCAATTTTATCATGATCATCATATAATGAGCGAAGAAGACAAAAATATTCGAGAATTTAGATTATTTCTTTCAAAACAAGTTGGAGAAATTATAAAATCGGGAATGGAGCTATTAGGAATTAATGTTCCGGATCGAATGTAAAATTGTTTGAAAGGACTAATAAAAGTTATAATTTTGTATTAGCGAAAAATTTTAAAAATATGTTTGAAAATTTATCAGAACGGTTAGAGAAATCCTTTAAAATATTAAAAGGACAAGGAAGTATTACTGAAATTAACATTGCAGAATCATTGAAGGATGTGCGTCGCGCTTTACTTGATGCCGATGTTAACTTTAAGATAGCTAAAACTTTTACCGATACAGTTAAAGCAAAAGCACTTGGTCAGGATGTTTTAAATGCAGTTAAACCAAGTCAAATGATTGTTAAAGTTGTTCACGATGAGCTTGCAGAGCTTATGGGTGGGCAATCAATGGATATAAACATTAAAGGAAATCCAACGGTTATATTAATTGCAGGTTTACAGGGTTCTGGTAAAACAACATTTTCAGGTAAATTAGCTAATTATTTAAAATCAAAAAAACAGAAGCTGCCGTTATTAGTGGCTTGTGATATATATCGTCCTGCTGCGATTGAGCAGTTAAAAGTACTAGGTGAACAAATTAATGTTCCTGTTTATTCCGAAGAAGGAAGTAAAGATCCTGTTAAGATTGCAAAGAATGCGATTAAGCAAGCAAAAAAAGATGGACAAAATCTTGTAATTGTCGATACAGCCGGTCGTTTGGCTATTGATGCAGAAATGATGAACGAAATTGCTGCAATTAACAAAGCAATCGAGCCTCATGAAACATTGTTTGTTGTTGACTCAATGACTGGTCAGGATGCTGTAAACACAGCTAAGGAGTTTAACGATCGTTTAAATTTCGATGGAGTTGTTCTTACCAAATTAGATGGTGATACTCGCGGTGGAGCTGCCTTATCAATTCGTTCAGTAGTAAATAAACCAATTAAATTTATTGGTTCGGGTGAAAAAATGGAAGCAATCGATGTATTCCACCCTGATCGTATGGCCGACCGTATTTTAGGTATGGGAGACGTTGTTTCCTTGGTTGAAAAAGCACAGGAACAATACGACCAGGAAGAAGCAAGATTGTTAAGTAAGAAAATAGCAAAAAATCAATTTGATTTTAACGATTTCTTATCCCAGATTGGGCAGATTAAAAAAATGGGTAATTTAAAAGATCTTGCAGGAATGATCCCCGGAATGGGAAAAATGATGAAGAAAGTTGATGTAGATGATGATGCGTTTAAGGGCATTGAAGCAATAATACAATCAATGACTGCTGAGGAAAGAGAAAATCCAAAGGTAATAAATGGTAGTAGAAGAAAACGAATTGCACGAGGTAGTGGGAATGAAATTCAAGAGGTAAATCGTCTGATTAAACAATTTGACGAGACTAAGAAAATGATGAAAATGATGAAGGATGGTAAAGGAATGGCCGGTTTAATGAATAAAATGGGAGGAATGTGATAAAGACTTATAAGTGAACTAAAATATTTGTTCTTTTGAGTTTGTCGAAAAATAGATATTTTAATATATTTCAGTCACTTTAACTAATTCTATATCAGGAGAAATAATTTCGTTGAACAATAATATAATAATCGTGTTAACAAAGTAAATATATTGATTATGAAACTTATAGACGGGAAGAAAATTGCAAACCAAATAAAAGAAGAAATTGCTGTCGAAGTTGAACAAATAAAAGAGCAGGGTGGAAAAATTCCTCATTTAGCAGCTCTTATTGTTGGACACGATGGGGCTAGTGAAACTTATGTTGGCCATAAAGAAAAAGCGTGTATACAGGTTGGTTTTAATTCAACCGTAATACGTTACGAGGATGATGTGGCTGAAGATACCCTTTTAAGAAAAGTATATGATCTAAATAATGATCCTGAAATTGATGGTTTCATAGTTCAACTGCCTATGCCAAAGCATATATCGGAGCAAAAAATTATTGAAGCAATTGATCCTAAGAAAGATGTTGATGGTTTTCATCCGGTTAACTTAGGTCGTATGGTAATAGGATTACCATCATATGTATCTGCTACACCTGCAGGAATTATTGAGCTAATTAAACGTTATAATATCGAAACCTCAGGAAAAGATGTTGTTGTTATAGGTCGAAGTAATATTGTAGGTAAACCAATTAGTATTTTATTAGGCCAAAAGGCAAACCCGGGAAATGCAACTGTAACATTAACCCATAGCCGTACTAAAAATTTAAAAGAGATTGTATCAAGAGCCGATATAGTAATTGCAGCCTTGGGGGCAGCAGAATTTCTAACTGCCGATATGATTAAGGATGGAGCTACCGTTATTGATGTAGGAATTACACGTGTTAAATCTGACAAAACAAAATCAGGTTGGAAACTATTAGGCGATGTTAAATTCGACGAGGTAGCCGAAAAAACTGAATATATAACACCTGTTCCGGGTGGTGTTGGCCCAATGACCATTGTTTCATTACTACAAAATACATTAAAAGCTTCTAAGGGAGAAATTTATCCAAGATTATAATTATTGCTAAATATAAAATACAGAAAGGGACTTGAAAGAGTCCCTTTTTTTGTATGTCGGGCATGGTAATAAGCTGGCAGAATGCAAGTTTCTGCATGTGCCGAGTTGATAGGAAACATTAGCAATTGGCAAGGGTGTCCAGAGCGATTTGGAATCTGAAAGAAGCC
>WTBR01000116.1 GCA_013138975.1 Bacteroidales bacterium
CAAAACCTAAAGCACCGGTATTCCAACTATTACCATTAGACGAAGGGCATGATTCAATACAATCTCCACATTGAGCACAATTGGTTCTATCGAGAATATGTTTCCCATCTGAAATACTGTGTACATTTTGAGTACATACATCTACACAGGATCCGCATAAGCAACAGCGACTTTCAAAAAAAAGCAGAGCTGACGATTTCTTCCATGATTGTGGAGAATGACACCAAGGACATCTTAAGTGACATCCCATTAAGTACAGAACAACTCTTGTTCCGGGACCATCTACTCAAGAAATCCATGAAATATCAAAATATTGTATTTTTTTCATAAAAACTTTTTTCTTAATCTAATGATATAGTTGAGAGGAAGGCAAACATTGTTCAAAGGACTGCGCTATATTCGTTTTGAAAACTTTACTTCGACTTAGCTCAGTACATCGCATTCACAAAAGTAAACTCCTTGGCTTTCAAAACTTCGAATTCCAATAAGTCCTAATATCCGCAAGTAAATTTTCATTCATTTAAATATTAAGTATTTAGCCCTGGCACGGTTAACTAATACAGATGATATGAAATTTTATTCAACTTACTGATTATTAACAAATCCGTACCAGGCATTGCGGACTAATTACTTTGGCACACGACCAATTTCCTCACCTACTTTTATTTGTACCCAATCTTTTTCTATATTCTCTAAAGAAAAATCAATTTTACCGGGTTCGAAAATTAACAAAATTGAAGAGCCTCCAAATCCAAAGTTTCCAATTTTTTGTCCTTTTTCAACCACCTGACCTTCTTTCACAATACTTTCAATTGAACCAACACCCCAAAATCCTACCGGAATCATAGCAACTAAACCAAAATCTTCTGTTTCGATTATATAACAAAAACGTTTGTGCTTGGCTAATTCTTTATACCAATCAACATTTTTAAAATTGTAATTGTAAGAACCAGCATATCCATTCATCTCTACAAGGGTTCCTGCAACAGGTGAATGAAAATGGTGGTAATCTGTGAACCATAAAAGAACATCTACCATTTTGCCGCCAATAAATTTTTCAGCGTATTTACTGTTATTAAGTGCTTGTCGAATATTTATAATGTCTTTTTTTACTTCGAACTCTGTAGTTAAATCATCGACATAAATTTGATGGATTTTACCTGCTGCCGGAGAAACCAATACATCATTCTTTTTTGGTGAAGCTATTTTTACAGGAGCAACAAACTCACGTAAAAACACATCATTAAAAGACTTATAGTTTTCGTATCTCTTTTCTTTAGGACCTGTATATTTATAAGGTTTGTATTGCCCAAGATTTATACCATTAAATTGCTTCCAATCCTTCAGTATTTCTTTTGTAAGCGATTCTTCTGTTTTCAGGTAGTCACCACGAGCATCAAGAAAGGATATAAACCAGGAGCTGAAAATATTATTATTAAAAAGAATAGTACCGCCTTCAGAATTTGCAAGTTCATCGAAAGGTTGTATGTATTTAGCCCCATCCCAAGGAACCGGATTATAAACAAGCCACTCTTCAAAGAATGTCAAAAAATATTTGATGTCTTTGCTATCCCAGTAGTATGAGCAATTATCCTGTGATCTTAAGGCCGCTACAATATCGCATTTAAAGCTTGGTGTGGATTCTATTAATTCATTCAAATGTGTAACAACATCTTTATAGCTATTTTCGCTTTCTTCAATATTTTTAGCAAAAACTGAGGCCATCAAGCCAAAACTCAACACAATTGTCGCTAAAATAAATCTCACTTTAAAAATTCTTGTTTTCATAAATGTAAATTTTACACCGATTATTTAGCTTATCGGAATTTGCCTCTGCTTTATTCCTGTGCAGATCAGTCCGTTTTTATTAGTAGTTTCTGAGCTCTACTTTTACCTATTTATAATCCTTAAATTTAATGAGTCCAGTTTGTTGTAGTTTTTAACTTGCCCATAAATATTAAGCTAAAAGGCGTTTTTAATGGCTTTTAATTTTTGTTAACATTTCGGCTAATAGTACGATCCCTTGTTGAGATAAAATTGAATAAGGTTTTATTATCCATTTGTATTATATTTTAGTGAAATATTAAATTATTGGTTTAATAATGATTACATAATCACAGTAGTTAGTTAGAGAATCATAAAGGCAAAGCCCTTGCCTGAAGTGAAACTAATCTTGTAAAATATAATATTATAAAATCCTTTAGGTAATTTTTAGGGTTGATATTGTTTTCCAGCCAAAAGAAAAAGGTCATAATCATCCTTGCCTATCTTAGTTCCTTGATCATCCTGGATATTAAAAACCAGCATACAAAACCTGTCACTATTTTTTTGATTTTCATGAGTCACTTGCTTTAACTCATTGGCTCGAATCTGATAATCCTTACTATTATTAACTTTAAAACATTTCAGTATATCCTGCACAATTGCTGCGTCTATTTCATTTTCGTTAACACTTTGCATAATCCCCATTTTTTTTACCAGAATGACTATACGAATTATAGATCCCTATTGGAGTATTTTCAGGCTTTCTAGCCCCTCCCTTATAAACAAGTTTGTATGTTAAGGGCCTTTTTCGAATAATTTGATCTACTGTTTATTCCAGTTAAAAATAACGATAATTATTGTTTGCTCCTGCCATGCGTATTACTCCGTCGGATTCATTTTCAATGAGATAACTGTTTATAAAATCATAAAATTTTTCATCTATACCTTGTCCTGTAAGTACAAAAGGGAAGTTAGAAAAAACAAAAAGTAATTTACCAAACAATCCCAATTGTTATATAAACTCCTCCACTTTCATCGAAGCTGTCATAAATTTTCGCATTTGAAACAGTAGTGTTACCCTGATCATTATAGAATAAGAATGAATCTTCATTTTCATATTCTTTTCCATCTACGGTAACGATTAGTTTTACTATTTCAAAGTCTCCAGTACCATTTTCAGGAACTTCAATGATAACTTTTGTAGTTGCTCCCGGTGCTATAGAATTGTTTTTAATTATACTATTTTCATATACAGGATCTTCGCTCATATTAATAGATCCGGTTTCGACAGTATAACTGGTGATGGTTTGGGTACTATTGTTTGTAATGTTCAAGGTCAAACTGTCCGGATCTTTTTCACAGCCTGCAATCAAAAGTAAAATTATTGCAATTGTAATCAGGGGTAAAAATCGACTCAATCTATTTTTCATAATTTGTGAATTTTAAATATTAAAACATGATTATTTTAAGATTAAGAAGGATTACGCTCTTTCCACATTATATCGTATTTAATGTTCTCTAAGGCAAATTCTAATTTGCTTGCATTTGGCCCTATTCCTCCTCCGGTCATCACAATATCAGCAGATTCCAATCCTAATAAACTTAACTCAGTATTAATATCCGAAATAATTGCAGAGTTCATAATTTCTCCTTCTTGAACTTGAGATACCACAGCTACCCATAAGCTTGGTTTAAATTGAAATGCAGCTTTTTGTCCGGGAGAAACACCTGTTTTTGTTGCCAGAAGTTTACCTCCTTTATAAATATTTGCAGAAATAGATCCTGTTGTTAAATCATTTTTTAATTCAACTTCATCTTTGTTGGCTTCCTGACCATTATATGCCAATTGATCTCCTGAAGAATCTTTAAATACATAAAATGATTGTCCATTGCATGCCGGAATTGGTGATACTATTTCATTTCCCCATGAATCAGTTGCACTTATAGCCATTTCATCTGTGAAATTAAAATTATGATGCCAACCCGTAGCACAATTTTTAACTACTTTCCATGCTACTATAGTATCATTAAAATCACTTGCTACATTCTTTTGAAAAAACACAATCTCTGAATTGTTTTGATCATTTGAATTATTGATAAAATTTAATTTAATATCCATATTTTATTATTTATTATAAGTAATGTTAGGTGAAAGAAAAGTAATGTAGACACCAAAACTTGGCGTTTATTCGCTATTATTTTTTGGAAATGATCTTTTGGGATTTATCTACTTTGGGGCATTCTTTTCCCATTATCACGTCATATATATGACCGCATGGCATGTGTTCTTTTATGCTTTCCAGAAAATCTCCTTTTAGTGTTAGGTTTATCAAATGGCTAATACGTTCAACCGTAATTTTAGCCGAACCATCCACAATATTATTATCCCAATCTACAAATTTAAGATTACCAACTGATTTGTAGTTCCAATCATCAATATCATCGTATTTTTCGAGAATATCTCCAATCCATGGAATCTCAGATATTAAACGCGACACAGGCCTCACAGGTGGCACATGCGGTATTAAATCATCTTGGTAAGCATAGCGTAAGGTTTCAGGGAAAGTACGATTAAAGTACCTTGCAAATTTAGGATTACCAGGACGTGGAGCTTCAAAAATACAAACGGACATACGCTTGGGGTCTATTTTTAATTTTTCTTTTAAAAATACCGCCGCAATTGGGGCAACAGCAGCTCCTTTGCTATATCCTGTTACAATTAAATTTTTACCACCCTCCATTCGATCCTGAACTTCTTTAGCAAATCCTTTTTCCCATAGTCTTTCAACCGAAGAAGTGAATCCTTTGTGCAGTTCGCCCGGTATTCCTTCAATTTCAATCGGTTTAGCCATAAAATCGTTTAACCAATCGGCAATAACTTTCACCGGGGCTTCTTTAAAATCGATAGAGGTTCCACGAAATGCCAGTATAATATCATTGGCTGTTTCTCCTACGTAACATGCATCCATCTTTGCTGTTCCCGCAATAAATTCGCTGCATTTATTAATAAATCCTACATCTTTTGCATAAACAATTCCATTTACACCTTCAGATGTATCGATTCCATGCGTAGCCATACATGCCGACAGAATCATTTTAATTTCTTTATCTGTTTTCATATCTTATATTTTAAATAAGTGAAACTAAATTTTTTATTTGTTTGCAAGTCTAAAAAATATTAAGTCGAACTGATCCCAAAATCGAAGCATATCGGGATCTCGGTTCGTATCCCCCCTGTTTGCAGCGAGGTAGTTTATTTATATAATTCTAAAAACTGAAAACAAACTAAATTCGCATTTGATTATTCTTAACTTGGATTCTCTACTTTTTTAAGAATTTCTTTCAATATCTTTGATAATCTTTTCCCTGCAATATAAGCCTGTTCCATACATACTACCTGTCCTTTTTGTGTATATTCTTTTGATGGTAATGTATTTTCCTGAATTCCTGTATATGCATATTCTATACCAAGCGTAAAACTTTCTCTCGACCATTCTCTTGGATCAGTAACATTATTTATCTTATCCTCAATTATTTTGGTATCTTCCGGTTTAAGATTATTGATATATTCAAATATTTCCTTTTTATCAATTTCAATTTCGCCCTTCTTTTTATCATAATCGGAATCAGCGGCGTTAACCGATGCAAATGATTGTACCCCCGAATCCCATAGTTTATGAAGATTTGTAAGATAGCTTGGTCTTCCATGATATGTTCCATATAATATTGAGTCGATAGGAAATGAATTTCCTCCCCTGTCTCCTTCCGGTGTATCTTTAGAAACTCTTGATGTATTATGTAGCGGTTGGTGGATATCTCCTACAGCATGTATCAGAAATCTAAAACTCATTCCCATAGAGAATTCAGATGGCTTATATCCTTTAAAAGTTCTTATTGCCTGATTTATTGTCGAAACAACATTATTGTCTTCGTACAAAGGCATTACGTCAGGACTATAAACTACATAATACTGATTTATAAAATGATACCCATCAAAATAGTGAAGCCCTTTGCCTTTTATACCATCCATCCATGTTGCTGCTCGTATAAAATCCGAATAATCGGGATCAGCATCAGCTAGTATGCTAATAAGATAGTTGGCTTTTTGTTGTTCCTCCGGACTTAAATCATCCCAAGCTATTGATGCTATAATCATATGGCCTTCGTCGAACCATGCCATTGTCTTTTGCGTACATACAAACATTTGTATTACAATAAAAAATAGTAGTGCTTTTTTCATTTAATTTGGGTTTTAATTAAAAAATTGAAATATGAATTTAATTAGTTTATCCGTAATATCCAAAAAAGGTATCTGGACTAAAATCCCTCAATAAATTCTATTATGTAAGAAGCGGTTCAATAATCTTTGTAATTTACGATTAAACTAATATCATACTTCTAATTTTATTTCTCGTTTAATAACAGACATTTTTTCCTGGCTGATTCTACAATAATTTTAATGACAATTTTGATGGCTAAACCTTCAACCGATTCTGGCAAATAAGGAATATCAATCTGTTTATTTGCAGTCTTTGTTAATCTAATAATTAACTGTTTTGCTTCTTCATCACTAATTCCTTTGTCTGAATCTCTTAGCAAATCATAAAATTCATCCGGTAAATTTTCAGAAAGGTAGTTATCTATTTTAGTTACAATCTTGGTTAAAATCTTCTCTTCTCCTACTTCTGAAATCAAAGGAATATTTATTTTTTCATTTAATTTTTGTGCCAATTCTTTTATTTCATCATCTGTAAGGTTGGAGTGTGTTTTTGTTTCTGCAATACATTCTTTCATTACTCCTTTAAATTGCTCTACTGTTAATTCTTTAATTGTTTCCACGTTATCTTATTTAATATGTATGATTAATATTATTTTATTTTTTGTGCTACATAAGTATCCTAACTAGAGTCTGTCTATAAAGTCGGGTGTTTGGTTCAGAAAGTTCGAGATCAAGGCTTGTGAAGTTTTAAAAATCAAGAGTTTACTTATGCAAATGCTATATACTGAGCTTGTCGAAGCAACTGATTTTTAAAACGAACGTAACGCAGATATCGGACTTTATGGATAAACACCAGCTAGTCTCAACATCGGTTTCATGTTGTTATTAGATAGTTTATGCTTATATGAAATTTTAAATTCGTTGATTTTATAAATTGACTTGAATGAGTTCTATTATTTATAAGAAACATTGACATAACGGTCTTGTGTTAACAGTAGTTTGGAGTTTCGTACTGTTTCGTATTACCCGTTAATAAAATTTAAAAATAGTAATAAGTTTACTCCCTCACATATTTCTTAATTGCTTGTTAAGGATTGGGCGATCTATTCTAAAACTGACAATACTTTTCTACACATTTCATCAAATCTGGAATAGACAATACTAAATTCAGTTTTTTCATAACCATACCATCTTGGTGATGGAGAAAAATTCCTGTTATTTATCTTTTCTGTTAGAAATGAATTTATTTCTTCTTCCTTTTGATCTGTACTGCCTCTTCTTGTCAATCCAAAATATGGTGTTGATGAAAAATCATCCAATCCTATTGCACATGTAAATTCAATTTCCTTATAAATAAATATTATACCTAAGAATATATATTCATTTGGACACTTTTTATCAAATGCATTCGTAACAATTTTATAGGTAGAATATTCATTTTTCATTTTCAAATGCCATTCACGAATAATGTCTAAAACTATATCCTTTTGAATTTCATTCATGTAATTTTGCACTTTAGTTATTCTATTTTTTTCAAGACTTAAAATTTTTAGTTTCTCTAACTTATCAGATTCTTTACTTAGCTTTAATTTCTTTACTAGTTCTTTTTTTAATTCTTCATTCATATCTTTTTCAATTGTACGTTTAAGAAACATTCCATTCAAATGATCAATGTATTGTTGAATGGCGCTTATTAGTAAAACATCTTTAAATCTACAGGATGGTAAAACGCATTCTTCTAACCAAGGGAGAATATGATCTCTGTAATTAATATCTAAATACTGATTCGCAAATTCTGTTTTTTGTTTATCTTCAATACTCTTTTCAGTAGGAGATCCTCCATTTCTGGTTAAATACAGAACAAATATTTGCCTTTGGTCAAATCCATTATCTTTAATAATATTAATATATCTTTCAAGTTGTTTTTTTTGATCTGGAGCTCCGTGAATTTTATTTTCAATAATTATTGCATATTTACCATCCTTATCTTGAATTAACGCATCAATCCTATCCTTTTCAGCTGTAAAGGTTGGATTCCTAACAACTTTATCTTTAAAATTTAAATCTAAATACTTAATAAATAATTCTAAAAAAGGGTAAATATTATTTTCAGAATATTTGATGAGTTTTATAAAAATTCGACTATGAGCATTTTCATTAGCTCGTAATTCGTCTATAATATTAATCTGATATGGTAAATTTCTTTTTTTATCCTTTAATAAGGATTCAAAATTATAAGTTAAATCTATTATCTGTCCAATGCTTTGTTTATTAAATACCATGATAAATTTTGAAATTTTAAAAGTGTTACGAAAGCCTTACCACTAAAGTAATTTATATCAATATATACTTTTGAATTATTTGTTAGAAATTAGTCCTCTATAACATTTACTAAAATTCTAACCGTAGTCGTTTTAAATTTTGTTTACCGTCCATAAATATTTTTTTTATGACCAATTCATTTAATCAAAAAGAATTTGCTAAATTTTTTTTAACCTTCCAGAGTCTAGTATTTGTTTTTTTTATAAAAGTGATTGTCTTTTATTTTTAAGACAATCACTTTTTATTAAAAATTAAGCACAAATAGGATCTGTACCATTTGGACAAAGGCTATCACATGGAACACTAATAATACGACCGTTTACAAAGCAAACACCCATTTGTATAACAGTACTACTACCACCACCTGATCCAGAAATTGGATCTGTACCTCCAACAATTAATTTTTGTTCAGCTTTACTTAAGACTCTTCCTAAATTTAAAATTTGTTTTTTCATAATAAAATAAATTTGTTATTTAAATACTAGATCCTTGAACATTATAGACACTCAAGGCTTGTGTCTATTCTATTATACTGTCAATAATAATTTGAATTATTTTTTACTTAGATTAATAAGTCGTTGTACGGATTTTATAATTATTAAACAAAGCCCTTAATAGCTATTATACAGAAATTAAAGGCTTTGCTCTTTCTAAGAAGTATCCGTGTTAGACTATTTAAATTTGAATTTTCTTTTGAAGAAAAATAAGTATAAAAGAAACGAATTATAGAGCTCATTTTGATGTTTAATTGGTATAATACATAAAGCTGGAGAAAAATTGATATTATTTTCTATACTCCATTCTTTTTATAATATATCAAAATGATTTTCTTTTATCGGCGCTTTCCATTTTTTAGACCATTCAGTAAGACTGAATTCTGAGTAAATTTCATCGAATGGAATTTTCAATTATCTTCTTCTTTTGTTTTATATATTTCAAGTAGCTCGCACATTTTTTAGCCTTGCCATAAACTAATGTGTAGGAGAAGCTCCGAAATATTTACCGGAATTAATCCTCCATAACATTTACTACAATCTTAACCGTAATTGTTTTTACAATTTCTTTACCTCCTGGATGTAATAGATTAAACATACAAGTTCCCTCTCCTAATTTTATAGCTTTTATTTTTCCTACAAATGCTCCGGGCGCTCCGGGTACATATGGTGCAGGTGGTAATTCGATTTGTTCATCAATTTCGTATGTACCTGAATTATCGGGTATAATTTGCCATCTTCGTCCTGTTGAAGGTATCCAATCAGCAATAAACCATCCTATTTCATTTTCTGTACCAATGTGTAAATTATTTTCAAATGCTTCATTTAACAATACTCCGGTTTCATCCATCTTGTTTAATTATTAAAACCCTAAAGTCCTGTTTAATGGAGTTTAGAGTCTGTTATTAATATGATTGTTCAGTATATGCTACTTAGTGTTTAGTACTCCAATTTGTGCTCCTTGTTTTAATTTTAAGCCATCCAGAACACCAGCTTCAAACAATAGAATTACAGTTGATCCTCCATAAGCAAAATGTCCTATCCTTTCGCCCTTTTTTACATTTACAGCTTGTTTAGCAACAATTTCCGGTTTAAATTTTCCTTCAAAATTTATAGAGCTTATATCGTCTAAACCTACTGCTATCATGGCAATGTATCCAAAATTTTCAGTTTTAATAATGTAGTATCCTCTATGATAAACACTAAAAACACCGTAATCTGACATATAGCCACCAACGTTACTATTGTTCTTGTACGTAAAGAATTGACCATCCATACCAAAATACACTCCGCCTTCTGAATCAACTGCCTTTGCTTCAACAACCTTACCTTCAGCAGGTGAATGATAATGGTGGTAATCTGCAGGTAATAAAACAGTTCCGGTAGCTGTACCACCAATAAAATATTTTGCATATTCAGATCCTCCTAAGAGTTGGTCAACATTCAGGTATTCTTCGTATTTAGTATGAATTCTGGACTCTGTATTTAGATTTTCATTAATTATATTTATTAAACCATCAGCAGGAGACACTAAAATACCGGGATCATCAGATTCGCTTATTGGTCTAATTGTTGAATCCTTTAGACTACGAGTGAAAAACTCATTAAATGTTGTATAGCCTTCATAAGCTTTAGATTTTAGATGTAAGGGTTCAAAATTATCCCACGCATCTCCCAACGCCTCTTTCCAGGCATCCATAGTTTTGATATTATCATTTATAGATTCTTTGCTATCCATATAATCCCCACGAGCTTCAACATATTTTTTTGTCCAACTCAATCCCGGCTCAGTTGCTACAAACTTAAGTGCATTTGTATTATTGTAACATAAGCCATAAAGAACTACGTAATAATCCATTCCATTCGTTGGATCTGGAACAAAATGAAGCCAATCTTGAAAGAAATCTAAAAAATCATTAATATTCTTATCAGGCCATTTGTATAACTTTGTATCATCATTAGGATCTAAAGACCAACCATCCGGCGTTGGAACTGCACTAGCTAAGGCATTATCTAAAAGCTGTTTAAAGTCCTTGTTAGAATTATAAAGTTCTTGTAATTCTTTAACAACCGGATCATATTCCTTACTGGTTTTTCTCTGAGCATTTAAAGAAACACTTACAATACTCAATACTAAAAATAATGCTATCGTACATAAATTTTTAAATGTTTTCATGTTATCCTTCTTTTAGTTTATATTACTATTTACCTAGAATAAAATTGATTATGTGTTATTAATTTTTACTATCTCCAACTTATGCTTTGTTGCAATTTTCGGTAGAGTAAATAAAGAATTTATTTTTCATTTACTCCATTTATAAAACATTTCTTTGCTAATCTTAGATTTATAATATGGCAGTTGATATCTTGAATTAGGTATTACAATTTGGTTTTTTACCCATATCGCAATGCCTTTTTTTACAAACAAGTGTTTAAAATTCAATTATTTCTTTTAGTGTATCTATTAAACAATCAACATCTTCCATTTTAAGGTGGCGAGTCAAGCTAATTCTTATTCCTCCGTGGTTTCTTGGCATAGAAGGATAAACGGCAGCGGAACAAAATATTCCATGATCCATAAGTTTTGAGATTACTTCATATACTTCGTTGTTTTTACCTATCTCAATGAACTGAATAGGGGTCTCTGATTTTGTTTTCAAAGGAATTCCTTCACATTTGCATCTTTCTTTGAAATAAGCAATTAAATTCTTTAATTCTTGTTGATATTCTTCTAATTGCGGAGATAGATGAATTTTAGCTGAGGCAATGGCAGCACCTAACACAGGATTTGGTATAGGAGCAGAAAACATTTGTGTTTGCCCGATTAAATCAACCCTATCACGCAATGATTTGTTTGGGAAAGTAATAATACCTCCGGCACAACCAAACGATTTACACATAGAAACAGCAACTATCATTTTTGGATGCATTTCTTTGGAATCTCCCAAAACAAATCCGGCACCTTTATTACCAGTCCAGCCAAAACCATGAGCATCATCCAAATATGCAAATAAATTTTCTTTCTTTTCCAGTACATTTTTCAAACCACTCAAGTCAATAAATTCCCCTTGCATACTATAAATCCCATCCCCCAAAAACCATATCTTTTTATACCCTTCATTCTCAGGACGATTTACCAATTCCTCAAGTTTCTGCATATCGTTATGATACCTCAAATGCTTGATAATTGTCCCTTTGGCAGAACACAATTTAGCTGCCATTTGTATGCTGTTATGTGCGTGCAAATCCATAATAATCAAATCATCCGCATCAATTAATAAAGGAAGAGTACTACAATGCCCCAAAGTTGTTGTTGTTGTAATAAGAGAGTGTCCTGGCATTATTTCATTAATAAGTCTCTGTAGTTCTTTATAAAGAGGAGATGAAAGAAACGATCTGGAATTAGATAGAATGATTCCATACATCTGTGTGGCCTTATTTGCTGCTTCAATTAATCTTGCATCATTTTCTAAACCTAAATAAGAACAATCTGCAAAATACAATAATTTTTTACCTTCTATTGATATGTATCTTCCCGTAAAATATTCCGAGTCTAAATCTAAATGAGAAATCCCAAAATCTTCAGCTTGTCTAATGAGGTTGTAAAAGACCTCTTTCTCTTGAGATAAAATTTCCATTATTATCCTTTATTGTTTTTAATGTTACACCAATTTGTTAATTACGATAAACAGTACGAGTTAAATAATAAAAAATTGTTTATCCTCTATAATTTTTATCAAAATAATGTGCATTTCATCGAGTTTCTGTTGACTTTGCATTTCTATATCATAATTTTATACGATACTGAATAATTAATCTATTCTTCCCCAAACATCTGACTCCGAATCTAATATTTTACAATCAGATTTTTAAATAAAAGCATTTTCATTCCAAAGCCAAATAATACTTTGCTCTTGATCATTCAAAAATTCAGACTTCTTGATTTTAAAGCTAAGTTAATTCAAGAAGTCTTAAATTTTTCATTCTATTTCTTTACCTCTCCTATGCACATTCCAGAGTTATAATGTATTCGCGGTGCAATATTAATAATAACATTGCTATCTGCTTCATATAATACAATAATATCCTACCCCCCAAATAAGAAATAACCAAACTCATCTCCTTTATTCAGATAAGATCCCACAACAGTAGTCATATTTACTGATGATACTTGTGCCATACCTATAGGTAAAATAGCTACTAATCCAATTGGAGAGTCTAATACTACTAAACCTCTTGTTTGAGAAAATTCATATCCATTTTCTGATCCATCAGGGGCATCAAAGGTTCCGTCTGATTTAATTACTACATCTAAAAATACTTTATCACCTTTTTTATTTCTTCTATTAATTCAGTAATTGAAGTTCAATACAATCCTCTATCTAAAATCTAAACAATTTGAAATTTCAGTTTAAAACTTGTTTTTTTATTATAAGACAATGGTCTATTTTTCTATTGTAGGAGATTGCTTATATCAACGCAAAAGGTCTTTTTAGTAAAAAAATTATTGTATCCTTTTTATAAAAATGCTGAGTTATACCTTAATTCTTTTCACGCCTTCGGCACAATAGTCCCATATAAGACTAACTGAGAGGTAATTCATTTTATAAAAGAAATCTTTATATGGAATGTCTAGTTGGACTTCCCATATATATTTAAGTTTGCAGCTATACTCCTTCGTATCAATTTTCTGACTTGGAAAGATTTATCATTTACCTGCAGACTAGCTATTCTCTTTAAATTTATCTTCTAATGCGCACATGTCGCAATATTATTAGTTTATATTACACATTTAAATATTCACCATATTTTAAATCAAGCACGTGTATGATTTAAAAAATACTTTTTGCTCATATAATTTCCAAGCATATTAAGATTGCTAAAATATCCTTATTAATTAAATGACAATGTGCGTCAATTTTAGTTTTGTCATTAATTAAATTCTTGTAATTATTATTTATGTTTTCAGAATTCAAAATAGAAAAATATAAATTTTTGATTTTTTTTTGATTTTTAAGCAAAAGCTGAAATCTCTCTAAAAGTATTTGTCGAAATATTGATATAATTATTAAAATTAAAAACCCAAGAATAGAAACATTCCTCAGGAAAGTCTCAACCATTATATAAAATATTACGTCATCCATATTAAATGAAATAATTTAATGAATAAACTTCTCTTTCAAATATTCAATACGTTCTTTAGTAGGATTTTGAATCACGTAATATAATGACTAATATTACAAATTCAAAATTAAACAATTTAAATTAATAATAAGCTCAATTCAATTTTTACACATTTGATTACCAGTCAAATAAACAAAATAAAAATTACAAGATATTTGGAATGAAAAATAGATGTTAATAATCTAATGCACTGACTAATATTTAATTAAAATTTCAATCCGCACAATTAAGCAACTATAAAAATACAAAAGTTTTCTATTTGGCAGATAAATTTTGAGCAGAATTTAATAAAAGTATCTCAATAGTACCCAATAGATAAAAAACCAAAGAAAAAGCCTAATATAATTCATAATGAGCTTATTGCAATTTTAGTTATATTCAAAACCCTCAATCATTTCTATCTTTTTTATATGCAGAAGCACACAAATAAGGAGTTTCCTTCAACTGTTTCCTATAATCGATTTGTTGAACAACAACAATCCCTGAATTAACAATGACCATGTTTTTAAAAACATGCTGTATGGAATAATGCCACGGGATTTCCTATGTAATTCAACACTAATAGAAGCATGTGTAAATTAGCGTATTCCACGCCATAAGGTATTAGAAAGTGTGGCAGCAAGGTGAAAAAGTACAATGGGATATTTTTATGAATTTAAACTTCACTTTGTAAGTAATGACAAAGGTGAAATGCTAATTTTTATTATAAGCTCAGAGAACACTAATGCCAAATATAGCCTTTGAAAGATAAGAACTTCCTCAAAAAATTTAAAGGTAAACTTTATACTGATAAAGGCTAATCAACTAGCTCTTTTTTAGAATCGAGCTCAGTTTATTTAATTAGCGTTAGATGAATTTGAATGCAAGACAAACAAAAAAAGGGAGCTTTCGCTCCCTTTACCATAAATTACAAACTAAAAAACTACAAGTTATATAAAAATTAAATAACTCCTTGATCTAACATTGCGTTAGCTACTTTTAAGAAACCTGCAATATTTGCTCCTTTCACGTAATCAACGTGTCCGTCAGTTTCTCCGTACTTAACACATGCTTCATGAATATTACACATTATTGAGTGTAATTTTGTGTCTACTTCTTCTATACTCCAACTTAATTTCATAGAATTTTGAGACATCTCTAATCCTGATGTTGCAACACCACCTGCGTTTGCAGCTTTTCCAGGACCATATAATAATTTATTATTTTGAATTATTTCAATTGCTTCTGGTGTACAAGGCATATTAGCACCTTCTGATATACAAATACAACCATTCTTAACTAACATTTCTGCGTCTTCTTTGTTTAATTCGTTCTGAATTGCACAAGGTAGAGCGATGTCAACTTTTTGTTCCCATGGTCTTTTTCCTTCGAAAAACTGTCCACTTTCAAATTTATAAGAATAAGGCTTAACAACGTCGTTATTTGAAGCACGAAGTTCTAACATATAATTAATCTTTTCTCCAGATATTCCTTCAGCATCGTAAATATATCCATCAGGACCAGAAATAGTAACAACTTTTGCTCCTAATTCAGTAGCTTTTAAAGCAGCTCCCCAAGATACATTACCAAAACCAGAAATAGCTACAGTTTTGCCTTCAAATGTTTCGCCTTTTGTTGCTAACATTTCTTTTGCAAAATATACATTACCGAAACCTGTTGCTTCTGGACGAATTAAACTTCCACCCCAGTTTCTACCTTTTCCTGTAAGTATACCTGTATTTTCTCTAGCTAGTTTTCTGTACATTCCGTATAAGAAACCAATCTCGCGACCACCAACACCGATATCTCCTGCTGGAACATCAGTTTCAGGTCCAATATGTTTCCATAATTCCATCATAAAACCTTGACAGAAACGCATTACTTCAGCATCAGATTTTCCTTTTGGATCGAAATCAGAACCACCTTTACCACCACCCATAGGAAGCGTAGTAAGTGAATTTTTGAAGATTTGCTCGAAACCTAAGAATTTTAATCCACTTAAGTTTACACTTGGGTGAAAACGTAATCCACCTTTGTAAGGTCCAATTGCATTGTTAAACTGAACACGATAAGCTAAATTAACATTTACTTTTCCATCATCACCTACCCACGGCACCTTAAACGTTAAGATTCTGTCTGGCTCAACTATTCTTTCAATAATTCCTGCAGCTTCAAATTGAGGATTTTGGTTATAAATGTCCTCTATTGATTCTAAAACTTCTCTAACAGCCTGAAGATATTCAACTTCTCCCGGATGTTTTTGCTCCAATTGAAGCATTAATTTATCAACGTTCATAATACCAAATTTTATAATTATTATACTTTGTAATAAGGTTCTGTTAATTAAATAACAGCGCAAATGTATACATTATTTTGAATATCAAATATATTATACAACAGAATTTCGTATGATTTTTATCATCAAAATTGCGCTTACAAAGGTTGCCAAATTACAAGTTTAGCTTCAAAATTATCCCTTTATTATTTTTCCCATCAATTTGAACTTAAATTGGTGTTTTAAAACGAATATGTCTTATATATTCATTTTAAAAATGTGGTTTAAATTTATCCATATATTCTATATTACAAAAACAGTCGGTTACATTTATATAATTATAAAAAACCCAAGCAAAAAGAAGTTTGGTTTTGAAAAAAATGCATTCCTTGTTTTGGAAGTAGGATTAATTTATCAAGTTTACTAATATATTTTACAATACAGTTTAATATGCCTTATATCATTGTATACCTAATTGAGGTTAGCTTACTACATTATGTAAAAGCTTTATTTGTCAAAAGGTCATTATAAAATTAGTATCTAATCATGATCTTCCACGAATTTGCTTCAGTAATTTTAAATTTTACTTCATAACGAACTACTGTACCACCCAGTTTACTCGTAGCAAAAAACTGCACAGTACCTTCAAAAGGGAATAATGCATTTTTCATTCCACTAAAATCACGAGAAACTTCTGTTTGCCCACTAGTTGAATGAATCTGTAAACCAGCAGCTGACTTTGATTGAGTTCCAAGTGTTAGAAAAAAGAACTGAATTTGATAAAGAGTTTTTGTATTATCTTCATGAAAATTCACTCCTGTCACTCCAGTTTTTAAAATAACTTCATATGGAGGATCCACTATTTCTTTAAAAAATGCGTCATCTTTCCAAATACCTTTTGTTATCTCATGAGAATCAACTGAATAGAATGATCCTGTACCACTTTTTACTCCATTTCTCCAGTTACCCCTATAATAACTACCGTCCTTCCAAGTATAATTACCTTTTCCATGAGGTAGTCCCTTTTTAAATTTACCTTCATATACATCAATTCCTGAAGCTATTCCTTTTCCATGTGCTAATCCGTCCTTACACTTTCCCGTGTATTCCTTTGAAATTGATTCTAATAAAACTTTACATGTTCCAATGCTGTTTTGAGAAATAGAAACATCTCGAAATAATAACAAAACTAAAATAATAGCCAAAGCTTTAAATAATAATTTAATTCTCATAATCACTTATATAAATTAATTTATCAAGCTTAATAATCTATTATAATAACAGTTCAACATGACTTTTATCTTTATAAACCTAAATGAAATATGTAAAATGCGATAAAATAATTTAAATTATAAAATAGTTCTATGAGAAATTTATCATCTGATCGTAATCTTCCACGAACTTGCTTTGTTAATCTTAAATTTTACAACACGACGCATTTCCTTAACAACAAACTCTACAGTACATTCAAGAGGGAATGTTACATTTTTAATTCCACTAAACATGCGATCAACCTCAGTTTGTCCGTTATTTGAATAAATCTTTAGTCCAGGAACCGACCTTATTGGGCCTTTAGCAGAATTGAATACAAACTCAATTTGATGAGGAGTTTTTGTATTATCTTCAAAAAAATACACTCCTTTTACTCTTTCTTTTAAAATAAGCTCATATGGAGGTTCCACTATTTCATTAAAAAATACATCATTTTTCCAAAGACCCTTTGTTATTTTTTGGGTATGATCTTCGTATAATGATCCTATTCCACTTTTTTTTCCACCTTTCCAATTACCATAATAATAACAATTATCCTCCCAAGTATATTTACCTATTCCATGAGGTAGTCCCTTTTTAAATTTACCTTCATAAACATCAATTCCGGATGCAATTCCTTCACCATTTGCTAGTCCATCTTTACACTCTCCCGTATATTCACCAGAAATTGATTCTAATAAAACTTTACATGATCCAGGGTTTTCCTGTGCTATAGAAATATCTTGACATATAATTACAACCAAGCTAATAAAGAAAGTTTTTAATAACAATTTAGTTCTCATATTTATTTTCTTTAGACTATTTATACTGTTAAGTTCCACTTTTAATAAAACAATACTTATTCTATTTACTTATAATTATGATTACTAAATTTATATTTACCCTATTATATTTCTTGTTTTAAAATTACCTCTTTATTATTTTTTCCATCAATTTGAACTTGAATTGGCTATTTAAAAAAAATATAACTTATAATAGAGCTTTCAATATAAGATTTGAATTTACTAAAATATTCTAAGTTAGAAAATCATTTATTTAAGCATAGCTTAATAGTAAAATAAGCAACCCAAAAAGATGTGAAGTTTAAAATAGATGTGTTTTTTGATTTGAATGCCCCAAGCGCATATGATTTACATTCATTTAAAAAATAGATGCATTATATATTTAACCAGATCTTTTAATACATTGAAAATTAATATATCTTATAATTTTATATTTAAAACTTAATACCTAATAACAACCTTCCACGAACTTGCTTTTGTAAGCTTAAAACTTAACGCATAACGAATGACTGTTGTACCCATTCTGCTCAAATCCATAAACTCTACGGTACCTTCAAAAGGAAATTGTACATTTTTAAATCCGCTAAAACTACTACCAACACTACTTTGTCCACTAGTTGAAGAAATATTTAATTCAGGAACCGATCTAGCTTGATTTCCGTCTTTTTGAAATACAATTTCAACTTGATGAGGAATTTTTAAATCATCTTCATAAAAATTCACACCTGTTACTCCTGTTTTTAATGTAACAACATATGGTGGATCTACAATTTCTTTATAAAATGCGTCATCTTTCCAAACCCCTTTAATTATTTTTTTTGTATCACTTGAATAAAGTAATCCATTACCGCTTTTCAGTCCATTTTTCCAGCTACCACTATAATAACTTCCACTCGCCCACGTATATTTACCTTTTCCATGAGGTAGTCCCTTTTTGAATTTACCCTCATATACATCTATTCCTGATGCTATCCCTTTTCCATGCGCCAATCCGTCTTTACACTTTCCTGCGTATTCTTTTGAAATTGATTCTAATAAAACTTTGCATGATCCAGAGTTATCTTGTGCAGTAGAAGTATCTTGAAATATTATTGCAATTGCGCTAACAAATAAAATTTTTAATAATAATTTAGTTCTCATATATATATTTCTTTAAACAATTTATACCGTTAAATTACACTTTTTATAAAAAACCATATTTGTTCTATTTTCTTATAATCATATTTATGATTAACAAGTTTATTTTTACACTATTATTTTTCTTGTTTTAAGATTACTCCTTTTTTATTTTTTCCGTCAATTTGAACTTGAATTGGCATTTTAAAACGAATATGTCTTATATATTCATTCTCAAAATGCGCATCGAATTTGCTCAGGTATTCTAAATCATAAAAACCATCGTTTATGTACGGATTAATTGTAAAATAACCAACCCTAAAAGAAGTGAGGTTTTGAAAAAAATGAGTTCCTTGACTAGGATCAATTCTAAAGTTCTCTAATCCAGATTCAACAATTACCCTTGCTTGTGATATATGAGCCCATTTTACAGGGATTCCTAAATTAGGATCACTTGACCCCCATCTTCCTGGTCCTACCAAAACATAGTTTTTTTGCTCTTTAATAAATGTTTCATTTATTAAATTAATCTCTGCTGCAATTTTTTCACTTTTTAAAGAATTAAATGATTCTGGTTTTACATATACAAAATCATATATATTATCAATTTTTCCATTCCCTAATGCCGATTCACAATAGATAATAGTATTTTCTTTTGCTACATCATCCATTTTAAAATCGCCCGATTGATCATTATCAACAATAGGTCGAATTTGTAAAAAATTAAATACAAAAGGTTCTCCTTTTTCAACATTTAAATCAACTGCAAATTCAATTTCAATTGGGTTATTCATTTCTTTTTGACCTACTTCTAACAATGTTCTTAATATTTCTGCCAGCGGAAATGAATCATACTTAAGCACATTAGCAAATGTCACAATTCTTTTACCTTCATACAATGTGCCGTCACGAACAATATTATTCTGAAAATCATATGTTGAAGCTGCAAATCGAAATGATGAATCTTTTTCTGCATCTTTAATGTCATCCTTTCGTAAATTAATACCATCATCAGCTGAAGGTGAAAATTTCGTTGGGCACATATCCAATGCATAAAAATGCTTTTGAGTATCTTTTAATGCCATATCCGGTGACGATAATTGTAATATTTTTTTAGGATACTTAGGTGAAAAACGTAATGAGATTCCACCATCTACAATTTGCTTTCCTAATCCATATGCTATATTTACTATTCCATCTTCCGGCTTTTCAGGTTCTATTGGATAAAAATTTATTGATCTGGCAACACCAGAAATTGTTGGATAAAATTTGCCTCCATATTGTTTCCCACAAACCTCTTGCAAAACAATCCCCATTTTTTCTTCATCAATAACATTTGATGTTGCAGCCATATATGCCTTACTAGACTTAAAATATACCGACGCATATACACATTTTATTGCATCTGATAGCATCTTAATCATTAATGTACTATTAGATGTTTTTGGAATCATATAGGTTGAATATATTCCTGCAAAAGGCTGGTAATGTGAGTCCTCCAATTTAGAAGAAGAACGTATCGCTATTGGATTGTTAATTACGGATATTAAAGCATATAAATCTTGATAAATTCTACTCGGTAATTTTGCGTTTATAAAATATTCTACAATTTCATCATCACTCTTATCTGACATTCCTACTTTGTACAAATCATTTTCTTCCATAAAATCATCGAAAACATCTGTACTTAAAACAACTGTACGAGGAATTGTAATAATTACTCCAGGAAATTTATTAAATATATTATTCTTCTTTATTATTGAATTGATAAACGCTAGTCCTCTGGCTTTACCTCCAATTGAACCATCACCGATTCTAGAAAAAATTAAGTATTCATCAAAACTATTTTTATCAAATTTAGCAATTACACCTCTACCTTTGCTCATTCGATAACTTGAAATAGCTCTATAAATATAACTTCTTGCCTCCTTTAAATTATTAAAATCACTTATTGTTAAATATTTAAACAGTTGTGCAATTGGAAAAATAGCTCGTGCATTCAACCAATTTGATAAGTCATTTTTACCAGCATGATACTCAAGTGAACTATCCGGTATGGTAAGAATCATATGTTGTAAAGACTGAAGGTCTGAAGCACGACCAATTTCTTTCATGGTATCAGGATTGCAAAAAATAAATTCCCCAAAAGCAAACTTTCTAATTATATAATTCCGAACTTCAATTGATAAATTCTTAGAATATTTATGAATAAATCCAATATTTAACTCATCAGCATATTTTTTATTATTCATATCCGATGATTGCAAAAGCATAGGCTTAAATTCATCATCTTTTTTAACCTTTTTACAGAACCTTATTCCTGCCAACTTGTCCTTAACTCCATTTCTAGGATAAGTTATATCTGAAATAATTCCAAGCATATTTTCTTTATATTTTTCGTATAATTCAACAGCTTGCTCATAATTAGTAGCTAAAAGTATTTTAGGTCTTCCGCGCATTCGAACCATCTTTTGATGTTCATTTAGCGCTTCGCGCATATATTCCTTCGATTGCTTGAATATAATTTTATAAATATTTGGCAAATATGTTGATATGTATCGAATTGAATCCTCTACCAAAAGAATAGTCTGAACCCCAACAACTTCAACATCGTATTGAACATTCATTCTATCCTCTATTAGTTTAATAATTGCTAATAAAATATCTGCATTACCTAACCAACAAAAAACGTAATCAATGGCACTTAAATCTTCTCTTTCAAGACGAACTGTTATTTCTCTGGAAAAATGAGTTAAAACAACAATCGGAGTAGCTGGGTAAATCTTTTTTACTTGTTTTGCAAATGAGAAGGTATCGGAATCGCCAATCCTTAGCATACTAATTACAAGATCTATATTGTCGTTTTGTAAAATTTCAAATGCTTCTTCAGAAGAATTAACCATAACAAATATAGGTGGATACCTAAGATTTAATGCTACATATTCATTGAAAATCTGTTCGTCGATACGACCATCTTCTTCCAACATAAATGAGTCATAACTACTAGATACCAACAATACCTTATGTATTCTTTTCTGCATTAATAAGTTAAAAGAAGTATCATTAAAATCAATCTTTAAATTATCCTGTTGATTGGTGTAAAAGCTCATAATACCTTCAATATTAATTATCGTTTGTCCATGTAATTGCAGAAAACCTTTTACGCCCGTCCATTATAACGGTCATAGGTTTTTCAAACTCTATATGTTTAAAGTATTTTGTTTGATGAATTATTTTCTGCTTATTTAATATATCCCAAGAAATTCTATTTTTAATATTTTTATGATTAACAGAAAAATATCCTACATTCATAGAAGTTACATTATGGAAAAAATGTGAACCAAGTGAAGCATCCAATGCAAAATCGTCTAAACTAATTTCAACAATAATCTTAGCATTTGATATTTGCGGCCATGCAACAGGAATTCCAATAAACCTATCTTTTGTACCCCAACGTCCCGGACCTATTAATATGTATTTTTTTCCTTCATCTTGCATAATTTGATTTAGCTTATCAATCTCCTCTCTCATTTCGATAGTTTTTGTATTATCGAATTTATCTGACATAACATAAATAACATCTCGGATATTTTGTAACTTACCATTACCCATTGTTTTCTCCGAATAAAGTATTAAATGATCATTGTCAATTTTATCAATATCAACCTTGTAATCATCTTCATGACTAACCAATGGTTTAATTTGCAATAAATAAAAAGACGCCAATCCATTTTTATCTTTTTCCAAATCAACTGCAAATTCTATTTCTACAGGTGAACCCAATGCTTCCTTAACTACATCAAGAATAACATTTATTGTTTTAGCCAAAGGGATATATTCATACTTCAAAATATTTGCAAAATTAACTATTCTAGGTCCATAGGAATCTAATCCCGGACTAATCCTGTCATTTTCGGGATCGTAAACTGAAGCTAAATGCTTTAAGGTTCCATGTTTTTCAGAATCCGTTATATCCAATTTTATTAAACCTGCATCTTCTCCATCAAGCAAATCAAAATTTTCTTTATCCATATTAACAGCATAAAAATATACTTGTGATTCTTTATACATATCTTTAGTAGATACAATATCAAGATTTGGATAACTTGGAGAGAATCTAAAAGCCTTTTCTCCTTCTACAACATACTGACCTAAGCCTAAAGCTGCTACAGAAAATCCTTCATCTGGTTTCATATGTGCAACCGGATAATAATTATGAGATTGTGCTGTTCCACTTATATGTGGATAATAATATTTATCGTACTGATTACCCACTAATTCTTGCAGTACAACAGCCATTTTCTCTTCTTCGACTTTATTGTCAATCGCCTTAAAATAAGTTCTTGCATTTTTTGAATATATTGAAGCATAAACCAATTTTATTGCATTTTTAAGCTGTTTAAATCGCTCTTCAAAGTGATGATGATTATTTGGAAGTATGTATGTTTCAAAAATTCCTGAAAAAGGTTGGGTAATACTATCCTCAAATAAACTAGAAGACCTTACTGCAATTGGCTTTGTAATTAACTTTAAAAAGATCTTAAGTTTTTTCTTTAATGAATAGGATAAATCTCCTTTCAAAAATTCTTTTCTTAGCTCATTATAATCCGATATATCATGAATTTTATCAACCAAATGATTACTTTCAATAAACATATCAAACTCTTCTGTTCCAATTATGCTCGTTTTTGGAGTTCGTACATTAATTAAAGGAAGCAATTCTTTAAACTTAAAGTTATAAATTAAGGTGTTTATAAATGCCAAACCGCGCCCTTTCCCTCCTAATCCTCCCGGAGACATACTAACAATATTATTTTCTTCTTGTATGGCAGCTTCACTAAAGTTCACTATCTTTCCTTTTTCTTGCTCATTTCTGTATAATCTTAAAATGTTAATAAGAAAATCACGAAGTTGATTAGGATTTTGAAAATCAGTAATTCGCAACGGATTAATGATTTTAGCAATCTGTATTTCTCCCCGAGCCATAAGCCAAAGTGAAAACTGATTTTTTACAGCATGATAAATCAATGAATCTCCGGGAACTTTTTTAAGAAATGATTCGAATTCAGCCATTGATTTTGCAACTGCAATCTGCTTTCCTTGATTATCTCGATAAACAAAATGGCCAAATCCTAAATGATAATTAATAAAACTTTTTAAATCTTGTAATAAACTTTCAGAATTTTTATTTATGAAATTTGATTTAATCTCATATGATTTTTTTGCGTTCTCAGGGTCTGATGATTGCAAAACGGTAGGCAAATTCAATACGTTTTCTTTAACAAATTTTATAAATTCAAACCCAGCAAAATCATATAATTTATTATTTTTAGGAAAGCGTACATCAGAAATAACACATAAAAGATAATCTTTATAATTATTAAAGATTTCCATTGCTTCTTCATAATTATGAGCTAACAAAATTTTAGGTCTAGCTCTCATTTTTAGCACCTTATACAAATCATCCGTATTTACATCCTCTATTAAACGCTGCGTTTGCTCCATTATAACTTTGTAGAGCATAGGTAAATATCTTGAATAATATCTTGAAGAATCCTCCACTAATAAAATTACCCTTGTTAAACCCAATTTTGTATCATTATCAACATTAACTTTATCTTCTATAAGTTTTACCATTGCAAAAAAGACCTTAGAATCGCCATTCCAAATGAATATCTTATCAATGCTTGATAAATCTCTTTTTTGTTCTTCCAATACCGCTAAATCGCTATTATTATTAAGTAGTAGAAATGTTGGAATATATGGATACTTTATTTTTAAAGTTTTAGCTATTTCAAGAGGAGTTTTTTTATCAACTCCCATCATTAATATAACTAAATCAAAACTTTTGTTTTCCAAAGCTTCAATTGCTTCATCTTCATTAGACACTCCGGTAACTCTAGGTAATGAAGTTAAATTTAATTGGTTATATTCACCTAAAATGTGATCTGAAAACCTACCCTCTTTTTCAATACTGTAAGCATCATATAAATTTGCTATAAGCAAAATCTCTTTTACTTTAAATGGCATTAAATCGTGTAATAAATCACGATCAGCATTATGCTTATTTAAAAATTTTTGAAGTAATTGTCTGCTATTAAAACTTTTTGATGATGAATCATCCTCAATTTTTCTTTGTTCTTTCTTCTTATCTTGTTTCCAAATTATTTCTTTTGCTTTAATACTATTTATAAATCCTAAAATTAAATTCGATAAATTCAAAATAAGATCACATTCTTCTTTTAAAAATGGACCTTCATATAAACGCTTAAACTCTTTTGTATAATATATTTCAATTGTTCCTTCCTCACCGTCAATTGTTTGAAAAATCTGTTTTTGAGCCCAATCTGTTTCATCAAATCCAGGGCTACGAAATTCATGCCCACCAAATATTATCCGAGCAACTGTATATTCAGGATATTGCCATGCCTTTGATAAACGCATAACAATTTTCTGTAAAGTTTCTTCAACTGATTTACCTTCTTTAATAATTTTTGTAGTTTCATTAATACATGCAAGCTCCTTTAATCTTTCTTTATTCTCTGCTAGAAGCTTATTTATATCGTTTTTTTGATTGATTGGATCGTTCATCGAGATAATTTTAGCAATTATTCTAATATTTATAATAAAACATATTCAGCAAATTACATGTTCAATATTTGGAACAAAATATTCAAATAAAATTTTAATTATAAATATAGGTGATTTTAAGAGGAGATAAAAGAATTAATACTTAAAAGAGATTATTACCAAATTACGGTATAAATAGGTATTCTTCAAAAATTATTAATAATAATCGAGTAGGTAGGAGGATTACTCCTCCGTCCTCTCACACCACCACGCATGCTCTCGCACGTGGCGGTTTCAGTTAATAGTTCAACCTTTCGTAATTTAATGACAAATTAAACAAGTTTTGCT
>WTBR01000001.1 GCA_013138975.1 Bacteroidales bacterium
TATTAGTTCCTTATTATATTACTTTATTTGTATTGAAAAATAAGATTAGAAAGAAATTTACATTTACAATAAATAAGATATGAGTAGTGAGATTTGAGCCTGCCTGCCGCAGGCAGATATTAATAATTCTGAATCTCAATACTCGATACTAAATACTAAATACTAATAAAAACATGAGTACAACAATTTTGTTTACTATTATTTCTCTTTGTGCGATAGGGTCGATTGCTGCAATAATTTTATATTTTGCAGCTCAAAAATTTAAAGTTTTTGAGGATCCACGCATCGATCAGGTAGAAGAAATTTTGCCTGCTGCAAATTGTGGAGGCTGTGGTTACCCTGGTTGTAGAGGATTTGCTGACGCTATGGTTAAGGCAGACGATTTATCACCTTTTTTCTGCCCGGTGGGTGGGAATGAAACTATGGCACAAGCTGCTGAGATCCTTGGAAAAGCGGTTGAAGCAAAAGATCCACTAGTGGCAGTTATTCGATGTTCAGGTTCTCCAACTCATCGCGAAAGAGTAAATACTTATGATGGCGCATCATCGTGTACCATCACTTCTGGTTTATACTCAGGAGAAACAGGATGCCAATATGGTTGCCATGGATTAGGCGATTGTGTTGATGTTTGTGATTTCGATGCAATTTACATGGATGAAGAAACAGGCTTGCCAGTGGTTATTGATGATAAATGTACCGCTTGTGGAGCTTGTGTTAAAGCTTGTCCTAATGTTATCATTGAGTTAAGAAAAAAGAATAAAAAAGACCGAAAAATCTTTGTTTCTTGTGTTAACCATGATAAAGGTGGTGTTGCCAAAAAAGCTTGTAAAGTAGCTTGTATTGGTTGTAGTAAATGCGTTAAGGTTTGTCCTCACGATGCTATTACAATGGATAATTTCTTGGCATACATTGATCCTAATAAATGTAAACTATGCAGAAAGTGTGTAATTGAATGTCCTACAGGTGCGATTCTTGAGATTAACTTTCCACCCAAAAAGGTAAAAACGGAAACTCAGGAAATACCAAAGGTTAAAGCACCAAAGGCTGAAACACCTGCTAATCCAGTAGGCGAGAAAGATTCGAAAGAAAACGATAATAATAAAAATCAGGAGGGATAAAGTGTTAAAAACATTTCCACAAGGCGGCGTTCATCCAGAGGAAGGTAAATACTCTGCGAACAGTGTTATTGAAACATTACCGCTTCCAAAAACAGTATCAATACCAATATCACAGCATATTGGTGCTCCCTCTAAAGCTATTGTTGCTAAAGGCGACAAAGTTAAAGTAGGAGATAAAATTGCCGAAAGTGCAGGTTTTGTATCTGCAAATATTCATTCATCTGTTTCTGGTACTGTTGTTAAAGTTGACAAGGTATTAGATTCTTCAGGTTATAAACAAACATGTGTTATAATTAATGTTGAAGGTGATGAATGGAATGAAGCTATAGATAGATCAGCTGATTTGAAAAAAGAAATCAGTTTAACTGATAAAGAAATCATCAATAAAATTAATGAATCAGGAATAGTTGGATTAGGTGGAGCTACTTTTCCATCTCATGTAAAACTTTCTGTTCCAGATGGTAAAAAAATTGATGTATTGATTATTAATGGTGTTGAATGTGAACCTTATTTAACATCTGATCATCGATTAATGCTTGAAAAAGCTGAAGAGATGCTTATTGGTATTCAGATATTAATGAAAGCCTTAAGTGTTAACAGCGCATTAATTGGAATAGAGAATAATAAACCGGATGCAATTTCTCATCTTGAAGGTCTTGTAAAAGATTATCCAGGAATTGAAGTTCATGCATTGAAAGTTCAATATCCACAGGGTGGTGAAAAACAATTGATTAAAGCCCTAATTAATCGCGAAGTTCCTTCAGGTGGTTTACCATTAAATGTTGGGGCTGTTGTACATAATGTAGGTACTGCATTTGCGGTTTATGAAGCGGTTCAAAAAAACAAACCTTTATTTGAAAGGGTAGTTACATTAACAGGGAAATCAGTTGCAAAGCCATCTAATTTTATGGTTCGTATTGGAGCTCCAGTTACTGAATTAATTGAAGCTGCAGGAGGATTACCTGAAGATACGGGCAAAGTAATTAATGGCGGTCCTATGATGGGTAAGGCATTAAATTCTATTGAAGTTCCGGTTGTAAAAGGAACATCAGGAATATTAATCATGCCTGTTGAATTATCTTCAAGAAAAAAGGAAAGTGACTGTATTCGTTGTGCAAAATGTGTTTCAGTTTGTGCACAGGGCTTAGAACCTTATCTTTTAAATAAATTAGCTCAGTTAGAGCGAAACGATAAATTGGAAACCGAAGGTGTAATGGATTGTATTGAATGTGGTTCATGTAGTTATACTTGTCCAGCAGGATTACCATTATTAGATTACATGAGATTAGGTAAATCCAGAGTTAGTCAAATCATAAGATCAAGAAAACAATAATGAATAAATTATTTATATCACCATCTCCTCATGTTTATGAGGATACAACCGTAAAACGGCTGATGTACGATGTAGTAATTGCACTGTTGCCTGCTTTGGCAATATCTATCTACTTTTTTGGGATGGGTGCAATCATCGTTACATTAACAGCTGTAGTTTCGTGCCTAGCTTTTGAATGGTTAATTCAAAAATTTATTTTAAAACAAGAACCTTCAATTACAGACGGCTCTGCTGCTGTAACAGGTATCTTGTTAGCTTTTAATATTCCAACAAGTCTTCCTATTTGGATAATTATTGTTGGTAGTTTAGTTGCAATTGGTGTTGCTAAAATGTCTTTTGGTGGATTAGGAAATAATCCGTTTAACCCGGCTTTGGTTGGACGAGTTTTTATGTTAATTTCTTTTCCGGTTCAAATGACAAGCTGGCCAGTACCAACTGGATTTAATAATAGTTATACAGACGCTGTAACGGGTGCTACTCCTCTTGGAGTAATGAAAGAAGGAATTGGTGCAGGAGAATCAATGTCTGCAATAATGGATAAAATCCCAAGTCACATGGAACTTTTCTATGGTCACATGGGAGGTTCTATGGGAGAAGTTGCTGCCATTGCTTTAATTCTTGGATTAGTATATATGTTATATAAGAAAGTTATTAAAATACATATCCCTGCTTCAATTATATTAACCATTACAGTGTTTACTGGAATTTTATGGTTAATTAATCCAGAATCAAATGCTGATCCTTTATTCCATTTATTAACCGGAGGTGTTATGTTAGGTGCAATATTTATGGCAACTGATTATGTTACTTCACCGATGTCGGTAAAAGGAATGTGGGTTTTTGGTATTGGAATAGGATTAATTACAGTTTCAATTCGTGTATTCGGAGCTTATCCTGAAGGAATTTCATTTGCAATTCTTATTATGAATGCATTTGTTCCTTTGATAAACTCTTATATTAAACCGAAACGTTTCGGAGAGGAGGTTAAGAATGGCTAAAAGAGAATCTTCATTTTTAAATATGGTGCTTACGTTGTTAATGATAACGTTTATAGCATCAGCAGCACTTGGTTATTTATATGAATTAACCAAAGGGCCTATTGCAGCAAGTAAATTGGCAAAACTTAATAATGCCATAACGCAAGTTGTTCCTGAATTTGACACCATCCCAAGTAGTGAAATATATAAGATGGGCGTAGACGGTGATACACTTGTATTTTATCCTGCAATGAAAGATAGTATTTTAGTTGGAACTGCTGTAAGTACTTTTACAAATAAAGGCTTTAGTGGTTATATAAACCTAATGGTAGGTTTCTTGCCAGATGGTACAATTCATAATATTTCTGTATTAGAACATAAAGAAACTCCGGGTTTAGGAGATAAAATGACTAAAAAGAAATCTGACTGGAGTGTTCAATTTAATGGGAAAAATCCAGCAGAGTTTAAGATAAAAGTTACTAAAGATAGAGGTGATGTTGATGCAATAACTGCCTCTACAATTAGTTCTAGAGCTTTTTGCGATGCAGTAGACAGAGCATATAAAGCGTATATGGAAGGAGGCAAAAAATGAGTCAATGGAAAAATTTTAGCAAAGGATTTTTCAAGGAAAACGCAGTATTTGTTTTATTCCTTGGATTATGTCCAACATTAGGTGTTACAACTTCAGCAATTAATGGAATGGGTATGGGCTTAGCTACTACTTTTGTATTAGTTATGTCAAACTTAGTAGTTTCATTGGTGAAATCACAAATACCTGATAAGGTTCGTATCCCATCTTTTATTGTAATTATTGCATCTTTTGTTACAATGGTAGAGTTGTTAATGCAAGCCTATGTGCCGGCATTATTTGAGCAATTAGGATTATTTATCCCTCTTATTGTTGTAAACTGTATAGTTCTGGGTAGAGCTGAAGCATTTGCATCTAAAAACAACGTATTTTCATCAATTATTGATGGATTTGGTATGGGATTGGGTTTTGCAATGGCTTTAACTATTTTAGGTGGAGTTCGAGAGATTCTTGGATCAGGAACAATATTTGGACTTAATTTACATCTATTTCCTCTTGATGCAGATGGAAATCCTACTACAATGATTGTATTTGTATTAGCTCCAGGAGCATTTATTGCGTTAGGTTACCTAATCGTTTTGATAAATAAAATCAATAAGAAATCTGCTAAATAAAATATTATGGATTATTTAATTATCATCATATCAGCAATATTTGTAAATAATATTGTATTAGCCCAATTTCTTGGTATATGTCCTTTTATTGGTGTATCTAGTAAAGTTGAAACTTCTGCAGGAATGGCAGGGGCTGTTACTTTTGTAATGGTTATAGCTACTATTGTAACTTATTTACTTCAAAAGTATGTATTAGAAGCTTTTGGAATTGCTTTTATGCAGACCATTACGTTTATTCTTGTTATTGCAGCTTTAGTGCAATTAGTTGAGATTATTCTTAAGAAAGTTAGTCCTACATTATATCAGGCTTTAGGTATTTTCTTACCATTAATTACAACAAACTGTGCTGTATTAGGTGTTGCTATTTTAGCAGTACAAAAGGATTACAATCTTATGGAAAGCGTTGTATTTGCTGTATCTAATGCTATTGGTTTCGGTTTAGCATTAATAGTATTTGCAGGATTACGTGAACAAATGGATTTAGTAAATATTCCAAAAGGAATGAAAGGTGTCCCAATTGCTTTTTTAGTAGCAGGTTTACTTGCTTTAGCATTTATGGGATTTGCGGGATTAGTTTAAGACTTAACTCATAAAAAACACTATAAAGAGCAACCATTTTGGTTGCTCTTTTTGTTTTTCAGCATTTTTATTTTATGTTTGTTTCGAAATTGAAATTTATAGTCAATCAATTATGAAATTCAGAATTTATTTTATTTTATTTCTTTATTTCTTTTTAAATAGTTTGTGCTTATCGTCACAAGAAAAAAGAAACATTCTTATTTTAAACTCATATCATAAGGGCTTACAATGGACAGATGAACTAGTTGATGGCATTAATCTGGGCTTATCTGAATTGCAGGATCAAAAAGAATTATATATTGAGTACGTTGACTCCAAACGGTTTAATGAAAAAGAAGACTATTTTATTAAATTATATGACTTATTTAAATATAAATACAGCAATATAGATTTTGACGTAATAATCTTATCTGATGATTTTGCAATGGATTTTATGCTTGAATATGGCGATAGTTTGTTTGGATCATCTCCGGTAGTGTTTTGTGGAATAAATAATCCACATAATTACCCACCAAATTATACAGGAGTTTTAGAAAATATTGAATACATAGAAAATTTTGAATTAATAAAAACGCTTCATCCTGATTATTCGAAAATATATTTTATTGTTGATAAAACAAAAACAGGTAATATTATATATGACAGAGCGTACAAAGAATATTTATCAACAAACAATAAATATCGTTACGAATTTATACGTGATTATAGCTTTGATGAATTGTTTAAAAAAGTATCGGAAATTGATGATAACTCTATTTTGTTTTTAACGACTTTTATTAAAGATAGAAAAGGAAAATATTGTTCATATACTGAATTACTTAAAAATATAAAACAAAACTCAAATATTCCAATTTATGGAATATGGGATTTTTATCTTGGTGAAGGAATAGTAGGAGGGAAAATGATTAGTGGATATAAACAAGGATATAAGTCTGGTATTATTGCTAATCGAATTTTGAAAGGAGAGATTCTACTAAATATAAGTGTGGAAATGTCAACTTCATATTATCAGTTTGATTATAAAAGCATTAAACAGCACGACATAGCAAATAAAAATCTTCCTAAAGATTCTAAAATTATTAATCATCCATTTTCATTTTTTAAGGAGTATAAAGAAGTAAGTATCTCTATTGGCATTATTTTTATTTTATTTCTTGCTATTATAGCAGTTTTATGGGTTTATTTATATTCCAGAAAACGAAAGATTATAGAAGAAAAAAGATATAATAGAAGCGTAGAAATAAATAATGAAAAGTTACTTTTAGCAAAAGAAAAGGCAGTAGAAGCCGATCGTTTAAAAACAGCTTTTTTAGCTAATATATCGCATGAGTTAAGAACTCCAATGAACGGAATAATTGGATTTTCAAAATTGATTTTAGAATCTAAAGATATAGATGATGAACAGCGAGATCAATATTTAAATATTATTATTAAAAGCGGAAACCTTCTTCTTGATTCGGTTAATGATATAATTGATTTATCTAAAATAGAAGCCAAGCAATTAAAATTGAATTATTCAAATTTTAAAGTAGATGAGCTTGTCGATGAATTACTTAAATTCTTTATTGTTGAACGAGATTATTTAAATAAAAATGATATTAAACTAATTGCTGTAAAGGAGTACGAATTTAAAGACCTCACGATTTATTCTGATAGTAATAGAATAAGGCAAGTTTTATTTAATTTATTAACTAATGCTTTAAAATTCACAGTTAAAGGTTCAATTAAATTCGGGTATTATATTGAGAAACCAAACATTGTATTTTTTGTTAAGGATACAGGAATAGGCTTAAACGAAATTGAGAAAGAATTTATCTTTGAAAGATTTAGACAGGTTGACGATAATACAACAAGAAGGTATGGAGGTTCAGGTATTGGACTAACAATCTCAAAAGGAATAGTTGATAATTTAAAAGGAGAAATCTGGGTTGAGTCCAAAATGCAGAATGAAAATAATGATGACTTATCAGGATCTACTTTCTATTTTTCCATTCCTTATAATCCTTTAAAGATTGATAGTGCTAATAAAGAAAATAAAATAAATTGTAAGCAGTATGTATGGCCAGGCAAAACAATATTAATAGTTGAGGATGCAATTATTTCATATGAATTATTGACAAAATTTTTGAAATATGCACAAGTTCGTTTTGTTCATGCTTCTGATGGTCAACTTGCAGTGGATATCTGTAAAAGCAACGACCAAATAGATTTAGTGTTAATGGATATCCAACTACCTATATTAAATGGTTTAGATGCTACGAATCAAATAAAAGTATTTAAACCAGATTTGCCAATTATTGCACAAACTGCTAACGCCTTAGATAATGACAAAACCAATATGTTAGCTTCAGGTTGTGACGGTTATATTTCAAAACCAATTAATAGATTGGAACTTTTACAAAAAATAGACGCTTTCTTAAATCCTAATTCATAGTTCTTGATTCTGATTATAATAATTTTGTAGAATTATAATCAAATATAATATTTGGATTTATAATCTTACCTTAAAGCCTTTATTACATTTATTAAATTATGTAATCTTTTTGTTTATATCTTTATTTTTAAGATTATAATAAAATATCTAATTTAGCTATCCTTAAAATACTGAATTATGAACGAAAATTATATTTTAAAAATATCAACCAATCTTTCAATAAAAGATTGGCAAGTAAAAAATACAATTCAATTGTTTGATGAAGGAGCCACTATGCCTTTCATTAGCAGATATAGGAAAGAAGCTACAGGAAGTTTGGATGAGGTTCAGATTTCAGCTATAAAAGATCAACTTACAAAACTTTTAGAAATAGATAGTAGGAGAGAGACAATTTTAAAAGCAATTGATGAACAAGGTAAGTTGACCGAAGAATTAAAGAAAAGAATTCAAGATGCTCAGACGCTTACTGAACTTGAGGATATCTACCTTCCTTATAAACAAAAAAAGAAAACACGTGCTGTAAAAGCCAGAGAAAAAGGATTAGAACCTTTGGCTAAAATATTAATGAAACAGCAAGAGCTTAACATTATAGGTAAAGCGGAAACTTTTATTAATGATGATGTTCCTACTGCGGATGATGCTTTACAAGGAGCTCGGGATATTATAGCTGAATGGATTAACGAAAACGAAAGAGCTAGGAATAGTATTAGAAATTTATTTAGACATGAAGCAATAATTCAATCAAAAGCAATAAAGGGAAAAGAACTGGAAGGAATAAAATTTAAAGATTATTTTGAATGGGAAGAACCACTAAAACGATGTCCTTCGCATAGATTATTGGCAATGCGACGAGGTGAAAATGAAGGTTATCTGAAAGTAATAATTTCACCTGATAAGGAAAAGGCTATAGAAATTTTGGAAAATCAATTTGTTACTGGAGTATACGATGTTTCAGAACAAGTACGAGATGCTGTTAATGATTGTTATAAACGTCTTTTGTCATCCTCAATAGAAACTGAATATAAGAATACGTCTAAAGATAAAGCCGATGAAGAAGCAATTAAGGTTTTTGCCGATAATCTTCGTCAATTATTATTGGCACCGCCATTGGGCCAGAAAAATGTTTTAGCTATTGATCCAGGATATAAATCAGGTTGCAAAATAGTTTGTATTGATGCTCAAGGTAATTTAATTCATAATGAAAATATTTATCCGCATCAACCTCAAAATGAAAAAGGAATGGCCATGAAAAAGATTGATTCAATGGTCGAAACTTTTAAAATTGATGCTATTGCGATTGGGAATGGAACAGCTAGTCGAGAAACGGAAGCGATGGTAAAAAGAATAAGATTTACAAAGGATGTAAAAGTTTATGTGGTTAGTGAGGATGGAGCATCAATTTATTCAGCATCGTCGGTTGCAAGGGAAGAGTTTCCTGAGTATGATGTAACAGTTCGAGGAGCAGTTTCTATTGGTCGTAGGTTAATGGATCCCTTGGCTGAGTTGGTTAAGATCGATCCTAAATCAATTGGTGTAGGACAATATCAACATGATGTTGATCAGAATAAGTTAAAAGGGAAATTAGATCAGGTTGTTGAAAGTAGTGTAAATAATGTTGGAGTGAACTTAAACACATCAAGTAAACACTTATTAACTTATATATCGGGTTTAGGCCCTCAATTAGCAAAAAATATTGTTGATTACCGAAAAGAAAACGGCGCTTTTAAGTCAAGAAAAGAACTTCAGAAAGTTAAGCGTATGGGAGACAAAGCTTTTCAGCAAGCAGCAGGATTCCTAAGAATTGATAAAGCTGAAAATCCATTAGATAATAGTGCAGTTCATCCTGAAAGTTATCACATTGTTAAAAAAATGGCTTCGGATTTAAATTGTGAAGTTGTTGATTTGATTAAAAGTGAAGATCTTAGAAAAAATATTGTCTTAGAAAATTATGTTACAAAAGAGGTAGGATTACCTACATTGAATGATATTATAAAAGAACTTGCAAAACCAGGACGTGATCCACGTCAAGGGATAAAGGTATTTGAATTTGCTGAGGGGATTAATAAGGTTGAAGATTTACATGTTGGAATGGAACTGCCAGGAATTGTTACAAACATTACGAACTTCGGAGCTTTTGTCGATGTAGGAGTAAAGCAAGATGGTTTAGTGCATATATCGCAATTAGCCAACAAATTTGTTTCTGATCCTAACGAAATAGTAAAACTACATCAGCATGTAAAAGTAAAAGTTATGGAAGTTGATATAGCAAGAAAAAGAATTCAGCTTTCAATGAAAGAAGTTGAGTAAATAATAATGATTGTTTTTCTAATGAAAGGATTAATAGTATGAAACAAAAAGTATCATTAGTATTGTCTGGAGGTGGAGCAAGAGGTATTGCTCATATAGGGGTTATAGAAGAATTAGAAAAACAAGGATATGAAATAGTATCAGTTTCGGGAACATCGATGGGGGCAGTGGTTGGAGGTGTTTACGCATTAGGTAAACTTAAAGAGTTTAAGAACTGGTTGTATACACTTGATAAAATGAAAGTCTTTAATCTTGTTGATTTTACCTTTAGTTCGCAAGGGCTGGTTAAGGGAGATAAGGTTTTTAATACTATGAAGGAATTCATTAAAGATGATAATATTGAAAATCTAAAGATTCATTTTGTAGCAACAGCAACCGATATAATTAATAGAAAAGAAGTTGTTTTTACTCAAGGTAGTGTATTTGAAGCTATGCGAGCATCAGTAGCTATTCCTACGGTATTTACACCTGTAAAGACTGATAAAGGATTACTTGTAGATGGAGGTGTTTTAAATAATATTCCTATTAATCATGTTAAAAGAACATCAAACGATTTATTGATTGTTGTTGATGTGAATGCTGATGTCCCAACTTTAAAACCTGTTATATCTGAGAAAGAGGTAGAAAACAATCAATCAATATATTTAAATAAGATTAAAGAATTTAGAGATCATTTGCACAAGATATCACCATTAAATCATAAGGAGAAGCTTGGGTACTTTGATTTAATCGACAAAACAATAAGTTTAATGATGCATCATATGGCACAAATATCACTTGATACTTATAATCCTGATATTCTTATTAATATTTCCAGAGACACTAGCAGTACTTTTGATTTTTTTAAGGCAGAGGAACTAGTTGAGATAGGACGACATGAGGCCATTAATTGTTTTGGAAGATATAATAAAAAATAATTGCAAATATTATTAATATATTTAGCACGCAAATGAATAAACTTACAATAGAGGATGTGGAATAAAAACAATTGTATTATATGTATTTTATTTTTGGTATAGGAGCTTTTCAGGCATTTATATTCTCACTATTATTATTGACAAAGAAAGAAAAAAAGGAAGCGGATAAATTTCTAGCAGGCTTTTTCTTTATTATTACTTTATACCTGGCAAATATTTATTCAGTTAAATTTAACTTATGGGCAAAGCGCCCTGAAATAATATTAAGTATAACATTGGTCTCACTTACTTACGGCCCATTGCTTTATTTTTATGTACAATCTCTAATTGGCAAGGAAATATCAAGGAAAAAATTAAAAGCTCATTTAATTCCAATCATCGGAACATTTTTAATAGTGTTGCCATTTATGTTTCACAGTAAAGATGAGAAATTACTTTACTTTACTGATAAATTTATTAATCTGCCATTAAATGTTTCTATTGGAACCTTCATCCAGTATTTATCTGCACCTATTTATTTTATATGGATTATTTTAATCTTAAAAAAACATAAACAAAACTTAAAGAAAAATCATTCATCAATAGATAAAATTAATCTTAGCTGGATGCGAAAATTATTATTTGGAGTTAGTTCAATATGGATAATTGATTGTATGAATGTTTATGCTCTAAATTTTACCGATCTTGAAATTCACTATAGTATTTCATGGATAATAAAACTTTTTTTCATTTTTTTCATTTTATTAATTGGTTATTATGGAATAAATCAAGGAAGTATTTTTGCTCCGCTTCATGAAGATCAGTCTAAAGAAAATAATACCTTGACCGATATAAAAATAAAACTAATATCTGATGAAACTGCGGATGTACATACTCAAACTGTAGTTGATTATATGCAAAAGGAAAGAGTTTATTTAGATAATGAACTTCGGATTCAGGATGTTGCAATAAATCTTAATATTTCGGTTCATATTTTATCTCATATAATTAATGAAAAGTTAAATCAGAATTTTTATGATTTTGTAAATACATATAGAATTGAAGAAGCTAAAATTCGATTACTAGATAAACAATATAATGATTTAACAGTTGTGGCTATAGCATATGATTGTGGCTTTAATTCAAAGGCTACATTTAATAGGTTGTTTAAACAATATACAGGAACAACACCTACTCAGTATAAAAATTCGAATATCTAATAAATAGAATTTTCATAAAATTTGTCTCAACTTTAAATATTGAGACTATGAAATGTTCTCAAAAGCTCATATTTGCTCATATAAATTAATTATAAAATATTAAAAATATGAGTAATAACTTTTCTCCCACATTACCACGGAATCGGATAGAATTATTGGATGTTCTTCGAGGATTAGCCATTGTTGGTGTATTAATATGTAATATTCCTTTTTTTAGTGGATATTATTATACGCCATTTACAGATTTGGAACAAATGAGTTTACCTTATCTGAATAGCGCTTTGATAAATATTGTATTTAGCGTATTTCTTGGTAAATTTTATCCTATTCTTTGCATTCTTTTTGGAGCCGGGCTTTATATGCAATTTGCAAAAAGTAAAGAATCGGGATTTTTAAAATTCTTTGTTAAAAGAATGATAATACTTCTATTAATAGGCATAGTTCATCAAACCATATGGCCAGGCGATGTAGTTACAGTTTATGCTCTTTTCGCTTTTTTATTAATCCCGTTCAGGAATTTAAAACCCAAAACGTATTTAATTTTTGCTGGTATTATGTTCGTAGCCCATTTTATTGTGACTTATCTAGATTTTGTTTTCGAACTTTCAGGTACAATAAATTATGCTGATAATACTGCACGTATTCAATATCAAGGAGTTGATCCTTTAGTATTATTAAGCTCTGTTCAGGAAAATGGTTTCAAGGGTTTGTTGTTTATAGTAAAAACACAATTTAGCTACATGTGGACTATACCAAGATATTTTAAGCTTAGTCCAAGTGTTGCCTTTTTGTTTCTTATCGGTGGATATTTGTACGGATCTGGATTTCTTACTGATAAAGCACATAAACTAAAATATCTATTAATATTTCTTTTTATTGGACTTGTTGGATCTTATTTAATGTTTTATGTATCATATTTTCTAAAAATAATTGGTGATTTATTTATTGCTCTTACATATATATCATTAATTGCAATAATGATGAAGAAAAGAATTGGATACAACATAGTAAAAGGTCTTATCCCTTTTGGTCGTATGGCACTAACAAATTACATAATGCAATCAATTATTTGTATAATAATTTTTTATGGAATTGGATTTGGAAATTTCGGAAAAGTACCTTTATATGTAATTTATATAATTGCAATATTTATTTTAATATTTCAAATTCAATTTAGTAAATATTGGCTTAGAAAATTTCAGTTTGGACCTATTGAAGGAATCTGGAGAAACTTAAGCTATAAAAGAAAACAAAATTGATTTATGCGAATCAAGGCTTAGAATTATTTGTTTTTCAGGCTGAAAGCCTAATTTAATTCAGCCCAATGCGCTGCATTGGGTTTTGCATAAGTAGAGATTTACGTCCTTACAGGTCAGTAAAACACTTTTTGTAAATGATGATTAACTTATAGAAAACCAAAGACATACAACATGTATGTCTTTTTTAGTTTCATAATGTACTTGAACTATTCTTGAACAAATTTAATAACTATTTATCGAAATATTTACAATTAATTACTTTTTTTTTGTAAAAAATACAACAAATAATATAATAAAATTCCCTTTGAAAAAGTGATTGAAATAGTTTTTTATAGATTTCAGAACCTAAAGATGAAGGCGATTCTTATTTTTTACAACTGGTGATTTCCAATTGCCAAAAATTGATGATGCAAATTTGCTATTTACATCTACAAAGTACCAACAAATTTGTTTTAGGGGGCAAATACTTATTGTTCGTTAGTGCAAAATCGAGTTTACAAACTTTTTGGTAAGCCTTTGACTCTGTGTTTGGACAGTGTGTGCTCACCAAGTTGTTTGTAATAGGGTATTGGCATAGCTTCTAACGTTTTTTTCTTCTTTGTTCTTCAACTTCAAATTTCAATTGTTCTTGAATTTTACTATCTAAATATAAAAATAATGAATTTTCATACTTAATTCTATATGTTATATTTTTAATTATCAGGAAAACTAAAAACAAATATATTATGATGTAAACAGAGTTTTCAATTAAATTTCCTGCTCCAAATAGACTTTTATCTATTAATTTTCCAACAATTCCATTAAACTTAATATTCAAAATTATCAATCCTAATAAAACAAAATTAAAAAACCGAATAGCAAAACTTTTCTCTTTCTCAAGTTTATAAGATTTATACATATCCATTAAATCACTTCTATTTAAAAGAATTGCATATTTTTCTAATTGTGAATCTAAAATCATATTAGAATCTGCATAATCATTACGTTTATTTTCCTTTTTAGGAAGATAAGATTTTAAATAGAAAATTATAAGAGTGATAAACGTATATAAAATATAAAAAAATCCAAGACCAAATCCAGATGAAATTATTATATAAAATACTCTTTCAAAGTAACTTATTCCATAATCTAAATTTATTAATTCTGGATAAGCAATAAGAATTACATCAAAATAAAAACAAAATAGAAAAAGTGCAAGCCAAAACTTATATGAACTTATGCTTACCAAATTTACTAAAGAAGAATTTCTTAAAATATCTGCTAGTTTTAACATTTTTAACAATCTTAAATTCCTTTGAAAGCTTAAATTTATGTTTTTTTAATGAATATAGAATACTTGTACGGTTTTAAATACTTGCTTTTTGTTTTAAGTTTCTTATGAAAATATTGTACATTCACGTTGCTGTATAGAAAAAAATTGCTACATTTTAAAGTCGGTAATAATTTAAAACATAGAAAAAATAAAAATAATAATAATTAGAGGTCAGATAAATCATGGTAAAACATCAACTGCCGGATTATTATATTCAGAATTACTATCAAATGCTAAGGCTGAACATGTTTTTGATGGAAATAATGTAACTGAAAATAACTTAAAATATAATAAAGAAGGAAATTTAATTGATTTTACATCAGTTTTAACTGTTGGGAAAATTAAAGTTGCAATTATAAGTGCTGGAGATATTGCTGAAGATTTAAAACGCAATATTGAAATTATGATAAATCTTAATATAGATATTCTAATCTGCTGTGCAAGAAGTGTAAATAAAAAAGGCTCTTGTTACAAAATGATTATTGATGATTATTCAAATGAACATAAAGTATTAAAAGAAATTTGGACTAAATTTAGCGATGATGTTACAAAAAAGGATGAGATTAAAAAAGATACAATCAATGAAATTATAAAGCTTATTAGATAAAAGAGTACAACGTTAATATTATTTTCAAAGTGGTTATAAGCATAAAATTTAAATCAACTTCAATACTAATTATTTAATTAAAACCCATTAAATGACTAATCCATTTTCAACAGGACAGGGTGGAGCTTTTTTTGAAACATCTGTTCAAACAGCTTATGCTTTAAACTTTATTATTAATGGCAAGATTCCTTTTTTACCAGAAGGACAAATTGAATGGATTAAATTACAAGGTAGAAATGATTGCTTTCAAACTGATGATTTTATATTGTGCTTAAAATCAGAAGAAAAGGAATATAAACTATTAGCTCAAATTAAACGTGATATTTCAATAAACAGTAATACAGAGGAATTTAATAAAGTCATTAAAGAATTTTGGACAGATTTTAATAATCCAAAAGTTTTTAATAAACAGAATGATATAATAGTACTAATAAAAGGTGGTCTCTTAAAAAATGATAAAAACCTAAAAACAGTTCTAGATTGGGCAAAAACGACTTCCGATTACAAAGAATTCCACAAGAAATTAGATACAGGTAAACAAAAAGTTTACAATGAATTTAAAACAGCACTGAATATTGCATATGAAAGCACATTGAAAGGAGAACAAATTTGGGAATTTTTAAGAAAAGTTTATGTTTTAAGCTACGATTTTGATTTTGCAGAACAAAGTCAATATCAATTTGAAGTTGAGAGTTTAATACGTATAACGAAGAGTTCTCATACAGAAAAAACAGCAAAAGAGATTTGGAGTGTAATTCACAAATTTATTGAAACAAGGAATTTTACGGGTTCAAGAATTACTAAAGAGATTCTTAAAGAACAAGATTTTTGGGAATACTTTAACCCTGACAATTTAATTGTAACTAATAAAGCTATCGCGAAATTAAAAGATAACACACAAATTAGTTTTAAAAGTATATCTGACCAAATCGGAAATAAAAAACATTTGGAAAGAAAAAAGTTAAATGACAATTTTTCAGAATGCTTATATCAAACCCACTTTACAATAATTACAGGTGAAGCAGGGGTTGGAAAAACTGCTTTTACTAAAAATATTCTGAATAATATTTCAGAAAAAGAAACTAATATAATTGCTTTCAAAGCAGAACAATTTGCAAAATCGCAATTATCCGAAACGTTTTCGTCGGTTGGCATAAATGATAATTTACAAGATATTTTTTCAAATTTTTCATTATTGCCATCACGTATAATTTTTGTTGATGATATACATAAATTGAATGGAATAGAATTAGATAATGCATTTAGAGAGTTACTGACCTTAATAACAGAAAATAAAAATATCTACTTCGTTGCTACATGCAGAACATATGCCTATGAAAACACATTACGAAAATACTCTAAGTGGTTTGCAGATATTGTTCCTTTTAATATTCCTATGCTTTCTGAAGATGAATTAAAAGAGGTAAGCGAAACATTTCCAGACTTTAAAGTGCTAATAGATAATGAAAAACTATCAAAACTATTAGCAATTCCTAAATACTTAGATTATGCTATAAAAAGTAAAATTACTGACAATCAAAAGACAATTTCAATACTAGAGTTTAAAGATATAATTTGGGATGCTATTATAAATAGCCCTGATAGTAATGAAACACACATACAAAAACAAAGAGCAAGATTATTTGAACGAGTTTCAGTTGAAAGAGCAAGAAATCTTTCATTGTTTGTAAATGTAGATGATGGTGATTTGGAAATTGCAGAAAAACTAAAAGAAGAAAATGTTTTAAAGGAGTACAATGACAAATTTGCACCATCTCACGATACACTTGAAGATATAGCTCTTGAAAGATATATCAATAAAAATTACATTGATAACAAATTTGATATACCCAAATTTTTCAATCAAATAGGTAGTGAACCTGCAATTTATAGAGCTTTTTACTTATGGTGTATACAAATCCTGAATGAAGATAATAATAATTTTAATGGATTTATTCTTGATATTATTGATAATAGCCAAATTGGGAACTTTTGGAAAGATGAATTAATACATGCAATATTAGTATCAGATTATTCAAATACATTTTTTGAACAAAACAGAGAATTATTACTAAAAAACAATGCTAAGATTTTCAACCGCATTTATAAGGTTTTAAATACTTCTTGCCGAAAATATGATACACGTTTAAAAAATCAATATCATAATCCTTATGCTTTTATCCCAACAGGAATAGGTTGGTCTGTAATAACAAATTTTGTAGTAGATTATATTAAGGAAATCAAACTGACTAATAATCAAATTATAACTTTATTTGAAGACTGGAATACGTCAGTTAAAAACATAAAACAACACGAATTACTAGCAAAGAAAATTGGCAATGTAATATTTACTATAATACAGAATCAACAGAAATCTTATGGTGAAGAAGATTTAATTAAAACAGCTTTAAAAGTTATTCTTAGATTATCCAGTTATTTCAAACCTGAAATTGAACTATTATTCAACGAAACTATTGAATATATCGAAGATAGAAGAGTAAAACATACATATCATTCAGATGTTTATGATAAATTTTCTGATATTATTTTATCTGGTTTTGATAGTTTTGCAGCGTGCTTATTTTTTCCAAGTTTGGTTTGCGAATTGGCAAAAGTTACTTGGTATGACACAAGAAAAGAAATAAATCATTTTGCAGGAGATCTAGTTCTACCAAATCAAGAGAGATTGCGTAACTTTGGTTTAAAATCCCACATTCATAATGCTTTCCCTGCCAGTGCAAATAAAACTCCAATACTTTACTTACTTAATTATCATCATGAAATAGCTTTACAGTTTATTGTAGAACTAATTAATTATTCTACAGATGTATTTAACCATTCGGACTTTAATAAAGAAGATGAAAGAATAGAAATTTCAATTGAATTACATAAAGGAAAAACATTAAAACAAATAGGTGCTTTAACTTTATGGTGTATGTATCGTGGAACTTATGTTGCAACACCATATACACTACAATCTGTTTTAATGGCATTGGAAAGTTGGATGCTATCATTAGCAGATACTGATGATAACAAAAAATTAGAGTCTGCATTTAACTACCTGATGAACAATACAAATTCTGTGGCAATTACTAGTGTAATTATAAGTGTAGCAACAGCATATCCAATAGCATTTGGAGATAAAATTTTGCCACTACTAAGAGTAAAAGAATTTTATTCTTGGGATGTTAACAGATCTTCAAGAGAAAATGATGCTAAAAGGTTAAACAATAATTATTTTGATAAACCAATTGAGCAAAAAGAAAGATCTAATTCAAACAATTTAAGTCATAGAAATCAGACTATTAAAAATATTGTTCTCTATTTATCAACAACAATTTATAAAAAACAAATTTTTGAATTAATTGATGAATTATCAAAAAATGTAAAAAAAGAAGAATTAGCATGGCGAAAGACCTTAAATGAAATTGATTTAAGAAATTGGGGAATTACAAAAGAGCTTGAAAATGGATTTGAAATTGCTCCGGTTAAAGTGGATAAAGATATTATTGAATGGCAAAAAGAAGGAGAAAAGGATGTTGAACACTTTACCAATAAAACTAAATTACATTTATGGACAAGTAAAGTATTTGATGATGAAAACACAAAAGAAAATACTTTAGAAGAATGGAATTCTTTTTACAATATGCAAAAAAGTTTAATTTCAAATAGGTCAGATGAAATAAAGTTTTCCTTTTCAGAAAAAGACTTGATAAATAACAAGTTGATAACATTAGCTGCAATAGGAGTCAGAGATTATTATGATAAACTTTCAGAAGTGCAAATAGAATGGTGTAATAAACTTGTTCTAGATTCAATAATAGAAACACTACAATATAGATTTCAACCATATTCGCAGAAATCTACAAATGTTACTATGGTATTACCCTTTATTTTAAAAAGAGCAATAAAAAAGGAAGAAGAAGATGATATAAAGAAACTAATATTAGCAACGTTAACAATTGTTGATGAAGAAACAAAAAAACACTCAATTGAAGGAGTTAATAGGTATTTATGGACAATAGATACAGAATTTGCAGAAACTTGTTGTAAAGCAATTTTAGAGTATAATAAACTTAAGGAAGAATTGTCATTACATTTTCGAATGCTACATTCTGATGAAGAAAATAAACATATTGATATTATTCAAAATAAACAAATTGCTTTTATAGATGAAATAATTGAAAAAGCTAAAAAGTTTAACATAAAAAAAATTGCATACGATGAAAAATCAAAATATGGAATTATATATTCACTTAGTTTAATCCCTTTTAATACAACAAATGAATTTGCTATTCAATTATACAATGAAGTTATTGAGTTTATAATAGAACCAAAAATTGAAAAAGAAAAAGATAAATGGAATAATAACAAAAATCATCACTTTCTTTCTGATTTTCAACAATTACTTGCAAACTTTCTATTAGGACAATCAATCGAAAATTCTGAATTGCTATTTAAAAAATTACTATCTGGAATAAAAAAGTCATTAGATGCTCTTAAGAAAGCAACTAATAAAAACAAAATACATGAATACGTAAATAATGTTCAAGAAACAGTTGAGAAAACATTATTTCATATGCAATATATTGTATCTCCAAAATTTGGAGAGAAGAATTTTTGGCATTTATGGTTAATCCTTGCCCAAGAGTTAAAACTATTAGAAATTTTTAGTGGAAAAAAAGTAAATTACTTATTTTTTGATTTAAAATATGAAAACCAAAATTGGCTTGAGCTAAGCACTAAGCAAGAATTTATTAAACAAATAATTCAAGACTTTGCCCACTCTGAAGATGGTTTTTATTCATGCATGAAATTATTATCAGGAATTGGCTCAGTATTTTCACCTAATAGTTTACATTGGATATGGGAACACCTATCAAATGATTCTGAGAATAAGCTTTTAGAAAATAAAAACACTGTATATTATCTAGGTAAGTATATACAAGATTTAATTAATAATTATATACAACATATTAGAAGTAACAAAGCCTATAGAACCATTTGCTTTTCCATAATTGATAAAATGCTTGATACTGGTTCAAATAATGCATATCAATTAAGACAACAAATTATTACAAATTAATTCTAAACTAGGATTTGGGAAGTGAAAATTAAGCTAATTTGTGTGGTTGGGTTTCATTAATCGACCGATAAGGAGAACGTTCGGGAGAAACAAATTTGTTTTATCAAAAAGGGAAAACCTATCCATAAAGAAAGACTTTTACGATTAGACACAAATTTAGTCTTTTAAAACAAACCGTCAAATGTTAGATTTGGCGGAGCTACATCAAAACGCAAACCTTTCGTAAACCACTGAACCCCTTCCGTTTTATAATGCATTGTAATAGCCTATTATTCTCTTTATTTTACTTGTTCCAAAATTTTCTCATTATTTGCAAAAACATAATAGTCTGCATTGTCAAATACCTTTTTATTCAGGTAGTTCACATAGTTTTCGTCTGCTGTCTTGCCTTCATATTGGTCTTCTTGCTCTGGTCTAAAATGCAGATAAATAGCACAATTAGGTGTTAAAGGATAATATAATTCGAGTTCAATAACTTCTCCTTGTTCATTCAGTTTGTCATTAAGAATATTAAAGACAGGTTGGTCTCCTGTTATAAATGGTATTGTTGTATTATTCTCAATGAAAGTAAATCTCAATTTACGATCAAGTGAAATATTACGAGCAAGTATTGTAGCCATTACAAAACTTATGATATTCCAAGATTTTTCTGCTAAGCCTTCAAATTTGTCACCGTTAAATGATGTTAGAACTGATTTTCTCATGCTTTTTGTCCTGAAATATTGAATACTCAAAAACATTATTGCATCAAACAAATTATCATTTTTGTTTAACTCCTTTAAGTCTTCTATGCTTCTGCATTGAATAACTCTAGAACCTAAATTCTCCATGATACAATGAGCATCTTCCATAGAATTCGCTTCAATTTTCTTTATTTCAGAAGCAACAAATTCACTGTTAACTTTAGGGTTAGTATTTGCAGCTAATTGTCTTTTTAAAATGGAAGAGCTTGTAAATAATGTTAAGAAGTCAGAATTTAAGCCTTTTAATACAGGAGGACTTGTTTTGTCAACAAAGTTTTTTAAGAATGATATTTCTTTGTCAGTGAAGTCTTCAAGCTTGTAATAATACTTCTCTTGAGCTACTCCCATAAGACTGGGTTTTACAATTTTGTCCTGCTCTTTAAAGTAAGTCCAAATACTTTCATTGTTTGCCCAGGGTCTAAGATAATGACGCCAAACATAATGTTGTCTTTTTTTTAAATTGCTCATACTAATACAAGGTTATTTTTTTATCTTTCAATAGGGCTTGTAATGTATTTAACAAATCTCTCACCAAGGTTTGTAAGATACCATTGTCTTTCTGAATGTTTGTTATTATCTTTTCTATAGCTGTTTTTGCCCATCACAATATTCTTTGTCATTAAATCCTGACCAATAATAATAAGATAATCAGCTGGTAAATTCGGATAAACAACTTTAAGCAATTGATATATATCGTTACTATTTACATTTTTGTATACGACATCGTCTATATCATTTATTGCCTTAATAATTCTAATTTCATCTATTGTCAATTCTTGTATCCAATTTATAAACAAAGTTGATTCGTCAAAATCACTTTCCGCAGGGATAACACTATTTAAGATTATATTTCTATACGCTTCAATTTTTTCACTTTCATATTCTTCTAAGGATAATTTTGTACATTTTATAAATGTTGAGATAAATCTATCATCAGAAAGATTAATATTTGAAAAATTCTCTTGTAATAATTTCAGGTCTTTATTGATTTCTTCAACCATAATATCTCTACGCCTTTGCATAAATTCAGGCAAATATTTATCTAACAGAACTGAAATTGCCCCTCCTGCAATTGGAATTGTACTAATAGCAGCAATACTAATATTTTTAAGGTGTTGTTTTGTATTATCTTCCATTTTTCAATTGGCTATATCCTATTAGTATTCTATCCACCTATAAAAATAGAATTATTAACTAACAATACAAAGCTTGTGATTCTAGTATTCTTCAATCCATTCTATTCCCACTAGAAATTGTTGATAGAATTCTGTTGGACAATGCCGTCCGTTGTTATGGGCATTCAATCTTGAACGGATAACTTAAGTAAGGATTAGTATAAAAATAGTCACGTAATAAACATTAAGTTCTCCCTATCTTATCATGGTGCAATGATTTAAAAAACAAGTAAGCCAAAAACTCGAAAAATCAATTCCACAATATATAAGGTACTCCCTTTTAAATCTGGGTTTAGTTCAACATAAAGCACATATTCGGATAAACCGAAAACGATGCTTAATTGTTATGCAGGTTTTATCTCAGCAATATCCCTATTAAGCTTTTCAATTGAGTTAAATAGATCCTCCTTGCTATCATTTGTAATTCCTACATTGATAGAGAATTCACGTCTTGATTGTTTTGAAATATCTTCACCTGCAGTAAAACCAAAAAGAAAACCTAAAATATAAGCAGCATCTTCTGGATTAGTAAATAATAGTGGTACTTGAACATTTTTCTTGACAAATGTTAGGTGACAATTTCTTGGAGATTTGATCTTAGCTATTCTCCGTTTTCGCCAACTTTCAAAGGATTCTCTGAAATAATCAGGTTCAGGGACATAATGATACCATAGTTTGCTTAATTCATCTCTGAATGATTCATCCCAGCCAAGAGTTATTAATTGTCCACCTGGCTTTAACACTCTATATACCTCCATTAACTGAGTCAAACAAAGCTTTAAATCCCAAATTTTAGAAGGAAATGCCCAGCTACTCACAATACAATCAATGGAGGCATCCTCAAATGGAAGATCCTGAATATTGGCCAATTTTGGAAATATTTTTTTTGAGAATCTTCGATTTTTTCTAAGCTTTCTTCCAAGGTGTTCTACCATTGCCTTATTGGAATCAATTGCATATATTTCCTTAACGTTACTAATTTCCTGAGCTAAAAACATTGCAAACCTACCTGTCCCACAACCTAGATCAATAACTTTTTCTGGTGCATTATGAATATTTGAGATAGCATACTCAAAACTTACATTAAGGGGATCTTCCGCATTCGAGAACCCTTCATAAATCTCAGTATTTGAGTACCAGCTATCTGAATTATCATAGATCATTCCGTTCTCAGGCCATCGATGAGAGCGACTCAATTCATTTAAGTTATTCTTCGTTTTATCTTTAATCTCGTACAAAGCATTGCTTATAAAGCCAACAACATTGTTGTCTTTTTCAACCTTTAGAGCTTTTTTAAGTATATCCTCGGATTTAATATTCCCAATTTTACCAAGACCCATTGCTGCATATGCTCTTGTTCTATAATACTTTGCGTTTAATAATGCGTCTTCCAAAACTTCCCGAGTTTCTGGTGACGCAATTCGACCAAAGGCTTCAACAATTCTAGGTTTTAAGGTGTTACTTTTATCTTCCGCTTTTTCGTAAAGTTTGAATAAACTTTCGATTGTTTCGTCATCATCAATTCTTAGCCTTTCTAAAAGCCATACCGCATTTTGTACCTCATATTTGTTTTCAGACTCTAGTTTTTCTCGGCATCTAGGTACGATAATATCTTCGGTGTTATCAAGACGAGCATGCTTCAGTATACCAATTACTGAAGCTCGTTCAGATAAATTTTCAAAACAAAATTCTAATTCTTGCCAGTTCTCGTCTTTCAGAGTTCTCTTTTTAATATCAACAGCATCACCATGCTTTAGTTTTTCAAGAGCCTCTGCAGCACACCACCACGCATCATAATTGTAACAGAATTTACAGGTATTCAGTAAAAACACAATTATCCTTTCGTCATCTATTCCTAATTCACCCAATGCCCAAGAAAGACTTTCGAGTTTGGCCAGTTTTTCTTGATGATTCTCTAATACGCTTATTAAAATTTCCACATCTAAACCCCTCAATAAAAAACCAAGATTCCAGTCGTATCGCTTACTTCCATTAAGACTTCCAAGAATAAGTTGCTCATAGATTGAATAATCTCTTTGAATTAATTCAGAAATTTTCAAACCCTCTTCATCTTCAATAGAAATATTTTCCAAAATGGCTATGTTGCCATTATTCAGTTCATAAGAAATTTCAGTTAGAGTTAATGATTTATTTTTTTTGGTTCTCATAAAGCCATTTCCTTAATTCAATTATTCCATCATCAAATGAATCACACACTTTATCACAATGAACACCAAGCCATTCTGAATGTGAGGTTATTTTTTCGTCAACCATTATAACTGGTATTCCTTTAGATATGCAATACCCAATTTCAAATGCCGATCCTAAACCAGATGGGTTAGACTTTTCGAAGTAGAAAAAAACAATGTCACTTTTATCTAACCATGATCGTTCTAATTCAGCGATTTCTCTCATAGTTTTCATTTTTCCAGCTTCTCTTGGATCAAAAAAATACTCTTGTGCAAATACCTCTTTTACTCGGTCTTGCCAATCTCCATGCGTTCCTCCTGAAAGAAAAATTTTCATAATAATTATTTTAAGTATTGACTATGATTTTCTTCCAATATGTCAGATAAATGTTCAAGATTGTCATATTCAATGATGCGAACATTATGAAAAGCTTCATTGAAACCACGAACAAGGAATGGAAGAATTTTAGAGTTAGTTGTACAAATAAGAATGTTCTTATCACCCCCAAGAGCATATCCAAGCTCAACTAATGCGCTTGTAGCTACTTTGGTTGGATATAGTAGAATAAAGCTTTTACTATCATGCACAGCCTTTAAGTCAATTTTGCTTGCGACTGCAGGGGGTTGATTATCATGTTCTTTATCAAAATATGTAGTAGCATTAAAGATCTCTTTATATCCCCAAGTTTTAAGTTTCTTTTCAATTTGGATTATAAAGTCTTTGATCTCATTTTTCTCAGTTTTGTTTTTAGCTCCAGCAATAGGGTATGAGATGAAAATACTATATTGATATTTCTTCGTTTCTGTATCGGCTACAACAAAACTGCTTGTTTTTCTCTTATTTATCAATTCTATTATAACAGCTGCAATGATTGTCAGGAATAATGCGCTTATCATTCCAATAATGATCCAAGATTTCTGCTTTTCTACCAACCCATCGGATTGAACCAAATAAAGCAGGATGCCCTCTACGATAATTATTGAACCTCCTAGAATTTTAATTGGAGAATCAAAAAGTTTAATATTCTTCATCATTTATTTCATTTTTGCAAATGTAAATTCTGCATAATATCGTAAATAAGAATAGTTGCCGATTACAGGTTTCTAAACTTCCAAAAATACTAATGTTTATGCGAGCTACAGCCTCTGAAATTATTGACATACGGCAATTATTTTTGATGCGTTGTTGAACTAAACCCCGCCGAAGCGGGGTAGCTTTTGAGCAGTGCTACTAAAAAGCAGTAATGCTCGTATTATTAATTGAAAAATTAAATAATATGAGTAAAAATACAATTTATTCTGAAGCTTGCAACAAGGTTGTGGGGTTTCAATCAATGGGCGAAGAATTTATTCGCAA
>WTBR01000194.1 GCA_013138975.1 Bacteroidales bacterium
GATTTTCTGAAAGAAGTTTCGGACAATAGTATAGCAGCATTCGAAAATCAGGATATTCAATTTGAGGATCTGGTTGATATGCTGAATATTGATAGAGATATATCGAGAAATCCATTGTTTGATATTAGTATGGTTGTCCAGAATTTTGCAGAAATATCGAGTGAGCAAGGAGTTGAGGATGCAGGAGGGAGAATAGAGCATTTCCCCGAATTGAATATTACTGGAAGTACTTCAAAATTTGATATGACATTTTATGTTTTTGAAACAGTTAATAAAATTGATTTATCGATTGAATATTATACTGATATATTTAAACGAGAAACGATTGAAAGATATATTAGATGTTTTAAGAGCATTGTAAGTTCAATTATAAAGAATCCTAAAGTTCAATTAAAGGAAATAGAGTTATTATCACAGGAAGAAAAACAACAACTGTTACACGAATTTAACGATACCCAATCAGATTATCCCAAAGATAAAACCATACATGAATTATTTGAAGAGCAAGTTGATAAAGCTCCAAATAATATGGCGCTTGTTAGCGATAAGGAAGAAATTTCGTATAAAGAATTAGACAATAGATCCAACCAGATAGCACATTATTTGCGATACGAATGTGAAGTTAGTATCAATGAATGTATAGGAATATATATGGATACAGGGGCTAATGTTATAATATCCATACTGGGTATTTTGAAAGCCGGATGTGGATATTTACCCTTATCCGCATCATATCCCGAAGAACGTATCAAGTTTATGATAAATGATACATCTACCCGGGTAATAATTAGTGAGAAGCAATATGTAAAAGAGATGAACAAACTACAATGGGAGTGTTCATTATTTAAGACATATATATGTTTAGATAGCTTTAATATTTATGAAGAGCAGGAAACTCAAAATAAGCTGAATGACAGAAAACTATGGGAATATGTAGGCGAAGAGTCTGTAGATGAAGTTACAGGAGGAGGATGGAGTAGTAGTTATACAGGACAGCCCATACCACAGGAAGAGATGGATGAATATAGCGATAATCTTCTTAAAAAACTGGAACCACTCCTTACATCTAAAACAAGAATTCTGGAAATAGGTTGTGCTTAAGGAATAAGTATGTTTAAGTTAGCACCCAAAGTAGAGCTGTATTATGGAACAGATCTTTCAGGAGCAATCTTGAAAAAAAATGAAGAAAGAATAAACACAGAAGGACATTCCAATATCATACAGAAGCGATTGTCAGCCGATGAAATAGACCAGATAGATGAGGCAGATTTTGATCTTATAATAATCAATAGTGTTATTCAATGTTTTGATGGTCATAATTATTTAAAGAAGGTTATTCGTAAGGCAATTGATTTGATGAAGCCTGAAGGAATAATGTTTTTTGGAGATATTATGGATCAGGATCTTAAATGTGAATTAATAAAAGATCTTGAGGAATTTAAGCGAAGCAATACGAATAAAGATTATAAAACCAAAACAAATTTGAGTGAAGAATTATTTTTATCAAGAGGATTTTGGAATGATTTAAAATATGAGGAAAGCTCAATTGAAAGAATTGAAACTAGTCGTAAAATATTTACACTAGAAAATGAATTGACAAAATATAGATATGATGTACTAATATCGATTGATAAAAATCAAGAAAAAATAGTTTCAGATAAAAGTAGAAGCAAATTTCAGCATGATTTGAGTATAATGAGTAAATACTCAACTGAAAGACTGTCAAAAGTTTATAGTCCGGATAATTTAGCATATATCATTTACACCTCAGGTTCAACAGGAGGGCCAAAGGGAGTAGTTGTTGAACATAGCTCAGTTGTAAACTTTATCTATTCAATGTATAATGATTTTAAAGGAACATTTTCTTCTATAGATAATTGTTTGTCTTTAACAAGATTTGCATTTGATGTTTCTGTAGCAGAATACTTCTTACCACTATCATTCGGATCTAAAGTAGTTCTGTATGATTACAGGCAAGTGTCAGATATTGAGTTGTTAGCTAAAACTATTATAGAATATGGAATTACATTTACATATATTCCGCCATCCTTATTGAATAGTGTATATGAAAAATTAAAAACGCAGGTTGATAAGGTGAAACTAAATAAGATGCTAGTTGGAGTAGAGCCTATAAGCTTTGAAACACTCGAAAAATATATTAGTTTAAATAAAGAATTTACAATAATAAATGGCTATGGCCCTACAGAAGCAACGATTTGTGCCACAAGGTACTTGTATAATCCTAAAAACATTTCAAATACAATAGTTCCAATAGGTAGGGGGCTAAGCAATAATAATATATATTTATTAGATGGTAGTAGTAATTTGGTTTCAATAGGGGCGGCTGGTGAGTTATGTATCAGTGGAGCAGGTTTAAGCAGAGGATACTTAAATAATCCTGAATTTACAACAGAAAAGTTCATACCCAATCCCTTCAGAAAAGGAGAAAGACTATATCGTACAGGCGATTTAGCACGTTGGTTACCCGACGGTAATATCGAGTTTTTAGGACGTATAGATCATCAGGTAAAGATTAGAGGATTTAGAATAGAGCTGGGCGAGATAGAGAATGTTTTATTAAAACATAAAAACATAAAAGAGAATGTAGTTCTTGCCAGAGACAAAAATGGAGACAAGTACCTATGCGCATATATCGTTAGTAAAGAAGAACTCAATCATGAAGAGCTAAGAACTTATATTTCGACGCAACTTCCAGATTATATGATTCCTCCTTATTTTGTTCAATTAGACGAACTTCCACTAACAAGCAACGGAAAAGTAAATCGCAAAGTCTTGCCATCACCGGAAATAAAAGCAGGAGACAATTACGTAGCACCGAAAACAAAAGAAGAAAGCATATTAGTTGAAGTTTGGTCAAAAGTTTTAGGCCTTGAAGGAATAGGAGTTAAAGATAATTTTTTCAGTTTAGGAGGCGATTCCATAAAAACAATACAGATACAGGCCAGACTGAATAATGCCGGATTTAAAATAAGTGTAAAAGATATATTTCTAAATCCGATAATTTCTGATTTGGCACTAAAGATGGTATTTAATGCGAATGAGGTATCACAGGAAGTTATTATTGGAGATTTTAAAATAAGCCCTATACAATATTACTTTTTGAGTGATGAAGCAGAGCAACATCATTTTAATCAATCAGTAATGTTGCATTCAGAAGAATACCTGGAAGAAGAAAAAATAAAATCCGTATTTCGAAAATTACAGGAGCATCATGATGCCATAAGAATTACCTGTAAAGTAGACGATGCAAAAAGAATAACAGGCTTATACAATAATGGAATAGAAGATTTTCCTGTATCTCTTGAAGTTCATGATTTCAGAGAAGAAAAAGAAGCTTCAGAAAAGATAACAAGCTGTGCAGATCAAATTCAAAGATCGATAGATTTGGAAACCGGGCCATTATTGAAGTTGGGATTATTTCATTTACCGGATGGAGACAGGTTATTGATAGTTATTCATCATCTTGTAATTGATGGAGTTTCGTGGCGTATAATATTTGAAGATATAGAAACGCTTTTTAACCAGGTAAATAAAGGAGAGAAATTAAGATTACCTTTAAAAAGTAATTCATTTAAAGATTGGTCAGCTAAACTAACAGAATACGCAAAGAGTAGCAAATTATTAAAGGAGAAATCATATTGGAGTGATATTGTCAGTAAAGAAGAGTGTTCATTGAACAGGCATTTTGATAATGAAAATATTGAAGATAATGATTTAGGAAATATGCAATTTGCGCTAGACCAAAATGCGACTTCTGATTTACTCAACAATACAAATGAGGTTTATGGTACAGAAATAAATGATATTTTATTGTGTGGATTAGGATATGGAGTTAAAAAGACTCTAGGAAATGAAAAAGTATTAATCTCACTAGAGGGGCATGGCCGAGAAGATATTTTGGCTGATATAGACATTAGTAGGACAATAGGATGGTTTACTTCCGTCTATCCGGTACTTCTGGATATGAAAAATATAGATGATCTCTCACTGCAAATAAGGAGTGTAAAAGAGAGTTTACGTCAAATACCAAATAAAGGAATTGGTTTTGGCATATTAAAATACTTAACACCACCGGAATTAAAAGATGATGTGAATTATGATATTGAACCTCAAATAGAATTTAACTATTTGGGTCAGTTCGATTCGGATGTTGACCAAATGAGTCTATTCACAATCGCCAAAGAGTCAGGAGGAAATCCTGTAAGTCACAAAAGAAAAAGCAAATGTGACTTTTCAATAGGAGGGATAATAGCCAATGGAGAACTATCAGTTACACTTAATTATAAGAAAAGGTATTATAGTGATGAAATAATAACCAACTTACTTGAAAACTATAAAAAGTCATTATTAGAAATAATTAATCATTGTACAAAACTTACAGAAAAGGTATTAACACCATCAGATTTCACCTATAAAGGTCTTTCAATAAAAGAGCTTGATAAACTAGTTAAACAATACGAAATAGAAGATATCTACAAGTTAACACCTATGCAAGAAGGAATGTTGTTTCATGCAATGCACGATTCAGAATCCTTTGCATATTTTGAACAGATGAATTATCGATTACAAAGTGAATTATCTGTTGATTTAATGCGTAAAAGCTTTAATGAATTATTCTCAAGATATGATGTATTGCGCACTGTATTTATATATAAAGAAATGCAAATTCCTCTACAGCTTGTATTAAAAGATAGAGAATGTGAGTTTGATTATAAGGATATAAGAGAACTTAGTACAGAAGAAAAGCAAGAGTATATTTTAAATTATAAAAAAACAGATAGAGAAAGAGGGTTTCGACTTGATCAAGATGTATTAATGAGAGTAAGTTTAATCCAAATAGATAATAACGGATACGAATTGATTTGGTCTAGTCACCATATTTTGATGGATGGCTGGTGTTTAAGTATTATAAATAATGATTTTTTTGAAATATATAATAGCTTATTAAATAACAGAACATTAAAATTAAATAGCGTAACACCATATAAAGAATATGTAAAATGGT
>WTBR01000061.1 GCA_013138975.1 Bacteroidales bacterium
ACAAAGTTTCACAAAGAATAATAATCAGTATTTTTTTGCTTAAGCAAGAGCACAAAAAAAAGAGCCAATGGCTCTTGTAGTTTGGGTAATAATTAGAGTGTTTGGGTTAAAATGAATGTTAGACGCTGGGTCTAAATATTTTGGTTTTACTAATCCTTGGATTTATTATCTGTAAGATAATATTATTTTGTCCATTATTTTAGAGATATCGACAAACAACAACTATCAACCCACAAAATGCAATTTGCTTAGAAAATGGATTGTTTGAATCATGACTTTATAAAAAAAGTGCGCTGTCAAGAAAACTGAAAATGTTTGTATCCTGAGGGGATTTCTGAGCTCTGTCGAAGTACTCTCGAAGACTATTTTATCATATACATTTTAAGGTTTTTATCCTGATACAGCCTTCGAGAACCTCAGGCTTCGCTTTTTCCGTTTAATCTGTGTTTCACCAGTTTTGTGAATCCGTTTCATCAGCGTTATATTTAAGTTTAGGTATAAATGTTCATTAATAATAACTGAAACCCAAGGATTTCGAAGGACACAAAGACTGTAAATAGCAAATTTAGAATCAACAATTTTTAGCGACAGTAAGAAGGATTGAAGAGTACTAGAAACTCAAGCTTTGTATTGTTGTTTAATAATTCTATTTTTATACGAACAGTTGATAGAATACTATTACCTTATAGCCAATTTATAAAAACGAATAAAGATTTTTATCAAAAGAAACCCAAAGATGCGTTTAAGTATAAAGCTTAAAAAGTAAAAATTAACATGGAAGTACAAACTTATCTTGAAAATACATATAAATAATAGCATTATATGACAATTATAACAACCAGCGCTATAGCATTATATGTTGCTGATAAAATATTAGGACAGCTTATCGTAAATAAAGTTTTTGGCAAAAAAAAACCGACTAAAGAGTATAGAACCAGATTGTCTGAATGTATAAGCAATACAATAATACAGTATGAAGAGAATAATCCTGTTATAGATGAAAAAAGTAAATTTCCATTTTACCATTCACAAATACTACTCGATTCGCTAAGCAGGTATATGCTGTTTGAAGATGGTTCTGCAGAACTTCTTGAACGAGATTTTGAAAAGAATCCCAACATTATAAAACCGGGTGATAAGCAGTTAAGCGATTTCTATAATCTATTTTTAGAAAAAGCCAGTTCCGATAAAGTATTAAAAGACACATTTATTGAAGCACATTATAAAAAGAAGGTATTTGAAAACTCATTTAAAATTGATAAGATACTCAACAAAGTTGATGCGATTAAAAAGGATACCGAAACAATTCTAGAAAGGTTACCCCTACAAGTTCAAAGAGATCCAAGCAAAGAACTAACAGTGCGACTTCCACTATTATTAAGCGACAAAATAGTAGAGCGAAAAGCCGATTTAACGGATATACGAAATAGATTGCTGCAAAATAAACAGCTGGTGTTAGTTAATGGTATGGGAGGAATAGGAAAAACAACCTTGGCTCAAATTTATTTAACCGAGTATTATAATCAGTATAAACACCTTGTTTGGATTAGTATTAATTCCGATGACTTTATAGCAGATTTCATAAATACTGCAGGATTAAAAGAAAGCTTGCAAATTCCAATAGAAAATAAAACAGCTCAGGATTATTTCAATCAGATTATAACTGCATTAAAAGGTTTATTTCATAAGAGTAATGAGCAATCATTAATAATAATTGACAATGCTGAAGAAAATATTACACAGTTTCGTGACGATTTACCTCACCCACCCAATTGGCACATTTTAACAACTTCGAGGCATAAAATAGAAGAATTAGATGTAAAGGAATTAGATTTTTTTAATGAAGAACAAGCAGTAGAACTATTTAAGCTCTATTATACACGATTAGATCTTTCGGATAGAGATATAGAGGAAATAGTTAAAGAATTGGAATATCACACATTAACCATAGAAATACTTGCAAAAACGGCTCAAAATGATGGATTAAATGTATTGGAAACTGTAAATATTATTGCTGAGAACTATCAGGTAGAGGTAGATGTGAGACACGCCCATAAGAAAATAGATAGAATTACCTCGTACTTATCTTCTATTTTTGATATGAGCAAATTAGGTGAAGAAGAAATGTGGCTTTTAAAGCAGCTTTATTTTTTACCAGCACAATTTCATGAATACAAAACCATTAAAGAAATACTATCTCCTGCAATTGGTAATAAACCATATAAAATTCAAAAAATACTATCAAAATTAGTTGCCAAAGGCTGGTGTCTCTGTAATAAAACTACATACGAGTATAAATTACATAGAATTATTGGCGATGTAATTAAACACTCGGTAAATATAGCATTCGAGGATATTTCTCCACTCATTGAATCCATCAGCACATTATTGTCAATTGATGATACAAAAGACAATCCAATAGATAAATTCAAATGGGCAATTTTCGGAACGAACCTATTACAAAAAAATCCTTTCGGTGAAGAAGCAATAGTAGCTACACTTCAAAATAATTTGGCATTAAGACTTCAAGACCTCGGGGATTATACTGGAGCGAAGCACTTATTAGAAAAGGCAAAAATATTTGCAGAGAAAAATTTTGGAGAAGATCATCCCACAACGGCAGGTCGTTATTCCAATTTGGCATTAGTACTTCAAGACCTCGGGGATTATAATGGAGCAAAGCTTTTATTGGAAAAGGCAAAAATATCAGCAGAGAAAAATTTTGGAGAAGATCATCCCACAACGGCAGGTCGTTATTCCAATTTGGCATTAGTACTTAAAGCCCTCGGGGATTATAATGGAGCGAAGCTATTATTGGAAAAGGCAAAAATATCAGATGAGAAAAATTTTGGAGAAGATCATCCCACAACGGCAGTTAGTTATTCCAATTTGGCAAGCCTACTTCACGCCCTCGGGGATTATAATGGAGCGAAACACTTATACGAAAAGGCAAAAATATCAGCAGAGAAAAATTTTGGAGAAGATCATCCCACAACGGCAGTTCGTTATTCCAATTTGGCATTAGTACTTGAAGACCTCGGGGATTATGGTGGAGCGAAGCACTTATTAGAAAAGGCAAAAATATCAACTGAGAAAAATTTTGGAGAAGCTCATCCTACAACGGCAGTTAGTTATTCCAATTTGGCAACCGTACTTCGAGCACTCGGTGATTATACTGGAGCGAAGCACTTATTCGAAAAGGCAAAAATATCAAATGAGAAAAATTTTGGAGAAGATCATCCCACAACGGCAGTTAGTTATTCCAATTTGGCAACCGTACTTAAAGCCCTCGGGGATTATAAGGCAGCGAAGCACTTATTGGAAAAGGCAAAAATATCAGATGAGGAAAATTTTGGAGAAGCTCATCCCACAACGGCAGTTAGTTATTCCAATTTGGCATTAGTACTTCAAGATCTCGGGGATTATAAGGCTGCGAAGCACTTATTAGAAAAGGCAAAAAACATATTTGATATATCTTTAGGAAAGGAACATCCCAACTCAGTAACAGTAAAGGAAAATTTAGATGTTTTGTTAGATGAAATCCAAAATAAAAACTTGCTTTAATAATTAGTATCATCAAGAAACTACTTATTTTTAAAAGTCTTTAACCTGTTTGCTGGTCAGGCAGGTAAGAAGGCGTCAAAGATGTTCCGATAGCTCCTATTATCCGCAAGACCTAACAGGTTTTAAAAACCTGTTAGGTCTGGTATCTGTCAAGTCAGATTCTGTCAGGTTTGGCATATTAGATTTGTTTCTCTAGTTTTATAATAGGTAAATAATAGAAATTATGATACAGGAACCTTTTGAACCAGATAGATATTATCATGTTTTCAACCGTGGGAATAATACCAATTAAATTTCAAAATGACCTATAAATAATTTGAATTATTTTTTGCTTAGATGATTCAAAAAATCTAAGCATAGCAGTAGCTACGGTTTTATTTTTTGAAGAAATATAAGTAAAAAAGAAACGAATTATATAGGGCATTTTGGTGTTTAATTGGTATAAAAAAGAGAATATATTCAAAGAAGAAGAAAACTATTTATACTTCTTAACAATTGGTAAAGAAATATTTGACTGGGATATGCCAAATTTATGCTTATTGTTTATTACCTAATCATTTTCATCTTTTATTAAAGATTAAAGAAATTGTAGACCTACCGGAAGATTATCAAAAAGAAATTAAAAAAATCCATCAGCCTTTTTCAAATCTCTTTAACGCATATACTAAAGCTATAAATAAAAAATACAATCGAACAGGAAGCTTATTTCAAGAACACTTACATCGTATAAAAATTGATACAGAAGAATATCTTCGTGAGTTGATTCTCTATATTCACTTGAATCCAGAGAAGCATGGAGTGAATGATGATTTTAGGAATTATTCTTATTCTTCTTTCAAGGCGTATGTTACAGATAAACCTAGTTTATTAATGCGGGCAGAAGGGATTGAGTATTTCGAAAACATGGATAATTTTAAATTTGTTCATGATAAACGTAAAATTAAGCTTGAAATTTTAAAAGAAATTGAGGGTGTCGATTATTAACAGACTCTAAATAAGAGACCTAACAGGTTTTAAAAACCTGTTAGGTCTGATTATGTGCAAATTAACTAGTGCCAATTAAATTTCAAAATACCCTAGCTGGCGCGGATTTGTAATCCGTGCAGTAATAGTATCTAAAAAATCCAAAAGTTGTATATACTTCAAGCAGCCTGACGGCAGTCAGACAGGTTATGTACGTACTATCCATCCATTTCGTTAAGTTTGTTGTAAATACTTGCCATTGTAGTTATACTAATTCTTCATTAAAATGACGTATTCAAAATTTAATTAAAGTTTAGAATTGTAAACGGTATAAATCCGAAGCTACAGTTTCTATTTGATTCTATTTTAGAATTGTATATTTGCTTAAAATAATTCTATTATGCTGAATCAAATATTATTACATCAAAATATTATCGATACCATTTTATTAATCGTTGGGATTATAATTTCCGGTGTATTGTTTTATGCCGGTGTTATTTCAATTATCGAAAAAGAATATCGTGCTGCAAAAGTATCAGGTATCCTTGCAGTAATTTTGTTTATTCCTTTTATAGCAATTTATTTATACGATTTTCAGATTAAAGGTCTATTATCAATTATATTATTATCAGTTATTGGATTATCAGGATTAATCCTCTTTTTGCCTTACCGCCCAAAAATAAAAGCTGCTTTTCAAAAACCAACAAAAAAGCACGACGAAAGAGATACAATGTTCTCCAGGAATGAAATAGAACCTACAACTGAAAATTACAATTCATATTATTCAAATAATCCTGAGAAAGAAGCTTTAGACAATAAATTCAGAGAAAAACCCGGCTTGCTATCTCCGGAAACTTCGATGTACCATCATTTGTCATATGCGTCGGCACATGCAAATTTAGAAGTTATTGAAGCTTTAAAACCCATTGTTAATGGATCAGTTGATGAAAAAAAGGTGGAAGTTGAAGCATCAAAAATTACAAATTATATTAAAACCTGGAGCAAGAATCTTGGAGCACATTCTGTGGGAATTACAGAACTAAAAGATTATCATTTATATTCCCATAAAGGACGCGGAGATTTATACGACAAGGAAATAAAGAATAATCATAAATATGCAATAGCAATAAGCATTGAAATGGATAATGATATGGTGTTAACAGCACCAAAGGGTCCAATTATAATGGAATCTACTCAACAGTATTTAAACATTGGAACCATTGCACTTCAGGTGGCATATTTCATTCGTAAATTAGGTTATGCTTCACGTGCCCATATCGATGGAAATTACGAACTTATTTGTCCTTTGGTTGCCCGAGATGCCGGATTAGGAGAAATAGGACGAATGGGCTTATTAATGACACCAAAACTAGGGCCAAGAGTTAGAATCGCTGTAGTTACAACTGATATTCCTTTAGAAACAAATAAAGTAAAAGATTTTTCATCGGCGATAGATTTTTGTGGAATTTGTAAAAAGTGTGCAGAAGTTTGCCCTTCACGTTCAATTTCTTTTAACGATAGAGAAAAAATTGATGATGTCCTTCGATGGAAAATAAATTCCGAATCATGTTTCACTTATTGGAGCACAGCAGGAACAGATTGTGGCCGATGTATGGCTGTTTGTCCATATTCTCATCCTAATAATTCGTTACATAATTTTATTCGATGGGGTATTAAGAACTCATATGTTTTTAGAAGATTTGCCTTATATATGGACGATCTTTTTTATGGTAGAAAACCAAAATCAAGAAACCTTCCTTCCTGGATTGATGTTTGAAAATGTTTATTTTTTAAATAAGTTAAATTTAAAGTGTGTTTTTAGTTTAACAAATAGCTATAGTATAGTAATCAAAACTCAATTTCTAAACATTAAATTGCAGTTACACATTTATAAAATTTAGCTATCTAAATTTTATAAAAAAACAGTCAGCATTTTCGTTGGTTTTTTTTTATTTATAAAATTTCAGGTGCAAATTGTTATGTAATCAAAAGTATTATACTTTTATACTAAATTTAATTTGCATAAAATGAAAAGAAAACTTTTTCATGTTTTTATGATTATGATTGCATTTAATATATTTGCATTTGGTAATCAGAAAGATAGTCTTACAACTTTTTCTTCGGAGAATGAAGCCATTCAAAAAGTAAATGAATTATTAGAATTTTCGGAGTCAAATATAAACCGGAGTCCTGAGAAATCAATTGAATTTGCTGAAACAGCATTGAAAATAGCTCAACAAATTGAAAATTACGAATTGCAGTATAATGCAGAATTCTCAATAGGATTCGCAAACTATAAAAAGAATAATTTTGAAGATGCTTTAATCCATTTTGATAATTCACTCATTCTAAGTAAAAAAGCGAACTTACCGGAAGGCGAAGCGCTTTCCTTAAACCGGATAGGAAATACTTATCAGTTTATGGGACAAAACGAAAAAGCACTAGATAAGTATACACAAGCAATGACTATTAATAAAGTCATTGATAATAAGCAAGAAATAGCCCGAACCTTGACTAACCTAGGTAGTGTTTACAGATTATTTGGTAATTACGAATTGGCAATTAATAAACAATTAGAGGCCTTGGGGATATACGAAGGGATACAAAATTACGAAGGAATAGCGTGGTCGGCTTTGAATATTGGGCGTTTGTTTAAATTAATGAAAAATTATCAAAAGAGTTTAGAATATGTAAATAAATCCTTAAGTATTTATGAAAAAATTGAAGGTGAACAGGGTATAAGTAATGGAGTTACACTGTGTTTAAAAGAAAAGGGTAACATTTATTACGAAATGGGTAATCAAGATAAAGCCATTGAATATAGTATACGAGTTTTGGAAATAAATAAAGGGACAGAAAATATGCTGGGGATTTCTCATTCTTTAACCTCCCTTGGTAAAATCTATTTTGAAAATAAAGATTTTAACAAAGCATACGATTATCTTTTGAGAGCGAATGTAATAAATGATTCCTTAAATAATGATATTCAAAAGGCATCAACATTAAGGTATTTAGGCAAAATTTATTTAAGTAGAGGTGAAACTTCAAAGGCAATAACTTATTTAAATCAGGGTCTTGAATTTGCTGAAAAACAAAACTTGAAAGAAGAAATCAAAGAAAGTTATCTGGCCTTATCTGAATTGCATCAATTCACGAATAATTCAAAAAAGGCTTTAGTTTACTATAAAATGTATATTGGATTAAAAGAAGAGCTAGATATACAAAAGATTAATGAACTAGAGCTTCAATTTGAATTTGGGAAAAAGCAACGCTTGCTTGAATTTGAGCAACGAGAACGTGAAGCAGAGCAAAAAGCAAAACTTCAAAAACAGAAGATTCTTACATGGTTATTTGTAGCAGGATTCTTATTTATGATTATTTTGGCCTTTGTTATTTTTAAAAGTTATCAGCGAAAAAAGAAAACGAATGTAATTCTCACTAAACAGCGAGATAAAATTACTCGTCAAAATACCATTATAACGGATAGTATAGAATATGCAAAAAGAATACAATCTGCTTTATTCCCACAAGATAAATTTTTATCAAAAGTTCTAAAAGAATATTTCATATATATGAAACCTAAAAACATTGTTAGTGGTGATTTTTATTGGGTTTCTGAAAATGATGACAAGATAATAATTACAGTGGCTGATTGCACTGGCCATGGAGTTCCTGGAGCATTTATGAGTATGCTTGGGATTGCTTTTTTGAATGAGATTGTAAATAAAAGCAAGAAAATTCAAGCGAATGAAATTTTAGAACAGTTACGTGAAAATATAATTGATTCTCTGCATCAAGAATATGGAATAAAGGGTTCTAAAGATGGTATGGATATGGCATTGTGTGTTATTGACAAAAAAACATTGAAAATGCAATCTGCGGGAGCTTATAATTCTATTTATATTATACGCAATAAAGAGTTACACGAAATTAAAGCAGATAAAATGCCAATTGGAATTCATGCGGTTAAAGTAAATAAAAAGTTTGTAAATCACGATTTTGATCTTGAAAAAGAAGATGAACTTTATTTGTTTTCCGATGGATATATTGATCAATTTGGAGGAGAAAAGGGCATGAAGTTTAAGCAAAGATTATTCAAAGAATTACTAGTAAAAATATCGGGAATGTCTATGGCTGATCAGAAAAAAGAAATTGAAGAGAACATGAAACAATGGCAAGGAGACTATTCTCAATTAGACGATATGATGGTAATGGGCGTTAAAATTTAATTCTAAAGAATTTCTTTAGGCTTGTCTCAGGTTGTATAAAAGAAAGTTTGAAAACTGCTAGGTTTTCAAGACGCTCTGAAAAAGCGTATTTTCATTATATGCATGAACATATATACAAAAACATAATTAAGCTTTGTTGTTAAACCATTTGGTTTTTCTGTAGAATATCAGTTAAATGGCTATTAAATAAGTGAATAAAAAAAAGGTTTCCAACAAATTAACAAGATATAATAATTGTTAAAAAGTTAAAAACCCTATGCAATTTTAATATTTTTTAATTTCCAATTATTTCCAAAACAAGTTCCTTTGTCAGTGCACGTCCATTGGCTTTTAATTTAATATCATTAAAAGAGAACCTAAAATCACAGCCCGATTTCCATTGACTACAGCCATAGGCCGATTGTCCTTTGACTATAGTGCCAACTTTACATTTAGGGCACGGAGGCATAGAGCTTTCTTTTTTCGGTGAAGCAAGAGTCTTGTTTTCAAATTCAATTTCAAATAAAGAATTTAGTTTTAAAATGCCCGACACTTTTTGACCATTAAGTAAAAATCCCTTGATCTCATTAGTATTTCCTTTTTCGATAAGCCTTTCTACTTGTTTATCCGTTAATTTTTTATCCATAAATATAAAGGGAAGTCTTAAATCACATCCATCTTTCCATTGGCTACATCCATAACTGCTTTTACCTTTAAGTATTTTCCCTTTGGAGCATTTTGGGCATTTAGTTTCAACAGACCCGGTTTTAGCAGTCTTAGGAATTGCTTTTTTAACATTTGATTCAGACACTGCGATAAGTCTTGGTTTACCTGTTTCGTTTCGTACTTCGTGAACCAGTTCATTCACCATTTTCTTCATATTGAAGATAAATTGTTTGGCACCAAATTCACCCTGTTCTATTTCTTTTAATTGTTTCTCCCATTGCCCGGTTAGCTCAGCAGATTTAAGCAATTGGTTTTGGATAGTATCAATAAGTTGAATACCCATATCTGTGGGAATCACCTGTTTTTTTCTTCTTATAGTGTATTTCCGTTTAAACAGTGTTTCAATAATATTAGCCCTGGTGGATGGTCTTCCTATACCGTTGGCTTTCATTAAATCTCGAAGTTCTTCATCTTCAACCTGTTTTCCGGCTGTTTCCATAGCACGAAGAAGAGAAGCTTCTGTATAATAATTAGGTGGTTTTGTTGTTTTTTCTAAGAATGAAGGTTTGTGCGAACCATGTTCTCCTTTTTCAAAAGATGGAAGGATTTTTTCATCACTTTCGCTTTTGCTCTCTTCTTGATCCTTGTCTTTGTTTTCTGCAAAGAAAAGAACCCGCCAGCCTTCTTCAAGAATTTCTTTCCCGGTTGCTACAAACTTTACTTTATCAACTTCAGCATTAATTTGAGTTTTGGCTACTTTACAATCGGGGTAGAATACAGCTATGAATCTCCTTACAACAATATCATATACTTTTTGCTCATCAGAGACTAAGGGTTTTTGCTCTCCTGTAGGGATAATAGCATGGTGATCCGTTACCTTTTTATCGTTAAATACTTTTGTTGATTTTCGAATTTTATTTTCCAGAACAGGTTTGGTAAATGAAGCATAGTTAGAAAGTCCCTTAAGAATATTCGGAATTTTAGGATACATGTCATCGGGTAAAAAAGTAGTGTCAACCCTCGGATAAGAGACTACCTTCATCTCATAAAGTCGTTGTACCAATTTTAATGTTGCCTCTGCTGTAAAACCATATTTGTTGTTGCAGTAAACCTGAATGCTGGTAAGATCGAATAATTTTGGAGCATACTCCTTTCCATCTTTCTTATCAACATTAGTAATGATAAGATCTTTTCCTTTTACTTGATTAAGCAGTTTTTCGCCATCTTCTTTTGTGAAAAACTTACCTGAAGTGTTATTGAAAATGGTTTCGCGATATTTTGTTTGAAGTTCCCAATATGGTTTGGCCTGAAAATTTTCTATTTCGTAATGTCGGTTCACAAGCATGGCTAATGTAGGAGTTTGTACCCTCCCTACAGATAGAACTTGTTTGTAAGCGCCATATTTTAATGTGTAAAGTCTTGTGGCATTCATGCCCAATAACCAATCACCTATTGCACGAGAGCTACCTGCATAATAGAGATTATCAAATTCTTCGGCCGGTTTAAGATTCTTAAAACCTGTTCGAATGGCTTCAGTGGTTAATGAAGAAATCCATAACCTTTGCACTTCACCATTATAATTGGCTTGTTTTATTACCCATCGTTGGATTAATTCACCTTCCTGGCCCGCATCACCACAGTTAATTACCAGCGATGCTTTATTAAATAGTGTCTTAATTATTTTAAATTGTTTTTTTACACCTCCATTATTCATGACTTTCGTTTCGAAGCGCTCAGGAAGCATAGGAAGTGAGTTAAGATTCCATTTTTTCCAATGAGCCTGGTAATCTTCGGGAGGTAAAAGCGTACAGAAATGTCCGAATGTCCAGGTAACCTGATAACCATTTCCTTCAAAATAACCTTCCTTACGTGTGTTGGCACCAACTACTTGCGCTATTTCTTTGGCTACACTTGGTTTTTCGGCTATACAAACTTTCATGGATTTAAGGGCTTATGAATGAAAACTAACTGGAACTTCTTCCAAGTATGAATTATTTTAATATATCAATTGTTCTTTCCACAGCATTTTTTTTGTTTTTTACCACTGCCGCAAGGGCAAGGATCATTTCTTAAAACTTTTTTCATTAAGTCAATTTTTGGGGGATTTATAATGCCATCAAGGTAAAACCATTGTGCATTTTCTTTTAAAAACGTAGATCTTTCATGAAGCATTTCAATTGCATCATTTTTGTTCTTATAATATGCTTTGAATTCGACAATACCCCTGGTATCATTTATATTTCCGTGTTCAACACTAATGATTTCCAGTTTTATCCAGTTATTTTCTTTTAACCAATCTTCAATTTCATTTAGCTTGTACTGCCCTCTTGTTTTTGGATGTGTAGTTTTGTAGAGGTATTCGGCTTGTCCGGTTTGATAAGCAGTATATCTCGATCGCATCAAACTAAGAGCCGAAGAGGCAGATTGTGTATTTATGATTGGTTGGCAACATTCAGCATAGGTTCTTCCAGAACAGCATGGACAATCGGTCATTTTAATCAAAAGTTTAGGATTTATATCTTAAGTACAAATATAAACACTAAACTAATTAAAATAAACTAAGCTGTAAATTTAATCGCTTTCTTGTTGCACAGAAACGAGTTCTTATTTATGTGCTTTTACAAATGTTCGCTAAATGGGATTTCCTTACTTAGATTTTTTGTTAAGCTCTCTTTGTTTCGTTTCAGATATTTGACCGGTTTCAGCATATGTCTTCCAATCGTGCAAGAATCCATCAAAGGTTTTTGAGAAATTCTTCTTTATAAAAGAACTCATTAAAAATCCTTTTACCCCAATTAAGTCTGCACTGATATTGGCAGTAATTCGACACCTGTATTCATCTATTTTTTCAACATTTAACGCATTTTGAAGTCCTAAGATAAATGTTGGCAATTTTTCACCTCTTGCCGACCATGTAATTTCATATTTCTCCTCATCGAAATGTATAATTCTTTCATCGAATTTACCAAATCCAGCTAAATCACAGTAACGCCCTCCTGCAGGTGCATTCTCTTTAATCTTTTGAACTGATTCATTATTCCATGATTTATATACACCTCGCGCCCAATCGGAGATATTAAGAAAATTCGGGCCAATCACGTCCCAAGTTTTAAAAGCATTTGTCTTTACCTCTATTGTTTTTTTTATATCTAATTTACTCATTTTAAACCTCCGTTTTTTATAGTTGATTATGATACTGAAAGTCTTATAACGTGCAGTTTGAATTTACACAAGACTTATAACAATAAATAGAAGTAAAAAGTTCCAATTATTTATTTTCAAATAAACAAGTAATTCATTTGCTAGACAATTAAAAGTACTTGCACAATTTATTTATTTACTGAAGGAGTTTGTGATGCGTGATTTTTTATGATTATTATTTACTTTTAAACCAGCGCTTATTTTTTTAAAATATAGAAATTAATTCAATGACATTGAATTCTAGCAAGTCGTGCCACGAATTTTATAATTATTGAGCAAATCTGTTAATGGCTGTTATACAGTAACAATAAGATTCTGCTCTTTCTGAAGAGAATTCGTACTACGACTATTTAACTAAATTGAATTGTTTTTTGAAGAAATATAAATAAATAAAGGCCGTTTCCTTGCTGCTGGTATAAGGGGCATTTTGATGTTTAATTAATATAATGTCTCTAATTCTATTTTGACTTTCTTTTTTAACATAAATTCCTTTTTCCAAAAGTTGCCTCCCTATATATATGTTCATACATATAAGGAAAATACGCTTTTTCAAAGCGGCATGATAAGTTTAAGCTTATCAAACTTTCCACTATACAAAATGCAACAAGCCGCGATAAATTATTTTGATTAACTGTTTTTCAGTGTATCCTAAATAATTAAAATAAACTAAAAAATCTTCCCTCTATAAAAGCAAAAAAAAAGGAACTCAAAATTGAGCTCCCCATTTATATTCTGAATTTTATTACGATTACTTAATTACAGCTTCCTGAAGCAAAACTTCATATGAATAACCATATCCAAAATCTTTGTTTAGAATAATAGTACCTTCAACAGTAACAATCTCATTTATTTTAATTTCCTCTTCCATTGTTGTTATGGTAAGATCGAAATTTCCTTCTGCAGATGTTCCATCTTGAATATGAAACCAGTTTTTATTCATAATTGCAAAATTTACTTTTACTATTTTACCACGAATAATAACTTTTTTACCGTTATATTTTTCTCTGTTGCTATAAAGTTCAGCAATTGTTATTCCACCTTCAATAGGATCAACTTTTATTTCATTTTTAGTTATTTCAGGTTTGCCAGCATGTTCTTCAGCAGACATATGGCCCGCAGGCATTTTTCCTTGAGATGCTACAGGTTTTTTTTCTAATGTTTTTCTTAATTCCTGAATAAAATAAATCGACTCGAAAACTCTACCTAAATCTTTACTTTCGAAATATTTCATCTCCATGAATTCATCAAAATAATAAGTTTCACCAACTTTAGCTTCCATCTTTGAAACAGCAATCCATTGTACAGTATCATTTTCTTCTACATTTAAATAAGTATATGCATTAGCTTCTAATACTTCTTTAACAAGAACTTTGTGAGTTCCATTTAATTCTTCAGACGTGTTTGATTGGCATGCAGTAAACACTGTTGCTATAGCGATTACTAAAATTAAAAATACATTCTTCATAGTTTATGTTGTTTTAAGTTCAAATTCAGGCAGTAAAAATAGGAAAACAAACTGTTTTGAAAAAAGTTTAATCGTTGATATTTATTATTCTTTATATATAATTATCTGAATGTATAGAAAACACTATTATTTCAAACTATATTATTATTTATTCCAAACTATTAAATTTAATCCACGACATTACAAACCTAATTTCAGAATAAGAGAAATCTTCGCCTAAATATTCTTTTATTGGCTTCAGAAAAGAGGTGTCGAGCTCCGATGCTGCATGTGAAATTTCATTTATTCGTTCTTGAACAACAAGCTCATTAATTTTAATAATCCCTTCTTCAACACAATCACCAATATGGCTTTCAATAGTACGTAAATTTAACGACCGCTCTACTGCAATTTCTTCTAATGATTTTCCTTGTTTATAATGTGCACAGGTAATCAAAGCTGTTTTAATTTTGGGCTCACCTTTATTTTTTGTTTTCTTTTCTAGCTTAGTCTTTTCCTCAACAATAGGTTTTTTTACATCTTCTGTAATCGATTCAAAAGTGTTTTTATTTAATTCTTCATCATTTAATATGGCCTCACAAAGCGCTTCTGCTTTATGAATTACAAGTATTTGATCATAGAAATTTCCTTGTAATGATTTTAATTCACTTAGGTATTTTTTTATTCCTTTTCCCTTCTTAACAACATCAATATGTAAATCTATTTCCTCTTGTTTTACTTTTAATAAGGGAATAAAATAATCTTTAGCAGCTATAAGTCTATCTTTTAATCGGGTTAAATAATCACTTTCATTTTGGTTAATTAATGATTTAATTTGATTCTGGAATTTACCGGAAACCTCTATTAAATCCTGCGTGTTTTTAAGAAGGTTTTGAGCCCAGTCCTCATGTTGTTGTTTCGACGATTTTTTTGCATCCTTATTATAAGATGCAATATGATCTTGCAATTCAAATTTTAGTTTGTTAAAATTAAAAGCCTCGGATATTCTAATATTTACATATTGTTTCGATGCTGATTTATATTTTTCATTCGCTTCGCTAATAGATGTTTTTGTTTGGGCAAAAACAGATAGATCTTTATCTATTTCGGGTCCCGACAATTGTACAGGCGTTGCTAATACTAATCCTTTAAGAGATGTGAGTCGAGATAAGGCAACATAGGTTTGCCCTGCTGCAAATGCTTGTGAAATATCTATAATTGCTTTTTCGAAAGTTAATCCCTGACTTTTATGAATTGTAATTGCCCAGGCCAGCTTAATAGGATAATGACTAAATGTACCTACTATCCGTTCCTCAATCTCTTTTGATTCCTGATTCAATGCGAATTTTTTGTTTTCCCAAATATATTTTTCTACTTCAGCATCAGGCGACCCATCAGAGAAACTCACAATTATATTTTCGCTTGAAATAGTATCAATTTTACCAATTTTACCATTAAAATATGCAGAATTACCCGAATAATCATTTTTAATAAACATTACCTGAGCACCTTCTTTTAGCTCCAAAGTTTCATCAATGGGAAAAGAATGTTCGCTAAATTCACCTTCAACTTCTGCCCTATATGAGTATGTCTTACCAGACAGTTTTTCCAAGGCTTGTTTATTAATTTTATCTGCTTTGTTATTATGTGTTGTTAAGTAGATATACCCTTCGTTATCGAGTAAATTAAATTGACTTTTATACTGTTTATTAAGTGTTTCAATATCTTTTTTAGAAATTTTATTCAACCTGAAACTATTTAATAAATCAATAAAATCTGAATCTGTTTGTCGATAAATTTTGTCCAGTTCTAAATAAATTAAATCTACCTTTTTAAAAGGAGTAGCATTAAAAAAGAAAATATTGGCGTAGTAATTTTTTAATATATTCCATTCTTGGTTTTTAACAACAGGAGGTAATTGCCACAAGTCACCAATAAATAAAATTTGTAATCCACCAAAGGGATTGCTATTTCGTCGAACATAACGCAAAATAGTATCAATGGCATCTAACAAATCGGCACGAAGCATACTTACCTCATCAATTATTAACAACTCCATTTCACGTAATAATGTCTTTTTATTCGAATTCATTTTAAGGTTTCGAATAAGTGTATTTGGAGTTGTTAACAGAAAAGAAAGTTCTCCATTAGCCGGTATTTGATTATCAGGAATAAACGATCCAAAAGGCAAATGAAAAAGTGAATGTAAAGTTACTCCTCCTGCATTAATAGCAGCAATACCTGTAGGGGCTGCAATAACCGTTTTTTTATGTGTTGTATCAACAATTTGCTTTAATAAAGTAGTTTTTCCTGTGCCTGCTTTTCCTGTTAAAAAAACAGACTGATTTGTTCCATTTATAAATTTTGAAACAAAGGAAGAAACATCATTCTCTTTTTGTTCATTCATCGCTTAAAACTATATATAATCTGTAAATTTTTATGAGTTTTTTTATTTATTTTATTTGTTGAGCTGATTGTAATTTAAATATACACTTGTAGCCAATCTAAAATAAATAATTCTCAAGGCTTAGAATCAATGATTCACAGAGCGATATAAATAAAAATTATATTGCCGATTTAGCATTCAAAAAATTATCTTAAAAGCTGTTTTTATTTCTTTCGAATTACAGAAATAATGATTCCTATTACGGCACCAACTCCACCTGAAATAAAAATATTTTGTTTTATTCTGCTTAATCCGGAAATACCTCTACCAAACGATTCAATTCCACTTTTTGAAAAACGGAATATTGCCTTTAAACTAACATATTCGTTTCCAATCTTACCAAATAATAAATATCCAATTATTAATCCAATTACTGCAAATAAAATTATATAAATTAACGTTTTCTTAGTCATATCTTTTAAATTTAATACATCACTAATCTACTACTTAAAGTAAAAACATCAAAATATTATTGTCAATTCCTTTAATCAAAAATACTATGTAAATAGGCTTCAAAACTTATATTAAAATCCGCAGGGCTTTCATAAAAAAACATGTGTCCTACATTTCTAAGAACATGAATTATTGATCGCCAAATGCTTGGAATCTCAATCGTATTTAAATAATCAAAATTAAATATTTGATCATACTCTCCGAAATACACTGCAATTGGAACAGTTATTTCTTTTATTACTTCCATTTGATCTTTGTATTTCCCTTTTTTGATTGAATCAAATAAAAACTCCCGCGTTTTTAAATCAGCTCTTCTTATAATTTCAGGAACAAAATCCGGGTAATTTGTATGCTCTTCAACAAAATAACTTGCTAATTGATGCACTTCGCTATCATCAATTCCTGGTTTTGAAAATATATCCCAGAACGTGTCTTTAAGAAAAACCTGATCTGATATTGGATTTGAAAATGGAATAGCACCAAGCAACACCAATCCTTTAGGATTATTTAAATCATTAAAAGCTTCAATAATTATATTTGCTCCTAAATTATGTCCAACATAAACAGCATCTTTTAAATCAAGTTCTTTACTAAATTGAATTAAACAATCTCTTAATCCAGCCATAGTATAATCTTCTTCGGGATAATCCGACACCTCAGATTTACCATACCCAACTAAATCCAAAGCAATTAACCGAAACTGATAAGACAAAGCAGAATCGATAAGTTGTCGAATAAATATGGATGATGATGATGATGTTCCATGAACAAAAACAACAGGATGCCCATTATCTTTGGTTTCAAAATATGAAATTTCTTTACCTTCTACTTTTATTCTTTTTTGTTTCATAGCTTTAATATTAGTGCTTTATATCAATATTATGTCACGTAATATAATTCTGTAGAGAGAGTCTGAATTAAATATAATTATTTTAAAAGCAAATTTTTAAATAATTAAGTGAATAATAGACTTTAGTATATTCATATTCTTCAAGAGTATAATTCATATAAATTTATGAAAACTTTAATTGTTTGTCAAATCTTATTTTTGTTATGTTTTTTTCATATATTGTTAATCAAATTATGAAAAGAATCAAATCATTTGGTATTACTCACTTTAAAAAGGAATACTATGAAAAAAACATTACTCTTTTTACTTGTTTTGTCAGTATCCAATTTATTAGGACAAAATAAAAATCCTGAACATCTTAAATCATTAAGTGAATCAAATATTAAAAGTTATATAGATCAGTATTATAACCCTTTAATGGATAAATACGATGTATATTTTGTGAAACTTGATCTTGAAATATCAGATTTGACAACTGATATTTCTGGAAATGCTACTTTACAAATGAAAACAATCGAAGAATTAGATACATTATTACTGGATTTTTACTCTAATATGCTTATTGACTCAATGTTTATAGATGATAAGGAAGTAATTTATGAACATAGCAATAATCAAATACAATATATTTTTGATACCCCATTGGCTCTTGAAAATGATTTTAAAGTACAAGTATATTATCATGGTACACCATATGGATTTGGAGTATTTAATGCTTATAAATCCGATTGGGATACACATGTAACATACACATTATCTGAAAGTTTTCAGGCTCGTGAATGGTGGCCATGTAAGCAAGTCCTTTCTGATAAAATTGACTCAGCATACGTTTTTTTAACTTGCGCAGATACTTGTATGGCTGGTTCAAATGGCTTGTTAAAAAATGTAGTTGAACTACCCAACAACAAAAAACGTTATGAATGGAAAACGTATTATCCTATTAATTATTACTTGATTTCTTTTGCTGTAGCAGATTATCAAGACTATTCTATTTATGCACACCCTATTGGTACAGATTCAATTCTAATTCAAAATTTTATTTGGAATAACCCTGATTATTTAAGTGAAAATAAAACTGGTATAGATAATACCATTGATTTTATAGAGTTATTTAGTGAGAAATTTGGTTTATACCCTTTCGCAAATGAGAAATATGGACATTGTTTATCTACTATAGGTGGAGGGATGGAACATCAAACAATGACTACAATTGGTAATCTTTCAGAATATGCTTATGATTTAATTACTCACGAATTAGGACACATGTGGTTTGGTGATTATGTTACTTGTGCATCATGGCAAGACATATGGATAAACGAGGGTTTTGCAACTTATGCTGAATATGTTGCTCTGGAAAATTTAAAATCCGATTCTAGTGCACAGGAATGGATGAACGCAACTCAAACATATGCTCTTGAAGATCCTAATAGAAGTATTTATGTTCCATTTGATGAAGCTTTTGATGAAGGCCGTATTTTTAACTATCGGATTTCTTATCTAAAAGGTGCTGCCATAATTCACATGATCAGAAACCAAATAAATGATGATGAATTGTTTTTTACATGCCTTCAAAATTATCTTTCTGAATATGCTGATAGCGTTGCTACCGGTGATGACTTCAAAAACTCTATTGAAGCTAATACGGGAATTGATTTTGATCCGTTTTTTAATCAATGGTATTATGGAAAAGGTTACCCACACTTTGATGTAAATTATACTCAACATAACGACACATTATTTATGACTGTTTCTCAACTTACTACATCAACGTCGACACCTCTGTTTCAATTATTTGTAGATTATAAAATTAATTACACCGGAGGAGACACGACTCTAAGACTTTGTCAATCACACAATTATGAAACATTTAAAATACCACTAAAAGAAACTGTTACAAATATTGTTGTTGATCCTGATAATTGGATTTTAAAGATAATCGGAACAGTAAACTCTATTGAATTACCCGAGAATAATATAACTCTATTTAGTTTTAGCCCTAATCCGGTTAAAGATATACTTAAGGTGTATTTTAATGCTAATCTGTATAGTTACAAAAAACAAATTCAAATTATGGATATAAATGGCAGATTAATAAAATCTTACATAATAAATTCAGATTCATATCCAATTGATGTTTCTTTCTTATCGAATGGTATTTATTTTATTAGGGGAATTTCAGCTAACAAATCATACACATACAAATTTTTGAAACAATAATTCGAATATAAACACTTTAAACACAAATATTTAAACAATATTTAAATATTTGTGTTTAAATAACTAGAAAAGAACTTGTTGAAATTTAATACTAACTTAATAACAAAGGAGGTATTTATATGAATCAAAATTTTATTTGTCCTAAATGCAAAGGCTACTTAAATGTAGGTGAATCTATCGTTTTATCAGCAGAAACAAAGACTGGTGCTAAAGGACTAATTTATTTTAGTCCTGAAATTGGTAATTATACAATTAAAAAAAATACCAATTTCGTAATTGAAGAAGGTGAAAAACATGACTTTTTTTGTCCTCTTTGCCAAAGGAAACTAGCAGCAGATATTCATGATAACCTTTCTCATATCATTATGATAGATAAAGATAAAAATGAGTATCAAATCTTGTTTAGTAAAATTGCTGGTGAAAAAAGCACTTATAAAATTATTGGTGAATCCTATGAAATATTTGGTGATCAGAAATCAAGCTACCTTGATTTTATCAATTTAAGTCTAGGTAAATAACAAAATTAAAGAGGCTGTCCAAAAAGATCAAGTTGTTGTCATTCTGAGCTTGTCGAAGAATCTATTTGATTGTTAATAAGATATTTCGACAAGCTCAATATGACATTTTTCAGTTAATCAGCTTGTCACACTGAGCCTGTCGAAGTGTTTTTGCTTTAAAACTAGCTTTTTGTACACCCACTTTTATATTATACTTCACGAATAGGTTTAAAGCCATTTCCAAGAACCTCATGTGCATCTATTACAGTCATAAAGGCATTTGGGTCAATATCCTTTATAAAGTCCTGCAAAATAGCTTGCTCTCTTCTGTTTACATTGGTAAAAATGATCTTCTTATCTAATCCTTTATACATTCCTGTGCCGTCTAATAAAGTTCCACCTCTATTTAAATCCTTAATTATTTTCTTTCTTATTTCTTCATATTTATCTGAAATAATAAACAATGCTTTATCATAGCTAACTCCTTGTAATGTAGCATCAATTACTTTTCCTGTAATATAAATTACTATCCATGAATACAATGGTATTTTCCAATCCTTAAAAACCAATAATCCAAATAATACAATAACCGAATCAACAACCATCAGCAATAATCCTAAAGACATTTTTGTGTATTTAGCTGCAATCATTGCAATAATATCAGAACCTCCTGATGTAGCTCTTGATTTAAAAATTAATCCTAATCCAAATCCTATTAAAACACCTCCAAATACGCAAGACAATAAAACGTCATCAACTAAGGCTCCACTAAAGTTTGCATCCAATAAATCAATAAATATTGATGTTAAGATAAATCCAATAATAGTTTTTACGCCGAATCTTGGTCCTAGAATTTTAATGCCGATAATAGTTAACGGAATATTTAACATCAATCCAACAATACCAATTCCTAAACCATCCTTAAATATTGGTTCATTAATAAATGGGATTTTAATTCCATTTCCCATCATTTCAGATGTCATGTTTTTCACAACAATACCAATACCATAGACCCCACCGGGAACAATATTATGAGGATCAATAAAATAAATAAATCCCGCAGCCAATATAAAAGAACCAATAGCTATTAAAGAATAACTATAAAACCATTCTTTTGAAAGAAATTTTTCTTTTGTTACAAATGTCATCGCTTTAGATTTTAAATTATTTAAGCAAAAAATACTGCACAAAAATAATTATTTTTGATGAAATCAAAGAATTATAATTATTAAACCACATAAAAAAAACAAGAAGCAATGCCTCTTGTTTTAAAATTATATTAGTTTTAATTGTGTTTCTATCCACCTGTTGCACTAAACGAGCCATAACGACTAAGATCTGTTCTAGGATTTACTACCATTATCGGAATCTTTTCAGTATTAGCAATAATATATTGTTCTTGAGCTCCTAAAACATAATCGGTAATACCAATGCCTTTTGTAGTCATAATAAGAATCATATCTGCATCAACTTTTTTAGCAAAAGCGATTGATTCTTCAGCAGAATTGCTTCCATTTATTTTGTGTAATTCATAATCACAATCGTATTTATCCAAAATTTTCTCGGCAAAATGAACATTCCCCATTAATTTTGTATTTAAGGATTTGTCTTTAAGAGTAGGTACGATGATATTAATTTTAACATCAAAATACTTAACTAAAAACAATGCCCATTGAAGCTTTTGCTTTGCTTCTGTTCTGTAATCAAGAGGAAAAACAATTTCTTTAAATTCTTCCTTTTTACTAGGAGGTTTCTGAATAACAATAAACGGAATTTTAGAACCTACAATCACTTTTAAGGCATAGCTTCCAGTAAATTTTTGCATTCCTTTAATTCCATGTGTTCCCATTATTACCATGCTTACATTATTTTCCGAGGCATAATCGGAAATAACATGAAACAAACTTCCTTCAAGAACAAGAGAATGTAACTCAATATTATATTTTTCATTGAGCTTTTTTATATCCTTATTTAGTTCTATATGTGCTTCTTCTCCCTTTTTAAGAGTTTTAACCACATGTATTAAAGAAATTTGATTATCAAGCTTTTTTGCAACCTTTATTGCATGCTGTAATGCAAATTCAGCTACTTCTGTAAAATCCCAAGGAACTAATAATATATCTTTTTCCATAATCTATAAGGTTTACATAATTACCCAAAATTATTAATTTTGATTCGAAAAGTTAAACAAATCTAAAATGATTTGCAAAATTTTTTATTAAAAATATTTGCAGATAGCTAGTCACTTCACTTAAAAGCATTATTTATAGCATTTACATAATATTTGCTCCATTTTCTAAAACTCTGTAGTTCTGCACTTTATTTTGCAAGTTAAACTTTTTTAACACTGTTTCTTATTATTTTTCAATGATTTTATTTTCATTTACGTACATTTAGTAAAATTACTTTTTTATTATTTAACTTAACAGCTTACTTTAATATTTTATACAATAAGCCAAGAATTACAAATTTGGAAATAGTACTATTAAAAAAGGCGCTTAAATATTTTAAATGAGAAGGTTAACATTGCATATCTTTCCTATTAGAAAGAAAAATCAATTTACAGAGAATTAAATAAATCATCAAATCAAAAATAATTAATATAAAACATTTTATAATTATGAAATCTAAATGCTTATTAACCTTGATATTATTCACCTTTACAAGTTTTGTGTTTTCACAAACAAGTAAAATTGAATTCGAAGAGTATGACCTTGATAATGGACTACACGTTATTCTGCATCAAGATAATAGTTTTCCATTAGTAGTAGTAACAATTACTTATCATGTTGGATCAAAAAACGAAAAACCTGAAAGAACAGGATTTGCTCACTTTTTTGAACATTTAATGTTTGGGGGTTCTGAAAACATTGGAAGTGGCGAATATTCTAACATTGTTGATAAAGCCGGTGGAACATTAAATGCCAACACAACTTGGGACAGAACATACTTTTACGAAGTATTATCATCAAATCAACTTGAGTTAGGCTTATGGTTAGAGTCAGAAAGATTACTTCATTTAAATGTAGATTCGATTGGTGTTGCTACGGAACAAAAAGTTGTCACTGAGGAAATTAAGGAACGAGAAGACAATCAGCCATATATGAGTTTTCAAAGAGAAATGTCAAAACGTGCTTATTTAGTTCATCCATATAAATGGACCGTTTTAGGTAAAGCGGAACATATTATGGCTGCAACAGAAGCTGATTATAAAGAATTTTATAATAATTTTTATGTCCCAAATAATGCTGTATTAACTATTGTAGGTGATATAAACTTTGATAACACTAAAAAACTTGTTGAAAAATACTATGCAGATATTCCAGCTAGCAAAAACGAAATTTACAGACCTACACAAATAGAGCCAATTAAGTATAAAGAGGTAAGAGATACTATTTTTGATAATATTCAACTTCCTGCTATTTTTCAAGCATATCACACACCAAAAATGGGTGCTGAAGATTATTATGCAGTAGACATGCTTGCTAAATTATTATCAGGTGGAGAAAGTTCAAGATTATATAAAACCTTAGTGGATAAAAAACAAGTTGCTATGCAAGTTGCATCATTTCCTATGCCTTATGAAGATGCTGGTTTAGCATATGTTCTGGCTCTACCCAACATGGGAGTTGAATTAATTGATTTAGAAAGTGCTATGGACGCTGAGGTTGAGAAGGTGCAAACAGAATTAATTACTGATGGAGAATTACTGAAACTAAAAAATCAATATGAAGTTAATCATATAAATGATAATTCAACATTAGAAAGTAGAGCTTATAATCTGGCTATTAATTATACTTTTTACAAAGATGCCAATTTAATAAATACTGAAATTGACAAATATCTTTCAGTTACAAAAGAAGATATTATGCGTGTTGCTAAAAAATATTTTAGAAAAGATAATCGTGTAGTTCTTTATTATTTGCCAAAATCACAACAGTAAATTATTTAAAAAAATCAAAATGAAAAAACATATATCAATCATTTTACTATTCACAATAATTCTTTTCACCAATTCATTATTTGCTCAACTTGATAGAAGTATTCAACCAAAACCAGGACCAGCACCAGAATTTAAAATTGGAGAATCTAAATTATTTACTTTAGATAATGGACTTAAAGTTATAGTTGTTGAGAATCATAAAACACCAAGAGTATCATATCAATTATCAGTAGATGTTGATCCTATAATGGAAAAAAACGCTATTGGTTACGTTGAAATGGTTGGAAATTTAATGAAAACAGGAACAACGAATAAAACAAAAGCTGAAATAGATGAGGCCATAGATTTTATTGGTTCAGATTTAGATACCTATCAAAACGGAATATATGGACTTACTCTAACCAAATATAGACATGAATTTCTTGCTATTATGTCGGATGTTCTTTTAAATCCTTTGTATCCTGAAGAAGAAGTTGAGAAATCAAAAAAACAGCAAATTTCAAATCTTATATCATCTAAAACTAATCCTAAAATTATAGCAAATCGTGTGGGTCAAAAATTACGTAACGGAAATCATCCTTTTGGCGAAATTATTACAGAAGCTACGATTGAAAATATTACACGAGCTCATTTAGTTAAATATTATAATACGTATTACAAACCAAATACTTCGTATTTAGTAATTATTGGTGATATAAGCTTAAAGGATGCTAAAAAAGATGCTAAAAAGTATTTTGGTTCTTGGGAAAAAGGTGATGTACCTGCACACGAATATCAATTTCCAAATAAAAATATAGGAACTCGTGTCGTATTTATTAATAAAGAAGATGCAGTACAATCATATATCAATATTACTTATCCTGTTAATTTAAAGACAGGTGATTCAGATGCTATTCCAGCCAATTTAGCTAATGATATTCTTGGAAGCGGTGCATTTTCAGCTCGATTGTTATCAAATCTTCGCGAAGATAAAGGATATACTTATGGAGCTTTTTCGCGCCTATCTAAAAGTTCTAATGTAGGAAGCTTCAGAGCTTTTGCTCAAGTTAAATCTGAAGTTACAGAAGATGCCGTAAACCAATTTATTATCGAAATGGATCGAATGAAAAATGAATTGGTTGATAATGAAACGCTAGATCTCTTTAAAACCATTCACACAGGTAGATTTGCACGTTCATTAGAAAGTCCTCAAACCCTTGCACGTTTTGCTTTTAGTACTATAAAGTATGAACTCCCAAGTAATTATTATCAAACATATCTTGAGGTATTAGATGCTGTAACAAGTGAGCAAATTCAAACGGTTTCAAAAAAGTATATTGACACTGATCAGGCAATAATAATTGTTGTGGGTGATAAGGCTACATTATTAGAATCACTAAAAAAGTTTAGTTCAACTGGAGAAGTAGAAATTTGTGATATTTATGGAAACCCAGTAAAAGAAGAAAACACAACAGCAATTCCTGATGGATTTACTGCTGAAAGTGTAATTGAGAAATTTATCGATGCAATTGGAGGAAAAGAAAATATCGAAAAGATTCAGGATGTTACGATAGTTGCATCTACCAAAATGAATGGAATGGATATTAAACAAACAATTTATAAGAAAGCTCCAAATAAATATGCTTCGATTACTTCTATGAATGGAAATGTTTTAATGAAACAATCTTATGATGGTGCACGTGGTTTAATGAAAGGATTTCAAGGTGAAAAAGAAATTACAGGAGATGAATTAGAAGCATTGAAAGTTGAAGCTATAGTGAGCCCGGAATTAAAGTATGAAGAATTAGGGATTAAAGTTTCTTTAGAAGCTATTGAAAAAGTTAACGAAAAAGATGCTTATAAATTAAAACTTGTTTCTCAATCAGGACAAAAATCTTACGATTATTACGATGTAAATTCAGGCCTTAAGGTTCAATCAAAACAAACAATTTCAAATCCTAAAGGAGATTTTACACAAACATTTAATTTCTCGGATTATCAAGAGATTAATGGGGTTAAATTTCCATATGTACTACGAATATCAGGAATGCAAAACCTGGAATTAAAAGTTGATTCAATTAATATTAATACTGATTTGAGTGATGATTTATTTTAATTAATTCTCACACTCATAATATACTGTTTATTAAGGCTTGGCAATATTGTCAAGCCTTTTTTCATTTTAATTCTTATTTTTACATTACTTAAATTCGCAAAGCGTGGTACGGATTTATTAATAATCAGCAAGTTGATTATAATTTCATGTCATCTAAATTAGTTAACCGTCGCACGGCTAGTTACTTAAAATTTAAATGAATGATAATTTACTTGCAGATATTAGGCATTACTTAAATATATAAAATCTTAAGCGAAATTTATGAGAACAGTAATTCAGCGTGTTACTCATGCTTCTGTAAGCATCGATTCTAAAGTAAAATCAGAAATAAACAAAGGTCTTTTAATTCTTGTCGGAATTGAAGAATCAGATACTTTCGAGGATATTAATTGGTTAAGTAACAAAATTACTCAATTACGAATTTTTGATGATGAAAATGGGATTATGAATTTATCGGTAAAAGACATTGACGGTGAAATTTTAGCCATAAGTCAGTTCACTTTACATGCAAAAACAAAAAAGGGCAATCGCCCTTCGTACCAACAAGCAGCTAAGCCTGAAATTTCCATTCCTTTATATGAAAAATTTGTTGAACAATTAAGAAAGGATTTAGGTAAGGAAATACAAACCGGAGAATTTGGAGCACTAATGAAAGTAGCTCTTGAAAACGATGGGCCGGTTACAATTATTATTGATACTAAAAATAAAGCATAATTAGTGTTTGTCCATAAAATCCGAAATCTGCGATATGGTTGTTTTAAAAATCACAAGTCTTGATCTCAAAATTTATGAATCAAACACCCGACTTTATAGAAAGACTCTAATTATATAATTCATAGTGCGACGTGAAGTCGTGTCATGAATATAAATAAAAAATAAGACCTTGTAAAATGAATTATACATCGAACAAATCTCTTGAAAGAGCAACATTAATTGTTACATCATTTGCTGCATTTGTTACTCCCTTTATAGGGTCTGCCACAAATATTGCATTACCAGCAATCGGGATAGAATTCTCGGCAAATGCTGTTATGTTAAGTTGGGTAGCCACATCATTTTTATTATCGGCAGCTGTTTTTTTAGCTCCATTTGGGCGGCTGGCTGACATTGTAGGTCGCAAAAAAATCTTTAATCTTGGATTAATCATTTTTACTGTTGCATCTTTCTTTTGTGCATTTTCTCCAAATATTACGATTCTTATTTTTTGGCGAATTATTCAGGGAATAGGTGGTGCTTTAATATTTGGAACTGCTATGGCAATTGTAACATCCGTTTTTCCTCGTGAGAAAAGAGGAAAAGCCCTGGGAATAGTTGTTGCTTCAGTTTATGCAGGATTAACTCTCGGCCCTTTTATCGGGGGTTTTTTAACTAAAAATTGGGGTTGGGAAGGAATATTTCTTTTTACAGTTCCATTAGGTTTAATATCGATTGTTTTAAGTTTTATTTTCTTTAAAGAAGAATGGGCAGATGCAAAAGGCGAAAAATTTGATTGGAAAGGTTCGATCATATATGGTATTGCAATAATTTCTTTAATGTATGGATTTAGTAAGCTTCCTGATTTAAGCGGTGTTATTTTTACTTTATCCGGTATTTTGGGAATTATCGGGTTTGTATATTTTGAAAAAAGACAAGAATTTCCGGTAATAAATATTCAATTATTTCAAAACAATCGTGTTTTTGCATTTTCAAATTATGCAGCACTAATAAACTACAGTGCTACTTTTGCAATTGGATTCTTATTAAGTCTTTATTTACAATACATAAAAGGATTAGATCCACAAGAAGCCGGACAAATACTTGTTATTCAACCCCTGTTAATGGCTATATTCTCTCCTATTACAGGAAAATTATCCGACAGAATTGATGCAGGAAAAGTTGCATCTATCGGTATGGCAATAATATCTATAGGACTACTACTAATTGGATTTATAGGAGCCAACACCAGTATTTGGTTTATTATTCCAATACTAGTTCTTTTTGGGATTGGGTATGCACTATTTTCTTCTCCCAACTCAAATGCGATAATGAGTTCAGTAGAAAAAAAATATTATGGTATTGCATCCGGAACTGTTGGCACTATGCGCTTAATTGGTCAAATGTCAAGTATGGGTATTGCCATGATGATCTTTTCAATATTTATGGGAAAAACAGAAATAAATCCATCAAACTATACAGAATTTATTCATAGTATTCGAACAGTATTTTTCATTTTTGCAGTTCTCTGTTTTATTGGTATTTTCTTTTCATTAGCACGTGGAAAATCGAAATAGAAAAATTCGCAATCCGTAAATTATACATTTACAAATACTAAATCTTAATTCGATAGAAAATGAATATTCTTGTTTTAAACTTTTAGTTTCTCTTATAATGGGTTAAAATTAATTCCTTAAAAAATCAAAAAAAAGAGGCTGTCCAAAAAGTCTCTTTAGTGTCATTCCCTTGAAAAAGGGAATCTCTTAATTGAATTGCACACAATAAATTACGAGATCCCCAATCAAGTTGGGGATGACAGATAATGACTTTTGGGACAGCTCCTTTAACTTTTGGAACAGCTCCTTTAAATGATTTGTTTTTAGCGAATTATTTTCGACTAAAATCAATGTTCCTTAAAAGGATTGTTTTTTACTTCTTTAACCATTTTAGAAAATGATTTTCCTTGTTTCCTTTTTTCGTGCACTGAAGTGGTAAAATGCAAAGCTTCTTTTCGCAGTTTAAGGTAGTTTTCGTATACTCCTTTGTCAATATCTCCATTTTTTACGGCCTTGATCACAGCACAAGCTTTTTCGTTGATATGCTGGCAGTTTTTGAATCGACATTGTCCTTCAAAACTGCTAATATCCAATACCTCTGACAGTGAATCGGTATCATCATTCGTAACTCCGAAAACTTTTATTCCCGGTGTGTCTATTAATATACCGGATCCTTCCATCAATATCATTTCCCGACGGGTAGAAGTATGTTTCCCTTTTCCGGTCGAGTCACTAATAGATGCTGTTTGCATGATTTCCTGTTTGCAAAGTACATTTATCAATGTGCTTTTTCCTACACCGGAAGAACCAATAAACACAACTGTTTCACCAATGGATATAAAATCACGTAATTGATCGATACTATCCTGTGATTGAATACTGGTAAAAAAAGTAGGAATTTTATGGGATATGTGTTTCAAGGCATTTTCCACCTCATCCTTATTGAATCCCAAGTCTGTTTTTGTCAGCACCAATACTGGCTGTATATTCTCATCTGCAATCTGTAGCATAAAGCGTTCAATTCGTCGCACATTGAAATTATCGTCAAGACTTTGAACGATAAATGCTTTATCTACATGCGATGCAATAGCTTGTTTTTCGGATACCGTACCGCTTTTCAAACGGTATAGCGTTTTTTGACGGGCTAACATATCAAGAATTATTCCTTTATCAGCATCAATCATCTGAAAAATGACCCAATCTCCGGTGCAGGGATATTCAGAATTTTCTCTTCCATGTAGCATATTTCCTGTAAGTTCACAGGTAAAGGTCCCAGTCTCTGAAACTACTTCGTAGCAAGTTTTATGTGTAATCGACACACGCCCATGCATAAATTCTGTGTAAATCGTTGCTTGCATTTGTTGGAATAATGATTCGTTCCAACCATATAATAATAAGTTATTCATTGTTTTAAATTTTAATTACAGAAGAATTGTCCCTTTTTTTTAGAACAATCCTTCTTGCTTGATTATTTAAATTTTCTTTCCGATATAGAATACATAGCCGTAATACTCTTTATACTTGTAATATAATTGAGTCTCATGTCGTTGGTTTGCTATGAATTCTTCCGCAGTTTTATTACCTGCATGTTTCTTCAAGAAGGCTTCCTGAGCAGAAACTTGCGGAGCATAAAAATGTTCAGTCCAACAATTTTCCGGCAAGATAAAAGAAGCAACTGGAATAAATCCAGCTTTTTGCATTTGCGCTACCTTATTTGAAATAGTGTCTATTTCAGGATAAGCATCCTGCCAAAACTCATCGATTTCGGAAGGACGTTCTTCGGTAAACCACGATACTTCTGATACGGCAATGTAAGCTCCTTTTTTTAGAAGATTTCGCCATTCGTTTAAGCCTCGTTCAAATCCAATATTATAGATTGCTCCTTCCGACCAGATCAGGTCTAATTCTTCATTTTTAAAAGGAAGATTATCCATTGAACCGACGATGCCTTTAATTCTATCTTGAAGATTCAGTTTGTTGGCATTAGAATTGAACAAGTTTATAAAAAGGGGAAACAAGTCTATTCCTGTAATAAATCCAGGTGCATTTTGTGCAATCACCATAGTTTGACCACCAGTTCCGCAGCCAATATCAGCAATACGGGATTCCTTGGTAAGATTATCGATAAAGCTCAGTGCTTTGATTGTTACTTCAGGACTTCCGGGCCCTTGTCGTTCAACACTTGAAAAATATTCGCAGATTAAATTGAAATCGAATTCGTGAATTGATTTATTTTCGTTACTCATGATGTTTAAATTTATATTGTTGAAACCATGGCAGATGAATATAATTTCTCTTTTGCCAAGTCTCAATTTGTAATTTAATATATAGACATGCTAATAACTCTGGCAAGAATATGCCTGAGCTTAAATAAGGGATAACCTTGGTAGAATACCAAAGGTTATTTACTTCACAATTTCCGTCATAAAATTAATCATCAAACGTTTTTAATTTAAGCAAAATTAGGAATTTTTTTTAAATTGCTGATTATTAACTTGATTTATTTAACTTCAATTAAATAAGAACCTTAGCTGTTAATTGCAATTTAGTGCAAAAAAAAGATTTATTAAAAGTTTTGGTAAGTACAATAAAACACTAAAAATAAATACAATCGTATCACGACTAAAAGTCGTGCTACAATGATAAAAATATTTGACCTTTTAGTTATTCATAGCACGACTTGAAGTCGTACCATGAATGCAAGCGGTGCTAAAAATAAATGAAAATGTTAACTATGGAAAAAGACATTATATACCATCTTAGCTGTCTTTTATATTTCTAATTTAGTGACAGAAATAAAATCATCTAGCTTAAAAATCAAACTAAATTTTTATATTTGATTAAAGCAGACATACATTCGTATCACGACTAAAAGGCATGCTATGAATGCAAAAAAATAAAATAAATTAATCTTAAAATACCCTTATGACAATTCAAGAAGCACAAAATAAAGTAGACAATTGGATAAAAACATACGGTGTTCGTTATTTTAATGAGCTTACTAATATAGTTTTACTAACCGAAGAAGTGGGTGAACTAGCCAGAATTATTGCAAGAAAATATGGAGAGCAATCTTTTAAAGAAAGTGATAAAAACAAGAACCTGGAAGAAGAAATGGCTGATATTCTTTTTGTATTAATTTGTTTAGCCAATCAGACAGGGGTAGATTTAAACAGTGCTCTCACAAAAAGTTTGGAAAAGAAAACTCAACGCGATAGTACTCGTCATTTAAATAATGAAAAACTAAAATAGAATTGTTTTTTCCTGTTTTTTTTCAAAAAACTTCCGTTTACTTCTGAATTTTTCAATCAAAGTTGTAATTTGTAATTCTTTGCTAATTATTAATTATTTTTGTTATTCCTTTAGTATATAGCAAACTCAAATTTTTAGCAATTAAATATAAATCACCTAAAAAATTCTTTTTTAAAGAAAGGAAATATGATGCCAACAACAATAAAACAAACTCCATTAGTTAAATTCCCAAAAAGTGAAATGTTAAAGCTCATAAAAAGCTTTAGTCCTGAAAGGATTGCAACATTTCTTGATGTTACCGATTTAAAGGCAGATACTTTAGGTCCAAAATTAGATAAAATGGCTAATTGGGCTATTTCATTAAAATGTGCATCTGTTTGTGTAAATCCGGTAGAAGTAGACCGACTGCCTATGCTGTTAAAAGGTTCTGATGTAACAGAAACTTATGTTATGGATTTTCCTTTAGGTAAGGTTGATATTGATTTAAAAGCCCGAATGACAGAAGACACTGTGCAGAAAAGCCGAAAATTACGTGGCGAAGGTGAAGGGCATATTGACATTGATATTGTAATAAACGTTGGTAGATTCAAGGCGGATCATAAATACGCTCTTGAAGAAATAAATGCTATGTGCGAAGCTGCTGAAGGTGAAGTTGTAAAAGTTATTGTTAGAAGCTCTGAACTTACTGAAGAAGAACTTGTGACAATTGCAGAAATAGTTGGCGAATCAAAAGCTCAATTTATAAAAAACTCAACCGGAATGGATGCTTATGGCGCAATGCCGGAGCATATGAGAATAATGCGTAAAATTATTGGAAATAAAAAAGGGGTTAAAGCTGCCGGTGGCATTTCTGATGCTATGACAGCAATGAGACTTATTTATGCCGGAGCTCCTGATGAATCAACACAAACCCCTGATTTATTTAGAATTGGAACTAGTGGCCCCTTGAATATTGTTTCATCAATGGGTTGGTTATTACATAATACGGAAGACTGGTTGGATGCAGGAATCATTCCTTGTAAGGTTTGTCCTTTTAATTATACATCAAAACTTCGCCCTGAATTAAGAGTCCTTAGTCAAAACAGGTGTAAGGAATGTATCCATAATCATTACAGAAAAAATAAAGATTTTTAATCTTATAAACTTCTGCGGTTAAACAACTTACATTGGTAAATTACAAAAAATAAAGAAGATGAAAAATATAAAAGGCGGATATCATAATAAATTACTTAGAGTAAATTTAACTGACCACAGTCATAAGATTGAAGAAATTCAAGAAGAAATTTTACTTAACTATATTGGTGGCCGTGGACTTGGAGTAAAACTACTGTTTGATGAGCTCCCAGCAAAAACAGATGCCTTAAGCCCTGAAAATAAATTGTTATTTGTTTCTGCTCCGCTTCATGGAAGCAATGCTGCAACTGCAAGTCGTTTTTCTGTTGTTTGTAAATCTCCTTTAACCGGAGGAATTGGAGAAACTAATTCGGGTGGTCATTTTGGCGTTGATTTTAAAAATACCGGATTCGATGTTTTAATTCTTGAAGGAAAATCAGAATATCCTTGTTATATTTTTTTAGACGGAGAAAATGTAATTATTAAGGATGCTCAGAAAATTTGGGGTAAAACTACAGATGTTACTACTGACATTTTACTTGAAGAGACGGATCCAAAAGCCGGGGTTGCCTGTATTGGCCCTGCAGGAGAAAAAGGGTCTTTAATTTCTACAATAGTAAACGAAAAAGGGCATAATTCAGGAAGAACCGGAGTTGGTGCTGTAATGGGATCAAAAAACTTAAAAGCAATTGTAGCAAAAGGTTCAAAAGACACTCCTTATGCCAATGAAGAAATATTAAAAGATGCAAAAAAGGAATGGCAAACTTTTATTGGCGAAGCCCCTTTAACAAAAAACGCATTAAAGGAATATGGTACTCCTGCTTTGGTTAAAATTATAAATGATCGTGGGGGTTTCCCAACTAAAAATTTTCAGGAAGGATATTTTGCGAATGCAGAATCTATATCCGGAGAAACCATTAAAGAACTTTATTACGTGAGAAGTCAGCCTTGCAAAGCCTGCCCTATAGGTTGTGCTCATTTAACAAAAACCCCGGATAGAAGTGGTAAAGGGCCTGAATTTGAAACCGTTTGGTCTTTGGGAGCAGCTTGTTTTGTGCATGATCTGGAAAAAATCACCAATGCAAATTACAATTGTAATGAATATGGAATAGATACAATTTCGGTTGGTAGCACTATTGCCTGTGCAATGGAACTTTCTGAAAAAGGATATTTCGATGAAGAAACTTATGAATTAATAAGAAAAGATCTGGGTCGTGATTTAAAATTTGGCGATGCTGAAGCAATGCTAAAGCTTACAGAACTAGCCGGGAAATGCGAAGGCTTTGGTGAATTAATTACAATGGGAAGTTTAAAGTTGGCTCAAAAATTTGGGCATCCTGAAATTGCAATGCAGGTTAAGGGACTGGAACTACCGGCTTATGATCCTCGTGGATTTTATGGAATGAGTCTATCTCTTTCAACAAGTAATCGTGGTGGATGTCATTTAAAAGCATATTTAGTTTCAACGGAAGCTCTTGCTACTCCATTCGAAATTGACAGATTTTCTGAAGAGGGAAAACCCGGACTCGTTAAGTTATATCAGGATTTAATTGCAACAATTGATTCGATGGGTGTATGCATTTTCACAAGTTTTGCTTTAAATCCTATCCATTATGCAAATATGATGTCTGCAGTTACGGGAGTGCAAATAGATTCAATTGAGTTATTGAAAATTGGAGAAAGAATTTGGAATCTAGAAAAATTATTCAACTTACGTGAGGGCTTAAGCAGAAAAGATGATTCCTTACCTTCTCGTTTACTAAATGAAGCTTTTGAATCAGGTCATTCAAAAGGAATAAAAGTAAATCTTGAGCCTTTATTAGATAAATATTACGAATTACGTGGATGGAATAACGAAGGGCTTCCTTTGGAAGAAAAACTAAAAGAATTAAATTTATTAGAAGAAAGAAAGAGTTTTTTATAAAAATATTAATAAAAACAATACCTAACAGGTTTTAAAAACCTAACAAGTCTAATTAAAAAGTTTTGAGAATGAGAACATTAAAAAGTTTTTGCGTATTGACTCTTTTTTTCTTTATTAATTTCAATATTTATGCTGGCGGATTCCAATGTATTAAATATGAAATTGAATTTACTTTAATAAATGGAAGTACGATTAAAGGATATTATCCAACTGGAAATTATGAAAAGATGTTTGACTTTGATGATGTATCTTTTTTGGACATGATAAAGCATTTTAAAACTTCAATTAATGATTCAATTACAATCTATAAAGAAATTGTTCTAATAAGTTACCCTGAAATAGAAGTTTTCAACAAGGCAGATTGTAGATTTAAATTAAATACTTCATACCCTGAAAATGTTGTTACGCTTGATATTGATGATATTATAAGTTTAAGAATAATTGAAACATCACATTGTTCTATTTGTGATGGAGAAAATTATTATTGGAATGGGATAAGTCCAAATGTGATAACTGAGTTGTCTGAAGAAGAAATAAATCTTTTAATTGATAAGGAACCAAATAATGTATACATTTTCTGGTACGAAGAATTGGAATATACCAATTATTATGCGTTGAGTTATGACAATGACATTAACAAAGAAAATCTTCAAAATATCTGTGAAAGTTTGAAAAGTGAATATAACTATCACTACTATGAGAAGCTAAAAGAAACTCTAAAAGAAAAGAATATTATTTTGCTAAGAATATTTTGGGGTTCATAAAATAAAATTTTTAACAAGTGCTAACCGCCCATCAAATCTCGGTGGGAATTCAAAAAGTAGTTAAAATTATAAAAACACTTCGACGTTCTCAGTGTGACAATCTAAACACAAGGATTCGGATAAGTGTATTGAAGGTTTTCGAAGCATTTCACTTTCAAAACTACACTTAGTAAATTTGTTTATTAAATCAAATTTTTTTGTTAATTGGCAATGACGAATTGGTAATATTGCAAAGGAATACAAGATGTGTATTAGCTTTTAAACTCTGCATTAATAATGATATTGCTGTGGCATTGTTATTTTCACTCATTAATCTTAACAAAAACTTAATGTTTACTTCATAATCAATTATCAATTTTTCGTTTATTTTACATAAACAAATATTGTATAAAATGAACTTATTGTTAATCAGTTTTGCAGCTTTATTTTCTGTTATAAATCCATTGGGCACATTGCCTATTTTTATTGGTCTTACAAAAGATAAACATAAAAAAGAAATAACTTCAGTTGCTATTTGGGCTTCTATCAACACATTTATCATATTGCTTGTATCATTTTTTTTAGGAAATTATTTGCTTGATTTTTTTGGAATTAGTTTAAATTCATTGAGAATTTCCGGTGGTATTATTATTGCTTCTTCCGGATTTGCTTTGCTTACAGGAGGTTTTAGCAAACATAAGGGGATGAAAAAAAGAGAAAAGGACGATGCTTATACACGTTCTGAAATTTCACTGACCCCTTTAGCAATACCTATGTTAGCAGGACCCGGCTCTATATCTTTATTAATAACATATAATCAAGAAAATCCAATATATACTCATAAATTAATATTAGTAACTTCAATTTTATTAGTGTGTCTAATAACTTTTTTATTATTAATCAGTTCAAGATTTATAGTCAAAGCTTTAGGTGCTTCTGGAATAAATGCTTTATCACGGATAATTGGATTTATTGTAATTTCAATCGGGGTAGAATTTATTTTAAGCACAATTTTAAAAATTATTAATAATATTATTTAAACATCAAATTTTACTTATCAAATAATTATTAGTTTATAATCTTGCTGTATTCGCATATATGCATCAAAACAATTTGTCATATTGAACCGAATAATGAATGATCTAGTTATTTTTATGGAATGACACTTATTTTTTTCTTGTAACCACATAATTAACAAGATCTTTTAAAGCCTTTTTAGATTCGTTTTCTGGCATATTCGAAAGAATTTCTAAAGCCTTAAAACAAGACCTTGCTCTTAATTTTTTGTTTGCCCCAAGCCTAAAGGGAATCAAAAATTATTTGTGCAAGTATTCACTTATGGCAGTTAGAACTTGATTTAGGTCATTTTTCATGTTTATATTGAGCCGAATCATTCTCAAAAATAAGAATTATAAATTCTTAATTAGAATTGATACTACAAACTAATTTTTTGCACCCTTTTGGGTTGGGGGAAAAAATTAGGAGCAGAGTCTTTTTAAAGGCTACGAATTTTTTCGCTTATGGCAGTTAGAACTTGATTCAGATTATTTTTCATTTCTATATTGGAAAATCGAATCACTATCAAATCTAAGTCTTTTAGCATAGCTTCTCGTCCTACGTCTCTTTCTTTTTGATCTTCAAGATCATGAATTGAACCATTAAATTATTGGGAATTCAAGTTCGGCAAAGAAAATATTTTCAGGAAAACGTAACCACAATATTTAATGATTTAACTTTAAATTTGGGATTGCTGTTTATATTTGGGAAACGATTAATTTTCGACTATAATGTTGGTGTTGGATATCGTTTTATAAACGAAAAAACAAATGGTAAAAACAAAAGGCATGGAGGAATTTAAATTCCGATAGCACTAAAGCGAGGATATATTTTATAACTAAAAAATCAATTATGAGAAGAATGATCATTTTAGTAGGCTTTTTAAGTCTATTAATCCTTAACTCAAGCGGTCAGGAAAAATCGAATAAAGTAGATATTCTTTGGGGCGATGAACAAAAAGAATCGAAAAAAACAACACTTAGCGATATTGTTGGACATGATGAAACTGGAATTTATGCTCTTAAAACCAAAAGAAAAGGATTCTATGGAATGAATTCTACAATTACATTAGAGCATTATAACAACAAACTTAATCAAACAAACTCAGTTTCGTTGGAATTAATATATCAAAAGAAAAAGATGAATTTTGAGTTTATAATTCATCACAATAATGAGTTATATCTTTACTCATCATTTATAAATAAAAAGTTAAATCACAACTTCTTATTTGTACAAACAATTAATAAAAAAACACTTCAGTTTAATCAGGATATAAAGAAAATAGCCGAAATAGATTATACTGGAAGGAGTATAGTTAACATAGGTAATTTTAATTACGAAGTTTCAAGAGATAGTTCAAAGGTATTGGTTTACTATAATCTACCATATGTTAGATACGAAAACGAGCAATATGGATTTCATGTGTTCGATGAAGAAATGAACCAATTATGGGAAAATAAAGTGACATTACCATACATGGAAGAGTTGCTTGATGTAGAAGATTTTAAGATTGATGATAAGGGGAACGTACATTTGTTAGGTGTTATATATAAAGAAAAACGAAAAGCTAAACGAAAAGGAGAACCTAATTATAAATATCAAATCATAAGTTATTTTGATAAAGGGAATGAGGTGAAGGAATATCCAATTATGATTGAAGGGAAATTTTTAACAGACATGAAAATAGCCATTACTGATGATAAGGATGTAATTTGTAGTGGTTTTTATTCAAACGAAGGCCTGTTTAGTATTATTGGTGCTTATTTTATAAAAGTCGACGGCGAAACAAAGGAAATTATTGCTAAGAATTTTAAAGAATTTGGCATTGATTTTATTACCCAAAACATGACTGATCGACAAGAGAAAAAAGCAAAAAAGAAAGCTGAAAAAGGAAAAGAGGTAGAATTGATTCAATATGATTTGGATAATATAGTATTAAGAGATGATGGAGGCGCTGTTTTAATTGGAGAGCAGTACTTTGTAAGAATGGTAACAAGAACAATGTCGAATGGAAATGGAGGAACAACTACAACAACAAGCTATTATTATTTTTATAATGATATTATTGTAATAAACATTTCTCCTGAAGGAAATATTGAGTGGACAGAGAAAATACCAAAAAGGCAAAAAACAGCTAACGATGGAGGATTTTATTCTTCATATGCAATGTCGGTTGTAAAAGATAAATTGTATTTTGTATTTAATGATCACCCCGAAAATTTAACATATAAAGGAGAAGGGAAATTGTATAATTTTATTAAAAGTAAAGAATCCTTAATTGTTCTAGTTGAGCTCGATAGCAATGGAAAACAAACTCGAGAAGCTCTGTTTTCAGCTCGGGAAGCAGATATATTAACTCGGCCGAAAGTTTGCAAACAGATTTCTAAAAAAGAAATGATATTATTTGGCCAAAGAAGAAAAGCACATCGATTTGCTAAAATATTGTTTAAGGAATAATTTTTGTTTTGCCCTAAGACCTTTATTTTAAAGAGGAAACGTGTCATTGAAAAGTGACACGTTTTTTTTGCTAGCCAAAAAGAATAATTTTTATTTTGCCTGTCCGTAAATGAAATTGAAAATTATTTGTGCAAGTAATTACTTGTGGTAGTTAGAACTTGATTCAGGCTATTTTTCACTTTCATATTTGATTTTTTCTTTTAAGCAACTACAACGAACTAATTTTTTGCACTCTACAGGGCAGGGGCAAACAAAAATATTAGTATTAAAATCTTCGAACTTTTACATAAAGTGTTATTTCTAATTTCGCCCTTTATTCAACTTTTAAATATATATTCTTTAAATAATGTAGTTTTTGTTTAAGCAAGGAAATGTAATTTAAGACAGTTTTAGGCAATTTAAGATCTTTATGCACTCCTAGGTTAAATCGATCCAAAAACGGCTTATTTACTCTTAAAATATCGCTTTATTTGCCTCAAAAAATAATGCAACGCTCTATCCAAAACTTTAAATTTCATTGTGAATTCGAAAAGGGATTAAGTACATCAACTTTAAAAGCCTATAAAATTGATTTGGAACAATTCAGCTCATTTATTATAAAAGAATACGGTAATTTAAGTATTGACCAGATAAGCAAACATCAAATTAAGGCATTTATCCAAAATATCTCAACCCAAAAAGCAAAGACCACGAAGAGAAAAATGGCAACATTAAAAGCAATGTTTAATTTTCTTGAATTTGAAGAAGAAATTGAGATTAATCCCTTTCGTAAAATAAGGATTAATATTAAAGAGCCTCAAAGCCTGCCGGTAGTTTTAACATTAGATGAGGTTGAAACTATTTTAAGATTGGTTTATAAAAGGATGAATGAAATCGAAAAAACGGATACCATGCTTTATAAACAAACCGTAAGGGATGTTGCAATTATTGAGTTGTTATTTGCAACTGGTATAAGAGTTTCCGAGTTAAGTAATTTAAAAATTATAAATGTTTGCATTGATTTTTCACATATTATAGTAAATGGAAAAGGAAATAAGCAACGTATTATTGGAATTAGTAATAGCGAAACCAAGAATATTTTAAAAAAATATTATTATTTATTCCAGACTCATATTTATAAAACGGGTTTTTTCTTTATAAATCGGCTAGGTAAAAGATTATCGGAACAATCCGTAAGATTTACTATTAAAAAGTATAGCTCAGAACTGAACTTTAGTAAGAACGTAACACCCCATGTATTTCGTCATACTTTTGCCACTTTGCTTCTTGAGGAAGATGTAGACATAAGGTATATACAAAGTTTATTGGGACATAGCTCAATAAATGTTACTCAGATATACACACACGTTAGCTCAAAAAAACAAAAGGATATTATCTTAAATAAACACCCAAGAAAGTATATTAATATTTAGTTGCCGAGTAAAGGATAACTATTTATTATGGGTGATATACCTACTTTGAAAATATCAATTATAAAAGGATTAGAACTTTCTAACAATTTAATTGCTGAGTGGAAAAGGATTCAGAAAAATAATATTAATCTATCAAGTCCTTTTTTTTGTCCTGAATTTACATATGCTATTTCTTTACATAGAGAAGATTCATACATAGCAATATTAGAAAGAGAAAATAAAATATTGGGGTTTTTCCCATTTCATAAGGATGATTTAGGGAATGGCTCTCCAATTGGATTTGGTATTTCAGATTATCATGGAATCATTATTGGTGAAAATGATAAATTCAATATTTTGACACTTTTAAAAGATTGTAATATAAAAAAATGGCGTTTTGATCATCAAATAGCTTCACAAAGTAATTTCTTAGAATTTAGCTGCAAGACATGTGATTCCCCTACCATAAACCTTCAAAATGGATATGACCAATATTTAATAAAACAACGTCATCAAAGCAAGGTAATATCAAAAACAGAGAAACAGATTCGTAGATTAGAGCAAGATTTTGGAACTATTAGTTTTGCCTTAAATGTCAATAATAATATCTTTTTTAAAACCTTATTTAATTGGAAAACAAAACACCTTCAAAAAATTGGGAAAAGACATAAACTTAATATTGGCTGGGTTATTGAAACAATGGAATACCTGAGAAAGAATAACTCTGTTGATTTTTCAGGAATGCTTTCAGTATTGATGGTTGAAGACAAACCAATTTCAATAGAATTTGGGATTAGCTCTCATACAACTCTTCATGGTTGGGTCTCTTCGTACGATTTGAAATTTCAAAAATACTCCCCAGGGTTAATAATGCAGCTAAGGATAATTCAAAATACTGATAAGAAAATCATAGATCTTGGAAAGACGATGTATCATTACAAAGAAAGATTTATGAATAATACAAATAAAGTTTTGGAAGGTTTTATAAATATTTAATTATGAATATAGTAATTTCATCAATGATAGACGATCCTTTTGACCCTCCTGGTTCAGGTCGATTTGGAGGAGGACACTTGTTTTTATTTGATCTTGGCAGGTATCTTATTAGGCAGGGTATTACGGTCACATATATATGCAGAAAAAATTCTCCCACAAAAAATAGTTATGAAAGGCTCGGTGATAAGTGCACTATTTATCGTTTAGATGTTGGACCTCAAAAAGAAATTTTAACTTTTGAAGTTTCGAGTTATCTAAAACAGCTAAAGACACAATTTATAAATACAATAATTCAACTAGATAAAGTTGATGTAATACATACAAGCTATTGGATAAGTGGTTTAGTCGCAATGGAATATTGTCAAAACAATGGGATTAAACATGTTAATACAATACTCTCTCTTGGAAGGCTGAAACATAAAGAAAAAAAATCTTTATCTGAATATGAAAGGTTTAGAGATATATCAGAAATCACTGTTTTTAATGGTGTTGATGACCTAATTGCCATATGCCAAGATGAAAAAAAAAGTCTCTTCAAACTTTATCCTGAATTAAAACAAAACATAAACTGTCATATTATAGCAAATGGAATTGATGAGAACATCTTCTATCAAAGACCTGAATCTTCCAGTGATTTTATACGTAGGGCGTCCTACAGATTTAAACAAGGGAATTGAAGTCTTTTTTCAGGCAATAAAGAGGCTTTATAGAATAAATACCAGTTTTATTACTTGGATTATTGGAGGTAATGAAAAGGAAACTCTATTGTTAAAATCATGGATTAAGAAAGACAATGTCCTAAATGAAATTCACCTGTCTGGTAAATTAGTTTTATGGGGCAGGATTGTAAATGACGCTTTAGCTGAGTTTTATAGCAGAGCAAGCGTATGTGTTATGCCATCTTTTAATGAAACATTTGGAATGGTAGCGGTAGAATCAATGTTGTGTGGATGTCCTGTTATAGCTAGTAATACAGGAGGATTAAAGAATGTTATAAAGAATGGTCATTCTGGTTTTTTAGTTGAATCTGGAAATGATATAGTAATTTCTATATATCTCCTTTTAATATTAAATAATAGAGATTTAAGTGACTGGTTAAGTGAAAATTCAATCAATTGGGCTAAGATGAACTTTTCAAGAGAGGCAACATTTAGTATTTATCCATTGATATACGCGAACTGTCAAGTACCGAACTCTTCATCAAAACTTACTTTAAATGAGGATTTTAATAGAATTAAATTAATAATAAAAGAAAAATTAGACGGTTATAATAATTTTGAAAACATAAGTACAAGTCAGCATTTAGTATGTGCGAATACTCATTTTATTATAAAAGAATTCAAAGAAAAAATGTGTTCTCAGTCATATCTTATACCAAAAATTAGTGCTAATAAAATTATTCATATTGCCGATGAATTGTTTAATAGATGTGTGTTTTTTGCGGAATTTAATAATGCCCCCAGAATACTACATAAGTGCACTAAACAGAACATCCTCATATATGAAAAATTAATTGCAGTAAATATTGATATAGGAATAAAAGAGATTAGCACATTGATAAGTGCGATAAAAGAATTTGGACATAAATACAAGATCACTCACCTGAGTTCCATTAAAAACAAAATTAAAGAATTATATAAATCGGACGAACTAAATACCTATAACAATTACCTTAAGGTAGGGAATAAATTGAATAAATCTTTAACTGATGGCATTGAAAGCAACCATCGAATTCACCCTCAGCTTGATATAAAATTCATGTTTGAATTATACATTAAGCCTAAAAATTTATTTCCAGATAATTACAGGATTGAACTAGTGAAAATTTGCAAAGAACTAATGTCGATAGAATTTTTAATGGATGAGATATGGCTCGCACATGGCGAAATAAATAACGATCATCTATTCATGAAAGATAGCAACTTATGTCTTATTGATTATGAAACAGCTAGGTACGCTTTTGGTGAGCTTGATAACGCTACATGGATACTGAATACCCATGTTTGGATTGATAATGACTTTGACATAGATGAGATTATTGATATATCAAATAGTTTGGTAAAAAGTAATGCGTCATTCCAACTTCTTTTATTGTGGGAAGTTTCTGAAATAATATACCGTATTATCCGCATCCATGCATATGAACACTTACACTTTAACCGTATTCCTAAATACCTCAATTTCATAAAGAAAATATCATTATTAATTACCAATGACTTAAATTTTATAAAATGATTATTTATGTATTTTTAGCTCATCCAGATGATTGCGAACTATGGGCAGGAGGAACATTATTAAAACATGTTAACAAAGGAGATATAGTTAAATCCTTTGTGTTTTATGACATTACGAAACAACGTAAAATGGAAAGTATTAAAGCTCTTGATCTTTTAGGAATCACATCTTTTTTTTATCCAGTAAAAACATTTTCTGCACCTAATATTGATTCATTTTTGAAAGATTTTACGATTGAAGTCCCAGACTTAATTATTACCCACTGGAATTTAGATTCTCATATTGAGCATAGAAGTATATTTAGCTTTTCAACAATGTTGATTCATCATTGGAATAGAAATAAGATGAGAAATAAAAATGGTGCATACCCAATTTTATTAATGTGTTCTACATATTTCTTACTTGGTGAAAATATAATGTTTCACCCAAATATTATTGTTGACATAACAGGTGTTTTTGATAAAAAGATTAAAGCTATCATGCATCATAAAAGTCAAAAAGTAGAAGTACTAATTAAGGATATTGAATCTCAGAATAGCACATTTGGTAGTTCAATTGAAAAAAGATATGCAGAAGGGTTTATTGAATATCCCTTATTTGGGAAAAACAAATCATTAGAAAGAAATAACCTTAATGAGCTAATTAAGGATATGTAAACGTAACTTTTAATTAACTAAAGGGCAAAACTATTCCATAACAATGGCTCTTATAATGCCATTATTAATTTCTTTGAAAAAACTCCCCATCTCTAAAGTAAGATCTGATACCTTGCTCTCAATAACTAATTTAGCATCTTTCTTCAATATTGAAAATAGTTTTTTGCCAATAACTTGTTTTATCCTGACACTTAACTTTTCATACTCTGGAAATAAGATAATTCTTAGAAAGATGTTTATTAATGCACACCTTTCTCTATTATGTAAAACTACTTTCCCTACAATGTCATTATTAAAGTCGTGTCCTTTAAGAATAATGTTTATTGCAAGGTTATCATATTCAAATGCTCTTTTGATTTTATTGGAGGATTCATAGATAGTTGCTAAATTGGCGTAAATGCGCCACAATCTTCTTTCATTTTTTTGTCTAATAGCTATTTCTTCGGCTTCTTTCAAAATCATTTCTGATTGTATAAACTCTTTTTTCACAACCAATAGATAACATCCCCAGTTTAAATTGTATCGAACTTGTTCATTAGTTGACTCTAATGTTTTAAACATTTCTTTTGCTATTTGAAATTCATAGTTAGCTTTTTCATAGTTGCTGAATCTGAAATAACTGATACCTAATTGCAAATGAGTCCTCGCAATCAAATGCTGTAGATTTTGTTTTTCTGCTATTTCTAAGGTTCTCTGATAATATCTTAAATGGCGTTCTGGGTCAGTATAATAAAATGTAGCAGCAAAATTCCCTCTAAACCCAATATAATAGTTTCTACTTTTATCTTGATTTAATTTAAGCCCTTCAATTAATAACTTACGGGACTCTTTAAACTCACCTATTTTTCTATGACAAATAGCTAAACGTAAAATATTTTCTGCTAACAGTTCTGAGGTGTCTCTATCCTCTCTTTCACAATTCTTTAGGAGTTCTATAACTTTTTTATGTTCATCAATAGATCGTGCAACATCATTTCTTTCCATCAACAAATATCCGTAATGATACCTGAATAGAGCTTCACTATAATTGTCCGAAGATTGTTTTGCAATCATTAAACCTTCAGATATAATTCTATCTGTGAGATTATCACTTCCACTAGAAATCTCTAGAAGTGTTCTTAACGTTGACAGAAGAAGTTCTTTTAGGAGTTCTATTTTTTTGTTGTAATCCAAAGAAATAGAACATACTGGTGCAACATAAAATACATAATCCCAATCATTTAATAGTAGATTTTTATACTCCGTTAATATTCCTTTAAAAAAGGAATGATCAACAAGGTTTATTGCTAATTGCTTCCATTGCAAAACAGCATAGTATAGACTAGGATTGTTTTCTATTTTTATCAACTCTTCTTTTAATGCTTGAAAGCAAGAATTTCCATCTCCAGATTGATATAATATTTTAATTCGTTGACTACTATTAATGCTAAGTTTGTTTAGTATTTGTTTTGCGTATTTAGAATGTTCAAACGCATTTAGATTATCTAAAATAGTATATCTAATTATATCATGATCAAACAAATAATAATTAGGAGTATATTCCGATCGCCTAATAACCTCTAATTCAAAACATTTAGATAGCGCTACGTCAATATCTGAGGAATCAATTAAACTAAGTAATTCAATAGCATTAAATTGTTGCCCTAAACTAGCAGCCAGAGAAAGGAAGTCTTTAATCTTGTTTTTCTCATATCTTTGAAAGATTGTTATTAATCGTTCCTTAGTAGGTGTTATAAATTTTTCTTCATCAATATAACTTTTTAACTCTAATGGATTAACTAGAGAATAACTATCAAGTGTATCTTCATCGATGCAAATTAAATTATCTTGGATCATTAGACCTATATACTCTTTCAAAAAAAAAGGTGTACTACCTCCTTGTTGAACTATTTTTTCACATAAAAATTCATTTAAGGTTGGGATTAAATTATTTAAGATTTTAACCGCATCATCTTTCTCTATTGCTTTAAGTGTTATCGTCTTGATAAAGTCATTTGAATAAAGTGCTTCAAAACGTTCAATCCATAACATAGACGATTTTATGTCTTGGATATTTCTACTTTCCCTACTTGTCAACAAGAAAAACACTCTATTTTCCTTAACCTTCTTTCTTATTAATCTTTGTATTTCTTCTAAAAAAAAGACAACTGAAACATCAGCTTTATGTAAATCTTCATAAATAAAAATTTGCTTTTTATTTATAACGCTGAATCGTAATAGTAATGATGAAATAACCTCAGCGAGAAACTCTATATCTAATTCAGTATTAACAATCGTTTTGTTTGATTTGCAAAGAAATTCAGAAATATAATCTATGATTTTGGAATCAATCTTTAAGTCAGAATTTGATATAATATATTTTATATCGTTTATATCTTCAATTGAAAAGCTTTCTTCTGGCAAAGGAAAAAATGATCTTAATATAGATTGGACAACTTCAGATGGATATTTATGGCTTTCTCCGTACAATAATATTTCATTATACTCTCGCCTAAGAATCTCTTGCCTAATATTATTTATTAAGAAACTTTTTCCAACACCGGCTTCTGCTTTAATTAATATATTTTTAACAGAAAAGTCTTTTTCCCAATGGTTTAAATCTTGTAAAATTTCATTATAATATTTAGTAAATGATATAGTGTTAATTTTAGGTAAAATAGGACTTTTTATACTGTACGCATTTTTAATTTCTTGATTGTAAATAAGTTCATCTCCTGCTATTACATCAACTTTTAAAGTTAAATCAACACTCTTTAATTCATTATAATCACATAGAATAACAAACTGTTTAGAAACTACTCCTATTGCATTTTTGGGAATTTTATATTCTTCTGGACAAATTTGGATGTTACGATTGTTCACTACACACTTGACAGTAGTGGTTCTATTTTTAATTTTTGTTCTATCAAGATTGATATTTACTGAAATATATGCTATACCATTACCCAATAATGTAAGATTTCCAGTATAATTATTATTTGGATTGGGATAAAGACTAGAAATAATTTCAATTTCATTATTCTCTGTTCTTTCTGTTTTTTCACTAATATTTATCGTTTCTGGTATTTTAACGGAAACTTGTTTAGCTAGTCTTGATAATTCTTGTCCATTTACTAGAAAAACCTTCTTGTCTGATTTATTAGAAAAATTTCTAGATTCTCTGATTGCTTGTTGATCAAAATTGCTATTAGTAACAATATAAACACTATGAACTCCTTTGTTAAACACAAGGATTAGTGTTTTTCCAATGTCATGTAATTTTAGGTTACTTGTATTCCTTTGTTTTGCTTCAACCCAATATTTCTGAATATCTTGGAAATTACCAATAGATAACTTGTTTTCGCCTTCTCCATCTTTTCCCCCATCAGAACCATATTTTGTTTGAACTATTTCAACATCTTGATTTTTGAATAGTTTTTTAAAAACATTTACAGCAAAATCTTCAAATTCATTGTAATCCTTTGATGCAGCACCCATAATAAATAGTTATCCTTTATTGATAAAATTAATCCTTTTTTTCTTATTAGAATATTTTTGGCGACTTTTTGTTAGTTTATTTTATAAAAAAACTTAACAAATATATGAAACGTAGAGATAATATTAATAATTTAGATTATAAGCTTTTATTGTTTTTATAAATTGCCTCAATAGGAATCGAACCTCTATTTATAGTTTAGAAAATTACTAATCTATTTTTGTACATAGTTACCAGATTACAACCTATTACAATTTGATGGATTATATATTTATCGGGAGCCATCAGATTACCCACTTATAAACATATTCCTATTCTCAAATGTTACTTATTGAGTCTTGTCACAATATTTATTGTGTGTTGAGAAATAAGAGATTGTAAACATTTTCATTATGATAAAAGTATTTTCAACAACAAAGAATTTACTGTCCTCTCATGAACAGGGAGCCGACTTTGTAGAGTTGTTTTTTGATTTGGTATTTGTATATGCTATCACTAGAATTACAGCCGTAACGGCACATCATTTAGATATTCAACATGTGTTGCAATCGGTACTTGTATTTTGGCTAATTTGGTGGGGATGGACTCAGTTCACATGGACATTAAATACCGCTAATACAAAAATTGCAGAAATTAGAATGGGGGTTTTAGTGACAACCGGGGTGGCATTTGTTTTGGCGTCATCAGTAGATGAGGCTTTTACTGATGGAGTTTTGTGGTTTGCTATACCTTACATAATAATTCGATTACTTGGCTTGGGTCTGCAAATTCGAGTTTCATCTAATTCGAAAGAAGAGCGTTCTGCAGCATATGTTTTCGCCGCAATCTCGTTAACTGGCTTAATTGCTGTTTTTGGAGGTGCCATGGTTGATCCGATGCAACGCGTTTGGTGGTGGTTAGCCGCAATTGGCTTAGATATGGCAGCAGGATTTATTGGTGGACGATCTGAGGGATGGAGTTTAAGAGCAAAACACTTTGCAGAACGCCATAGTTTAATTGTAATAATTGCACTTGGAGAATCTCTTATTGTTGCTGCAAGTGCTATTGATGTTCAGGAACGTTCTCAGGATCTTATGATCGTTGGCGGCTTGGCTGTACTAGTAACTTGCCTTTTATGGTGGAGCTACTTTTCCTGGATTAATGAATATTTAGAAGAACATTTTTCTAAAAAATCGGGATCGGAACAAGCAAGGCTCGGTAGAGATGCATATAGTTTAATGCATTTTCCACTTGTTTGCGGAATCATTGGTATTGCCATTGGATTTGAAAAAATAATTGGAAACCCAAACGATTTGTTAAGTTTTCATGTAGCTGCTGCTTTAAGTATCGGATATATTCTTTTTGTTGGTTTCACTGCAGCAGCTGTATGGAGATCAAGTAAGTTACTTTTAGTTCCCAGGATAACTATTTTACTTGTATCTGCAACCGGCATTTTTTTATCAATAGGTAAACCATCTTATTTGGCATTTGTAATAATAGCAGTAAGTCTAACTTTATTAATATTCATCGAATGGAAAAAGTGCAGACTTTCCTGATATTAAAGTCTTTCACAATAATTATGAATCATCAGAATTTGTAAGAAATTAATAATATTATCTGAAAATGAACCAGTTAAGTAGATATATTTCTATTATTCTTGTAATCAGCGTATTATATACTTGTAAACAACCAAGTCAAGCACAAGTTGATTCAGAATGGAATTATCAGGAATTTCGGGCGAGTCAGAAATCATTCCTATCATCCGATGGTACAATTAAGTATATTGATAAAGGTGAAGGAAAGACAATTCTTTTATTACATGGAATTCCAACATCATCGTGGTTGTACCGAAAAATGATTGAGGGATTAGTGGAAGGAGGTTTTAGAGTTATTGCTCCCGACATGTTGGGATTTGGAAGCAGTGATAATCCCGAAGGATATCAAATTTACTCTCCTGAAGAACATGCCGGAAGAATAATTGAATTAATGGAGTATCTGGAAATTAATAGTTGGACACATGTAATGCATGACGCCGGAGGTATTTGGACTTGGGAGCTTTTTAAAAGATCACCTGATAAAATTTCAAGTCTCATTTTGTTAAATACAATAATTTATGAAGCGGGATTTAATCCTCCCATAAAAATGAAAGAAGGGGCATTTGCAAAATTCTCAATGTGGTTGTATAAAAATGGTGTCACAACAAATTCATTGTTAAAACAATTATTCAAAAAAGGCTTAAAAAAGAACACTTTATCAAAAAATGAAATTGAAGGATATAAAAAACCTCTACTTGAAGGAAAAACTAATGCAATGTATAATTTCTTTACCGGAACATGCAATAATCATCCTAATTATGATACAGTTATAAGCAATGTTAATATTCCTGTTGCGGTAATTTGGGGGAAATACGACGAAATGCTTCTATGGGAACCTCAAAAGGAAAAAGTTATAAGGGAACTTAAAATTCAACTGAAAAATGTTCATATAATTGAAGCTAAACATTTTATTCAGGAAGAATTACCAGAAGAGATTAATTCATTAATTATTAGTTTTTTAGAGAAAAACTAATATATCTAATTAGTGTCAGTAGGAAAACTGCCATTTTTCAAGTCTTTGATAAGAAAGCGTCAAAGACATTCCGATAGCTATCGGAATTTGAAGTGTTGAAAAAGGACAGAAAACAGATAATGTTATAATCACATTGGAATAATGGGCGCAAAAAAAACAGATTTTTCATCGATTCAAAAATGGACATTGTTGTCAACTATTTTGGCATCCAGTCTTGTATTTATAGATAGTACGGCCTTAAATGTTGCACTGCCAGCACTTCAAAAAGATTTAGGAATAACAGGAACGCAGCTCTTGTGGGTGATAAATGGTTATGCTTTATTTTTGTCCGCCTTATTATTGGTAGGCGGATCACTCGGTGATCTTTTTGGTCGGAACAAAGTGTTCCTAATAGGATTAGGTATTTTTTCAATATCCTCATTGTTATGCGGAATTTCACAAAGCCCACTTCAGTTAATAATAGCGCGTTCGTTTCAAGGCGTTGGAGGGGCATTATTAACTCCGGGTAGCCTTTCAATATTAAGTTCTCAATTTGGAGCGGAAAGTCGAGGCAAAGCAATTGGCTTATGGTCTACCTTTAGCGCATTAACTGCAATCTTCGGTCCCGTATTGGGAGGATGGCTTGCCGGTATGGGGCTATGGAGAGTTATTTTCTTTTTAAATATCCCATTATCTATTGTGGTATTTATTACTATGATAGTTAAGGTTCCCGAATCAAGAAATCCAAATGCAGAAAAATTGGATGTTTGGGGTGCACTTTTGGTTACCTTGGGACTAGCCGGAATTACTTATGGTTTTATAGAATCACCTAAATACGGTTTTGGAAATCTTTTAATCATGTTTTCTTTACTCGTAGGTGGATTTGCATTGATTGCTTTTATAATTGTGCAGAGATATTCAAAATATCCAATGATGCCATTGAAATTATTTAAGTCTTCAACTTTCAGTGGAGGTAATCTTCTTACACTATTTGTTTATGCAGCTTTAGGCGGTGTTGAACTAAACCCCGCCGAAGCGGGGTAGCTTTTGAGCAGTGCCACTAAAAAGCAGTAATGCTCGTATTATTAATTGAAAAATTAAATAATATGAGTAAAAATACAATTTATTCTGAAGCTTGCAACAAGGTTGTGGGGTTTCAATCAATGGGCGAAGAATTTATTCGCAA
>WTBR01000012.1 GCA_013138975.1 Bacteroidales bacterium
TGTTGTATTGCGTTATTTTAGTTTTTTCGGATTCTTTAAGCTTTTCTTTTCTTCACTTTTTAACCGTCGGTCAATTTTGCTAATATCTTCTTCTGGAGATAAATTCTCAGGCTTGATTCCTCGTGAAATTAAAGTGTCTCGTACTGATTTATTATTTGTAATGTGTTCTTTTGAAATTTGATTTTCAGTTTTCATATTATTTTCTTTCGCATTAAAGATTGTAATCTCAGTAGCGAAGTCTTTAGCTTTTAGGAGTATTGTAGGCATGAAGTCAGCTAGAGGTTTGTTTTTTATTCCCCATTTATCTTTCATCTGCTGAGTAGTTTTTCCAAATAAAGCAGCATCTCCCTTACTTCTTATTAATGCAAAGTTTTGATTACCGCCTGTTTGCTCGAATATAACCTCAGACAATTCATTTTCAGTAGACTTTAACTTCTCTCTAGCTAAAACACGTTCATGTTCTAGCATTTTTTGTTCTATGAGTTCAGCCTTTCTAGTTTGTATTGCGAAATAACGTTGAGCAAAAGCAATTTGCTCTTTTTTAGGATCTCCGTTTTGAGTTATTAAATAACAAGCAAATCTTGTTAACATTATATCATCAATTTCCCTTTCGCTTCCAGATCCTAGTGTAACCATTTTGTTGACATCAACAAAATGGTCATCTATTTGCTGATCAGAAACTTCGCAAGCCGTTTTAGCTTTATTAATTACTAGATTAAAGTTCCTCCATTCTTTATACCCTAAAAGGTGTTGTAAATCTCTTGCCATCCAGAATTCAACTCCATCAGATATTTGATTTGCATGTGATTCAAAATTTTCAGTAAGGCTATGTATTATAGAAGTTTTCATTCTCTAAAAATAAATATTTTTGATTAATTATTGTAATATTTATCTGTTGGATTCTGAGTTCAAACTCTTGTATTCGTTTCTAGTAATCCCGATGGCTATCGAGACTATCCATTCTACAACCGCAAAACTTATAAAATATGTTCCTTCCGGATTATGAAACTTATAATTACGACTCATTTATCAAATATAAAGAATTGCTAAAATATTATATAGACCACACGATAAAATCGTGCGGTAGCGGGGAAGACCAGAAGTCCAAAAACCTCTGAACCGACTATTCTCTATAGGTTTTGTTATAAGGCGACATTTCACTTGAAATCACTGCCACAACTACTACAACCTCCGCAACTACTGCAATGTCGGCAACTCACTCCATTTGAAGTTATTTTTTTCATTAATAGCAAAACCTTATTCTCTTTTTGAGAAAGAGTTACCTTTTGTTTCTTTGTTTTTTTCATTTCTAGTTATATTTAAAATAGAATGATAATGCAATAGATAATAATGAAAGCGTCAATGCAACTATTGTCCACATAGAACATGGATAGCCAAATACTAATAAACTATCTTTTTTATAAAAGGTTAACCTAACAAGTCTCGCTTTTGAATCAGGATATAATTCATCTTCAAGATTATTCAACTGACAATTACTCCACTCAAAAATTCTATGCCAGTTTTTTTCATTAGATATGTTTTTTTCATGATTAAAATGTCCAAGTATTTCGTCTTTCAATCCGTTTATTTCATTATTTGTATATGTTTCTGCTGAAGCAGATAGATTTCTTTCTTTCCATCTTTTGGGTAAAATAGCATAAATTTTCATCGTCTTTGTACAGAGAGGAGGAGATTCAATATTAACTGGTCCTTTTATAGAATCTACAATAGGTCTAAGATTGTAGAAATGAAGTCTAAGAATATTCTCAGATTTAGGGAAAGTTATTTTAAATGATGTCTTAAGGTGAAAACTATCTCCTTTTTCTAGTTTTTTATCAAGGGTAAACTGTAGTTTCGAGAACTTGGTATACTCACAAGTTTTCAAACATTCTTTTGCATTAGAAACAATTTCAGAGATATGTTGACAACAAAATGGTAATGAGATATCAAAGTTGTCAAGCTCAATTGAACTGTTATTAGTTATTTTGAATGAAATGTAATTTATTCTTTCCTTAGTATTTAGAATAAACGTAACATCCTTAAAATCTATCACTTTACATTTAGTGTTCTGCGGTGTTGAAATATAAGTTGTAGGCATACTATTATTTATTTAAATCCAACATTGATAGTCTTGCTCTAAATAATCTTGGTATACTGCATATGAAATAGCAGGACAACCAAAGCAAGCTTTGATATTATTACATGTTTTACATTTTCCTTTAAGCTTTTCTGTACTTCTTACGTTGTTAAGTAATTCCGAATTGAACCAAACTGCCCTTAATGTATCTTCTTTTATATTTCCAATTTTTATCGGTAACCTTCTACAGGGAAGTATGTCTCCATCAGCTGTTATACAGATTCTATTTAAACCAATTGAACAGCCTCCTAATTTTTGGTCTGGATTTTCTAGTTCATTATTACATCCAAATATATTAAAAAGAGGATCATCAAGGATTAAATCCACTTGACTACTAAGCCTTTTCTTTTCATTATATAAATGAGAAAAGATATTTTTCAATTCTATGGGGGATAGCAATAATTCTTCAATATTCTTTCCATTTCCAATTGGAATTAATCTACCAAATTTAATTCCGTTTACATTTAATTTTATTGCCAACGAAATTAAATCATCAATTTTATCAATATTGTATTTTGAAATAGTGCAAGAGATGTTGACCTTAAAATTTCTCTCGGTTAATTTTTTAATATTGCTAATTGTCTTTTCAAATGCTCCCTTTTGTCCTCTGAACAAATCATGTTTTTCGCCTATTTCATCTAAGCTAATTTGAATAAACTTGACTTTCAACTTTTCTAATGAGAATATAATATCATCATTCAACAATGTTCCATTTGTTAGAATCTTTGAGTAGTAGCCTTTGTTGTTCGCATATTCAATTAGTTCAAATAAATCATCACGAAGTAAAGGCTCCCCTCCTGTAAAGTTAATCGCAATATTAGTTTTGTATAATGTATTTAATACTTCACTAAATTCAGCTATTTCATCAATTACTTTTAAGCATTCATCATGAGATAATTCATTCAAATTACATTGAGAATCATAGCAATGAGAACACCTTAAATTGCATTTATTCGTAATATGCCATTGTATGTCAAATTCCATGTTGTGCTGTTTTTATTTTGCCTTATAACGTTGGCATATGAAACGTAAGGGATTTAATGATTTTACCTATCAAATTTGGTGGACTTCATTAAATGCACAAAAACCACATAAACCACTGAACCCTTATGTTTTATGATGCATTGTTGAACTAAACCCCGCCGAAGCGGGGTAGCTTTTGAGCAGTGCCACTAAAAAGCAGTAATGCTCGTATTATTAATTGAAAAAATAAATAATATGAGTAAAAA
>WTBR01000089.1 GCA_013138975.1 Bacteroidales bacterium
AATTCCGGAATTATGCTTTTATTCTTTTAATTATATAAATACTGAAGATCTTGTAAAATTTTATACCGATAAAATAATTGAAGCAGATAATCAAGGATCATATAAATTATTAGGCTATTCGGCTGGAAGTAATTTAGTTTCTCTTGTAGCCAAAGAATTAGAAAGAAGAGGGAAGGTTGTTTCCGATGTAATTCTAATTGATGGGTATTGGGATGAAAAATATTTAAACCAATTAAAAGAAGTAAAAGAAAATGAGGTTAATAGTGAATTGGAGAAATTCCTTTTTCATATAAAAGAATATTTGAAAGAAATAAATATGAAATTCCTAATTGATGAAACTCGTGAAAAGATTATTGACTATTCCAGATTTATTAGCAATATAAAAGGCTTTGAAATAATAAATGCTAAAGTACATTTTATACATTCGCAGTTAAAAGATGAAGTTAAAGAAGAAAAATTAGAGATTGCCAATCAAATGAAACAATACACAAATGATAAATTTTTTATTTATTCAGGAAAAGGAGAGCATGCTAGTATGTTAGCTCCCGAATTTATTGAGGAAAACGTGAAAATTATACGTAAATGTTTAAGCTTAGTTAATTGTAATACCAATTAAATTTCAAAATGACCAATAAATAATTTGAATTATTTTTTGCCTGGATCATTTAGCAAGTCGTGCCACGGATTTTATAATTATTAAATAAACCTGTTAGTGGCTGTTATACAGAAATGTAAGACTTTGTTCTTTCTGAGGAGTATCCGTGCCACGACTACTATTTAAATTGAATTATTAATTGAAAAAATATAAGTGAAAAAGAAATGAATTATATAGGTTATTTTGTTGTTTAATTGGTATAACTAAGATGTTTATTAGTTCATTGAAATTTGAATATAATTAGACGTAAAATTGTAGTGTATCTTGTTTGTTTTTCTTGCATTTCTATTAAAAAAACATAATTTAGCGTTTTATTCTTTTAAATATATGTTAATTGGACTCGAAATTGTGAGTTTCTATAGCGAAGCTATAAAATAATTAACGTTTAAGCATTTTTTATTAACCTTATTGATTAGTTAAAACAACGTAATTATTTAAAAATTAGTCTTGTGTTTGATTAAATAATTTAAACATTTGCTAATGTTTTATTAAATCTAAAATTACTCTCTTAATTATTAGTTGGTATGTTTGATTGTAAAACATATTTTATATTAGAAAATCTCGATATTTCAATTAAATTTTTTTGGAAATTTTTGAAATATCATATTGATTGTGATGGATAAAAATTTTTTGCGTAGAAATGGATTGTCACATATAATTATCCAAAAGTAGAAAGAAGCGTATTGGAAATACTTTTATTTTAGAACTATATAGTTGTGTCACTTTAATAGGGTATTTGTTTTTATAAAATAAAACAAAGTCACCGTTTAAAAGAAGACTCTATTATACCAATTAAATTTCAATATGACCTATAAATAATTTGAATTCTTCTTTGCTTAGATGATTCAAAAAATCCAAGCATAGCCATAGCTACGGTTTTATTTGTTGAAAATATATAAGTGAAAAAGAAACGAATTATATCGGTCATTTTGGTGTTTAATTGGTATTAAACTTCAAATTCAAATCGTAATAGATAGTCTCTTAAAAGGAATCGTAGAAATCATTTCCAAAATTTAATAGTAATAAATCAATCTAATATTTCTAGGATTTTAATATAACCTGATATCCGCAGATATTTTCTCAGTAAGTTGATTATCAAATAATCAGACCTAAAAGATTTCGAATTAATAAGTGAATGTCGATTCGATATAATTGCCTGTCAATTAATTAAAACCTAACAGGTCTTGCGGATATAAGGTATAAAAGAAATATTAGCCATAATTTTAATATGAATAAAGCTTTTAAATTAGATAAAACAAATATTGAAGATATTGTAAACTTAACTTCTTTACAAGAGGGGATTCTATTTCATTATTTAAAAGATGTAAGTAAAAATTCATATTTTGTTCAATTATCTCTAGAAATTCAAGGTTCAGTTAAGTTCGATTATTTTCAGAAAGCATGGAATAAAGTTGTTGAAAATAATGAAATGTTAAGAACTGTATTTCGGTGGGAAAAACTGAATAAACCAGTACAAGTCATTTTAAAAGAAAACAATGTTGATATTAGATATTATGATTTATTAATAGAAGAGAACAAATTAGAATCTGAGTATCAAAAAATCAAACTTAAAGATTATAATGAAAGTTTTGATTTAAGGGAAGTGCCATTTAGACTAACTTTATGTAAGTTCAAAACTGATAAATACATTTTATTAATAAGTAATCATCATATAATTTATGATGGATGGAGTAACGGGATAATACTAAAAGAGTTTTTAAATTACTATAATGAGCTAGTTACCGGAAGTTTATTAAAAGTTAATAAAAAAACGTCATTTAAAAATTATCTTAAACTTAACCGAGAACCTTCAACTGAAGATGAATCATTTTGGAAAGATTATCTAAATGGATTTGAACCTAAAAATGTTTTTAGCTTTAAAAACACGGGTTCTTTGTCGGATAATTCAAATAATCAGAGTCATAGATTTTCTATTTCAGAAGATAAGTTTTCGAAACTTAAACAACTTTGCAAATCGCAAAAATTATCAATTGCAGACATATTATATGGTGCATGGGGAATTCTTTTAAGCAAATACTCTGGAGAGACTGATATGCTTTTTGGAACTATTGTATCAGGAAGGAATATTAAGTTTGAAGGTATAGAACGGATGGTTGGATTATTCATTAATACCATTCCTATAAGGATAAGAATCACATCTGATAAAACTTTAATTTCCATATTAAAAGAGAATGCAAAACAAACATTAGAGCGAGGGCGATTTGAAAATGTTCCTTTACTAAATATTTTAGATTATTCAGGATATAAAGAAAATGAGTTAATAGAGTCAATATTTGTAGTAGAGAACTATCCTCTTGATAAAGAGAATTTACAACAGCAAGAAGAGCTTGCCTTTAAATCTTTCTCAATACAGGAAACAACAAATTATAAACTAACAGTAAGTGCTTTAATATCTGATGAAATAGAAATTAGCTTTAACTATATCAGTGCCTATTTTGAAAGAGAATTAATAGAGAATATAGAGAAGCATTATGTAAGGATAATTGACAAGATAATAGATGATAATAAATCGGCAATACAATCTTTGGATTTACTTTCAGATATTGAAAAACATCAATTATTATATGAGTTTAACAATACAAAAAGAGATTATCCCAAAGACAAGACAATACATCAATTATTTGAAGAACAGGTAGCACTAGCACCTGATCGTATAGCATTAATTATGGGTGACAGACGTATCAGCTATTTTGATCTAAATAAAATGTCAAATCAGGTTGCACTAAATCTTCTTGAATTCGGTGTTTGTTCTGAGAGTATTGTAGGTTTATTGGTTGACCGATCAGTTGAAATGATGATTGGAATCTTGGGAATTCTTAAAGCAGGAGGTGCTTATTTACCTATAGACCCAGAAGCTCCGGAAAAGCGAATTAATTATATTTTAGATGATAGTAATGCCAAAGTTTTATTATTACAAAAAAATAAAAAGGAAGGAAAGAATTATATTTTACCTGTAATGGTAATCAATTCAGATCTGTCAATAAAAGAAGAAGATTTAATCTTGGAAGATAACACGAATGCTCATAATTTATCTTATGTTATTTATACATCAGGTTCTACAGGAGAGCCTAAAGGTGTTATGATTGAGCATCATTCAGTGATTAACAGGTTGAAATGGATGCAAGATAGTTATCCGATAGGATCAAAGGATGTTTTAATACAAAAGACTCCTTATACCTTTGATGTATCTGTTTGGGAATTATTTTGGTGGTCTTTGGAAGGGAGTACATTATTTCTATTGGAAAAAGGAGGAGAAAAAGATCCATCACAAATAGTTAAAGGTATTTCAGAGAACAATGTGAGTATTATCCATTTTGTACCTTCAATGTTAGATGTTTTTTTGGAGTACTTAAAGGATTATTATCAGCACAGTTCTTTAGAAAGTTTACGTTATATTTTTGCTAGTGGAGAAGAATTAAAAAACAGTCATGTAGAAAAGTTTTATGAGGTATTTGGTAAAGAATCAAAATGTTTACTAGTTAACCTATATGGCCCAACCGAGGCAACAGTAGATGTAACTTATTTTAATTGTAATAGTAAAGATCAATATAATAGTATTCCAATAGGAAAACCAATAGCTAACACGCAGGTTTGTATTTTAAATACAACTAATCGCCAACTTCAGGCAATTGGTATAATTGGTGAACTTTGTCTTTCAGGAGTAGGTTTATCCAGAGGGTATTTAGGGATGGAGGACTTAACCTCAGAAAAGTTTATTGACCATCCGTTCAAAGAAGGAGAACGATTATATAGAACAGGAGATTTAGCCCGTTGGTTACCCGACGGTAATATAGAGTTTTTAGGTAGGATTGATCACCAGGTAAAGATACGAGGATTTAGAATAGAACTTGGCGAGATAGAAAACGTCATACTACAATATAAAAATATAAAAGAATGTGTGGTCTTAGTGCGAGAAGATCAAGGCGATAAATATTTATGTGCTTATATGGTATCTGGTAAAGAGCAAAATACTGAAGAACTACGCACCTATTTATCAGGATTACTACCAGATTATATGTTACCTTCTTATTTTCTATATTTAGAAGAGATGCCATTAACAGGCAATGGGAAATTAAATCGTAAATCTTTACCCGCACCAGAAATAAAAGCAGGATCAGCTTATATAGCTCCCAAAAACATAATAGAAACAAAACTTGTAAAAATCTGGTCAGAAGTATTAAATGTTGCTTCCAAAGAAATAAGTACGAATGTGAGTTTCTTTGAATTCGGAGGACATTCCCTGAAAGCTACTGTTTTAGTATCCCGAATCCATAATGAATTAGATGTGCAATTGGAATTACGAGAAGTTTTTAAATTTCCGACCATTCAAACACAAGCGGAGCTCATAAATTCATCAGAAACCACTTCATATTTTTCAATTCCTAAGGCAAAAACAGAGGAATATTATCCCTTATCCTCATCTCAACGCCGTTTGTATTTATTGCAACAGATTGATTTAGGAAGTATGGCTTACAATATGCCGGGATTAATATCTGTTCCTAAGGATTACAATAAGCATCAAATCGAAGAAGTATTTTATAAACTGATTGCACGTCACGAAAACTTCAGGACGAGTTTTGAAGTAGAGAATGAATTACCTGTCCAACGTATCCATTCAGAAGTATCCTTTTCTATAAAAAACTACCAGATAACAAACACAGAACTATCCAATGTTCGTGAAAACTTTGTACACGCCTTTGACTTAAGCCTTGCACCCCTGTTACGAGTAGTGTATTTAGAAATCAGTGATGGTGATGATATGTTGTTGGTAGATATGCATCATATCATAAGTGACGGAAAATCTCATTCAATTTTAGAAGAAGATTTTTCTCAATTATTATTAGGAAAAGAATTAGCACCATTACACTTACAATATAAAGATTATTCCCAATGGCAAAACAGTAAGGAACAACAAGAGCGGATCAAT
>WTBR01000196.1 GCA_013138975.1 Bacteroidales bacterium
TATTTGATGTAATGTTTAATTTATTGGAAGGCGAATTCCAAGAAGAAAAAGATTCATCAAAAGAAGAGTTAAAACATATTCAAGGGATTTCTAAATTTGACTTAAGTTTAACCGCTTTAGATTTAGGTTCTGAAATACATTTAAGCTTAGAATACAGTACGAAACTATTCAATCCGGAAACGATAGAGCGATTTATTAACTATTTCAGGCAGTTAATCCAAAGTTTATCAGGTAAACAAGAACAAAAAATAAAAAATCTAAATATTCTCCCGGAAGCAGAGAAGCAGCAGTTATTGTATAAGTTTAACGATACAAAAAGAGATTATCCAAAAGACAAAACAATACATCAATTATTTGAAGAACAGGTAGAACGAACACCTGATCGTATAGCACTAAACTATAATGATCAAATCATTACATATAGAGAGCTGAATTCCAGATCAAATCAACTAGGTCAGATATTACTAGAAAAGGGAGTGAACTCTGAAGATATCGTAGGCTTATTGGTAGATCGCTCCATAGAGATGTTAATAGGGATTTTAGGAATTCTAAAAGCTGGAGGTGCTTATTTACCGATTGATCCTTCCCATCCAGAGAGTCGTATTAAATATATTTTAGAAAATAGTAATTCACAGTTGATATTATGTTTGGAGATTTATAAGAACAAAATAGATTTATCATTCCATATATTTCTTCTTGAAGAAGGAATCTTCACAAAGGATGAAAAGTCAAATTTAGATATCCCCATAACACCAACAAATTTATGTTATGTTATTTATACATCGGGTTCTACAGGTACTCCAAAGGGAGTAAATATTGAACATTTATCAGTATTAAACTTATTATACTTTTTACAAGATAAATATCCAATAAGAATTAATGATTCCTATTTATTAAAGACTTCTTATTGTTTTGATGTTTCAATAAGTGAGTTATTTGGTTGGATTCAAGGAGGAGGGAAACTATGTATTTTGGAAACAGGTCATGAGAAGGACGCAGTAAAAATCATAGAAACAATTAATAAATCATTTGTTACACATATAAATTTTGTACCCTCAGTATTTAATTCATTTTCGGAATCAATTCCAGAAATTAATAAAAACAAGTTAATTTCATTAAGATATATTTTATTAGCAGGAGAAGCATTATTAAGTGAACATCTAAAAACGTTTAAATCCTATGGCTTAGATATTCAAATCGATAATTTATATGGTCCAACGGAAGCCACTGTTTTTGCTAGTTATTATAAGGTAGATTTGGATGAAGTCGGATCTGTATCAATTGGCAGACCATTATCTAATTATGAAATTTATATATTAGATAAGAACTTAAAATTGCAAGCAGTAGGAGTTTCAGGAGAATTATTAATTGGAGGTAAAGGGCTTGCCAGAAATTATTTAAATAACCTAGAATTAACTACAGAGAAATTTATTGAACACCCGTTTAAAGAAGGTGAAAAGTTATACAAGACAGGTGATTTAGCCCGTTGGTTACCCGATGGAAATATAGAGTTTTTAGGACGTATAGACGATCAGGTTAAAATCAGGGGCTTTAGGATCGAGTTAGGCGAGATAGAAAATACCTTATTAAGGTATAAAAATATAAAAGAGAGTGTAGTATTAGTCTGGGGGCAAGGGGAGGACAAGTACTTGTGTGCTTATGTAGTTGTTGAAGAAACTTTTAATAAAGAAGAAATACGCAATTATTTATCAGAGCATCTTCCAAACTATATGATTCCAACTTATTTTGTGGCATTAGAAAAGATACCTTTAACCCGTAATGGAAAGATTGACAAAAAGTCATTACTCGCACCAGAAATAAAAGCAGGATCAGATTATGTAGCCCCCAATAACTTAATAGAAACCAAGTTAGTCAAAATTTGGTCAGAAGTATTAAATGTAGTATCCAAAGAAATAAGTACCCATGTGAGTTTCTTTGAGCTAGGTGGTCATTCCCTTAAAGCTACGGTTTTAGTATCACGTATTCATAAAGAATTAGATGTGCGATTAGAATTGCAAGATATTTTTAAATATCAGAGCATTCAGGGACAATCAGAACTAATAAGCTCATCAGAAAGCAGTTCATATTTATCGATACCAAAAGCCAAGAATCAAGATTATTATCCATTATCCTCCTCTCAACGCCGGTTGTATTTATTACAACAGATGGATTTAGGAAGTACAGCTTATAATATGCCTGGATTACTAGCTGTTCCAAAAGGAAAAAATAAGCATCAAATTACAGCTGTTTTTCACAAGTTGATAGATCGTCATGAAAACTTCAGGACGAGTTTCGAAGTAGAGAATGAGATGCCAGTACAACGTATCCATTCAGAAGTAACTTTTTCTATCAAGGATTACCAGATAACAAACTCTGAGCTGCTCAAGATAAAGGAAGACTTTGTTCAAGCATTTGACCTAAGCTTATCCCCCTTATTACGAGTAGGGTATTTAGAAATCAGCGATGGCGATGATATGTTATTGGTAGATATGCATCATATCATAAGTGATGGTAGGTCATATGCGATCTTAGAAAAGGAGTTTAATCAGCTGATATCAGGAAAAGAATTAGCGCCATTACACTTAAAATATAAAGATTATTCCCAGTGGCAAAACAGCACTGAGCAGCAAGAAAGAATTAAAGGACAGGAAGCATATTGGTTAGATAAGTTTACAGATGAACTTCCAGTACTGGAAATCCCTACGGATTATTCACGTCCGCTAGTTCAAAGTTTTGAGGGAGCGAGTGTAGGTTTTGTTTTGTCACCAGAAGAAACAAAGATTATCCATGAGATTAGCAAGGAACAAGGCTTAACATTGTATATGTCCTTGTTATCCATTTTTACGATATTGTTATCCAAATTAAGCGGTCTGGAGGATATAATTGTAGGTAGCCCGATAGCTGCACGCCGCCATGCTGATTTGGAAGATATAGTAGGAATGTTTGTAAATACTCTTGCAATACGATCTGATGTTTCAAGAGATAAACGATTGATTGATTATTTACAGGAATTAAAGGAGAATACTTTAGAAGCATATGAAAATCAGGAATACCAGTTTGAGGATTTAATAGATAAGGTCGTAGAAAATAGAGATGCCAGCCGGAATCCAATATTCGATGTAATGTTTAACTTATTGGAAGGAGAATCTCAGGAAATTAAAGACTCATCAAAAGAAGAGTTAATACATAATTCAGGAACTTCCAAATTTGATCTAAATTTAACTGCCTTAAATTTGGGTTCAGAAATAGAATTAAATCTTGAATACAGTACCAATTTATTCAATCCGGAAACAATAGAGCAATTTATTAAATATTTCAAACAAATAATAAAAGAGATATCAAAAGACCCTTATAAATTAATAGGGGAGATTAAGATAATTACAGAAATTGAAGAAAAATACATTAGAAATTTAGGAGAAGGATTAAAAAATATTTCTAAAAATGAGCTAATCCATGAACTATTCTCTCAAAAGGTAAAAGAAAATCCTTTAAATGTTGCTTTAGTATTTAATGATAAGGTAATTAGCTATAGACAGCTTGAGGAAAAATCAAATAGCCTTGCCAGAACATTAAGAGCGAAAGGTGTTAAGGCAAATGATGTCATTGGTTTAATGGTTGAACGATCTTTTGAAATGATAATTGGTATTCTGGGAATCTTGAAATCCGGAGGGGCTTGTTTACCTATTGATTTAAATTATCCTGAAGAAAGAAAAATTTACATGTTGAAAGACTGTGAGGTAAAAATAGTCTTGAAAAATGAAAATCTTGAGAAAGAGAAAAATAAACCATTGAATTTTGTTGAGGTAGTTGATTTAAATAAGGAATCAAATTATGATAAGGATAATAGCTCGTTACCAATAATAAATAATAACAAAGATTTATTCTATGTTATTTATACATCAGGATCGACTGGGCAGCCCAAAGGCGTAATGCTAGAACATCGAAACTTAATAAATCTTATAGAAAATAATAAATATGTGAATATTGAGCTAGAGAAAGTATTGCAGTTTAATTCTATAAGTTTTGACGTATCTTTTCAAGAAATCTTTTCAACACTATTATATGGAGGTACATTATATTTAATAAAGGATGATGAAAGGAAAGAAATACCAAATCTTTTTGATCTTGTAAAGAAACACTCAATATCTACAGTATTTTTTCCAACAGCTTATACAAAAACCATTTTTAATGATTTTGAAGATATAGATATAATACCTTCATGCATAAAACATGTAGTAACTGCCGGTGAACAATTAATAATAAGTGATGTTTTTAGAAATTACTTAAAACAAAAGCAAATTTATTTACACAACCATTATGGACCTTCAGAAACACATGTTGTAACTACTTTTACAATTGAACCCAATAATAAAATTTCTGAATTTCCCTCAATTGGGTATCCTATACAAAATACTTCAATATTTATATTGGACAGGTTTAAAAATATTCAACCAATTGGAGTATCAGGAGAATTATATATTGAAGGTGCATCGGTAGGACGAGGTTATTTTGGCAGGGATTTACTTACAAGTGAAAAATTTATTTCACATCCGTTTAAAGAAGGAGAGCGTTTATACCGAACCGGCGATTTAGCTCGTTTGTTACCCGATGGTAATATTGAATTTTTGGGACGTTTAGATCATCAGGTTAAGATTAGAGGTTTTAGGATTGAATTAGGCGAAATAGAGAGTAATATTCAAAAATACGATGATGTAAAAGATGTAGCAGTATTAGCGCGAAAAGATAAAAAGGGCGACAACTACCTTTGTGCTTATGTGGTAGGTAAAAAAGAATTGAAATTTGAAATCCTTAGATCTTATTTGACAGGGATCTTACCGGAATATATGATTCCATCCTATTTTGTGGCATTAGAAAATATACCCTTAACCAGTAACGGTAAGATTGACAAAAAGTCGTTACCTGAGCCGGAAGTAAAAGCTGGAGGAGCTTATGTCGCCCCTAAAACCTTAATAGAAAGTAAACTGGTAAAGATCTGGTCAGAAGTATTAAATGTTGCTTCCAAAGAAATAAGTACAAACGTAAGTTTCTTTGAATTGGGCGGTCATTCACTTAAAGCTACGGTATTAGTATCGCGCATCCATAAAGAATTAGATGTGCGATTAGAATTGCGGGATATTTTTAAATATCAAAACATTCAGGGACAATCAGTGCTTATAAATTCATCAGAAAACACCTCCTATTTTTCAATACCCAAGACAAAAATTCAGGAATATTATCCCTTATCTTCTTCACAACGCCGATTGTATCTGTTGCAACAGATGGATTTAGAAGGTACAGCTTATAATATGCCGGGATTAATATCTGTTCCTAAGGATTACGATAAGCATCAAATCGAAGAAGTATTTCATAAACTGATTGCACGTCACGAAAACTTCAGGACGAGTTTTGAAGTAGAGAATGAATTACCTGTTCAACGTATCCATTCAGAAGTATCCTTTTCGATAAAAAGCTACCAGATAACAAACACAGAACTCTCCAATGTTCGCGAAAACTTTGTACATGCCTTTGACTTAAGTCATGCTCCACTATTACGAGTAGGGTATTTAGAAATAATCGATGGCGATGATATGTTGTTGGTAGATATGCATCATATCATAAGTGACGGAAGATCTCATTCAATTTTAGAAGAAGATTTTTCTCAATTATTATTAGGAAAAGAATTAGCACCATTACACTTACAATATAAAGATTATTCCCAATGGCAAAACAGTAAGGAACAACAAGAGCGGATCAAT
>WTBR01000071.1 GCA_013138975.1 Bacteroidales bacterium
CAGATTCCAAATCGCTCTGGACACCCTTGCCAATTGCTAATGTTTCCTATCAACTCGGCACATGCAGAAACTTGCATTCTGCCAGCTTATTACCATGCCCGACATACAAATAAACCGACTTAGGCAAAAGCCTAAGCCGAACTGCTTTGAATTTTCATTTTTTTTCCTTTGCAGCCTCAGTCGAACTGGGGAGTTTATTTAATGTAATATTATTTAAATAAATGCTTGTTTGAAGAATCATATTTTCACAAGCACGAACATTAATTAACCGCAAATCTCATTAATAGAATCCTTAAATGCATTACTTTTACTTTCGAAAAAAATTAAATATATGTCATATTTCACACTAGCAAATTTATATGATTTTTTGCTTTACCCTTTTTTAAAAAAGATCAGGAAGATAACATCACAAATTATTATTCAGATAGAACCCAAAACTGTTATTGATATTTGTTGTGGTACTGGAAATCAATTAAATTACCTTAAAAACACCAATATTAAATTAACCGGTATTGATTTATCTCCTGTTATGCTAAAAGCTGCAAATGGAATTGATTGTTTCAATCAAGATGCCAGGGATATTCAATTTTCGGATAGTTCATTTGATCTGGCATTAATTCAGTTGGCTCTTCATGAAAAATCCCAAGATGATCAAGAAAAAATTATTAACGAAATTTACAGAATTCTGAACTCACAAGGGCATTTGCTAATTGTTGATTATGAAATAAGTAAAATCACGAACTATTTCGCAAGAAAAGTAATAAATACAATAGAATTTATAGCGGGTAAAGAGCATTATAATTATTTCAAGCAATTTCATAAGAATGCTTGTACTAACAATTTAATTAAATCCAGCCAATTCAAACTGAAAAAAAAGATACTAATAGCAGGTAAATCAATGGCGATTCATATTTTTCAGAAATATTAATTTTTTAATTCCTGATATCCGCAGGTATTTTCTCAGTAAGTTAATTATCAAATAATCAGACCTTGCAGGTCAGTAAAATACTTTTTATAAATGGGGATTAATACCAACCTAAATTTATTCTTTTATAATCTAATCATACACAATTTAAAATATAAGGGGCTGTCTTAAAAGTCCATTATTGTCATCTCCAACTTGATTGGAGATCTTGGAATATATTATTAATCAATCTCCTAAAGTATTCTCCTTTTCAAGGGAGTGACATTTTTCCTGCTTTTTAGACAGCCCCCTTAATTTGGTATTTAATAGGTTTCTAAAAATATTGTTACTAACAAATCCCTTCTGTTAGGCGGGTTTTTATTATACACGGATTTGAACAACCATCTGTAGGGCATCCTTCGGTAACACATGTAGCAGTTCCAGTACCACCTTTTACTTCATTCATGTTTAAATTAGTGATTGTTTGTTTTTTTAAAACCAATTTGCTGTTTAAACTTTTCTTTTTCATAATAATAAATTTTAAAATACCTACTCTATTAAAGGCTTTTCGGTTTCCGCCTTCAAGCTCAATATTAAAACATGAAATTACACACAATTAGTGTACCTGCATAATACAAGTACTTCGGTAAAATGAGTAAAACATTACTTTCGTGTCTATTTTTACATTACCGTAGTTAATTTTGGAATTGGCGCAGTAAATTTTTTGACGAAAAATTTTACAACTATATGAACAAAATGAAAGTATTAGTCCGGTTATTATTGGACTGAGCATATTTAAATCAAATAAATAGATTATGAGATTAGTAAAACCACCAACTATTTCTCAAGAAAAATAATTAATATAATAGAATTTATAGCAGGCAAATCAATGGCGATTCACATCTTTCAGAAATATTAATCTATTAATTCCTGATATCCGCAGGTATTTTCTCAGAATGTTAATTATCAAATAATCAGACCAATGAGGTTTCGTATTAATAAGTGAATGTCGGTTCGATATAATTATCTGTTAATCAATTAAAAAAAATTAAATCTGTATAGCAACATTATACCTTATTCGCCTAGCCGCTTCAAGCGGCTGGGCGAATTAAATATGTTTACTTTATTTTAAGGGCTAAAGCCCAAATTTCTGTGCTTTTATACTCCGCCATAAATGACGGAGTTAGTCAAACAAACATAAAAGTAGTAAGGTAGAAATAAATAAGAAATTTTGTAACTAAACACTCGATGAACAAAACATACTTAGTATTGTAATTGTATGATATTAGTTGCTTAATATATGTTTTATGTTAATAATAGTTCATTACATTTTTGTATTAGTTTAAAATTAAGAACTTTGGCAAAGCTAGCTTAATTTAATCATACGACTAATTATCAGTAGTTTGACTGTTTATAAAAATTAACTTTGCCAAAGACTAACAAAGTATTATGTTAATATATTTCTAATAAATAAAACCTTATATGACTTCTGAATGCATCTAAAATTTATATTTTTATACAATAATCTAAAAATAGAACTATGAAAAAGCTCCTTATATTATTATCATTCATTTCTGTACTTATGTCGTGTAGCGATGAAGATGAATCAGGTAACGCAGAAATTATTGATATGTCCATAACAGCCATGTCAAGTTCAGATTTATTATTGGAAGATATTTCCATTGAATCGGAAAATAGCAAGATCTTGATATTTTTAAATAATGATTTAAGAGATCATGCCTTTCCCATAAGCCTAACAACTGATGTTAAATTATCATCCGGAGCAAAAACATCATCTTTCTTAAATAGTGAAATATCATTTAATGAAGCTGATCAAGTAATAAGTGTTGATGTTGAAGCTGAAGACGGAACATTAAAGACCTGGTCTATTTTTCTAATTCATCATCAAATACAGAATTCTTCTTTCGAAGATTGGTATACTAATGTTGGAATGAATGGTGTAGATTATACAGAAATAGGCAATTCGGCTGTTGAATCTATTTGGGCTACTGCTAATATGGGTACAAGTATGTATAGCGTTTACGGAACTAAACCTTTAATTGTAGACTCTGAAAAATATGTAAAAATAGAAACTTTTAAGTCCAGCTCAATTCCTATTCCTATTGCTGCAGGAACTCTTTTTATTGGTCGATTTGATCTTGCAGGAGCTATTTCTAATCCTACAAATCCGAAAAAAGCAACTAAATTTGGATCTTCTTTTATTTTTAGTCCAAAATCTTTTAAAGTAAAATATAATTATCAAGCTGGAGATACGCTGATACAAGGAGAATTCAATAATCCTACTAATATTTTTGGTGGTTTTACAACAGAAATAATTGAAGGAGAAGAAGATAAATGTGCTATTTATGCCATTCTGGAGTCTCGAACAGAAGATACTAATACAGAGGTTGCCAGAGCCGAACTTTATTCTGAAACTACTAGTGATAACATTAATGAAGTAATTGTTGATTTTAATTATACATCAACCTTACAACCTACACACATTTCAGTAGTATTTAGTTCCAGCATAGATGGAGATCTTTGGAAAGGTGCAGCTGGAAGTACATTATTAATTGAAGAATTTGAATTGTTATATGATTTGTAAAAAAATATTAATCATACTTACTATTTTAAGCCTTAATTTAAGTTTAAAAGCTCAGGATAGAAAATTTAGTCTTTACCCAAACTTAGCAGTTGATTTAGGTGGAGCTGTACCATTTCCCTTATCTGATATTCCGGATGGTGCAGGTGGTACTCCAAAACCATATCCATCGCTTGGAATTGGAACTGAATATAATTTTAATGAGAACTGGCAATTTGCGTTTGAAATAAACTACCATTTAATCGCTTTTTCTGCAACGGCCGATGTTATTAGTCAGGCCTTTTATTTTGAAGATGGATCGGCACAATATTTTTCAGGTTACACCGAAACTGATGTTGAATTAAGAATGGTAGAATTTCCTTTATTAGCTTTTTACAAAATGAAAAAAGGTCGTCGATTTCTTTTTGGAGCATATTACTCTCGAATACTTGAGGGAAGATTTGAGACAAAAGGAATTAACGGTATATTCTCGCCAGACAAATCATTAACAGATAATGCCAATTTACCGGGGCCTGAGATAACTATCCCATATAATTTTAACGACGATATTGATAATTTTGATTATGGGCTACTTATAGGATACAGTTATGATATAAACCCTAAACTATATCTATGGGCAAGAATAAACGTCGGTTTTAAAAGTATTTTCAAAAAAGAATTTATTAATATTGATTATGAAATGTACCAGGTACGTTTAAATTTGGGTGTTTCATTTAAAATATTTGAATAATAGTGATTACGGCTATAGATATTATTCACTACGGAATGCATTTTATATTACCTTTTGGAATTGCATTCTTTTTTTTTAGAAAATTTTTCTGGAAAGCGAGTATTACATTATTACTTACAAATCTGATTGATTTAGATCATTTGCTTGCAAGCCCAATTTTTGATCCGGGCAGATGTAGTATCGGATTTCATCCTTTGCATTCTTACCTTGCCATTGGCATTTATTTTGTTCTGTTATTTTTCCCTAAATCTCGCATAATTGCAATAGGGCTTTTATTACATATATTAACAGATCTAATTAATTGCTTCTTATATCAATCATTCCTCATCTAATAAATCGGGTCTTAAACGACGGGTTCGCTCATCCGATTGATTTTCTTTCCACTTATCAATTTCCTTAAAATTACCGGAAAGAAGCACATCTGGCACTTTCCATCCTTTATATTCCGAAGGTCGAGTATAAACCGGGGGTGCTAATAAATTATCCTGAAAAGAATCAGTTAATGCAGATGTTTCATCAGATATTACTCCGGGAATTAATCTTATAACACTATCTGCAATTACTGCAGCAGCTAATTCGCCTCCTGTTAAAACATAATCACCAATCGAAATTTCTTTTGTAATAAGATGTTCACGAATACGATGATCAATACCTTTATAATGTCCACACAGTATGATAATATTTTCTAATATCGCCAATTTATTTGCTTCTTTCTGATTGTATTTAATACCATCAGGAGATGTATAAATAATTTCATCATAATCTCGTTCTGCCTTTAAAGCCGTAATCGCTTTATCAATCGGTTCAATCATCATAACCATACCAGCTTCGCCGCCAAAAGGGTAATCATCAACATTTCGGTGCTTATTGTTAGAATAATCTCTTAGGTTATGAATATAAATTTCGACGTGTTTATTTTGTTGAGCACGTTTAATTATACTATGATCCAAAGGGCTTGTAAGTAATTCAGGTAATACAGTTATTATATCAATTCGCATTTTGCTTTATTTTCGATTGTACCTAATATGTGGAATTTAAGGTCGGTTAGGTTTCAAAAACCTCGTATGTTTATAAAGAGTAAAACTAATATAATTTTTTAGTTTTTATTTACCACCTGCTTGTAAATTTTGCATTAAGAAAAGTTAAAAACATTTCGACAAGTTCAGTATAACTGCATAAATATATTGAATTCGCCCAACCGCTAATTAATTGTTTTAATGTTAAATATAGTACAATCATCCCAATGCCCTATGTTTTTTTGCTAGATTCAGTTTATTTCTCAATTCGTTTCAAGTCTAAATCTTGAAAATCAAAACTAAAATCAATATTTGGTGATATACCTTTCATTTTTATACTTATTGCTTTTCCATTCTCATCTAAATTAAACATAGCAAATGCGTCACAAGACATATCCTGATATTCCCATTTAATAGCAAATGTGTTCGCTTTAAAAAAGAACATTTCTCCAGTAAGTTTAGGTGACCTTAAAGAGGTAAACCACAATTTTTCATCTTTAAGCCATATTTTTATATTTCCAAACCAATTATCGCTATAAGTGCCGGTAAAATTGTTGTACCTACTTTTTTTTCTTTTTGCAATGGATACTGTTTTCCATACTGCTGTTGTTATTGAGTCCGTTTCAGCCTCACTATTTTCAACCCATTTTTTTCCCTCTGATATCCAGTCTATTCTTTCAACTCCCAAATAAGCATCTATAATTTCTTGTGCAATTGTCCAATAGCTATATACCCCTTCTGTATTTGTGAGTACTACTATCCCTACATTTAATTCGGGAATAAGAATCGTTCTTGAGAGCATTCCAGGCACATGCCCACCATGCTCTACCACTATGTAGCCATTTTTATCACTAAGAAACCAGCCAAGTCCATATGCATTAAAGTGGGTTTTATAAGGCAATTTTGGTTCTAAATTGAATCCAATATTTGTATGAGCTTTCCAAAGTTCTGAATGATTCTTTTTAGAAATCATTTGCTCACTCAAGTCTTTACCATATTTACCATTATTTAAGTGTAAAAAAAGCCACTTGCTCAAATCATTAACGCTGGAATATATTCCTCCTGCAGCCCCAACTGATTCGTCATTTTTTAAATACGTTTTAAGTTGCCTTAGTTTTTCATCTTTAATTGCATGGGGAAATGCCACATTGTTTTTGTTTTTAACTCTTTGATATACACCAGCGGAGCTATTCATTCCCAATGGTTTCATTATCTTAGATTCCACAAATTCTGCCCAACTTAAACCACTAACTCTGGCTACGACTTCACCAGCTACCACATATAACAAATTATCATAGTCGTATTTTGTTCTAAATGCTGATACGGGTTTTTGGTATTGAAAACTATTTAGTACATCTTTAATTGTAAAGTCCGATCCATCAGGAATAAACATTAAATCTCCTGCACCGAGACCAAGACCACTCCTGTGTGTTACTAAATCTTGAATATTAAAGTTTTCGGTAACATAAGGGTCATACATTTTAAACTCTGGTATATGATTTACAACTTTATCATTCCAATTAAGTTTACCTTCATCAACCAATAAGGCTAATGCTGCTGTTGTAAAGGCTTTAGAATTGGATGCAATTGCAAAAAGGGTATTCTCATTCACTTCTTCATGACTATTAATAGATGAAATACCATAGCCCTTTAAATGAACAATTTTGTTGTCTTTGACCACAGCAATTGCGACTCCAGCATTGGGTTCAATCGACATTGCCTTAATTACTATAGAATCTATCTGAGATGAACTATATTCTTGGCTGAATAGAGTTTGTCCTATGAATAAATAAAGAATTGTTAAGAACAGAATTATTGTTTTTTTCATGATTTTAAGGTTTGTAATATTTTATTGAATCTAACAAAATTATCTGCGCCAGAGTGACACATATATCTACTATTTTATTCAAATATAATATTTCCAATGGGGTTTTTATATCATTTAATGATTTTGATGCCACATGTGGATAGATCTCTGTTGTTTTCGTACTACTATGACCTAATAATGATTGAATGTAAGGTATATCTGTTCCATCTTTCAAAGAATAACTAGCAGATTTAGTAATAATTTTACGAATAGTGGTTGTTCCATATTTACCTCCATCTACACTTTCAAACAAATAGGTTTTTGGTTTATATAATCCTTGCTACCCGAAATTTACAATTTAAAGGCTAATGTGTAGTTCTTTTGAGAACGCTTCTTTCCTTGATAATTCTTTATATTATTCATAAGTCAACTTTTTAGTGTCACTTATTTCAGGACGAGACAAACCTTTTATAAGTCTTAAAACTTAAAATTCTAAAATGAAGTTTCGTATATGTTTTTGAAAATTAATCAAAAAATAATGATGTTCTGAAAATATATTGTTTTGCAAAATAAGCATTAGTAAAAAATAATTAAACCCTAATTAGCTATTGTACAAAACCTTTATATATTATTTTAAACATTTTATTAAGTTCTAAAAAATAATCTAAAAACTTTTAATAGTTTTGTCTCGATTTTGGTGAGAAATAAATTCTCAAATTTATTTCTTTAAAAGGGAATTCGGTGAGAATCCGAAACAGTCCCCGCTGCTGTAAGCTCTTTATAGCTTTAGACACACCAGAGCCACTGTCCATATGGATGGGAAGGCGTCTAAAGTAGAGCAAGTCAGAAAACCTGCCAGAACGATAAGAATAATCAATGCTTTCGGGAGAAAAGCAGAAGGATATTTCCAAAAAATCCCTTTCTGTTTTCCGTTTAAGTTTTGACTATTTAAGAAATTAATTAGTTAATATTTAAATTAAAAAAAATGAAAAAAACTATTTGTATTGCAGCCTTAATGGCTGTATTTGGTTTGACAAATTTAAATGCTCAAACAAGTGGAAAACCATTCTTAATTACTGATACAGTAAAAATAGAAGAAGTGGTAATTACAGGAACAAAAACCCCTACATCAATTAACAAACTGCCACAAAAGGTAGAAATTATCACAAAAGATAAAATTCAGAATTCTACTGAAGGGAATTTAAGTAATTTCTTAAAATCGATATCAGGTATTGATATTATTGAATACCCAGGATTATTATCGGGAATTGGAATTCGTGGATTTAGACCAGAGTATAATGGTATTAACAAAAAGATTCTGACTTTAATTGATGGAAGACCTGCTGCTGCCACAAATCTTTCAATGCTTGATATTCGTAATGTAGAACGAATAGAAATACTGCGTGGCCCTGCTTCGGCTCTTTATGGACCACAAGCTATGGGTGGAGTTGTAAATATTATCACAAAGCAATCGCAAGATAAGATTCAAGGTAATGCTTCAATTGCTTATGGCTCATTTGATCAATCGGATTTTAACTTAGCAGTTGGAGGAAAAATCAGTAAGAAATTTAATTTTGATATTGGTGTAAACCGTAAACAAAGAGCTACTGATTACAAACTGGGAAATGGTAATGTGTTTCGCAGTATGCTTGGCGGCGAAGAAGTAAATAACTGGTATAAGAATAACGATTCTACTTCGGTAGATGATGATACTCGTGGAGATGGAGAAACCAGAAAGAATACTACTTATACAAAATACAATGCGAATATCCGTTTGGCTTATCAAATTACCGATAATTGGAATACTCAAATTAAATTTGATAATACTACAGCTAAGGATGTAGAAAACCCCGGCGATATTAAATATGGTGATGCTCGTCCCGGATTAAAAGATATGTCGCGATATTCTGCAGAAATTTCAGTTTTAGGGAATATTACCAAGAATAACCGATTAAATGTTCAAGCCTATTATGGCTCAGAACAATCAAGCACTTTTACTTTGTACGAAGGTTACTCAGATCCACAAGCTATAGAACCGTATAAATCTTTCGAAGAAGAGTATATATGGCAAGGATTTCAAATCTCTGACGTTCATAAAATAAAGGATCATTCTATTACGCTTGGCTTAGATTATAATGATGCAAATCATGAAAGTATGAGATATAAGGATGATGAGAGTAAACGAGCTCCTTATAATCCTGATTATGCTATGGCTACTCTGGGTATTTATACGCAGGGTCAATTTACTTTTTTCGATGACAAACTAAATTCAACTATTGGACTGCGTTATGACAATATTAAATACAATATCTTCGAAACAGAGTTGATAGATAACAAAGCAATCAAAGAGAGTAATAACTTCTTTAGTCCAAGCTTAGGTTTACAATATCATTTTACAAAGAAAATATCTGCACATACGACCATTGGTAGAGGCTTTGCTCCTGCTAATGTATATCATATAGCAGCATATTCAGAAAAGGAAACATCTGAGGGACATGTAAGTGTGACACAAGGAAATCCAGATTTAGAAAACATGGAAAGCTTAACCTGGGATTTTGGTATTGCTTTCGATCATATTTTACCTGGAGCAAAATTTGACATTGCCTATTTTAATACAAAATTTAAAAATAATAGCATTGCCGATGTTAAAACCTTAACTGAGATTAATCTTACAGCACAAGGCGATACTATTGATGCAATTACATCTTATTTAAATGCAGACGAGAGTCTTATTCATGGATTAGAAATAATGGCATCATATGACTTTGGTGCTTTAGCTGATTTTAAATACAGTTTAAATTTATTTATTAACTGGGATAAAATTATTTCTGCAAAAGAAATTGTAGATGAATATTCTATTGGTGAGATAGAAAGAAATATTCATAATGTTGCTGATAATAATTTACGATTCGGGCTTGAATTCAATAATAAAAAATGGTTGCGCTGTGGGTTAACCGGAAGATATAAAGGCAATCGCTACAACAGAAATTGGGGATACTATAATGAGTATGTAGAAGTCGAGTATGCAAAATATATGGTAATGGACGCCTATCTGGGTATTACGTTTTTAAAATTTCATGATGTATCGGTTTTTGCAAATAACCTGACAGATGAAAACTATTATGAAAAGCGTGGCTATAATATGCCGGGCCGATCAATTCATATCAGATATACATTTACATTTTAAATAAAACTGTTATGGAAAGTATACGGGTTGATAAGCTCAATGAGTATTTAAAAGAAGCTTTGCAATATAAAATTGATCATAAAACAAAACCAGTCGGTTCTTTAGGCTATTTGGAGGAATTAGCAGTGCAAATTGGAATGATTCAGTCTACTCTGGTGCCTGAATTAAAAAATCCTGTTATGCTTACCATAGCATCAGATCATAATATATGTGAAGAAAGAGTTAGTCCATGTCCTGTTGAAATAACTTGGCAGCAGGTATTAAACTTTTTAGAAGGTGGAGGTGGTATTGGGCTATTTTGCGAAGTTTATGGAATGCAGCTAAAAGTTGTTGATGCTGGTGTTAATCACGATTTTCCTGATCATCCTAATTTAATAAAATCGAAAGTAAGAAAAGGCAGTCGCAACTTTTTAAATGAGCCTGCTATGACTATGGATGAATGTAATGAGTCTATTAATAATGGAAGAAAAATAGTTGCTGATATAAATGTTAATGGTTCTAATCTTGTTGGATTTGGTGAAATGGGCATTGGTAATACATCTCCTGCATCTGCACTCATGTCGATTATATGTGATATCCCCATTGAAATATGCGTAGGTGCTGGTTCGGGCCTTGATAAAAATGGAATTAAGCATAAAACTAATATTCTAAGATCAGCTATCCTAAAACATGGAATTTCTGACAATCCAATTGAAAACCTTTCTCGATTCGGGGGTCTTGAAATCGCATGTATTGCCGGAGGAATGTTAGAAGCCGCGAGTCGTAAAATGATCATTCTGGTTGATGGTTTTATTACAACGTCGGCTGCTTTAGTTGCTTATTCTATAAACCCGAATGTAAGAGCATTTATGTTTTTTGCACATAAATCTGATGAAGGAGGTCACAGCTTAATGCTTGACTATTTAAAAGCTCGCCCAATACTCAATTTAGGTTTACGTTTGGGTGAAGGTACAGGTGCAGCAATGGCTTACTCCATATTGCAAGGCGCTGTTGCTATGCTAAACCGTATGACATCATTTGACGAAGCTAAAGTTCATGATACTACACACATAAGGATTGATTAATTATGAAAACACAAATAGAAACAAACCCAATAGAAATTGCTCATAAAAGCTTCCGGATTATTGAAGACTTGGTTGATTTATCAGCATTTTCGAAACAAGTAAAACCTGTTATAAAAAGAATTATCCATACGACTGGTGATATTGAATTTGCACAAATGTGCTATTTAAACGAAGATGCAGTTTTGAGTGGAATGAATGCTATTCGGAATAGTTGCAATATTATTACGGATGTACAAATGGTTGCAACAGGAATAAATCGAAAAAATTTGCAAGCATTTAATTGTGATATACACACGGCTATAAGTTTACCCGAAGTAGAAAAAATAGCATTAGAGAAAAATATAACACGGGCAATAGCTGCTGCAGATTACTTAAAACCATTAATGAATAAGGCTATTGTTATGTGTGGCAATGCTCCAACATTTTTATATAGAGTAATGGAGATGATCGATTCAGGCGAGATTAATCCGGCTTTAATTGTGGCTTTCCCTGTTGGTTTTGTTGGTGCAGCAGAATCAAAGGAGCAATTGTTAACTTATTCAGATCGTGTGCCTATTATAAGCAACAAAGGAAATAAAGGTGGAAGTGCTATTTGTTCAGCAGTATTAAATGCTTTGGTTTTAAATCTTACACATAAATAAAATATCATGAAAATCACAACTAAAACAGGAGACAAAGGACAGACATCAATTTTTGGTGGAGAAAGAGTAGATAAAGATAATGTTCGTATAGAAGCCAATGGAACAATGGATGAATTAAATTCCGCTATTGGTATTCTCCGATCTCATATTAAAGAAAATGATGAACGCTACACTTTAATTATCGAAATACAAAAAGATATTATGGCTATTATGTCATTAATTGCCACACCATCGGATTGTTCTAAGGTAGATAAAACCGAATTTCCATTGCAAGGACTTACCCAACTCGAAAATAATACTGAAAAGATGCTTTCGGAATTAGGTGATGATGCCAGCTTTTTTGTTTTGCCCGGAGGTAATGCAATATCAGCACAAGCACAGTTCGTAAGAACACTTACCCGAAGAGCCGAAAGAAGAATTGTATCACTGAACAAGCAAGATGCAGTTAGTCCGTCAATACTGGAATATGTAAATCGATTATCTGATTACTTTTTTGTTTTTGCATTACATGAAGCCAAAATAAGCGAAGTAAATCTGGAAAAATTTAAAAAACTAAAGAAATAAAATGTCGTCAGCATTTGTTATAGCAGCACCAAGCAGTGGGTCGGGGAAAACTTCTTTAAGTTTAGGTTTATTACAGGCTTTGCAGAATAGGGCATTGAATGTACAATCTTTTAAATGTGGACCCGACTATATTGATACTTTGTTACACAGCTCAATAACCGGGAAACCGGGAATAAATCTTGATTTGTTTTTTAATTCTGCTGATCAATTAAGAGAATTGTTTTATAAATATTCCAAACAATCAGATATTTCGGTTGTAGAAGGTGTAATGGGGCTTTTTGATGGTTTTAATAGGGCTGAAGGAAGTACCGCCAGCATTGCAAAATCGCTTAATCTGCCTGTTGTATTAATTGTAGATGCCAAAGCAAGCGCCTACTCCATAGCTCCTATTCTTTATGGATTTAAACATTTTGATCCTGAGATAAAACTAGCTGGTGTAATTTTCAATAGAGTGGGTTCTGAAGGACATTATCAGTATTTAAAAGAGGCCGCTGATGATATAGAAATTCCTGTTTTAGGTTATTTGCCAAATAATAAAGAGTTTCATTTACCTGAACGTTATCTGGGTTTAAACTTCGATGAACAGGACGATATTAAAACAACAGTAAATAAGATAGCCAATCAAATATCAAAAACGCTTAATCTTGATTTATTACTTCAATCAAGTAGCTTAAACTTAGCAGAGCAAATAAAGGCAGAAACTATCTCGAAAGATAAGGGAAGCTTGAAAATTGCTGTATCGAAAGACGAAGCATTTACATTTACTTATTATGAAAATTTGCAAGGCCTTTCAGCCTTAGGAGAGATTGAGTATTTCAGCCCTTTACATGATAATTGCCTGCCAAATGCCGATTTTGTATATCTATCGGGAGGTTACCCTGAAAAGCATTTGGAAAAATTATCTAAGAATCATTCTATGATAGAATCTATTCAAAAGTACATACGTTCAGGAGGGAAAATGCTAGCTGAATGTGGCGGTATGATGTATTTAGGCAAACAAATCATAGATGATGCAGGGAATGCTTTTTCAATGGCTGGTATTTTTGATTTTGATACCAGTATGAAGCACAAGAAATTGCATTTGGGTTATCGCAAACTGGAATTAGGCAATGTAATTGTAAAAGGACACGAATTTCATTATTCAGAGATTTTAATTGATAAGGACACTGAAACATGCGGTAGAATTGTAAGTGCAAAGGATAATCCTGTAAATGTTTCTCTCTACAAAAAAAACAATTGTTACGCTTCATATATGCACATATACTGGGGGCATAATTCTATTTATAACATTTTATTTAATACCAAATGAAAAAGCTAAAAGCTATTATGTTTGTTGGAACAGGTTCCGATGTAGGAAAATCAGTGATTAATGCTGCTTTTTGTAGAATTTTCTTACAGGATGGATATCGCCCTGCTCCTTACAAGGCGCAGAATATGTCCTTAAATAGTTATGCCACTCCTGATGGACTTGAAATCGGAAGAGCTCAGGCAGTGCAGGCTGAAGCTTGTGGGATTCCTTGTCAAACAAATATGAATCCGGTTTTACTAAAACCAAATAACTACACAAACTCTCAAGTTATAATTAATGGTAAGGTATCAGGAAACCAATCTGCAAAAGAATATTTCGATAAAAATAAACGTGCCGATTTATTCCCAATTGTATGTAAGGCTTTTAATGAATTGGAAAAGGAATATAATCCAATTGTAATGGAAGGTGCCGGAAGTATCTCCGAAATTAACCTGAAAGATAGGGATATTACTAATATGCGTATTGCCATGTATGCTAATGCTGCGGTTTATTTAATTGCAGATATCGATCGTGGCGGAGTGTTTGGTAGTGTTTATGGTACTATAATGTTGCTGCCAGAGAATGAACGCAAACTTGTAAAAGGAATTATCATCAATAAATTTAGGGGTGATATTTCTCTTTTCGAAGATGGAGCAAAAAAGTTAGAAGATCTTACTGGAATACCTGTTGTGGCTATCGTGCCTTACTATAATCATATTCAGATTGATGATGAAGATTCGGTAGTGTTAGATAAAAAGCAAACATCGGCAAATCATAGCAAAATAAATATTGCAGTAGTATTACTTCGGCATATGTCCAATTTTACCGATTTTAATATTCTTGAAAAAGATGAACGTTGTCATTTATATTATGCAACTAATCCTAATGATTTAGATGATGCTGATATAATTATTCTACCTGGCTCAAAAAATACCATTGATGATTTGCTTGATTTGCGAAAAAGGGGATTTGCACAGAAAATAAAACTACAAAAGGACGCAGGCAAAACGGTAATTGGTATTTGTGGTGGATATCAAATGTTAGGAAAAAGTATACACGATCCATATCATATGGAAAGTAATGTGGAAAATGTTCCCGGATTGGATTTGCTTCCTGTAGAAACCACAATTACCAAAGAAAAAACGACTATTCAATGTGAGTTCAAACACCATAATATAGAAACACTTAATAGAGGTTATGAGATTCATATGGGAGAAACAAAATTTTTAGATAAAAATGGAAAAGCGGTAAATATAAAAACGGATGGATCAAGTGATGGTTGCTTTGCGGATGAAACATGCTGGGGGACTTATATTCATGGAATCTTTGATAATCCTGTTATAAATAATCAACTATTAAAACCATTTTCCGGTAAAAATAATTTCAAAGATTTTGATCCTCTTACGTTCAAAGAAAAACAATATAATGCTTTGGCAGATCATGTGCGAAATAACGCCAATATGGATTTGATTTACGAACATATAAGTACAGAAAATGCTTAGAGGACACGGAGATAACGGATATTTATTCAACACAGAAATAAAAGCAGATTTTAGTTCTAATGTTTATTTTAAAGGCCCCTCTAAAGGCTTATTAAACCATTTATCAAAATCCATTCAGCACATAGGCAATTATCCGGAAGTTGTAGGTGAAAGTTCTAATGCCTTACTGGCCGAGAAACATAATATAAATTCATCAAATATTTTAATAAGCAATGGTGCAACTGAAGCTTTTTATATGTTGGCCTTGTTATATAAAAAATGTAGTTCTACCATATTTGTTCCAAGCTTTTCGGAATATGCAGATGCTTGTAATGTACATGATCATAGAATTCATTATTTAACAAATACTATATTAAGTAATAAGCTAAGTATTGAAACGAAGTTAGTCTGGTTATGCAACCCTAATAATCCCGATGGAAAAATTATTGAACCTAATTATATTTTATCATTATGTAAAAAATATCCTGAAACAATATTTATTATCGATGAAGCTTATGCCGACTTTGTATCACAAGATATTTCAGTTATCAATCATGTTTCGGAACAAGAAAATCTTATTGTAGTTAAATCATTAACTAAAAAATATGCAATCCCGGGATTAAGACTAGGATATATTGCTGCACATGATTCTATTATTACAAAATTGTTGGCAGTTAAAATGCCATGGTCAAATAATACACTGGCTTTGAGTGCGGTAAAGTATACACTCCAACAAAATGATGATAATTTTGATTTATTGGAATTGCTTCTGTTGAGTCGTAGCTTACAAAATGAACTTTCTAAAATAAATGGAATTAAAGTTTTTACATCTAACACATCCTTTTTCCTTATAAAAACAAAACACACATCTAAAAAAGTTTTTGATTACTTGCTGGAGAAATATGGAATTCTTGTGCGAAATGCTTCAAATTTCCAAGGCTTAGACAATCATTATATTCGTATTTGTACACAAAATCAGACTAAAAATCAACTATTAATTAAAGTCTTAAAGCAATGGATGAGAGAGTAATACTAATTATTTTACCACTTGCTTATATACTCGATTTACTTTTAGGTGATCCGGTTTGCTTGCCACACCCAATAGTTTGGTTTGGAAAGACCATTTCATTTGCAGAACGAAAAGCAAACAAAGGTTATAACAAAAAACTAAAAGGAGCTATTATTTCATTTTTATTAATCGTGATCTGTTTTTTCTTTTTCTTCTTTGTCTTTCATTATATCAAAATCGTGAATTATTTGGTATTTATCTTAATATCAATACTTTTTGTCTTTTATGGCTTAGCTAATAAAACGCTTATTTTGGAAGGGAAAATGGTATTTAAAGCGCTCTACGATGGCGGATTAAAAGCAGGAAGAAAACAGCTAAGACGAATTGTTGGTCGTAATACTGATAATCTCGATGAAAATCAAATTAAAATAGCCGTTTTAGAGACTTTATCGGAAAACCTGAGCGATGGAGTAGTTGCCCCTTTATTCTATTTTGCTATTGGTGGTGTACCAGCTATGATGGCGTATAAAATGATAAATACTCTTGATTCTATGATTGGTTACAAAACAGACAGATATAAGCAATTTGGATGGTTTGCTGCCAAAATAGATGATATAGTCAATTATATTCCTGCCCGAATCACAGCCTTATTCATTGCGGTATTAAGTGGCAATCTACGGTCATTTAAATTCATTTTAAAGTTTGGGGATGCTCATAGTAGTCCAAATGCAGGATATCCGGAAGCAGCATTGGCTGGTGCTCTTGACTGTCAGTTTGGTGGAAACATGCACTATGGTGATTATATTTCCGAAAAGCCTGTAATGGGTTTTAATAAACGAGATATTACGCTTAAAGATTTAAAGCAAACCATAATTATAAATCATCTTGTTTGCTTTATTTCAGTTGTAACAATAAGTATTATTAAATGGCTAATAATATAAAACGGTATATCATTACAGGAGCACCTGGAACAGGTAAATCGTCGGTATTAAATGAATTGATGAAGAAAGGATATGCTTGTTTTTCAGAAGTTTCAAGGGAGATTATTAAGAAACAACAAGAATTAGGCGGTGATTTACTTCCTTGGAGAAATTTGAAAGATTTTGCTGAAGAATGTTACAATAAAATGTTAACTGATTGTGAAAATGCACAAAAGGGTATAAACTTTTTTGACCGTGGAATCCCTGATATTATTGCTTATTTGAAGAGAAGAAATTTAGAAATAAGTACTTTCTATTTCAAAAAATTAGATTGTTACGAAGTGCATGTATTCTTTTGTCCTGTTTGGTCAGAGATTTTTGTAAACGATCCACAACGAGCTGAAAGCTTTAATGAAGCTTTAATATTGGAAAAACATTTGCTCGAAACATATCAAAGTTTAGGTTTTAAGATTTATAAAATGCCATTTGTTAATGTTAATCAACGAATAATTAAAATTGAAAACATCATAAAAAATGAAAAAATATAATATAACTATTGCACTCTTTTTATTGATTTTATTCGTTTTTTCATGCAAACCAAAACATGTTGAAACCAGTCAGAATAATGAATCAAGTAAAATCATTTCAACATCATATCCTAAATACGCAAAAGGTTTTCATATAGAATATTATGATAATTATAAGATTCTTGAACTTATTAATCCTTGGGATACTACAAGAATAATGTATCGTTATTTGCTTATTCCGAAAGGAATGAAAAATATCCCAAGGGTTCCTGAAAGTGTAATTATTGAAACTCCTATTAATTCGATAGCATGTTTGTTTACAACACAATTGGCTTTTATTAAAAAGTTGGGTGTTACGAATAAACTAACAGGAATGTCGCGTATAGAATATGTTAAGGACTCTACAATTAGAGATAGAATTGAAAAAGGTGAAATTATACAATTTGGAGAACCCGAGAATCCTGATTCTGAAAAATTAATTGCAATTGATCCCGATATTTTAATGGTTTCGCCTTTTCGCGACAATAAGTATCAACATATAGAAAGTGCAGGAATTCCTTTGGCAGTAAACGGAAGTTACATGGAAGCAACTCCTCTTGGACGTGCCGAATGGATAAAATTTGTGGCATACTTTTTCGAAATGGAAAATGATGCGAATCAAATTTTTAATGAAATTGAAAAGCAATATCTGGAAGTAAAAAACAAAGTAGAAGATGTTGATTCCAAACCAAGTATTTTTACGGGAAGAAAATTCAGTCAGGTATGGCATGTTGTGGGTAATAATAGTTATATGGCTAACTATTTAAAAGATGCCGGTTTCGATTATATATGGAAAGATTTGGATTTTTATGGTTCTGTACCGTATGAATTCGAGTCTGTTTATGAAAAAGCTGCACATGCCGATTATTGGTCATTTATAGAATATAATGAAGCTGAAATAAGGTACTCGCACATTAAAAAAGATTTTTCATCTTATGCCGATTTTGATGCTTTTAAAAATAAGCAGATAATAATCTGTAATTCAAAAGAAACACCATATTTCGAAAATGGAATTTTAGAACCTCATTTGGTTCTTTCAGATTTCGTTAAAGTGGCTCATCCCGACATTCTACCTGATTATAAGCCTAAATACTTTAAATTATTAAAATAATGAGAAACAATATTCACTTATATCGTAATAAATACATTTTACTATTTATACTGCCCGGTGCAATATTGATATTTATGATTTTGAATATTTCATTTGGATCGGTTCATATTCCAATAAGAGAAATATGGAAACTGATTACGGGAGAAAGTAATAATATCATTTATACAAATATTATAATAAAATCAAGGATTCCACAAACGATAACTGCTTGTTTAGCAGGCTCAGCTCTGGCAGTGAGTGGTCTTATCTTACAAACAATGTTTAAAAATCCATTGGCGGGGCCATCCGTCTTGGGAATTAATTCAGGTGCAAGTTTAGGAGTAGCCTTAGTTACTTTGTTTTTTACTGGAACTTATCAAATAAGTAGTCATGGAAATATGATGCATTTATCTAGCTTGTTAGCGGCTTTCCTTGGTGCATTCTTAATAATGTTAGTTATTCTATTTATGGCAGCCAAAGTAAAAAACAATGCTATGTTGCTAATTATTGGTTTAATGGTTGGGTATATAACATCATCGCTTGTGAGTGTACTAAAGTATTATAGTATGCAGGAAAATATACATGCTTTTGTAATGTGGGGATTGGGTAGTTTTTCAAATACAAGTTGGCTAGATATGCGTTTATTTATTCCTATTATTTTGAGCGGACTGTTACTTTCTTTATTTGCAGTTAAATCTTTAAATATGTTGAATTTGGGCGAACGTTATGCTCAGAATCTAGGATTAAACGTAAAAACTTCACGTTTCTTTATCATCTTTATTACAAGTATTCTAGCATCAGTAATTACTGCATTTTGTGGGCCTATAGCCTTTTTAGGATTAGCAGTACCACACATCAGTCGTTTGCTGAGTCATTCTACCGATCATAAAGTATTAATTCCACATACCATGTTAACCGGAGCAATGCTTGCATTACTCTGTAATTTACTTGCCCGAATGCCTTGGACAGATTATACTCTTCCAATTAATGCTGTAACATCTATTTTCGGTGCGCCGGTAGTTATATATATTATCCTGAAAAAGAGAAATTTGTTATGACAACGATATTAAAAACACATAACTTAAGTATTGGATATGTTGATAAAAAAACTACCAATATATTGCACAAAAACATTAGTTTAAGTGTAAACCAAGGCGAGTTAGTTTGTTTGCTTGGGCCAAATGGAGCAGGAAAATCAACTTTACTAAGATCTTTATCAGGAGTACAAAAACAACTTAGTGGAAATATATTCCTGCATAATAAATCGGTTTCTGAATATTCCATTAAAAATTTATCACAACAAATTGGTTTGGTGCTTACTGAGCGAAATTTTAGTGGAATGCGTGTAATTGATTTGGTTTCTCTGGGACGATATCCATATACCGGCTTTTTTGCTCGTTTAACTAAAACGGATTATAAAATTGTGCTGAAAGTATTGCAAGATACAGGTCTTATAAAATTTAAACATAAACTTATTAATGAGCTTAGCGATGGCGAGCAACAAAGGGTAATGATTGCACGTGTTCTTGCTCAACAAACATCTCTTATTATTTTAGATGAACCAACAGCTTTTCTTGATTTGCCGGGTAGATATGAAGTATTTCAAATGCTTGTTAACTTAGCCCACGATTATAATAAGACTATTCTATTATCGACTCACGATTTGGATTTAGCCATAAAATTCGCCGATAAAATTTGGTTGTTAGGTAAGGATAAACCATTTGTTTGTGGCATACCTGAAGATTTAATTTTAAAAGGTCAATTTGCTTATTTCTTTGATAATAACAAACTGAAATTCAATTTACAATCCGGTTCATTTGAGGTATCAGGAAAAATTCAAAAGCCAGTTCATATAAATGGTAATGGAATTGAAGCTCAATGGATTTCGAAAGCTTTAAATCGAAAAGGATACTATGAAAGTAATGATCCCAATCTTCCAATAAATATTGAAATAAAAAATTCGGGAAACTATACCTTAAATAATCATAACACTGAACATAAAGCAGATTCAATAGAAACTCTTTTAGATTTATTAGAATAGTAAGATATATACTTGGTCGTAATAAAAACTCACTAGTGTCAAGTCAAGCTTCTAGTTTCGGGTCGACCTGACAGAGTTTGAATTCGCCAAGCCGCTTCAAGCGGCTAGGCGAATATGAATATCTCATTTAGACCTGTTAGGTTTTCAACTGAAAAAGCATCCTTGACTTGACACTAGTGTAATAGAGATTAATTTAAACTTTTTTATGTAACGCAGCAGAACAAATGTATTTAAATGTGCAGTTGGGAAATCACTTCTGTAGCAGTTAGGCTGCAAAACGCGTGGGAATGTTAATTTTTTATTTATCCTTACAAGCAAACCAATCTTGAAAAATACGATTTCAAACCGCAAGCAATAGAAAATATACTTTTGTTATAAAGCCATAAAAAAAGCGAAAAACACATGTAAATCGCTTCATTTTTATGATCAAATCTAGTAAAATACCAAACTTAAACCCACCGTCTTGCAGACGGTGGGCTATTAAGTTCTTAATTTTAATTCTTCGTTTAAAATTTTACCAATCAGTTGATTCTGTAAATGCACGGATAGGACGCAGATATGCATTCGATATCACAGTTTTTACCATGTGATGATCGTTTGATTTTTCGAAACGGCGCGCCAACACCCTGTTAGTCCTTTCTTTAACAAAAGATGAACTCCAGTATGATTCCTTATTTCGGAAATTGCCAATTCCTTTGTCAAACAAATTTACTTTCAACAAATCCAGTTCATCTATTGATGGTATATACCAACCACTTTTACCTCCGCATTTGTATTTATTAACTGCCGTGGTAGCAGTAATTAAATAACTATCCCACCTTAAAATATTTGTTATGGCTTCAGTATTGCTCTTACCTGTCCCTAATGCTGTTCCCGTAGCACCGTTAATTGGAATACACATTCTCTCTCCCATTGCAAACTTACCCAAATCCTCAGGTGCTGCTTCAAGATACCTCCAACCATCAGAATAATCACCTTTATCGTAGAAAATCCAGCCACCTGCCGGGCCTCGGTCACCGACTTTGTACTTTGGAGGAAAATATTTATTTAACATTATTTCAGCTGGACTGCCGTTACTTAATTGCGGATAGTTGTTAGAATTGATTTCATCGGAGATAGGTGTTTTAGGTTTAGAAAACAAGAATAACATTCTGTCTCTTGCTAAAGGAAATATATTAAATGTGAGCTTCGAAATCTCTCCTTTTTGGCTCTTATACGTAAAATCCAAAGGAAAATCACGCTTAGAATCACGCTCCGTGCGTATTTTACAGGTCATCTCAACTTTTCCCAAGCTGTAATCAATTTTGCCGGTATACTGATTTATATAAGAAAAGATTACAGAATCTTTGGTAAATTCTACAGAAAGAAGGCGCTCTTTATTGTAATCCTTTTCTCTCCATTCTCCTATCATTTCTTCGTTATATAGCTTTACAAAAACGTCTAAAGATTCGAATGTACAAGTCCCGTTTTCCAGGCTTCTTGTTAATTCAGAACAATTTATTATTTCCGACACTTTGCTTATCACTGCAAGGCTTGGTTTAAAGTTGTAATCTTTAAATGACCTCATTTTGGCTACTGAGAAAAATGTTTGATATTTTCCTTCTACTTTATACATAAAGCCTTCGGCACCCATTCCATATATTTCACCCCATTTCGACACAAGTTTCACAAATGTGCCATTGCTTTCGTATAGCTTGAGCGAAATATTAAGTTTTGTCCCCTTGTTATTTATATCATCATTTATTGAATTTATACCCTTTGTATTATCAAGTTCTGGAACAAGCATAACATATCTGTCTACTCCCCAATCTATGGTACCTCCTGCTGAGTCCAAAGAGCCTTTTAGACCCCATAATATCCAGTCCTGTCCTACAATCGGGATAGTGGGCGAAGGGATAACATTCCACACATTTTCCTTTGTATATTTATAGTTAAAAAAAGGAGCACTTGAAATATTTTTCAAATCGTCCGTATCTTTTGGTTCTTCCTTCTCCTCAGTTATATTTATAAACTTTGTTAATTGCGACAATTTGCTTATTGCAGCCAGAGTTGGTTTATATTTGATTACTGAATATGCATTCACTTTGGCTAATGAGAAAAATGTTCCATATCTTCCTTCTACTTCATACATAAAGCCTTTGGCACCTATTCCATGTATTTTACCCCTTTTTGAAACCACTTTCACCAACCTGCCATTTCTTTCGAATAGTTTGAGCGAAATATTAAATTTTGACCCATGGTTATTTATATCATCATTTAGTGAACTTACATCATTTGTATTATCCACTTCTACAACAAACATAACATATCTGCCTACTCCCCAGTCTATGGTAGCTCCACTTGCGTCTAATGAGCTTTTTAGACCCGATATTGTCCAGTCCCGTCCTGCAACAGGGTAAGCGGGTGAACGCTTAACATCCCACACATTTTCCTTTATATATTTAGTGCTAAAGAAAGGAACATTTGAAATACTTTTCAATAAGTCCGAATCTATTGGGTCTTCCTTAAGCTCAGTTACATCCATAGCTTTTAATTCCGACAATTTGCTTATTGTAGTCAGAGTTGGTTTATATTTGATTACTGTAGATGCATTCACTTTGGCTAATGAAAAAAACGTTCCATATTTTCCTTCTACTTCATACAAAAAACCTTTGGCACCTATTCCAAATATTTTACCCCATTTCGACACAACTTTCACAAACCTGCCATTGCTTTCGTATAGTTTAAGCGAAACATTATATTTTCGGCCTGTTCTGTTTATATCATTAGTCACTGAATTGGTAGAATTGGAATTATCAAGTTCTGCAACAAACATAACATATCTGCCTGCTCCCCAATTTACCATAGCTCTATTTGCATCTAAGGAGCCTTTTAGGCCCGATATTGTCCAATCCCTTCCTGCAACAGGGTAAGCGGGCGAACGCCGAACATCCCACACATTTTCCTTTGTATATTTCTTGCTAAAAAAAGGAAACTCTGAAATACTTTTCAATTCGTCCGAATTTCCCGGGTCTTCCTTAAGCTCAGTTACATCCATACCTTTTAATTCCGACAATTTGCTTATTGTAGTCAGAGTTGGTTTATATTTGATTACTGCAGATGCATTCACTTTGGCTAATGAAAAAAACGTTCCATATTTTCCTTCTACTTCATACAAAAAACCTTTGGCACCTATTCCAAATATTCTACCCCATTTCGACACAACTTTCACAAACCTGCCATCCCTTTCGTATAGTTTAAGCGAAACATTATATTTTCGACCTGTTCTGTTTATATCATTAGTCACTGAATTGGTAGAATTGGAATTATCAAGTTCTACAACAAACATAACATATCTGCCTACTCCCCAATTTACCTTAGCTCTATTTGCATCTAAGGAGCCTTTTAAACCCGATATTGTCCAATCCCTTCCTGCAACAGGGTAAGCAGGCGAACGCCGAACATCCCACACATTTTCCTTTGTATATTTCTTGCTAAAAAAAGGAAACTCTGAAATACTTTTCAATTCGTCCGAATCTATTGGGTCTTCCTTAATCTCAGTTACATCCATAGCCTTTGTTAATTCCGACAATTTGCTTATTGTAGCCAGGCTTGGTTTATATTTGATTACTGTAGATGCATTCACTTTGGCTACTGAGAAAAATGTTCCATATTTTCCTTCTACTACATACAAAAAGCCTTTGGCACCTATTCCATGTATTTTACCCCATTTCGAAACAAGTTTCACAAACTTGCCATTGCTTTCGTATAGTTTAAGCGAAACATTATATTTTCGACCTGTACTGTTTACATCATTAGTCAATGAATTGGTAGAATTGGAATTATCAAGTTCTGCAACAAACATAACATATCTGTCTATTCCCCAATCTACCTTAGCTCTACTTGCATCTAAGGAGCCTTTTAGACCCGACAATGTCCAATCCCTTCCTGCAACAGGGTAAGCTGGTGAACGCTGAACATCCCACACCTGTTCTTTTTTATATTTGGCCTTAAAAAAGGGGGTTTCATTTATGTTGCTTACCCCCTGCGCTTTTGCAACTATTACCGACATCGCCACTAAGGCAACTACGATTAAAATTTTTACCGATTTCATTTTTTGTACTTTTTAATTATTCCAACAATTATCGCATGGTGGAATGGCGTTTGATTTCTTAAATTTTAATGTATGCTATAAATAGAAGAATGAAGCCAAATTAATATTTCATTGATTTTTCATTAAAATTTTAAACTATCCATCAATTTTATTAAAGTCGCTTTGTTAATATCATTATTGTAGAATAGGCTTAGCATAAAATCAAAACCATTTATTTTTCTGATTAACAAAAATATTAGCTTCAGTTGTAGGTACGTATGCGATTCTTGTGATTGAACGTTTTGGTCTATTGGTGCACACGAGTTAAGTGTAAAATAATTCCTGTGCAATTAGAATAAAAATGTTTTTGCGAATAATATCGCAACTCGATTTTAACCTGACTTTTTCATACATCTAAATATTATCTCTATTACATTACACTACAATTCTAACCATATTTTACTTAGAAATGAGGAAAAAGTAGTGAGACAAAAAGTGGACAATTGGAAAATAATTTTGAAAGGCGATTTTCTAAATTGATAATAAAAGAATTTAAATATTCTGTAAAAAAGCTACCAAATTGGTTTCTCTGCAAATATCCAGTTTTTGTCGTAAGCGCAAACGAGCTTTTTTAAGTGCATCTTCCGACTGAAAAGTAATTTGCATAATGTCTTTACTACTCATATTCAATTTTAAGAAAGCACATATTTTTCTCTCATTTGCAGTGAGATTTGGAAATTGGATATTTATTTTTTCGTAAAAAGAGTGATGTACTTTCTCAAATAAAATTTCAAATTCTATCCAGTTAGAATTAAACGATGAAAGCTTGTAGTCAGAAATGAGTTTGCTTATTATTATTTTCCCTTCTGGATTCGTATTTTTTTTAACATCCAATAACTGCTTAATCGTATTTACATCACGTTTGGAGTTCTGAATTATTTTTAAGCTTGATGCTGTCAGCGATTTTTGGTTTACACTAAGTTCCTCGGATATTCTGTTTTTCTCCAGTTTTAAAAGTTTGTTTTTGTCAGCCTGACTTATTCGCAGGGCTTCTTCGGTATTTTTACGCTCTGTAATATCCCTCACATTTGCAACAATTGCATTTATTGCCGGATGTTCAAGAAAATTTTGTGCAACAGCTTCGAACCAAACATACTCTTTTTCCTTGTGTTTATGCCTGTATTGAACAGTGGCTATCAGATTTTTATTGGCTAACACCCTATCCCAATGTTGTTGCACAATTTCTATATCATCGGGATAAATAACATTCTCTATAGCTGTCGTTAATTCTTCGACTTGATAACCTGTTAGTTTATATGCTACATCGCTAATAAAAAATTGTTCCTTTTTTTCATTTACTAAAACAAATATATCGTTCGAATTTTTGAACAATAATCTTAATTTTTCTTCATTTTTTTCTACCAGATTTTTTGTGAAATAAAGTTCTTCATTTGACTGCTTTAACTCTTTATTTACATTCAAATATTCAAGATTTAACTTTTCTATTTCAAACTTTTGTTGCGTAAGAAGGCTGTTGGTTCTGTGTTTGAATCTATATGCCTTATACATAAAAATAGCAATTGAAAACATGAATATAAAAGCCACAATTAACGAAATCATAATAATCCGCTGATGTTTTATTTCGGCTTCGGTAATTGCATCTTTCTTGTGATGTTCTAATTCAATGGCCTGTTTTTCTTTTTCAAATTTATTGCTAAATTCAAGTCCAGCCATTTTCTTTATGTTTTTTTCGTTAAAAATGCTATCATTTAGCTGTTTGTATATTTTATGATGTTTGTATGCATCTTTAAAATTGCTAGTAATAGCATATATTTCCGAAAGTTGATTGTGTATATCTTTTTGTTGTTTTAATAATTTCAATTCGTTTGCAATGGTCAGGCTCTTTTTTGAATAAGCTAATGCATCGGCATATCTTTTTTGATTTAAATATACATTGCCAATTTTATGAAGTAGTTTACAAAAAAAACGTTTTCGTTTAATTTCTTCAGCTATTTTTAGTGCTTTCTGATAATATTCAAATGCCTTTTGGTAGTCCTGGTGGGCAATATAAAAATCACCAATAGCAGTCGAAACGCTCATTACTTGTGATACATTCTTAAAATCTTCTGCTATTTTCAAGGCTTTTTGGAAATATTCAAGTGCCTCTGACTTATTATTGTTTTGCTGATGAATATATCCAATATCTTTTAAACAACTTGAAATATTTCGCCAATCCTCTAATTCTTCTGCTATTTTCAAGGCTTTTTTAATTAGCACTAGTGATGATTGGTAATCAGCTTTAGATACGTAAAACTTACTAATATTTATATAGCCTCTTAAACTTCCGTATTTATCATTTAGCTCTTCTTTAATTTTCAAGGCTTTTTGATAAGATTCTAGTGCAAGAGTATAATTCCCCTGATATTCATAAACACACCCAAGATTATTTAAGCTTATCGATTTTGCTTTTTGTTTATCCAGTTCTTCATATATTTTTATTGCTTTTTGGTACCCTTCAATTGATTTTTCATAATTTCCATTAGAACTCTGTATAATCGATATATTTTGAGAACACCTCGCAATTCCATATTTATTATTCGACTCTTCTGAAATTTTTAATGCTTTTTGGAAACATTCGATTGCCGGCAAATTATATCCCTGCTTTTTATATGCAATTCCACACCCATTCAGATATTTTACTACTCCATCTTTATAATTTAGAGAATCAGCTATGTTTAGCGCCTGTTTAAAATAATCAAGTGCCAATGAATTATCAGTATTAACATAATATCTTCCAATTAAGCCTAAACTTTTTGCCCTCCCCTTCGAAAACTTTATTTTATTGGATAATTCCAGAGCCTGAGTTGAATATTCAAACGATTTATTTCTATCCTTCTTTAGTTCCTCTTTTGCAATTTCAAAAAGTAAATTTACTTTAAGAGTATCTTCTGTTTTATAGATTTTTAATAGTCTTTCGAGACTATCCACTTTTAAATTCTGCGCCTTAATATTATCAAATATCAAAATTGAAAAAATCAACAATGTGATTTGTATATATCTATTCATTAATTATTTTCTAGTATTTTTTATCCATTATTATAACTTATAAAAATAGATAATTTTATCGCATATATTCGTTAGATAAAATGTTTAAAATGCCGTTGGAGGAAGAAGTATATAATGTACCGAACATATTTTAGACAGTCTAATTTCAGGCATTAGCCTTATGTTATTTTTTTTCAAGGACTTGATGTTCTTTAGTGTTATTTATTTCGATGTTTATTCTTCAATATTTTCTTTTAATTCATCTATTATTAAATCAATTCGTTCTTCTATAAACACCTTCAGAGCGTTCGATGGTATTTCAGGCATACTTAACCATTCTAATATCTGATTCGGTAAAAAGTGAATGTCAATCTCATTCTTCAAATCAGGATAATTGTCATAGTCCTTAATAATATACTCACCGTCAAATAAAACTGATATTCAAAATATGGAAGTCAAGCTTTGGAATATACAAAATAGGGAAGATTAAATACTTTCGCTGCTTATCTAATTTTATAATCGAGTAGGTAGGAGGATTACTCCTCCGTCCTCTCACACCACCACGCATGCTCTCGCACGTGGCGGTTTCAGTTAATAGTTCAACCTTTCGTAATTTAATGACAAATTAAACAAGTTTTGCT
>WTBR01000195.1 GCA_013138975.1 Bacteroidales bacterium
AATTTATATAGAGGGACATCAAAATTTGATATGATATTTTTTGTTTATGAAAAAGTTAATAAAATTGATATTTCGATTGAATATTATACTGATATATTTAAACGAGAAACGATCGAAAAATATATTAAATGTTTTAAAAGTATTGTAAGTTCAATTATAAAGAACCCTAAAGTTAAACTAAAGGAGATAGAGCTATTATCACAAGAAGAAAAACAACAACTCTTATACGAATTTAACGATACCCAATCAGATTATCCCAAAGATAAAACCATACATGAATTATTTGAAGAGCAAGTTGATAAAGCTCCCGATAATATAGCCCTTGTTTTTGATCAGGAACAAATTACGTATAGAGAATTAGACAAAAGATCCAATCAGATAGCAAATTATTTACGTTTCGAATGTAAAGTAAGTGTTAATGAGAGTGTCGGAATGTATATGGATAGAGGAACAAAGCTTATAATATCTATACTGGGAATTTTGAAAGCGGGATGTGGATATTTACCGCTATCCGTAACATATCCCGAAGAACGTATCATGTTTATGATAAATGAAACATCTACCCGGGTAATAATTAGCGAGAAACGATATGTAAAAGAGATGAATAAATTCCAATGGGAGTGTTCTTCCCTTAGGGCATATTTATGTATGGATAGCACTAATATTTATGGAGAGCAGGAATCTCAAAGTAAGTTAAATGACAGGAAGCTTTGGGAGTATGTAGGTGAAGAGTCTGTAGATGAAGTTACAGGAGGAGGATGGAATAGCAGTTATACAGGACAAGCCATACCGCAGGAAGAGATGGATGAATATGGCAATAATGTACTAAAAAAATTAGAACCACTCATTAATTCTCAAACTCGAATATTGGAAATAGGTTGTGCTTCAGGGATAAGTATGTTTCGCTTAGCACCTAAAGTAGCCTTGTATTATGGTACCGACCTGTCAGAAACCATATTGCGGAAGAATGAGGAAAGAATAAACTCAGAAGGACATGCCAATATCATTCAGAAACGATTGTCAGCCGATGAAATAGACCAGATAGAAGAAACAGATTTTGACCTAATAATAATAAATAGTGTTATTCAATGTTTTGACGGGCATAATTATTTAAAGAAGGTAATTTGTAAGGCAATTGATTTGATGAAACCCGAAGGATTAATGTTTTTAGGAGATATTATGGATCAGGATCTTAAAGGCGAATTGTTAAAAGGCTTTAAAGAGTTTCAGCGAACCAATATAAATAAAGATTATAAAACCAAAACAGATTGGAGTGAAGAATTATTTTTATCAAGAGGATTTTGGGATGATTTAAAATCTGAGGAAACATCAATAGAAAGAATTGAATCTAGTCGTAAAATTTTTACCCTGGAAAATGAATTGACCAGATTTAGATATGATGTTTTGGTATCGATTAATAAAAATCAAGAAAAAGGGATTATTCATAAAGCGAAAAACAAGTTACAGCATGATTTGAATATATTGAGTAAATATTCAATAGATCGCTTGCCAAATATTAATACATCTGAGAATGTAGCATATATTATTTACACTTCGGGTTCAACAGGCAAACCAAAAGGAACTTTAATAAAGCATAGTAGTGTATCGAGAGTTGTATTAAATACCAATTATATTTCAATAGTTCCAGAGGATACCATATTGCAATTGTCTGATTATGCATTTGATGGTTCTGTATTTGATATTTATGGAGCATTACTAAACGGATCTAAATTAGTAATGATTGAAAAAAATGATATTTTGTCTTTGGATAAATTATCTGCAACAATAAGAAAGAAAGATGTTTCAATATTTTTTATAACTACAGCACTTTTTAATGCTTTAGTAGATTACAGTCTTGAAAGCTTAACTAATATTAGGAAAATTCTATTTGGGGGAGAGAGAGTATCTGTTTACCATGCAAATCAAGCCTTAAAAAAATTAGGTAAGGATAAGATAATACATGTATATGGTCCAACTGAAACTACCGTTTTTGCAAGTTATTATTATATAAATGAGGTAGATGAAAATAGAGAAACTATCCCAATAGGAAAACCAATAAGTAATACAACCTTATATGTATTAGATAAATCAAATAAACTAGTGCCAAAAGGATCATCCGGAGAACTTTATATTGGAGGTAATGGCTTGTCTTGTGGGTATCTCGATAATCAAGAACTTACAGAAAGTAAATTTGTTTCGAATCCATATATTAAAGAAGAAATACTATATAAAACAGGAGATTTAGTTTGTATGTTACCCGACGGGAACATAGATTTTATAGGGAGAATAGACAATCAGGTAAAAATTAGGGGATTTAGAATAGAGTTAGGAGAGATCGAGAAGGTTTTATTAAAGTATGGAAGTATAAAGGAATGTGTTGTAATAGATAGAGAAGATAAAGGAGAAAAGTATTTGTGTGCCTACATAGTTTGTGATGGTGAAATTAATCAGGAAAGTATAAGAGATTACTTATCAGGTTTATTAGCTGATTATATGATACCTTCATATTTTGTAGAATTGCCAGAGTTACTTTTAAACTCTAACGGAAAAGTTGATCGAAAAGCACTTCCATCACCAGAGATAAAAGCAGGAGATGATTACGTAGCCCCATCCAATGAAATAGAAGAAAAGTTAGTAGAAATATGGTCAGAAGTATTAAATATAAATAAAGAAGAAATAAGTGTAAATACTAATTTTTTCTCCATAGGAGGTCATTCGCTCAAAGCTACCGTGTTAACAAGTAAAATACATAAAGAAATAGGCGTTGAATTCCCATTACGAGAAGTATTTTTACATCCAACAATAAAAGAACAGGCAAATCAAATTGCAAAAAGTACAAAGAAAGAATTTGTATCTATACCAAAAGCACAGGAACAATCAAATTACCCATTATCATCGGCACAAAAGCGATTATATTTGTTGCAACAGTTTGATCTGACATCAACCGCCTACAATATGCCCAATATAATTCCATTGGGAAAAGAGCTTGAAAAATCAAAAATAGAAGAAGTATTCAAGCAACTAATAAATCGACACGAAAGTTTCCGTACAAGCATTATTTTAGTTGATCAAGAGCCAGTTCAGCTTATAAATAAAAATGTTGAGTTTAAGATTGAAGAAATAAGTATAGAACGCACAGAACTTGAAAACACACGAAATAAATTCATACAGCCCTTTGATTTATCAAAAGCACCCTTTTTACGAGTAGCAATTGTAGATATAAAAGGAGAAGACAGCTTGTTAATGCTTGATATGCATCATATAATAAGTGATGGAACCTCTCATACAATCTTAGAGAAAGAATTTCAGGCAGTACTTTCAGGAGAAGAATTAGCACCATTACCATTGCAATACAAGGATT
>WTBR01000102.1 GCA_013138975.1 Bacteroidales bacterium
TTCACGAGGAATCAAGCCTGAGAATTTATCTCCAGAAGAAGATATTAGCAAAATTGACCGACGGTTAAAAAGTGAAGAAAAGAAAAGCTTAAAGAATCCGAAAAAACTAAAATAACGCAATACAACACCGTGTATAATTAATTGCTAGGTCCCCGTCCGGCAGGTGGGTATTCACAATAACCCTGTTGAAGAAGGTTTGGTTTACAAACCAGAGGATTATGTTTATAGTAGTGCAAGAGATTATAGTGGAGAAAAGGGAATATTAAATGATGTTATTGTTGCTAAATAAAACCACACGATAAAACTTCTCTCACGAGCTTGCGAGTAATCGAGCGGCAGCGGGGAGAATCTATCTAATGCTATCTCTATCTCCAGTAAACAAATTTGTTTACCTCCTATTAATTTAGTATCTTTGAATATAAAATCGTAATTATGTTACCGCATTTATCAAAAATAAAAGGAATTCATCCAGGTGCTATTTTGAGAAGAGAGCTAAAAATTCAAAACTTAAAAAGCAATGATTTAGCTGTTTCTATTGGCGAACATAAACAAACCATTAGTGCAATTCTTAATAAAAGAAGGAATATAAATCCTAAACTCTCTATAAAACTATCAAAACAATTTAATGTGGAAGATGATTACTTTATGCTATTACAGTCAAGTTATGATGTGAAAAAGGCAGCTACATCAGAATTGAGTAACACACCAAATATTAATAACATTAGGAAGGTTATTTTTTGGGATACATCTTTTGATAAAATTGATTGGGATAAAAATAAAAGAGCAATTATAAAAAGAATATTAGAAAGAGGAAATAACATTGAAATTAATGAAATTATTTCTTTCTATGGTAAGACAATAATAGCAAATGAAATTCAATCAATAAAAACAAGTCGCTTGCCTTCTTTTAAAAAAAATATTGAGGAATACAATTTAATCTAATTAAGGTGAAACTATATTTAAATACTGTTTCTGATTTACTTTGGAGTTTCCTTAAACAATTAATGTCAATGAAAGAATTTGATTCTTTTAGATTAGTGGGAGGCACATCATTAAGTCTTCAGCTAGGTCATAGAGAATCTATCGATATAGATTTATTTACAGACGTTGAATATGGCAGTCTTGATTTTAATCAACTTGAAGAAGCTTTATTAAAAACTTTTCCTTTTGTAGAGTTACCTACTGTTGAAGTTGTAGGAATGGGAAAATCATACCTCATAGGTAATAATGAAAATGATTTAGTAAAATTAGATTTGTTTTACACAGAACCATTTGTTTTTCCTTGTATTATTGAACAAAATATTAGATTTTCTAGTATTGAAGAGTTAGCTGCAATGAAGTTTGAAGTAATCGGACAAGGTGGTAGAAAAAAAGATTTTTGGGATATTCACGAATTATTAGGAAGATTTTCCCTAGAAGAAATGTTAAATTTTTATATAAAAAGAAACCCTTATGGTTGTTCTAAGGATGAATTATTAACTCAAGTTGTTGATTTTTCTGTTGCTGAACACGAATTTACACCAAACTGTTATAAAGACAAAGATTGGGGAATAATTAAGTTGGATTTTGAAGATTTAGTAAGGAAATAAAGCCGATTTGCTAACAATATATAAAAATAATAGCCGATACAGTAGTGAATTCAAGGGCTGTAGCCCGCTTCAATTTTTTTGTGTCTTGACAGGAAAGTGCCACGCACTCGGCAACTATTCTTATACCAACGTAAAACATATTTTATATTTGAAATTCTCAATATTTCAAGTCAGTTTTTTTGAAATTTTAAAAGTCATATTGATTTACCGGATGAAAATTGTCTGCGAAGAAATGGTTTGTCACATATAATACCAATTGTATATTTAAATGCGCTGAAAGTGCCTTTAAATATTTAGAATAACCTGTCCCGAATTTACTTCGGGAGTTATTGCCGATACATAATCAACGTGCTTTATGTATAAAGCGCATTTTGATAAGTAATCGGTATTAATCCGTGTAGGGCACTTTCTTTTTATTAAGTATTGAATGGAATTTTGCTTAAGATTAAGTATTTTTAAGTCCACAAAAAAATATAAAGTAGTGGCTTTATATTTTACCGTATATATACGACATAATTGATTATGTGGTAGATATGTTAGTTGTATAGTAGATATATGTGTCACTATGACACATATAATTTTGTTAACAGCAAGCGTAAAACAATAACCGTAAAATTATATGATTAGAAAAATAGGATTGAAATTTGGAAGTGCTCCAAGTGAAGACAATCTAAAAATCGATATCACACCCATTACAATTTTTGTTGGTCCAAATAACTCTGGAAAGTCAAAAATATTAAAAGAAATTAATCAATTCTGTTCGAGTGGACAAAATGAGCAAAGTAATGTAATTATAGAAGAAATTATATTACATAAAATAAATGAATCATTAGGTGAAAAAATATTAAAGCACATAGTAATAGAATCAAAGGAAAATGAAACTTTACCTGAAGGGTATGTCAGTATAGGGGAAAAATTTCATAATAAAGTTATGCTTAAATCCAAACTAAATGAGTCGTTTGAAAGACCAAATGAAAGAGACTTTTTACGTTTGTTTTGTGATTTATTTTTGAGTTTTAATACCCTGTATTTGAATGGTGAAGGCAGAATGCATTTAACAAAGGAAAAAAATGGAGGAAACCTTCAATCACCACCGACTAATAGTTTAAGTACTTTGTTTCGTGATGATGAAAAACGTTCGAAAGTAAGACGTATTATTTATGATGCTTTTAAAATGTACTTTGTTATTGACCCAACAGATCTTGGGAAGTTTAAAGTAAAGTTATCTGATATCACTCCGAAATCAGATTTAGAAGAAAGAGGAATACATAGTGAAGCTATTGAATTCCATAAAAAAGCAAAATCCATAGAACAGTTAAGTGATGGAGTTAAGGCATTTACAGGCATTATTTTAGAGATAATTGCTGGTGAGCCACTGGTTTTATTGATTGATGAGCCAGAAGCATTTCTACACCCGTCGTTATCTTTTAAGCTTGGGAAGGAAGTAGCAATATCCGCGTCTGAACAAAAGAAGAATGTATTTGTATCTACCCATAGTTCCCATTTTCTGATGGGCTGCATCCAATCTGGTGTACCAGTTAACATTGTTAGATTAACGTATTCACGAAACATCGCAACTGCAAGACTACTATCAAGTGGTAATATCCTAACTTTAATGCGTAATCCTTTAATGCGGTCAACGGGAGTGATTAATGGATTATTTTATGAAGCAGTTGTAGTAACTGAATCAGATGCTGATAGAGCTTTTTATCAAGAAATAAATGATAGATTGTTGAGATTTTCACCAGATATGGGTATTGCTAATTGCTTATTCATCAATGCTCAAAATAAGCAGACTGTGCACCAAATAATAAAACCTTTACGTGACATTGGGATTCCGGCTGTAGCTGTTGTAGATATTGATATCCTGAAAGAAGGTGGTAAAGTTTGGACTAATTTTGTATCAAGCGCAAATATTCCTGATATATTGTCAAAATCATTAGGAACTATGAGGCAGGAAATTAAGAAAAAATTTACCGAACTAAATCTTGATATGAAAAGAGGTGGTGGTGTTACATGTTTACCTTCTGAAGAAGAGGAAGTTGCAAATACTATATTCGATCAATTGAATAATTATGGACTTTTCGTTGTCAGAAACGGGGAGTTAGAAAGTTGGTTAACAGAACTTAATGCAACAGGTCATGGTCCCAAATGGTTAATTGAGACATTTGAGAAAATGGGAGAAAATCCTGAATCTGCTAAATACTTGAAACCAAAGGATGATGATGTTTGGCAATTTTTAGCTGCTATTAATGCATGGGTGACTAATAAAAATAAAAAAGGTATTTTGAATCAAAGAATAGAAGAAATGCCAGCTGTTAACAATATATAAAAATAATTGCCGAGATAGCAGTAAATTTAAGGGTTGTAATCCGCTTCAAAATTCTTGTAACTTGACAAGTTTGAAGCCCGCAATCGGCTACTATTCTTATACGTAACGTAAAACATATTTTATATTTGAAATTCTCAATATTTCAAGTCAGTTTTTTTGAATTTTTAAAAGTCATATTGATTTACCGGATGAAAATTGTCTGCGAAGAAATGGTTTGTCACATATAATACTAATTGTATATTTAAATGCGCTGAAAGTGTCTTTAAATATTACAATAGCCTGTCCCGAATTTACTTCGGGAGTTAATGCCGATACATTACCAACGTGCATTATGTATAAAGCGCATTTTGATAAGTAATCGGTATTAATCCGTGCAGGGCACTTTCTTTTTATTAAGTATTGAATGGAATTTTGCTTAAGATTAATTACTTTTAAGTTCACAAAAAAAATATAAAGTAGTGGCTTTATATTTTACCGTATATATACGACATAATTGATTATGTGGTAGATATGTTAATTATATATAGTAGATATATGTGTCACTATGATACATATAATTTTGTTAGTGGCAATTTCAAAATATACAATACCCATATAATATGATTGATTTCAAATACTTAATAAAAGAAGCACTAACTAACGTCGGTGAGATATATTATAAACAACCAACAGTAAAAGACGGTGAGTTTAAGTATGGAGAAAGAGTGTTTTGCTATGAGTTATATCATCAATTGAGATGTATGCAGGAGCGATTTAAGGATTTAGTGATAAGTGGCGAAGCTGTTAAATCTAAATTTCAATCACAGGATTTGGAAAATAATAAAATGCCAGATATGCTAATCCATAATTTTGGAATGCACGAAAATAATGAAGTAATAATAGAGGCGAAAACTGATGTTAGAAGTGTAAAAAAAGATATAGAAAAGGATTTTGAAATCTTAAACACTTTTACGCATAGCGATAGCTGTTTTAATTATAAACTTGGTATTTCATTGGTGGTAAATCATGATTTAAAAGAGTATCTAAGTGAACAAAAAGATAAATTAGATAATATAAAATCAATAATAGATAAAAATCCGCGAATTGAATTGTGGAATATAATTAATCCCGAATTTGACAGAAATGGTCGCTTGAAAATGAACTCGATAAAAGTGTACTCTGTTGAAGAAATATTGAATTTTTAATAATAACTGCCACTAACAAAAGATGATACGCAATATGGGTTTTGTAGGAAATAGAACTTAAAACGATATATTTACACAGCGGCATAGGATTGATAGTTTGGTAGGTTTTGCTTCCATACTGCGTATATCCGAGCCGTCAGACCGTCTAAAAACCTAAAAAAACATTTTTTATATTGGGTAAGTGTTCTTAGCTTTATTCAAATATTAAAATCTAAGTGGCTTTAAAATAGTTTTTAGACAGACTGCCGTTAGGGCTAATTTAAGACGAGTCATTATATATAGACTATTGCCAAATGAAAGACAAAGAAATTATAAATTTATTTTTTAAAGAGTTTGACGAAAGCTCGTTCAGAATCATTTGTAAAAGTAATAATCAGGGTATAAAAAGAGTGGTGGATAATTTTAATTATAATATTCTTTCATCCATTACGAATTTGCGAATTCCATTTCTGTTTTCGATGGATCAAACTCTATTGCACAAGTATAGATTATTAGCAATTGAAAGTGGACTTGAAATAAAAGATAAGGAAAAGGTCGATATCATATTTTATGATTGGCTTGCTAAAAATAGGAATGAGTGTTTGAAAGAAATTGATAATGAGCTAATACAATTCACTAAGAAAAATTCAATTAACAAAGAAATACTTGTAGACAATTTGCTTAAAGGCTCTGTCAGTATTTGGACTTCATTTGAAGTTTTTAATAAAGATTTAGCAACAGAAATAATAAATACCAATCCTGAGTTAGTAAGTTCATTGATTGAAAATGGTTACCTGAAAAAGCGAATAAAATCGCCAGATTTTAATGATTTGAAAGAGAATGGTTTTGACATGAGAAATAGTTTAGGGTCATATATTTTTTCTGAGCTAGACTTTAGTAATTATGACGTAATAAAAAATGTAAAGAAAGTACTGTTTGATAATGTAAGGTTACAAGATTGCATTTATGAACTAAACCAAAGCAGACATATTATTGTACACAAGAGTGGTATCATTGATAGTAAGTTTGAACAAAACACTAAGACTGAGCAAAAAGCTGGGAATAAGCTTTATATTAAATCAGAAGATATTAAAATGTATTTAAGTGCTGTGAAAGAATATGTAGAAAAAGTATTGAATGAAATAAAAAACTAGCCCTAGCCGCGCTACCGCACGATTTTATCGTGTGGTCTATATAATATTTTAGCAATTCTTTATATTTGATAAATGAGTCGTAATTATAAGTTTCATAATCCGGAAGGGACATATTCTATAAGTTTTGCGGTTGTAGAATGGATAGTCTCGATAGCCATCGGGATTACTAGAAACGAATACAAGAGTTTGAACTCAGAATCCAACAGATAAATATTACAATAATTAATCAAAAA
>WTBR01000103.1 GCA_013138975.1 Bacteroidales bacterium
CTAATGGCTTCTTTCAGATTCCAAATCGCTCTGGACACCCTTGCCAATTGCTAATGTTTCCTATCAACTCGGCACATGCAGAAACTTGCATTCTGCCAGCTTATTACCATGCCCGACATACAAAATAGTGGATTAAATAAAAATATTTAATCCACCGAGCTAAAAAAAACGAGTTGTTATATAATTTAATTTAAATTTTCAACATAAGTTCAAATCTAATCCAATTGTATCCATCAGCTGAGGAAGGGTAGAAATTTCCAGGAGTGAAATTTTCCCATAAAAGATGACCTGACCAATTTTTGTCTATTTTGTAGTTTAATTTTAAAGTAAGTAAATCTCCTCTGGTTTTACCACTACCATCGCAGAACGCAGAAGTATTGTCTTCCAGAGCCCACAAATGATAATAGGATCCCTTAAAGGACATTTTCTCAGATAAAGTTCCATTTACCGTAAAGTTTAGCGAAGAAATATTTGACCAATATGCTACTTTCCCTGCATTTTCAACAATTAAAGTATAAATATACGATTCACTCCATTTTGGCCACCTGCTCCATAAAGGATCCCATCCTTCATGTTTTTCAGTTGTTGGATCATCGCCACTCAGGTAAAAACCTCCCAGAGAAAAATTGTTAATAACAGGGATTTTTCCTTTTACATTATAATCCAAATGAAAATATCCACCAAAAGCACCACGATCAAAATCGCCTGATTTACCAAATTGATATGCCGGCTCTGCCGTAATAGACAGATCTTTAAGCAAAGCTTGTTTTAAACGTGCTCCGAATGTATTTATTTGTGATTCAACAGGGAAATTGTTATTCTCATAAGTTGTTTTATTGAAATAGTATACAGACAATTTTGAGTTTTTAATATTGCTTTTGTAATATAAACCCACACCTGTATTTTCTTGTTCTTCAAGAATTATAGGCGAACTATCTTCATTAATTATAGGCAATAAATTGTCTGATTGGGGAATATAAGAAATAAATGCCGTAACATTATTTCTTTCATTAATAGAGTAAACTCCTTTTACAGCATTAAAATAAGCTGACCTGGAACCTGTTAAGGGCTGTCCATCAAGGCAAATAAAACCTTCATCCAACATTATATTTTGTCTACCAATTGTCAGTTCTAAAGGAAGTTTAGCAATATTTTTCCATTTGAAATATAGTTGATCAACAAAAATTTCATCGAATTTGCTTTTTTTAGTATCTGGTGATAACCAAATTCTTGCTTCATTGCCAAACTGCAATTTTAATTCAATGTTTTTATTCGGGAGATATTTCATTCCAAGAATTGTTCTATATCTTGAAAAAGCCCATATATCCGATTCGTTGTTAAGAGAAATCGCATTGTCAAAGCTTGTTAGTCGTACTCTTTCAGAAAAAGAAAATTGAAGCTTTTTAGCTATGTTTTGATCTTGAGCATTGATCGTATTAAAATTGAGGAGTAGAATCCCCGCGATTAGTATGATTTTATTTTTCATTATTTTATTTTTATGAAGGGGAATTAATAATGATCCCATATTTTTTTTAACAATCTGTTTATTTTTTAAATCTTTGATCTAAGTCCTCTAAGGATTTATATCCTAGTCTTTTGAAAAGATTTCTATAGCGTAATTCTGTTAAGTTGAGTTTTTTGTCAATAGCGGTATTGATATCTTTCATCAAACAATCTATAGTTTCATCCGAATAGGTTTCGTATTCGCAAATCAGATAGTTTTTAAAAGTGCTGCTATTTTCTTGAAGCATATTGGGATATTTTGGTTTGAGTTCATTCATCCATTTTACTTCAATCACAGCAATTTGAGTAATGATTGGGTTATCTTTTGGATGTGGAATTAGATTTTCCATAAGCGCATATTTTTCTGTCATTAAGTTGCGATCAGCTATTTTTGCACTAATAAGATCTTCGAGGTAAGACTTTAAAGTTACCTCAGATAAAACGCTATGACTCATCCAACGCATAATTTTAAATGTATCGGGTTCTTCCTTGCATTGAGCATTACCATCTTCCTGACGTGTTTTTACATCTAGAAACATTTCAAGTTCAATATTAATTATGCTATCAATAATATCCCACTTATCAATTTTAGCTGCGGAGTTTTCAGAAATATTTGTTGTCATTGTTTTTGTTTTATAGTTAGTTTTTGCAAGAAAACGCCAAATTACTCACGAGTTTAATATTTATAAAATTGTGTTCGTGAGCTTCGCAAGGTTCTTCGTTACTCTCGTTTTGAAAAAAAGGCTGTTTTCTTGCAGACACTAGTTAATATTGAGGTGTATGTACTTTAAAATGGTGTGTTGTAACCGATAAAACAGGTCAGCCCTTCTTTTTCGATAAGTGTTTTGATATGCGTCATTTTCTCATCGCTTGGTGCTGCTTGGTTTTCAAGTAAATAAGTTTGATTTAATTGCCTGTATTTTGATTCTCCAAACCGGTGGAAGGGTAAAATATTGATAACTTCTAAGCCGATTTCTTTTACATATTGGGCGGTCTTAATGATATTTTCATCGTCATCGTTAAAACCGGGAATAATAGGAATTCTGGGAACCACAAACCCATTCCACCAATCGGCTTGCGCCAAAAGCTTAATGTTTTTTAGAATCAGATTGTTTTTAACACCACACATGGATTTGTGTTTATCCGGATCCATATGTTTGATATCGGTAAAAACCCAGTCAACGTATTTTAAAACCTCCAACCAATATTCAGAATTAACATTGGCTGTAGTTTCAATACAGGTATGTATATATGATTTTTTACATTCTTTTAATAATGGGAGAATGAAATCTTTTTGCATTAAGGGTTCGCCACCACTAAAGGTAACTCCGCCATGATCACCCCAAAAATGGCGCTCTCTATTAAATCGATGCATTAATTTTTCGATGGTATAGTATTCGCCCGAGACAGAATTTCCGTCGTGCAAACAGGCTTCAACACATTCCATTGTGGTGCACTTGTCACATATTTTACGATTAAACTGCAATGATCCATCAATTACAGAAATAGCTCCATTAGGACATGCCTTTATGCAATCGCCGCATCCAACACACTTTACATTACTATGTAACATAATTTGTTTGCTGAAAAGACCTTCCGGATTGCAACACCACTTACATCTCAATGGGCAATCATTCATGAAAATTGTTGTTCTTGTTCCGGGACCGTCGTGTACAGAATGAGATTGTATGCTAAAGACTAAACCTTTTATTTGATCAGAATTATTGTTTACAGTAGTATTCATAATAATGCAATTTTTATTTTAATAGAATGGTCATTCTCCCATTAATAAAATTATTATTTGTTTTTCTCTTTTGCTAGTAATGGTAATGACAGTGCAAGGATGATAGACACAGCAAAAGAACCAATAGCGTAGTATATAGAATAAGTATATGTTCCGGTAAAATCTTTAAGCCATCCACCAATAAATGAACCTAAAAATGGACCAACACCCATTACAATTAATGTTGCAAGACCCCAAATTTTACCTAAGGTTTGTCTTCCATAAATAGCACCGGTATATCCCACAACTCCACCAGGAACAATAGCCCAGTAAATTGCAAAGACAGCTGCAGAAATATAAGCTACAAATGTCACGTCAGTTGAGGAATTTAATAACAATACACATGCAAGTAATCCAACAATAGGGCCTGTAATTAACATAATTTTTCGCCCTTTTGCCTCGTTCTTCACTTTACCAACAACTTTATCTGCAAGGATTCCTAAAAGAGGCATACTGAAGATTCCGATTATACCAATTGTTTTGTAAACATCGATTGCGCTATCGGTTGCCCAACCTTTATCTTGTACCCAAAAACTAACAACTTGAGTCCAAATGAGGAACTCGGCCATCATACTTGTAAGGAACATTAAAATAGCTCCCCAAATTGGGTAAGTTGAATAAGCTTCTTTGATTGTCCAAACTTTTTCTGCTTTTTTAGTTTCACCTGCTTTAGCTGGGATTTCACCATGAGGTGTGAGATTGTAATTTTCGGGATTTCGTTTGGCCATAAATACAGCAACAACCAAAAGAACAAAAATAATGATGGCCAAAGTAACCATTGTACTACGCCAGGTTCCGCCATTATTCATTGAATTTTTAACAACTTCTGCTAATAACCATTGAGCCATTGGGGCTCCAGCGAAAGCAATACCCCACATTGTACCATAGGTTTTTCCAACATACCATTTTCTAACGGATACGGTTGAAGTAACCCAAAGCATTCCTGTTGCGATACCTGCAAGAAATCCAAAAGTAAAGAAATAAGCGAACTGTGTGCTTATCATACTTGTGAGATAAAAACCCAAAGCACCAAAAACTGCGGCTATTGCATAAATAGGTTTTGTACCCCACTTATCCAATATCATTCCTGCAAAAAAGGCGGTAACGGCATAAATAGTCATCATTAAGGAGTAACCAAGAGTTACTTCCGCTTGAGACCATCCTAAATCAAGAGCCATAGGCCCTTTTAGCATAGCAAAAGTTGCCCGATAGCCAAAAAGACTAAATACTGCAAGCCAGGATGCAAAAACAACCATTGGCCCATATAACTTTGCTTTATCTATTTTCATAAAGTTTAGTATTAAATTTTTAATTACGTTTATTGTGATTTGATCCTCGATTTATGAGGAGATAGAAATTACAGGGAGCCTAAGCTCCCCATAATTGGAAAAATAAGAGTGTTTATTTCTCGTCGTAACCTTCGCAGGTGATTGCAACCATATCAGGATATGCAAGATGTTCTTTGCCCATCATTGTGCAAATTCCCAAGCCAATTTTCTCTTTATTCAAAGTGAAATTTTTGCAATGCATGCATTTTTGCATTCTTTCGTAGTTAGGGTCAAGGTCATCAGCGTTAACACTTGCTCCTGTTGCTCTGTCAATCCCTTTTGCTACATCAACTGGTATGTAATTGAGACTGTTTCTATATATTTTATCTTCCATTTTCTTAATTATTTGATATTAATAATTCCAATTAAATTGATTATACACTTTCGTATTCAGTACGTGCAATAAGCTCATCCTGAACCTGTTTTCCGATTTCAACCCAATATTGAGTAAATCCGGCAACACGAACCATTAGGTCACGATAATTTTGAGGATTTGCCTGAGCATCTTTCAATACTTTCGAATCCACAACATTAAACTGAATATGGAATCCACCTTTTCTCATATAAGCTTTAATTAGCTCAAGAAGTTTTTTAGAACCTTCAGGTCCTTGGATAGCACTTGGGTGAATTTTGATGTTTAATTGTGAGTTTTGAGACATTGAATGATCCCAAATTGTTGCAGAATTCATTAAGGCAACTGGACCGTTTTTATCAGTTCCCGGATAAGCAGAAAGTGATCCGTCAGCAAATGTGGTACCTTGTAAACGACCATCAAAAGTTGCTAATGTAGCAGAACCCATCGCACCGTGTGTTGAAACAGAAATTTGACAAGAATACATTGGCTCACCATAAAGTGACTCAACAGTTTCAGAATGTGCACAGAACCAGTTTTCCCAATCTAATAAAATCTCATCAGCGTAGAGGTCATCATTTCCATACTTAGGTGCATTTAAACAATCGAAATGCATTTTGTCATACTTCTTAGTTGCATCATCTTTTTTCTCCTGATCCATCAATGAGAATTTGCCAATTTCGTGAGCAGTTTTAAATCCGAAATTATTTTCAATCGCATCAACCATTTCACCGAAAGTGTACTTTTTATCGTCGTAAACAAGTTTTTTAAGAGCGGCTAAAGTGTTAATACAAGTTACATTACCAGCACTTTCAACATTAAATGTTGCGTTATAACGGTAACCCAATTCATTAATAAGATGACCTGATTCTAAACAATCTGGCTTGGTTAATGAATGGAATATACCCATGTTAATTTTTCTCCAAACATCATGCTGAATGTTATTAGTTAAGGCTAATACATCAACAGCTTTCGACCAATATGCTTTAAATTGTTCTACTAACTCTTCATAGGTTTCAAATTTTTTGTTGTGTGGTTCAAAAACTTTAATACCTGAACGTTTGTCAACACCATTGAAAAGTACCAATTCAAGAACTTTAGGCATAGCAATAAAGTGAACACCTACAGAAGTTGGTTGTCCTGCTCCTCCTGGAATGGAATATTCTTTTCCGTTTAGATGCAATGGTTTCCAGCAACAAGGTGATGTTTCAAGACAGCCACCAATTGACCATGCTCTTGATTCTTCAACAGTCATTCCTTCATGTCCGTAATGGTTGATTAAGAATTCCTGAGCAACATCATTGTTCATAAATGCCGGGTAACCAGATCCAGTTTTAATTACATCTGCTGCAAGAGATAAAAAGTCTGCAGGCATAGTTTCGTCGTAATGCAGTGCAAGTGTAGGTTGAGGCATTGCATTGGTTCCACCTGCTTTTAATACAAGATATTCTAATGCATTTACTGCTGTTTGTCCATGTTTGTTTACACCACCTATAGATGTAGTATTAAAGGTATTTCCTGATAATACACCACCAACAACACCAACAGAAGCGAAACAGTCGATTGAAGTTTTGATCAATCGGTCTTGCTCAAGAAGTTCTAATACTTCGTCTTCAGTAATTCTACCAGCTGCCATATCTTGCTCAAACCAAGGATATAAAACCTGACCAATTCTACCTGGTGATAAACCAGAAATAGCATCTTCATTTACAATTGCTAAGTGAATGGTTTCAATCATTTGGAATGCTTCGATGAAAGTTCGTGGTTGATTATTCTCGATCCATAATAAACGCTCGGCCATTGCTTCGTATTCTTTCTTTTGAGTGGCATCTTTTTCTCTATTGGCTAACCACAATGCATGTTCTGCATAATTGTTAATCCATTTTTGAATACCTTCAATAGCGATAATAACAGCTTCGTAATTATAAAGTCTGTTCATACCTACCATACCATCTCCATCCGCTTTTCCAGCGACTTCATTTTTCTTTTCTCTAGCAATTTTTTTAATTCCTTCGAAACCATATTCTAAAGGGAAATAATAATTGGCTACTTCACGACCTTGAGGCAATGTAAATCCAGAATCGAACATACATACTACAGAACGCATAATGGCTTCCTTAACATCATAATCAGGAACCATTTGCTCGTATTTATTACCTAAATCGTCTACTGATTTACCTTCCCATTTTTTTGCTAATTCAAGCAATACAGGAATCTCTTCTTGACGCATACCGAATTTACCGGCAATAGACATTACTTTTCCAAAACTCTTAGGAACGTTTCCACCACCTGCACCCATTGTTGAATGCTCGTCAACACTTGCAGAACCTCTTTTTAATGCTTCCTTATAGAAAGAAGATTCATTGGCCATATAAAATCCTTCAGATAACCATGGCATTGGGAATGATGCACGAAAGAAAGATCCTTTACGCATTGTCATCAATTCACCAGGGTAAATGAGGGGAGTTAAATGTGAAAATGCAGTTTTTAACGCTTTAGCTCTTCTGATTACCGGAATTTCGTTGTCGTTTTGAAAGTATTCACGGGTATACCAATATGGAAATTCATTATTGGTAGATGAAAGTGAATCCATATAGATTTCTTTCAATTTTTCAATTCTTGGGTGTGATTCCCAGATATTCTCTCTTGGAGTTAATTTGTCGGGAGCTTTTCCTCCTGATTGAAACTCTAATTCTTGACCTGACTCAGCCAACATTTCTTTAAAACTTTTAGCCATATTAAATTGATTTAAAAATTAGTAAATATTCATATTTCGATTTCAAACTCCTTTTACAAGGCGAATGCCATATAAAAAATGGCTGTCGAAATAAATTTCATACTACCAGCAAATCAATTACTTATAGAAGTTAAAATAAATTTTTCTCTCTGTATTTTTGATTATAAACCCCTGTAAAGCTTTTTTACAAGTGCAATTTATGGCTCGCAAGGTCTTAGTATAGCTTATTAGTAATCTGCTGTTTAAATAAGCTATGTTAGATTTTTTTACAAGTAAAGAAAAGCGACACCCCTTTGGTGGGAAATATTATGGAAAAAGCATTTTTAGCATGAAAAAGAAGCTAAATCGAATTAATTTAGTACTTCAGATATTATACCAATTTTAATAAATGTATTACTTTCCTTTTTCATATTCTTTTGAGATTGTATATTTACATAGTAAGTTAAAAAACAGATTTGTATCTTTGTAACGCATGGAAATTGAAGTTAATAATATTGAAATTACAGACTCAAAGCTTGAACAAGTTAAGGAGCAATTATCATTATATCTGAGCACTCCTGAAACTGATAATAAAGAAGGTAAAGATTTGAATGTTGTTTCTTTATTCTCAGGTTGTGGTGGAATGGATTTAGGTTTTGAGGGAGGATTTTCTGTGTATAAAAATTCTGTTTCAAAGAGTAACTATAAAAGATTTGTAGAAAAAGAAATTAGTAAAGATTATGTAAAACTGAAGCAGACAAGATTTAAAACCGTTTTTGCCAATGATATATTGAAGGATGCAAGGAATTCATGGGTATATAATTTTTCAAAAAAAAATTACTCTCCTAATATTTTTCATTCCGAAAGTATTGTAAATCTTGTTAAACTCCATGAAAATGGATTGAAAGTTTTTCCTGATAAAGTTGATATTGTTACTGGAGGATTTCCATGTCAAGATTTTAGTGTTGCTGGAAAAAGAAATGGATTTGATTCTCACAGAAAACATGATGGGAAAATTATCAATGGAGAACTTCCATCTGAAGAAACAAGAGGTAAGCTTTATTATTGGATGAAAAGAGTCGTTGAAATTACTGAACCTAAAATATTTATTGCAGAGAATGTAAAAGGATTAGTTAATCTATCTGATGTAAAAGACATAATTCAAAAGGATTTTGCTTCAGCAAATGGAAACGGATATTTAGTTCTTGAACCTCAAGTTTTACATTCAGCAGATTTTGGTGTTCCTCAATCGCGTCAAAGGATAATATTTATTGGAATTAAAAAATCTGAATTAACGCCAAAAGCATTAAAAGAATTATCTAAAAAAAATGTAAATAAAGAATATAATCCTTATCCACCAATAACACATAAAAAAGCAGATTATGTGACGCTTAGAGAAGTTTTTAGTAATTTAAAAGAACCATCCATTTCTGATGATTTATCCCAATTTAATTACTCGAAAGCAAAGTATATGGGTAAGCATTGTCAAGGACAGTCCGAAATAAACTTGGATGGAATTGGACCAACAATTAGAGCTGAACATCACGGAAATATTGAATTTAGAAGGTTGTCAATAGAAAATGGTGGAAAGAATGAGAATGAAATAAAATTAAATAAGAAAGAACGTAGATTAACAGTAAGAGAGTGTGCTCTTATTCAATCTTTTCCACCAGATTTTGAGTTTGTTGTAAAATCAAATGATCCAAAGAAGAAGTTTTTAGTGAGTCCATCACAAGCATATAAAATAATAGGAAATGCAGTTCCTCCATTAATGGCTTATAACTTAGCTATAAGAATTGAGGATTTATGGGGGAAATATTTTAAAAAATAATAACACATGCTAATCTCAGTAAATAAAGACGTTGATAATTCAGATTTCGAACAATTATTAAGTAAAACAACTGATACACTCTATACAGAATCAACCAAAGCAAAAGATAAATATCTTAAATTATTGGGGAACAAACTCGAAGATGAAGTTTATGATGTAATGTGTTCCTGTGCAGCAAGCACTCCATTTGAAGGTACAATTGAATTAATATCAGGACAAAAATTTCCTGATATAATTGCAAATAATTTTTATGGTGTTGAAGTAAAATCCACAAAGCAAAATCATTGGAAGACTACAGGGAATAGTGTATTAGAAAGTACGAGAGTTGAAAATATACAAAAAATTTACATGCTCTTTGGAAAGATTCACGAGCCTATTGAATTTAAGTACAGATCGTATGAAGATTGCTTATATGATGTAATTGTAACTCATTCTCCTAGATATGCAATTGATATGAATTTGGAAGAAGGGAAAACAATTTTCGATAAAATATCAATGGAATATGATGTAGTAAGGAACAGCCTAAACCCAATAAAACCATTTAAAGATTATTATAGAAAAAAGTTATCCGAAGGTCAGGAGCTTTGGTGGCTAGACAATGAAGAATATACGCCAGATTCAATCATATTTAAATTATGGAAAACTATTTCATTAGAAGAAAAGGAAAGTATAAAAATTACAGGACAAACATATTTTCCTGAAATTCTAAGTAATAATAATCACGTAAAATATGATAGATTTACAATGTGGTTATCTGTTAAAAAGAGAATAATTTGTCCTAATGTTAGAGATTTGTTTACTGCAGGAGGACAAGAAAATATAGTAATTGAGAACACTACACTAGAATCATTACCAAAATCCTTAGTGAATTTTATTAAAAATATTAATTTGATTGTTTCAGAGTTCAATAGTACAAGTTATGAAGATTTTAATGAGATTTGGAAAACAGATTTTTCAAATAAAGAAGAAGTGAAAAATGTATGGCTTGATAATATAATTCAAGCCTCTTCAACTGTTTATAATTTTGGTACATTTGATTTTCGGAATTGGTTAGAGGTAAAAATCGCTATATAAGCAACAGCAATTAATGATTGAAATCATAAAACAATTTATTTCCAATTCAAGAATCTATCTTTTTAACTTTTGTGACACACACCTTGGTTTTAGGGATTTTTACCACAGGATTCAAAGCGCAAATTGTTAATTCGTTGTTGGTGTTTCATGAAAATGAAATGTAAGAAATCCAACTCCTTTAGGACAGATTCGTGTAAGATCGGTTTTTACCCTGACATCTCCCCTACGTGATTTTACAGTAACATATTCTCCTTTTTTAATTCCCATTTGCTCAGCATCCCAAAGATTTATTTTTAGCAATTCCTCTCCATCAAGAATTTCAAGTCCTTCAACTCTGCGTGTCATTGTGGCTGTGTGGTAATGATATAAACTTCGGTCTGTTGCTAGTAATAAAGGATATTTGCTATCAGATACTCCTTGCTAAGCGGAATTGTAAATTCCGCTTTAGCCTTTTGCATTATTAATTTTTATAAAATACTGCCGTATTTTACTGAATTACAAATTCAGTAAAAATAAGAAAGCAGCAATACAATTACCGCTTAGCTTCTTCGATCTATTTTATATGTGACTCATCGGGGAAGTGTTTTATATGGAATTTTTGTTAGAACTGTTATGAACGCCATTGTAAGTGTTGTGCGAAATTACTTGTACGACCTTATCCACTTACTAAGTAGCGAATTTAATTTTTAAACGCCTTAAAAACAAATTTCATTCCTGTGAAGAAATTAAATTTGCGGATTTCCCCGAACTTACTGCCGTTTCAACATGCAAGATTGCTCGCATTACATTTACAAATTGTTGTGTGCACGTGCTTTATTTTATCAAGTTTGTCAGCAAACCAAATATAAAACCTATTATTAAAGAAATTACTGTTGTCATTGCAGGATTTTCTTTTGCTTTAAGTTCAATGGATTCCCAAAGTGACCTTTTCAATCTTCTTATTTCACTTTCAATTATATTTACATAATTGTCTGGCTTATTTTTATTGCCAAGTATACTTTTCGAATAATTGGATATTATTGGTTTAATATGAAATTTCAAAGAATCGTGATGTCTTCTGCAATAATCGAAAATACATCCTTCAATAGATTTATCTATATCAATAAGATTAGTATTATTCGGTAATTGAGAATTGTTTGTTTCGTAAATTATTGCAAAAGCATAAATAAATCTAAAAATAAATTTTTCGATTTTTAATTTTTCATCTTTCAAAGTTTTGTCAAAGTCGTAAATAGATAATGAAATTAGATTCTCCGATAGTGGATTAGAAATCAGATTTCCTGGGAAATAATAATTACTTATTGCAATAGTTAAATTGTTGTTGGTTTGCACTTCGTTTTGAATTTTTTGAAAGGAGCATACTGGTTCAGAAAAACCAGCTCCTGAAGATAAATCAACCTCTCTTATATTTTCGATTTCAAATATTTCAGATTTCCAATTCTTTAAATAAGATTTGTCAATTAAGTTTTTAATGTAGCCAACAAGAATTATATCAATTTTTACCATTTAGTTATATTTTTTTTGCATTGCGCACAACGATTTTACTAAACGTAGACGGGATTTTAAAGCAATACAGCCTCCGTTTTTGTTCAGTTTCAAATATAGAAAAACTATACATAATACCACTTATACCCGCTTACGTTTAAGCAAGTGTTGGCAGCTGCTATTTATAAGTCCACATTTCTTTAGCCCAATTCTTAATATTTTTATTTTCAGCAAATGTTATATTATAACCTCTAGTTTCACATACTTTTTTTCCACCAGGAGCTATGTATGAAGTTGTTGCTATCAGTCCTTTTTTTGCATTTTCAAATTCAACATCAGTATAAAAGGCTTTGACTGTTTCAATATCAACTTTATTTTCTTTTTTATATCTTTTACATTGAATCATTATTTCTGGGGCTGCTACCTTTTCCTTAAACACACGAATATCTACACCACCATCGTTGGAGCCTGTCCCTAGTATAACCTCATATCCTTTTTTCCTAAAGAACTCAGCACAGAATCTTTCAAAATTCCTCCAATGGATAAGTTCTATTTCATGACCATTAACTGCTAAATAGTCAATAAATTTTTGCTCTAGATATTCTGTTTCAGATTTGATTTCACATTCAAAAAGTTGTGACAATTCTGTTGTTCCATCCCATTTTTTTGAATTAGGGAATACACATGAGAGGTCTTTTCTTTCTAATGAAGTATATGCTATAGCTTCGCAAAGTTTCTCTTCATATCCCCATTCCTTTTTAATCAACAAAGTTAACTCCTTTGGTGATATCTCTTCATTTTCATAAATATATCTTAATCCAATCGAACCAGACTTTGCAATCAATTCAATATCCCCAGTTTTTAAAGCATATTCCCTTAAATAGGAATAATATTTTTGTGATGGTAATACTTCTGGTAGATTTCCGATTTTTTGTCTTAAAGTCAACAGCATTCCTTCTAATTCTGATGAGTGCAATCTAATTCCGCTATTTAGATTATCTGTTTTTAAAAAATCATCATCATATTTTTCGAGTAGAATTCTTGCACTTTGAAACCGATTAAGTAGTATACCCGATTTAATTCCAACTAATTCTGTTGTTGAATCATAAAAATCTCTCAATGAAAAACTTACTGAACCCATTTATTTGTTTTTAGTTGCTTCCAACTTAGTTATAGAAACCATAATCACTTCTTTATCTTGCTTATGGTTTCTATTTCGCATATGTAATACGTTTACTTAATTCTTTAAAATTACTTAGAAACATCATAATAAACCCTTTCAAAATTCGCTTATAAATGTTGTTTACCACAATAGCTTGTTTTCGTTAACAAATATAAAAATTTCTGTAGTTTTTATTGAATTGTGTCCCATTAGTTCTTAAATAATCTTTATATCTACTCCATTTTCAATTAAATGCGAAGCAAATGAATGGTGTAAGCAATGTGTAGTTACTCTTTTTTGTATACCCTTGCTAAGCGGAATTTACAATTCCGCTTTAGTCTTTTGCATTGTTAAATTATCAATTTTTATAAAATACTACCGTATTTTGCTGAATTACAAATTCAGTGAAAATAAAAAAGCGGCAATACAATTGCCGCTTAGCTTCTTCGATCTATTTTATATGTCGCTCAACGGGGTATTATACCAATTAAACATCAAAATGCCCCATATAATTCGTTTCTTTTTCACTTATAATTCTTCAAAAAATAAAACCGTAGCTATTGCTATGCTTGGATTTTTTGAATCATCTAAGCAAAAAATAATTCAAATTATTTATGGAACATTTTGAAATTTAACTGGTATTATTGATAATCTTCAACGACTTTATCCATCAACTTTATACAAGCTTTTTGAGCCTTAATGATGTCTTTATATAAATTCATATCTTGTATTGATTTATCCGCAATATTAAAGGCATTTACCGCTTTAATGAAATACTTCTTGGCATCCAGGTTTCGGCTAAGCATGGTACTTACCTCACCAATAGTCAAAAAATCTTTATAATCAGGATTTTCCTTTTGTTCTATCAGCTCAATTACTTTTAATAAACTCTCTTCAGCTTTAACCCTATGTTTTTCAGCAAAACTTAAAGGTAAATGATAATCTGTAAAAAGCAAAAGATGGGTAGTAGCCTTACTTTTAAGGTAAGTTGTGTTGTCTGGGTCTAAAGTTAATGCTTCATTAAAGTTTTTTAGAGCTTCTTGCTCTTTTCCTTTTTTATGCTGAACCGCCACTCCTTTGTAATAATATCCTCCTGAAAATTTAGGATCCAATTTAATAGAAACATCAGCGTACTTAGACATGTCATCAAAATTCTTAGTTCTTACCAAGCACTGACAGGCCAAAAGATAGAGCTCTAAGTTTTCAGAATCATTTTCTAATTCAATAATAATTTTATTTAATGACGGCTTCACTTTACCAGAATAATACAAAGCTTTAAGTGTATTATAAGTTTCTCCTTTCATCACTTCCTTTTTCTCTTTACTCATCTATTTTTCAAATTATATTTTAATCTAATACTGTCCTAGTTGGACTTGTTCTTCTACGAAAAGGTCAAAGTTACAAATTGAAAAACTCATTATTGCTTTTAGAGCATTTTATTTGTCTATCTAAGTTGAAAAATCACTTCATTTATCTAACTTAAAGTGATATAACTAAACTACTAAAGTCTTACTTTTTTGGGAACAATTTCAAATCAATAAAGAGCTAGAATTAGGAAAAGGAAGATCCAGAGAAAATAAGAATTTATCGTGACTCGTTTTTGGCAAAGTATAAGAAACCCCTTGCTAAGCGGAATTTACATTTCCGCTTTAGCCTTTTGTATTGTTAAATTATTAATTTTTATAAAATACTGCTGTATTTTGCTAAATTACAAATTCAATAAAAATAAGAAAGCGGCAATACAATTGCTGCTTAGCTTCTTCGATCTATTTTATATGTCGCTCATCGGGGTTTACTAATGTGTTTGCATTAAGGTTTTGGCATTGAAACACCCTTAGTTTAAATTTACGTTTGATGTTTTTATTAAAAAATAGTACATTCACTCAGCCGAGTAGAAGGAGCGCTCTTCTTCTATTTTTTGTGATCCTAATTTAAAAATACAAACTGTGAAAAATCTATTGTTACTGATAATAATTCTAAACGTTCAATATACTTTTGGGCAAAATGTGATTGAAGTAGAAAAACCTATAATACCAATTCATCATGTTAAAATATTTGAGACTTTAGACACAAGCCTTGTCAAAAATATTGAAGTATTGGAAAAGAAATTGAAGGAAGCAAATAGTAATTTTGAAGTATATCAGATTGCTAAATACTTAGGATATTTTTATACAATAAACGATCAAAAAGAGGAAAGCATTGAATTGTGGAATTCTCTTAATAAATTAGGTATTATTTTACCTTTCCGAATGTCAGAAAATCCTCACCCTCAGTATTTATCAAACTATCTTAATAATGATTCTTTCATGAAATTTATAAAGTTTAATGAAAAACTTAAAAATGAAGCTTCTGACAGTTCAAAAGTTGAATACTTTGTAAATCTGCCAAAAGACTATAATCCCCAACGAAAATATCCTTTAATAATAGTGCTTCATGGTAGAATAGGAAATTTTTATGCTACATATACTAACTGGAAATCATCAGTTATAAGAGATAGTTGCATTTCAATTTATGCAAAAGGTAAAATAATAGTTGGTTCTTTTACACACTCGTTTGGCTCCACTGGAATTGGAGATATTAAGGAAATATATAGACAAGTAGCTCAAAAGTATCCTATTAATAATGAGCAGGTTATACTTGCAGGACAATCGCAAGGTGGAAATTTATCTATAAAATTGGCATGTGATTCAATCACTGCGAGTGGATTATTGCTTGCATTTCCAGTAAAACCAAATGATTTTGATTTTGAAAAAGCAAAAGAAATAAAGGAAAAGGGAGTCAGAGTAATAATGATTTGTGGAGAAAAAGATTATAAATTCTTTGAAGGTCAATTAGAATTAGCTAGGTTATTAGATAGCGCTCATGTAGAAAGTAGGGTTTTTAAATATCCTGAGTTAGGACATAGATTTCCTGATGATTTTTCCGAACAAATTGATCGTGGAATATTTTATTTAATTAAAAGAGAGCAATAAATAAACATCAATACTTTATAATAATTATTGTGGCAAAATTTAAACTCTTTTGTGAAGCGAATTGTTAAATTATCAATTTCTATAAAATACTATCGTATTTTGCTGAATTACAAATTCAGTGAAAATAAGAAAGCGGCAATACAATTGCCACTTAGCTTCTTCGATCTATTTTATATGTCGCTTATCGGGGGTTTCATAATATTGATCTTATTAGATAATCTTTTTTTTATCAAAATAATTTTCTTGTCGAAATAAAAGCTTTTCGTTTTGCAAGTGCCAAATACACCAAATATTACAAATAACAAGAACTATCAATATATCACTACACCCCTGTATGCTTTTCTTTACTATACTTACTTTATCAATCTAATTCTATTATTTACGTATTAGATAGATTAATCCAAAAATGATGTAGATAAAAACTAACAGATTTGTCTTCGTAATCAAATTGATGCAATGATATATACTCGTTATTAAAGATTTCCTTTTCTTTCAATATCTCATTCGAATTAAAATTATGGGATATGCTATTATTCACTGTTTTTAACCAATATTCAATTGAATTATTTTCTATATAAGCAATTAAACCATTATCAAAAATTCTATTTGAATCTCCATGAATCCCTTTTTTAAATCGCTCTATTCCACCTGATGAATTGCCGGAATTATTTGTACCAATAACATACTCCTCATTAGACTGAGTATTATATTTTGGTAATCTTTTTCCTTCAACATAAAATATTCGGGTGAATTTGTCATCGTTTAAGTAGAAATAAATATCTTCTCTTGTTTGTTTTCCTTTTGATTTATTTTCTTTTCCAACACCTACCCATAACTTTTCAGAGACTGTTCCTATAGCATTAAAAGTATCTGCTAATAACTGATTCTTTAAATCTTCATTATCTGAATTATTAAGTTTCGAAACACAGGATATAATTCCTTTACGAATTATATCAAACACAATGTTCAAATATGGATTGGATGGTAGGTTATCGAATTGCATATTCCTAAAAACCTTTATTAAACATTATGCCTTTTATCTCCTCTGCATCTCTATACCCAATGCTTCTTGTCCAATATTTTAATGCTCTTGGTTTAAGAAAACTAATGCAGTTAGGCTCATTAATATATGTGACAATTCTATTTATTCGCAATCCGTTATTTGAAATATCATCTTTTAATAACCCACGATAAATATTTTCATTTTCTTCCGAAATATTTAATTCTATTGGATTTTCTGAATTTGCATGAAAAAATGTAACCCACACCCAATATTCATTAATAATCATCCTTTTTAGACGGAATTTATAATCACCATTCTCATATATGAAATTCATTATTTCACAAAAAGCCGAGGCATATTCTTCAAGATTATTAACTGAGGATTCATCAAACAATACTCCTTCTGTTTTATTTATGCATTGTGCCAATAATTCAGTATCCTCCCAAACGGCTTTCTCCATATCACTTGGTTCATCAAACGGAACTGGATTTCCCTGTGAGTCAACCTTTAGGGGAAGATTCATGATATCTTGTGCATCAATTGTATATCGACCACTTTGCTGTATAAATATTTTAGATGATGCTACCCCTACAAGTTGTTTATATATTGGCTTATTTAATTTAAACGTAGTAATAAATTCCTCCATTTCAACTTGTTCTCCACCTTTTATTCCTAGCATTCCTTTAGGAAAAAAAGCATTTTCATTATTTAATAAAATAGGGATATTATAATTTAAGTTTAATCGTATTAATATATTGGGAGAATCATATAACTCTCTTTTTGAATTTACACGAACAACATCATCTTTATTGCATATTTTGTAAATTTTATCAGTAATAGAATCATCTTGAATATTTTCTGATAAAATAATCTTTCTTCCCAATAAATTAATTTTATTTTTTTTAGCAGAAGCATCTCGTTGAAAACCCACATTTGCTATCCAATTCTTATCTTTTCGGTAATCCTCAACACTATAAGGGTTTGATAAATATTTACCTACATAAAAATGTAACCTACCTCCTCCTAAAAGGTTTGTTTTCCAATAGCACTTTTCTTTTGATGCTTTTTCAAAAGGAACTAGAAATTGGTCATATTTATCGATTTGGAAACGTAACGCTCCTTTATGATTTAAATAAGAACTTCTAACAATAATATGTTTTATTGGTTCAAAGTTACTCTTCACATTTTCTATTAATATAGCAATAGTTGCAACTTTAGTTTTTCCCCATAAGAAATCTTTTAAAGATGTAAAATCATATATTTTGTGAGTATTCCAATTTGAGAATATAGTTCTTCTATATGACAAAGAGGTTGGATTATACAAAAATGCAGAAGAAGGCATAATCATAAACAATAATCCCGATGGAGCTAATAACTTCTCTAAGGATTTGTAAAGAATAGTTAATGCCGGATTTTTATCTGGAAAATCTTGTTTCCTATTCTTTTTATCAAAATAGAATTCATTATCACATATATCGTCTAATCCTTTTTTAGCATTATTCTTATTTTCTTCCTTGTCAATATTAAATGGAGGGTTTCCAACAATAACATCAAATTTAAATTCACTATTCTTATACCACTTAAAGAATCCAGTTACCCCAAGATTACCTTTTTCCATTAAGTTGTCAAATTGTATTAAATCAATATCTTTTGGATGGAAATTACTTGTATATTCAATTTGTAATGATGTTGCAGTAATAGAAATAGCATCTCTATTAATGTCAAGTCCATAAATACAATTTGATAATACTTTTTTTAAAGTTGAGATATCATCTTTACCTTCAATTTTATCTTTGTTGTTTTGCAACATCCACAAGGTAATTAACCTTTTATAAGCAAGAACAAGGAATATCCCTGAGCCACATGAAGGATCAAGAAGTTTAAAATTATCAAAGTCTATTTCTCTGTCAAATGGTAATAGCTCATCTATTAACAAACGGGCAAGGTGTGGAGGTGTATAATAAGCGCCGTCTTTTTGTTGCCTTCCATCAACTGTTAGAATAAATCTTTCGTAAAGTCTAGAGATAAATTCAATAGGTATAAATTTCAAATCATAAAGTTGCCAAAATGAACCTTGTCCATAACTTTCATAATGTCCATCCAATGCAGTTGCAATAGTAGAAAGGTCACTTTGATATATTTCAGCAATTTCCTTTGCTGTCAAATCAAATACACCTCCATTAAACTTTTTACCTAATTGTTTAAAGAGCTTTGGGATATCTCCATTTCTTAGTATATCGCAGAATGTTGTATTTGTTTTTGTTCCCTTTTTTAAGTAAGGTGCAAAAAAATTATTTTTAAAAATATTTTCTTCCTTTTCATCAACTTGTTCTTCCAAATATTTAATTAAAATACATTTTACTACAAGAGGACGAAGTGTGTCAGACGAGCAACCAATTAAGCTTTCTTTTGAAAGTATATTTTTATCTATATGTTCAAGTAATTTTACATAAGGGGATACTGATAGATAATCATTTGTTTTATCCTCAAGAATCCTACCAGCAAAAATTTGTTCCTTAAGTTGAAAATCAATTTTTGAAATGAGATGAAGAATATTTGGTTTTAATTCTCCTTTTTTAGTAACCTGTATTGGTAAACGAGTGTCAATAACTGTTATCTCATTATTATCAATCACAATTGCTATAGCTATTTCGCCAACTGTCCATATTTTTTTATTAATGATAGCAAGCTCATTTCCCTTAACTTGTTTATTCCGATAATCAAAAATATATACAAATGGGATTTTGTGTTTTTCCAGTTCACTATCAAGGCAGTAAAAATAATCTGCCCCCACTTCTTTGGCTTGGAGTTGATAATATCTTAACCTTTTATCACTTATGCTTTCTGAAACACAATACAAATTGTCCGCATATTCTTCAATGGACAAAAAATTAATAATTGTATTGTTTTCTGCACTCATTCTTTACTCAGATTTAAGTTAACTACGAAGATACAAATATTTATTTATATCGTTGTTTTATTTACTGGCTTTACTCGTTCTCTCTGAATGGCACAGAATAATCAAAAAAGACTATTATTCTATATTAAACTCAAAAAAAGCATAATAGACTTAACTAATTCATTTGGTGAATTTATTTCCAATTCATGAATCTATCTTTTCTACTTTAATGGCACATACCTTGGTTTCAGGAATTTTTGCCACAGGATCTAAGGCACAGATTGTTAATTCATTTGTTGGTGTTTCGTGAAAATGAAATGTTAGGGATGCAACTCCTTTAGGGCAGATACGTGTAAGGTCTGTTTTTACCCGAACATTACCTCTTCTTGATTTTACAGTAACATATTCTCCATTTTTAATTCCCATCTGCTCTGCATCCCAAGGATTTATCCTGAGTAATTCCTCTCCATCAAGAATTTCAAGTCCCTCAACTCTACGTGTCATAGTAGCTGTGTGGTAATGATATAAACTTCGATCTGTTGTTAGTAATAAAGGATATTCGCTATCAGGTAATTCTATAGATGCTTTATATGTAAGTGGAAAGAATCGACCTAAGCCATTTTCTTTAGAGAATTTCTCGGTATGCAGAAATTTTGTTCCCATATGATTTTCATCCGGGCAAGGCCATTGCAAACCTTCCGTCTCAATTCGATCGTATTTTATTCCGCCATAAATAGCGGTTACCTCATTAATCTCATCCATAATATCTTCCGAAGAAGTATATTCAAATCCTTTAGCACCTAATCGTTTGGCAATTTCAGCTGCAATCCACCAATCATCTTTTGCATCTCCGGGAGCATCTATTGCTTTACGAACCCGTTGTACTCTTCGTTCAGTATTTGTAAAAGTGCCATTTTTTTCGGCGAATGATGTTGCGGGAAGAACCACATCGGCATACTTGGCTGTCTCGGTCATAAAAATGTCCTGAACAACAAAGAAATCAAGATTCTTTAAGGCTTTTTTTACATGGTTAGCATCTGCCTCGCTAAGAATAGGATTCTCTCCTACCTGATACAAAGCTTTTATATTACCTTTTTCTATTTCATCAAAAATCTCAGTATGCGTAATTCCTGCTTTTGAATCGAGTTTAACGCCCCAATATTTTTCAAATCTTTCTTGTTCTTTGGGATCTGTTACTTTTTTATAACCGGAATAAACATTTGGCAGGCCACCCATATCGCAAGCTCCCTGAACATTATTTTGTCCTCGTAAAGGATTTACACCTGCAGACTCTTTTCCAATATTACCTGTAAGCAAAGCTATATTACTAACTGCTAAAACATTGTCGGTACCGTGCGAATGTTGAGTTATTCCCATTGCATAAACCAATGACGAAGGTTTATTTGTTGCATAAATTCTTGCTGCTTCTTCTATCTTCTCTCGAGGAACTCCTGTTATCTTTTCTGTTGTATCAAGATCAAACTCATTTAATGATTCTAAGAACTGATCGTAATCTTCGCATCTTGATTTTATAAATTCGGTATCTTCAAGTTTTTCATCAACAATAACTTTCATCATTCCCATAAGTAAAACCACATCGGTTCCGGGTTTCTGCTGTAAATGAACATCAGCAAAACGACACAAATCAATTTCTTTTGGATTAGCAACAATAATTTTTGCACCTTTCCTTTTTGCCTCTTTAATATGCAGTCCGATAATTGGATGCGCTGCTGTAGTATTAGAACCTATTGAAAATAATGTTGAAACATTTTTAAATTCATCAATTGAATTTGTCATTGCTCCGCTTCCAAAACTTTGAACCAAACCGGATACTGTTGGTGCATGACAAAGCCTTGCGCAATGATCTACATTATTTGTTTCCATGGCTGCTCTTGCCAATTTTTGGATAACATAATTATCTTCGTTTGGGATTTTAGCAGAGGTAAGTGCTGCAAATTTATCTCCTTTAGCATTTTTAAACTTACTCGCTATAAGATCTAATGCTTCATCCCAACTTGATTCCACAAACTCCCCATTTTTCTTAATCAAGGGTTTGGATAATCTATCGGGATGATTGACAAAACTATACCCATATCGACCTTTAACGCAAAGTCTTCCTTTATTTACAATGCTATCACGATCGCCTCTTGAGCTTACTACTGTATTTCCTCTAACTCCCAAATATATATTACAACCAACTCCGCAATACACACATACGGTTTTCACTTCACGAGTGGGCAGGCGTTTCTCTTTCACATAAAGTGCTCCAACAGGACATCGCACAACACACTCACCGCATGATTCACACACCGATTCTTTTATCGTTCTGTTACTAAAAGTGCTTATAATCGTATCAAAACCTCTATATCCATAATCAAGGGCGTTTACTCCTTGTACTTCGTCACATGTTCTAACACAAATTCCACACATTATACATTTATCATGATCTAGCGTAAAAAATGGATTTGAATCGTCTTTCTCTATTTTTTGTTTTGTGGGTCTTAATCTTTTAAGTCTTTCTTCATCAACACCAACATATGCTGTTACTTCTTGTAATTGACAGGTACTATTTTTTGCGCAATTTGTACAATCCTGGGTATGATTTACATGAATTAGTTCAAGTGTTGTTTGGCGAATTAATGATATTTCCTGACTTTCTGTTCTAACAATCATTCCTTCTTCTACAGGCGTTTTGCAAGCAATTATCTGCCCTCTACGCCCTTCGATTTCAACCATGCACATTCGGCAATTACCCGATGGTATTAGATCTGGATGATGACATAAAGTTGGGATATAAATATTATTTTCAATTGCTGCCTCAAGAATCGTTTGATCCTTGTTAACTGCTAATTTTATACCGTCGATATTAATATTTACCATATTTCTATATTTTTAACAATAGTTTCCGATAAAAGTATATGGACTAAAGTCCATCATTATGTTACGTTCTGCAAGAGGGTGTCCAAAAAGTCCCTTTAGTGTCATTCCCTTGAAAAAGGGAATCTCTTAATTAAATAACACACAATGAATTATGAGATCCCCAATCAAGTTGGGGATGACAGATAATGACTTTTTAGACAACCCCTTAGTCAAAATCACAAACCAATTGGGCTTCAGCCCTTTTTTTAATCTTATTTCGGACACAAATTATGTATTAATCTACAATTTCTTTATTTCCGGGATAAACTTCAATTGCACTGAATTTTACAGGACATTTGTCCAAACACATGCCACATTTTATACAAAGATCTTGATCTATATAATGCAAATCTTTAGGTTTACCACTAATTGCTGCCACAGGACAAGCTTTGAAACAGATATGGCAACCTGTACATTTATCTTCAAGTATTTCGTAATATTTAAGATCACGACATACTTTGGCCGAGCATCTTTTATTTTGAATATGATCTATATATTCATCTTTAAAGTACCTTAAGGTTGTTAATACAGGATTTGGTGCTGTTTGACCTAATCCACATAAGGAACCTTTCATTATTCCCTCTCCTAATTCTTCAAGCAATTTTATATCTTCCATTGTGCCACGACCTGCAACTATATCTTCAAGTATTGCAAGCATTTGTTTCGTTCCCAACCTACATGGAGCACACTCGCCGCAAGATTCTTTATGCGCAAAATCTATGAAGAATTTGGCTACATCTACCATGCAATTATCCTCATCCATCACAACTAATCCACCTGATCCCATTATTGTACCGGCTTTTGCCAGCGATTCATAATCGACAGGGATATCAATCATACTTGCAGGTACACAACCTCCTGATGGCCCCCCGGTTTGTACTGCTTTAAGTTTTTTTCCATTATCAACTCCACCACCAATATCGTATATTATTTCTCTTAGGGTAGTTCCCATTGGTACTTCAATTAATCCGGTATTTTTTACTTTCCCAACCAAAGCAAAAGTTTTTGTTCCTTTACTTTCTTTTGTACCAAATTTTGAAAACCATCCTGGTTCGTTTTGGAGTATTCTTGCCACTGATACCAGTGTTTCAACATTATTTATAATTGTTGGTTTTTTCCACAATCCAGAAATTGCAGGAAAAGGAGGCCTCGGTCTTGGCATTCCTCTTTCTCCTTCTATGGATGCTATAAGTGCTGTTTCTTCGCCGCAAACAAAAGCACCTGCTCCTTCTTTCATTTTTAATTTAAAATCAAAGCCTGAACCTAAAATATCCTTACCCAACAGGTTTTTCTCTTCTGCTTGAGATATGGCTAAACGCAATCTTTCCAATGCTAATGGATATTCTGCTCTACAATAAATATAAGCTGTTGATGCTCCTATAGCGTATCCGGCTATGACCATACCTTCAATTAAGGAATGTGGATCGCCTTCGAGCAAAGATCGATTCATAAATGCTCCGGGATCGCCTTCATCAGCATTACATATTAAATATTTTGTGTCATTTTCTTGATCTTTGCAAAATTGCCATTTACGCCAAGTGGGGAATCCTGCTCCTCCCCGACCTCTTAATCCCGACTCTTTCAATCTTTCAATTACGTCTTGAGAAGATAGTTTGAGAGCATCCCGAAGACCTGCATATCCTTTATTTGCTATATAGTGATTTAAGTTTGTAGGATCGATTAAACCACAATTATTAAGCACAAGTCTTTTTTGAGGTTTCATAACCGGAATATTAAACAAATCGGGCAAATTTGTTTGCCCATTTTGCCCTATAACTCCAATAATATTTTCATTAATTATTTCGCCATTATTAAGAAAAGCCTCAGTCATTTTTGCAACATCTTTTTCCTCAACATTACCATAAACAATTACAGGATATCCGGGTCTATAAACAGATACAATTGGCTCAAGATAGCACATTCCAATACAACCAACTTCAAGTACTTTACACTCATGATTTCCAGATGAAATCTCAGCTTTAAGTTTTTCTATAATAATTCCTGCACCGGCTGATCTTCCACATGTGGCATTACCAACAAGAAACACAGGAACGGAACCATTAAGTAAATCAGTCCATTCTTCCGATGCTTGCTTAATTTGTTTAGTTATATCCATAAACTATTTGTTTTTTCCCTTTAACGAAAATAACTTTTCTACTTTCTGAGGTGTCAGATTCGCTTCAACTGTTTCATTTACCATTACGCATGGCGCTAAACTACAAGCTCCGATACATGCAACATTTTCAATTGAGTGCTTTAAATCTGCAGATGTTTCACCTTCTTTAATACCTAAATGGTTTTCTATCTCTTCTTGAATTCTGGGCGCTCCTTTCACATGACATGCGGTTCCCCTGCATAACATAATATGTTTTTCTCCTTTTGGTGTAAATCTAAACTGAGCGTAGAATGTAGCAACGCCATAAACTTTACTCATAGGTACGTGGGCAAATCGAGCGATCTCTTCCATTGAATCATCAGACAAAAAACCAACTACATTTTGCACTTTTTGAAGTATCGGAATAAGCTCTTCTTCTTTTCCTTCGAACGAAGAGAATACATCAACTAAATTATTATCCATAGAAAATATATTTTGTATCTTATAAATATAAGGTAAGTATCCAAATATATCAATATGTAGAAGTAAAATAGATTGATTTTAATTAATCTTAATATCCGCAAGTAAATTTTCAATTGATTAAATATTAAGCAATTAGTCGCACTAAAATTAACTAATATAGATAATATGAAATTTTAATCAACTTGCTTATTTTTAATAAATCAGTGCTTCGCTTTGCGAAAAAAAATATTATTTAAAACGAAACTTTATTATTAATAAAAAAGAGAGTATCCAAAAAGTCAGGAAATTTTCCATACTTCGACAAGCTCAGTATGACAATTCTCTGTTAATCTGCTTGTCACACTGAACCTATCGAAGTGTTTTTATAATTTTAGTTTTTTTAGACTCCCTCATTAAAAAAGTTTTTTCTATCTTCCTAATTGCCAACCAAGTCCGATTTGTAACATTCCAATAAAACGAGAATATAATATATTATGATCTACATTACTTTCATCAAATTCATAATAATCTAAATTTTCTGTTTCACTCGAAACGCCAAGGCTTAACCCAAGGGATAAATTAAAACTTGAACTTGTAATCATTCTGTACCCCATATTTACAAGTATAATATTACTTTTGTATTCCCATATATGCTTGCCCTCAGTTCCTCCCGGATCATATGATTCCTCTCCTTTAAATCGTTCATATGAAACTCCAAAATAAGGTCTATTCATTCCTGAACCAATCGGAATTAAAGCTTTTGCCTGCACACCAATTCCATAACTTGCAGGTGAAACAAGGGTTGATTCATAAAACCAATCTGTAATTACTCCTTGATATAGAAGACCCGCATAATTCCATCTTATATATGGTCCGACAGCAATCATATTTGCAAATTGAAAATCAAGAGAAACTTGTGGTCCAAACATCAAAAAACCCATCACGTCTAGTTGTAAATTCATTAATGCTAAATCGTATTCAGTATCATAACTATTAAACGATTTACTATTAGATAAAGAGTATTTTGATAACAAGATATTTTCATTCCCTTTTTTGTTACCATCTGTTGCGTAATTATTAAATGAAATTAAAACTAAAGCTAAAAAAAGTGTAATTATTTTTTTCATGGCAGTATAGTTTTAGCTTAGCAATTCATTTTAATAGTAATTAAAACAAATTTAAGGATTAGGTTAGTGAAAGTCAATACAATAAATTTTTACCTCTATCGAAACTAATAAAAAAATTGCACTGAATTTTCTAAAAGTTTAATTGTTATTAGTACATAACAAAAAAATAAAGATTAGCATGACAGAGTTCTTATATACTAGTTTTGCACTTTAAAAATCAAGCTTCAAAACACAAATACCAAGGTACTCCATCATAAATGAAACAAATAAAACAAACAGTAATAAACAAAAGAGGTAAATGCCATTGACCTGTAAGTTTGAAAAGTTTAGCCTTAATACTGAAGTTACATTTGAAACCTGAAACTTGAAATAGCTCTATAGCAGTATTTTTCTTTTTGGTATTGCCCTAAAAAGAAACAAAAAAGTCTAGGATAAACGATCCCTCAGCCGGGCGTTTTTCCTTGCCACCGCACCTAAGAAAGAATCGAGCTACTTAATTTTTATATCAAAGGTATCAAATACGATAAATTATTGTTTTGATATTCACTTAAGCGAATGTAGGGAAAAATGAATTCCATTATAATAGGCATGTAAATGAATAATCACTTTGTTTTTAATTAAAAAAGCCCTGCTAGTAATAGCAAGGCTTAAAATTTATAAATAATTTATTTTATTTTCCAAGTTGCCAACCAAGTTGTAATGTAATCATTGGAAGAAAACGTGTTTCTAATTGATAACTATCAAACATATCTTCAAATCCTTCATTATACGCAATCTGTTTTGTATCCTGTGAAATTCCAATTCCTAATCCAACCGATAAGTTAAATGCTGAGCTTGAAGTATATCTGTATCCAAGATCAAAATGAAATATATTTTGCTCAAATTCATTAATACGATCGCCTCCTCCCAGATATTCAGAGATAATTTCTTTTCCTTGAGATTTTTCAGCTCCAACTCCAATAAAAGGTCTGTGTTGCCCTGTTCCGGTAGGAATTATAAACTTTATTTGAGCTCCATAAGAAAAACTTCCTAATGATACAGCAGAATTTTCTGTAAACCAATCGGTAACTACAGCCTGATATAATAGGCCAGCATAATGCCAACGAACATATGGCCCTATTGCGATACAATTTGCAAATTGGATATCCAATGATACTAATGGTCCAAAGAAAACAGGTCCCAGAACATCCACTTGTAAATTCAATAATGATAATTTATAATCTTCTTCAGAACCACTCATCGTTTTATTGAAATCTGATAAGGTCGAATATTGATTAGATACTAATAAACTCTCATCTAATTTTTCATTTCTTTCTGAAGCATAATTATTAATTGATATAAATAATAACATCAGTAAAATAGTAAAACACTTTCTCATATTAATTCATTTTAAAATTTGATTATTATAATTCCTTCAATAGTAAACAAATCTAATATAAAATTTATTAAACTAACCCATTACTGCCATAGAACATACAAAAACTTCTATTTTGAACCTGTGAAGGTGATTTTTGTATTACATATAATCATTAATATTATAAGCTTCATTTATGAAATTACTTTTATTAACAATTGTATTCGTTTTAATAGCTGTTCTTGGATTATCGGTAAGATTAATCTTTTCAAAAAAAGGAACTTTTAGAGGTGGTTCTTGTCAGAATAAAACTGACAATTTAAATGGTTTTAGTTGTGACTGCTCCAATGAAGAGTTGTGTGATTAATTTAATGTGAATGAATAATTTAGTTTAATCTGATTATTTTTTTATCTTAGAGTCGCTCACATATAAAAAATCATATGGCTCATATTATTTCTGTTATTAATAACAAAGGCGGAACAGGCAAAACAACTACCAGCCTGAATTTAGGAACCGCATTATCTCAACTGGGTTACAAAGTTTTATTAATTGATTTTGATAGTCAAAGTAATTTAACTTCGGCTCTTGGAGTTTCTAAAGTTGAAAATCATATCGGAAAACTTTTACTGAATGATATAACAGCTAAAGATGTAATGATTCCATTGGAAGATGTTACATTAATTCCTTCCACAAATTATTTGCTGGATTATGAATATCGCATAAATAATGAGCCGGGAAGAGAGTATCTTTTAAAAGAAGCGCTTGATCCTATTAAACCTAAATTTGATTTTATTTTGATTGATTGCGGCCCTAGTCTTGGTACTTTTGCAATAAACGCACTTGTAGCATCTGACTATTATATTGTTCCTATGCAAGCCGAAAATTTTGCATTTATTGGCTTAGACAAAATAATTCAGATTTCGGATAAGGTAAAAAAACGAATGAATCCTAAAATTGAAATGGCCGGGATTCTATTTATTAAATTCTCATACCGAACAAAGTTTAGCAAAGCAGTTATTAAGAGCTTATCAGAAAATGAAAGGCATAAGGAAAAAGTTTTTGAAACAAAAATTAGAACGGATATTTCATTAATGGAATCGACAGCATTTGGACAAACTATTTATGCATACGCACCAAAATCAAGAGGGGCTGAAGATTACTTAAATCTTGCAAACGAATTTATAAAACGGTATGGCAAAAAGTAAAAAAAATATAGAAAGCTTTCAGGAAGCATTATCTTCAAATACTGAATTTTTGAACGAAGATAATTTCGAAGATGAAGTGTTATTTGGCTCTGAAAAAAAATCTGATTTGGTAATTTCGGTAGATCGAATGACGTTTAGGAAGTTTAAAATACTCGCCACATATCAGGAAAGAACTACCCAAGAAGTTATGCATGAAGCCTTGAATCACTACTTAAGAATTAAGAAATTGTATTTAGAAGAGGCTATGCGTGAGTTGACTAAAGAAAAATAATAGTGTTGTTTTATTAAAACACAAAAAGTCTACAGGAAAATAACCAGTGATTTTTATCTGCAAATGAAGGTAGTCATTGCGAGTGAAACGAAGCAATCTGCTGCTTATGGCTCTTAGTTTAAACAGATTGCTTCACTCCGTTCGCAATGACTGCCTTTTTAGAGATTCCATTACTGCGTTCGCAATGACTTCTATATTTAGAATTCTGTTTCGCCCAAATCATTCCATTCAGGATTCATTCTATAAATTAATTCTTCTTTTTTTGCTCGTGAACCTGCTTTAATCTGTTTTTCTTTTGCAATAGCATCTCCAATTAAAAAAAATGATTCGTAATAAACCAGTTTGTCGATATTATACTTTGATGTAAATGATTTCGGATTATGCTTATTTTGATGTTCTTCTATTCTTCTTTTTAGGTTATTTGTAACACCTGTGTAAAGTACGGTATTATTTTTATTGGTCATAATATAAACATAACCTCCTCTTTGTGTAATCATCTTTTTATAAAAATTATAATTTAATATAGTCAAATAAATATAATAAAGAATTTATCTATTTTCAGTTTTAAAAATATTTTATAACCAAAACATGTTTATTACTGATTGACTTTTTGAATACATTTTTCTATCTTCAAACCTTATTAATAAGGTATAAGACAAGCTAAAATCTAATTAAATTTTACCGATAAAGCCGTACAATTGCATGAATACAAACTTTTATATATCTAAAAAACTAGAAAAAACTGTTCCTGTTTCTCTAATAAACAATGTAGAAAACAGTATAATTAATCCGCTAGATAAATGGAATGCAAATATTTTTCATGTTAGCCATAAAAAGTGCTGGATAATAACAAATTCGATTACTAAATACACCATACTGCTTGATAGAATAGCAATTGTAGATCTTCCTAAATTATCAGAAATTTTCGCACAGACTTTTTATGAACAATTACAAACTGATAATATTGAAACAAATTTTCATATTTTACAAGAAATTATTGGTCAAATAAGTTTATTTTCAACAGACAATGATCAAAAAATAATTGGAACACAAAACAGTATACTTGTACACCTTGAAAATTGGAAATATGAATTTGGTCATATTGACAACTGGCCTTTTCGTAAAATTAACAGAAGGTTAAATGAAATACCTTATAAACAAACGGGCTGGATTTTACCAAAAGAAAAAATGAATGAAGTATTAAATACAATTGTATAATAATTAATTGAGTTGTAGCGAAGATTTTCTTATTTTTAACTTATAATCTAACAAGGCACTTTATGAAAATTTCTTCCAAAGAAATTACAGAAATAGCCCAAGAACTAGAAAGCGGTTTTAAAATTTATATTAATTGTGATACTTTAGAATTCAAAGCCATTTTTGATTATAAAGACACCTTCGGTGATACAGAAATCTGGGAAGAAGAACAAGAAAAAATAGAAAAAGAATGGGAAAATTACATCATAATTAATAAGATGGAGTCATGGGAAGCATTTAAAATAATGGAAGAATTTACTTATGAAGTGAAAGATGAAAGAATGCAAGAAGATTTAACAAAAATTTTAAATCGCAAAAGTCCATTTGCGAATTTTAAATTCGAAATAGAAGACTCTGAATATAGAGAACAGTGGTTTAAATTCAGAACCAAAAAATATGAAGATTTCACTAAAGAAAAATTGGAGCTTGAAGAAATTGAGTTTGAATAAAGTGGCGCTGACAAAGAAATCAAACAATTATGAGTCATTGCGAGTGAAACGAAGCAATCTCCAACAAATCGGTCATTGCGAACGGAGTGAAGCAATCTGTTTAAACTTAGTGCCTGTATCATGAGATTGCTTCACTGTGTTCGTAATGACTGCCTTTTTTTATATGTTGTTTCGGTCAACAAAAGTTCCTGACTTAAAATTCTGTTTCGCCCAAATCATTCCATTCAGGATTCATTCTATAAATTAATTCTTCTTTTTTTGCTCGTGAACCTGCTTTAATCTGTTTTTCTTTTGCAATAGCATCTCCTATTAAAAAAAATGATTCGTAATAAACCAATTTATAAATATTATACTTTGATGTAAATGATTTCGGATTATGCTTATTTTGATGTTCTTCTATTCTTCTTTTTAGGTTGTTAGTTACACCTGTGTAAAGAACAGAATTATTTTTATTGGTCATGGTATATACATAACCGCCTCTTTGTGTAATCATCCTTATATTATAATATTAAAAGACATAAAGCTATAATCCCAAACTAAAAGTAGTCATTGCGAGTGAAACGAAGCAATCTCTAACAAACCGGTCATTGCGAACAGAGTGAAGCAATCTGTTTAAACTTAGTGCCTGTATCATGAGATTGCTTCACTGCGTTCGCAATGACTACCTTTTAGAGATTGCTTTATTTCGTTCGCAATGACTTCAAATATGTAGGTTTATCTATAATTTGTATTTATACAATTCGCCTAAAGCCTGATGATATTCTTTTTCTACCATCAAATAATCATCATATATTTCATAAAAATAAAACATCTCTGTAAAAAATTCTATAATTGAAATTTCTCCGGCTTCAAGTGATTTATTTAATAAATCTTCGCTATTTACCGATCCTAAAACTGTATTATAGCTATTCAAATTTTCCTGTAATGATATAATCCTTTCAAATTGGATTTTTGTATCTGAGATTTTAGATTCCGTAATCGAAACATTATTCAAATTATAATATTCTGATTCGATTTTTGCTTTTTGAATTGCATTTTTACTTCCCCACAAAGGAATTGAAACTCCTACTAGTAAACCTCTAAATTTCTCATCGACCACTGTTTCGCTTCCATAACCCAAACTAAAATTAGGCAATTGTAGATTCTTTGTAAGCTTGATATTCCTCTCGGATGCCTCCACAACTTTCTGATTATATAATAACTCAGGATCAATTGTTAATTTTTCGAACAATAACGAATCCAGCTCACTTATACTTTCATTTGGATAATCATCAATACTTATATCTAAATCATTTCCACCATTCAAGTTTTTAAGCGTTTCTTTAACAGCCAATATGGAAGTTCTAAGTTCATTTTCTTGCTTTTTAACCTGAAGCAAATGAAGTTTTACTTTATTCACTTCTAAAGCATTCACATCGCCAAGCTCTATACGAATTAAATATGCATTATAAATATCCTCAGCAAATTTCAAACGCTTGTCGGCTACAAAAACTTGTTTCATCAAATACACATATTCTACCAAAAGGCCTTTAGCTTCGCTCAACACATTTTGCCTTAAAACTAAATGGCTCAACTCTTCTTGGTTAATCATTAATTTTGAGTATGCCGATTGATTTTTATAATAACACGGCATCTGAAACGATTGACTTACTTCAAATACCTCCTTTTTTCCAGGTACACTTGAGTTTTCTGGAAAATATCCATAAGAAAGTTCCGGTCCTTCAAGTTTGTTATGCTGCTTATGTTCCAGAATTTTACTTTCAACAAGTTTATTCCCTGCTTGAATCTCTTTATTATTTCCTTCGATATTTTTTAACACCTCATCAAAATTCTGAGAATAAGCATCTACCGAAAATATCAGTAATAATGAAAATATTAAGATTTTACTGCTTTTCATCTTTTGCCTCCTTCTTCTTATGAAATAAATAATAAATAACCGGAATAACATAAATATTTAAAAGTGTTGATGTTAACAAACCACCCAGAATAACTTTAGCCATAGGACTTTGAATCTCATTTCCTGTTGCATCACCCCTAAGAGCTAATGGAACAAGTGCGAGTGCCGCTGTTAAGGCTGTCATTAAAATAGGATTCAAACGATCAGCCGATGCACTTGTAATGTATTTATCTATTTCAACACCCAACGTCTCAAACTGTTGATATTTCGAAACAAGTAAAATTCCATTACGAGTAGCAATTCCAAATAATGTTATGAATCCAATTATAGCTGGAATACTTACTATTCCTGAAGTAAAATAAATGGTAAATACACCACCAATTAATGCTAGCGGTAAATTAACCATAATAATACTTGCCAGTTTTAAATCTTTAAACTCCTGAAATAATAACAAGAATATTATAAATATTGCAAATATTGATGTTAACATTAATGTTTGCGATGCTCGTGCTTCACTCTCAAATTGTCCACCATACTGTATCATATAATTTTCCGGTAATACAATTTTCTCATCAATTTCGCGCTGAATATCATTTACAACACTTCTTAAATCGCGTTCTGCAACATTAGCCGAAATTACAATCTTACGCTGAACATTTTCTCTACTTACAGAACTTGGCCCCGCTACGGAAACAACATCAGCAACTTGTTCCAATGGAACTTTTTTGCCATTGTCTGTATCAATAAGTGCACTTTTTATTCCTTCAATTGATTTTGTGTAATCCTTATTTAATCGAACTATCAAATCAAATTTTCTTTGTCCTTCGTAAATGTCCGCAATTTTCTCCCCTGCGAATGCGAGTTCAACAAACTCATTAAACTGATTCATTGTGATTCCATATCGTGCTAACATTTCTCTTTTAGCTCGAATTTGTACCTGAGGAATCTCAACTTGTTGTTCAACACTAACATCAACTAATCCCGGAATATCAATAATTGTATTCTGAATTTGATTACCAATCATAAACATCTTATTCAGATCGGTTCCAAAAAGTTTAATCGCAATATTAGCTCGAGTACCCGATAGCATATGATCTATTCTATGACCTAAAGGCTGACCAACAGTAGCTGCAATTCCAGGCACACCTGCCATTTTAGCTCTAACATCAGCCATAAACTCTTCTCTTTCACGATCAATTAATTCGAAGTTCACATCAATTTCGGCACTATTCGTAGTTTGAGAATGTTCATCTAACTCACCACGACCAGTTCTGCGCGAAGTAGTACTTACCTCGGGAATAGATAATAACTCAGTTTCTATCAGATTTCCCAAACGGTTACTCTCCTCTAATGAAATTCCCGGTTTACTAATTGCTGATATGGTTAAAGCACCTTCGTTAAATTCAGGTAAAAAACTTCTACCCATGGTTGAAAGTGCAATTAATGATGCAACAATTAATCCCAATGAAAAGAAAACAACTGCTTTTTTATGAGCCAATGCCCACTTTAAAGATTTTAAATAAGCATTCGTTAACATTGTTGTAAGCCACTTATCTTTGCTCTTCCGATTCATATATTTCTCGTTGGAGAGCAATAGTTTACATAGAAGAGGAGTTAATGTCATTGCAACAACCAGTGACATAAATAATGAAACAATATAAGCTATGCCTAATGGTTTTAGCATTCGTCCTTCCATACCGGAAAGAAAAAACAATGGAATAAATGCAACAATAATAATGAGTGTTGCATTTAATATTGAAGCACGAATTTCTTTTGACGCTTCAAATACCACATTAAATGCCGATTCTCTGTTCTTTTTCGGTAACTTATGATTTTGCCGGAGACGCTTATACACGTTTTCTACATCAATAATGGCATCATCGACCAGAGATCCAATTGCAATTGCCATTCCTCCCAGGCTCATTGTATTAATATTCAATCCCATAAAATGGAGAACAATAATTGCCCCAAGTAAGGATATTGGAATAGCTAGAATTGAAATTATAGTTGTTCTGAAACTTCCTAAAAACAAAAATAAAATTACGATAACAAATGCTGAGCCCTCTAATAATGCTCTTTGTACATTGTTTACTGATTTCTCAATAAAATCAGCTTGTCTAAAAATCTTACTATCTAAAACCACATCCGGAGGTAAAGTTTTACGTAACTCATTCAGATTTTTTTCGATATTTTCTGTAAGATTTAATGTGTTTGTATTCGGTTGTTTTGATATGGATAATATTACCGATGGCTTTGCATTTTGCGATGCATATCCCATTTTCACAGCTGCACCAATTTTAACTTCAGCAATATCATTTACCAATACAGGCCGTCCGTTTTTAGATTTTATAAAAGATTTACCTAATTCCTCTAAATTAAATGTTCGTCCTATACCCCGAACCACATATTCGTTCCCATATTCTCGAACAACACTCCCTGAAGAATTTTCACTAATTCCCTCGCATACATCTGCTAATTCCTCCAATGAAACTTCATAATATTTCATTTTTTGTGGATCAGCGAGTACCTGATATTGTTTATAATCACCACCAATAATTGTAACCTGAGAAACACCTCCTGTTGCCAATAAAACCGGCTGAACATTCCAATCAGCAATGGTTCTTAAATCCATTAATGAAGTAGAATCAGATTGTAAACCTATAAATAAGATTTCTCCCATTACAGAAGATTGTGGTGCCAGTGTAGGTTGTCCAACATTTAATGGCATTTGACCTGCAAGTGTTACCATTTTTTCACTTACAATCTGACGAGCCTTAAATATATCCGTACCCCAATCAAATTCGACCCATACAAATGAAAAGCCTTGGCTAGAATTAGAGCGCACTCTTCGTACATTTGTAGCTCCATTCACAGCTGTTTCAATCGGGAAAGTAACCATTCGTTCAACTTCCTCAGCTGCCATACCGTGAGCATCGGTCATAACAACAACTGTTGGTGCTGTTAAATCAGGGAATACATCAACGTCCATTTTACCGGCAGTATAAACTCCGGCAAACATAAGTGCGATTGCACCCAAAAGCACAAAAAACTTATTTTCTAATGAAAACTTTATTACTTTATTTAACATATATTTTTTAATTAGTAATTAGTATCGAGTAATGAGTAATAAGATGTACACGTATTTAAAATCTACTTAGCGTAAACTCAAAACTTCAAACTCAAAACTTTAAACATTAATGAACATGACCTGCATGAGGATCTAAGGTGTTTGATACAGCAGCTAGTTTAACAATTATAGCTCCTTTTGAAATAATTCTTTCATCACCATTCAATCCTGCAATGATTTCTGAATTTATTCCATCGGAAACACCTAATTTTACTTCACGTTTTTCAAACAATTCAGGACTTAACTGTACAAATACATAGAAGTTACTTTGCTCTTCAATCAATGCTGAATTAGGCACTAATAATGCTTTTTTATCCGATTTTGTTTTAATAAAGATCTCTACAAAACTTCCCGGAAGAAAACCATATTTATTATCAATATGAAAATTCACAGGAATCAAATAACCTTCGTCCTCATCTATATCTTTACCATATGAAAGTAATTTTCCATTCAACTCACTTTGAGTATAAATTTTATTGTCGGTGAAAGATTTGATATTAAAAGAAGATATTAAGCTTAAATAAGGATAGTATTTTTGCTGTACTTCTGCATTTACAATCAATTTATTATTATTAACTATAGAATATAGTTCTTCTCCCGCCTCAACATATTGTCCGTTTTTTACAAAAACGTGTTTTATTGAACCATTTTGTGGCGATGCTACAGATTGCCCTGCACTATTAAAGTTTGCTTTTAGATTATTATAAATTGCTTTTGCATTTTCATAATCGGCCTTAGCACTTTCTACTTCTTTTTCCGATACAATTTTATTTTGTGATAGTGCCAATTTTCTATCATAATTAGTCTTGGCTAATTCATAGTTGTTTTTAGCTTCGGTATATTGCACTTCAATATTATCAGATGCTAAGCCTTTACCCGAAATACCTATCAATGTTTCTCCTGACTTCACAAATTGTCCTTCAAGAATGTTATTAAAGAATTTTACAAGGCCGTTGGTTTTAGCAGTAACAATAACTTCACTGTTTTGATTTGGAAGTATCTGTGCTGTTGATTTTATCAGTTTTCCGAAATAATCTTTTTGTATGGAAACTGTTTCAAAATCAATTTTCCATGATTGCTCTTTGGTAAAACTAATTGCATTTATTTGATCGACTTCTTCTTCTTCTGCGGTATGGATTGCATCATGTTCATCATCATAAACCATAAAATTATCTATCACTATTTTATGATTCTCCGACTCTGTTTTAATTTCAAATATAAGTTTACCTTTTCCTGCTACCTCTGGCTGTAGTGCAAATTTATATATACCGGGTCTTATAGGTTTCTCAATGGTCTTACCTATTCCATTCGTACCAACATGCAACTCAATTCTTACACTTCCTTCAGTTAAAGGTTTAAAATCACCTAATCTTGTAAAATGCGCCAATATATTAGTTGTTTTACCAATTATAAATGGATCTGCTTCTGCAAAAAGCTCAAATTGATCTGAATATTTAGTCAAATTTATTTTTACAGCACCATGATCATGCTCGTCTTCTAGACTTTCTGATACATTTGTTTTACAACTTATTATTGTAAAAGCAAGTATCAGAACATATAATATAATATGCTTCATATTAAGTTTTATTAATAATTACTATAAGTATAATTTGTTAAGAATATTTTCTTACAAAAACCAAATCTTATTTTCCAAATGATTTAATGTTTGTGATCGTGGTTGTCATCACTTTTGTGGTCATGATCATGATCGTGCGATTCAGTTGAATCAACTTTTACCTCAAAACTTTCTTGTTCAGGTGCAACTTGTTCTTCAGTTTCATGATCTCCATCTTGATGTTCAGTTCCATCAGCATGGGTGTGATCTCCTGAAAGGTCGTCATGAGTTTTATTACCACTACACGAAGAAATTACTACTACTAATGCATATAGGAATAATGTGAAAAATAAATTTTTCATAATTCTAAATATTTAAAATTAAATAAATGTTAATGTTTAATTCCCTGCTATAAAGCAAGTTAAAATAGTTAATTATGAAATTTGTGGTGGTCCTCGAAGATAATTAGATTGAGGGATCTGATCAGAAATAAATTCAATATAGAAACTGCTATTTTTTGTTTCTAAAAATGAAATATGATTTAAAAATTCGTCTTCTGTATTTATAATAAAAATATTGTCTAAAGAAATGCGTGTTAATATTTCTACATGAAAATGGCAAGCGTGATCATTACAATCTTGCTCACAATCATGAATTTCTGTAAATTCAAATGAATTACCCTCAAAAATATGTTCGGTATTACATTTAGTAAATAATTTCTCAGAATGATGATTATGCGGAACAATACTGTGGACAAAAATAATTGTCCAAGCAAACAGTAAAAATGGAAGTATGAGATATTTATTTCTTACCACGTGGCAAAGATAATGAATAATTTAAATTTATTATAAGACTATGAAATAGGTATCAGGTTTAATCTAACTATTATCCTTTTTTATAACAACCATTAAATTTATTGCAACTTAATGTTTAAAAAAAGATATACTTATAGTTCAATTTATTGATATTAGTTCGGGCATTAACAAAGAAGACATCAGCAATATTTTTATTTCATTCTTCACAACAAAAGAGGACGGTTCCGGATCTTGATTAACCATTTTCAAATAAATTATAATAAGGCAAAAAAGATTACTTTAAATCTAATCTAAAAAAGCTAAAAGTAGAACAGTCTCATTGAAATTTGAAACTGTTTAAACGATTATTAACTATATCAATTTTCATAAAGAGTGTATCCTTGATATATAAATAAAAAATGTTAAATTTAGAACCTTAAAACATGACTATTATGAGTAACTTGTTGATTTTCATCCTGGTAATGATCTTTGGAGTATTACCGCTTTCCGCATTTATTTATTGGCTAAAATATAAAGGAACTATAATTTTCAAAACAGCCATTGCTATTCTCTTAACTAGTATTCTAGTTTCTATTGGTTCTTTCACTGTGGGTTACTACGGAATAAAACATCTGGTTTGGTTTGTACCTGCAGGCTATTTAGCCTTACTCTTTGGTAATTTAATATTCCGGAATTTTGTACAAGCACCTATAAAATCATCAATTGAAACCTTACACAAACTCTCAAAGGGAGATATTCACAGCGATATTGATGAAAAACTAAAATCGAATAAAGATGAAACGGGACAAATTAATATTGCCCTGGATGAAATAATTAGAAGTTTAAACGAAACTGCTGAATTTGCTAATCAAGTTGGTGAAGGAAACTTTGATCACGAAATTGAAGTCCTAAGCGAATCTGATCTTTTAAGATTAGCTTTAATTAAAATGCGTGAGAAACTTAAGGATGCTGCCTCTAAGCAAGAAGAAAAAAGAATTGAAGAAGAAAAAAGATCATGGACAAATGAAGGTTTAGCAAAGCTTAACGAGATTTTGCGTAAACAAGAAGATGCTGCAGAATTATCATACCAAATATTAAGCTTTATAGTTAATTACCTGAATGCTAATCAAGGTGGTGTATTTATTAGAAATAACGAAGATCAAAACAATATTATACTAGAACTTAAATCTTTTTATGCTTTTAACAGAAGAAAATATATTCAAAAAACATTTGAATTAGGAGAAGGTTTAGTTGGAAATTGTGCGTTTGAAAAACAAACCATCCATTTAACTGATATTCCTGATAATTATATTCAAATTACTAGTGGAATGGGTGGTTCTAATCCAAAAAGTTTATTGCTTATTCCAATGAAAATGGAAGACGAAGTTTTTGGCGTAATTGAAATTGCCTCATTTAGTACATTTGAAAAATATCACATTGAATTTGTTGAACAAGTATCCCTAAGTATTGCCAGTTCGCTTAATATGGCAGAAACGAATAGACATACTTCAGAACTTTTAGAAAGAACTCAACAACAAGCCGAAGAAATGTCTGCCCAAGAAGAAGAAATGCGCCAAAATTTGGAAGAGCTACAATCTACACAAGAAGAATCGACCCGAAAAAACCAAGAAGTAGAAAAACTACTGGAAGAGTCTCAGAAACAAGCTATAATAATAAAAGAACAAATTGCAGAATTCGAAGAAAAAGAGATTAACTGGACGTATGAATTTGAATTGATGCAAAAGGAAATTGAAGAATTAACAGAGAAATTAGGAAAAAAATAATTCGAAAAAGGTTTCATTATAAACATGCTATTTATAAAAACTCATTAAATGAGAAGAATAATTACTCTTTTGGCTTTTCTTTTTATTTTCCAATCCTTAACAAATTTTCTTTGCGCTCAAGAAAAAAATAATTACATTGATGTTAGTGATAATCTTTATCTTATAACAAATATTTCTGGAGGAAATGTTTCATTTCTTGTTACCAGAAAAGGAATTGTTGTTGTTGATGCAGGAAGTACTCCTAGTAATGGAAGAAAAATTATTTCAATTATAAAATCAGTTTCCAATAAGCCCATAAAATATTTGATATTAACCCATTTTCATGGTGATCATATAAATGGAATTGTTGGATTTCCAAATGATGTTAAAATAATTGCTCATATAGATTTAGCAAAAAACAACGCCTCTTTTAACAAAAAAAATATTGATAATTATATAAACAATGTTCTTCCAAGTTATCTAGTTAATTTGAAACTTCAAATGGGAGAAATTAAAGATAAAAATAGCAATGAATATTTGACTCTTAAAGAAGATTTCGAAAACAATGAAGAATACTTAGAAGAAATTAAAAATATTGAGTTTAGGAATCCTGATATAACATTTGAAGATTATTACAGATTTAAAATTGCCGATGAAAGAATTATGCTTGAATATACTGGATCAGGACATACAAACGATAATATCGTGGTAAAATTTTCAAATCATAATGTAATACATACTGGCGATCTGGTTTTTAATGGAAGTATTCCATATTTAATTAATGATCACGGTGTTGATGTTTTCAATTGGATGAAAACTTTGGATGATTTATACAAAGAAAATATTTATACTGTAATTCCCGGACATGGTGAAATTGATGAAAAAATAATATTAAAAGAGCAATCCGATTATTTTAAAACGCTATCAAAACAAATTGAAATGCTAAAAAATGATGGTTTTAATTTGGAAGAAATTAAAGAAAAGATTGACATTAATGATTATGGATTAACTGGGAATGAAAATCAGTTTCCAATAAATATAGAGGTAATTTACACCCAACTTGTAAGTAAAGGTATTGAATGGTGGAAGTTTTAAAGGATTTCGCAAAAAATAATTACAGTTCAAACATCCATTTTATTTAACTCGAATACAAAAAATACCTAATATACGGTATTGTATATCTTTTCACTTAATTATTCTTTTGTGTTAAAATTTTAACACAAGAAAGAATGAAACGATCTGTACTAATATTAAATCTATTAATACTTACATCACACTTATTTGCATATAAAAATTTCAATTCAACTTTATCTGAAACTAATAAATTTTCCAGAAATAAACTTGAACATGAAAATGCAATTATTCTGGGAGCAACATATATTGGAGATCTTGCAAATAATATTTCTGGAGGATTAAATAAAGGAATAGTATATCTAGGTCTGGGAAATTTAACCTTAAATATAAATACAAAAAACATGGGTCTATGGAGTGGTGGAAATATTTATTTAAATGGTGCTTCTGCTCATGGGAAATCACCAACTGAAAATCTAATTGGAGATTTTCAAGTAGCCTCTAATATAGATGCAGGGAGGAATATTTTGTATATCCAAGAGTTCTGGTATAAACAAAGTTTTACGAATTTAGAATTTACAATAGGAATCCAGGATTTAAATGCAGAATTTGCTACAAGCCAAAACAGTAGTGAGTTTATTAATAGTTCTTTTGGAATAGCACCTGTAATTGCCGATAATGTTCCTTGCTCAATATTTCCTATAACTGGGCTAGGTTTTACAGGGAAGCTGAAATTAAATGAAGATATCACAATACAAATGGCACTTTTTGATGGTTTCCCAACTGGAATTAATAATATCGAAAATAATACTTCCAGGAAAATACAAAGTAACGACGGGTTTTTATACTTTACTGAATTACAATTCACAAAAAAATTGAACAATTTATCCAGCTCTTATAAAATTGGATATTATTATCATTCTGGTTTAGTAGAAGTAAATGAGGAGACCAACCTTACATCATCAATCATTAATAATAATGAGGGATATTATTTTATTGCTGATCATTCATTATTACAGAAAGGAAATAAGTCTATAGGATTATTTACACAACTATCTTTTAGCCCATCAGAAATAAACCTTCATAATAAATATGTAGGTGCTGGTTTTCGATTTTCAGGGTGGTTTGATAAACAACACAATAATGAAATTGGTATAGCAATAGCATACGCTGGATTCAACAAAGAGTTAAATCATAAACATGAAACACTAATTGAAATTTATTATAATTTACCTCTCAATAAAAATATTTATTTAAAACCTGATTTACAATATATTATAAATCCTTTAGGGACAGAAACCATTATAAAAAATGCTATGGTTTTATTCTTGAGGTTTGGAATTGAGTTTTAATTGCTGAAAATTTCTCTAATAATTTTGTTATATTTTAATGAAATAGATATTTGTAACGAAATTAAATTTAATGCTTTACCTTCAGGAATGCATGATTCCACAGATATATCTCAATGGATAGGAAAAACTGCTTGCTTTTCATCTTCTACGAAAACTGAAAGAGGACAAGTATATTTCTATATTGAAAACTCTAGCGAAGAACTTAAAATAGGACATTTCCATCCAGATGATTCGGTTTCTGTACTTTGTATCAAAAATCAAAATTACCAAAGTAAAATTTAATTTTGAGTTTGAAAATTATTAAACTCAATCATAAAATAAAAATATAATTTTTATCAAATAGACTTAACATATTTGATAAGCCTATTTTGGTTATTTAAGAATTCTTTACATTTTTTAATAGAAATTAATTGAATATTGCAATAGATAAAGGTTCATTTAAAATAACATAATTTTAACTTATAATTGAAAAAACATGTTACAAATCTCAATTCAAAAAAGCTTAATCCTTTTTGCTGTATCATTTTTATTTAGCTTTAATTCTTTTTCCCAAAGTAAGGAAAAGCAAAATGACAAATGCTTAGTTATTCTTGGTGCAGAACATCGTTATACACAAGTTGCAAATACAAAAAATTCAACTCAAGAGGTAATAGACAACATTAATTCAGTAATAGAAAAATTTGATTCTGATAAAATTATTTATGTGTATTCTATTCACAAAGCACTTTACATATCAAAGAAAGGACCTAAAATGGGTTTAGATTCAATTGGGATGATACGGGATGAAAGATTAAATCTAGTGAATAATAACATCATCACTAAAAAAGAAGTTAATGCATTTACCGATAAAGGACTTATACAATTCTTACAAAAGAATAATACAAATGATGTAGTGATTGTTGGATTTATGGCTGACTATTATGTTAAAGAAACACTTCTGGGTGGTAAAGAGCTAGGTTACGATATGTATTTTATTCCTGAAGCAATTATGGGGAAATCTGAAAGGAACAAAGAGAAAATTCTAACTAAAATGATAAAGAAAGGAATTAAACAATTACCTATAATGCACTAATCAACTAAATCAAATACTGCAAATAAAAAAGCCTGACAAAATTGCCAGGCTTTTAATTTATTGAGATATACTATTGTTTATCTTTTATTACTTCCATAACTTCAGGAAGATCCATTCCAATTTTTTGCATGTGTTCAATTGTAGGAACGCCATTTTTATTCCAACCTCTACGCTTATATACAGCATCAAGAAGCTTTTCGTATTGACCTTCACGATATTCTCTTGTAATAGCCACTTTTTCCTCAGATGATTTTCCTTTTGGATCAATGCCAATTGTTTCTTTCATCAGTTTATCGTAACGTTCTACTCTTGATTCGTATTCCTCAACAGTAACAGGGCCAGCAGCTCTATATGGCTGAGCATCATGTTTACGAAGACCATAACCTCTACGGATATTAAAGATACGTTGGAAATTATAAACACGTTCAGAATCTTCAATCATTCTGTTTTTATCAAACTCTTTTCCTGTAACAGCTTTGTATATAGTTACGTAATTATCTACATGCTCAGGTACTTTTGCAGGCTCATCTGTTTCTGCATTATTCACTGGTTCTACATCGTTCCAAGGTAATTTACATAAACCAACTAAACCAAACCATGTACGGAACATAGGAAAATAATGTAAAGCTTCAGCTTTTTTCTCAAATGTAGGAATTTGGTTATTAACCATGTCCATAAAAATTAACCAAGCTTCGTCGTGCTGTGGACCTTTATTTGTCATTGCAAATCCACCTTGCTGAGCTAATGATTCTTTTGAAACATATTCAGAATATTCTAAGTTTTTATTTACCATTCCAATATCATCAAGAAAAGCTCTGTCTGCACCATAGTTCTCAACAAAATAATCTTTCATTTTGGCAATACCTAAACCAGCAATTTTTCCAAAACCTTCGCCACGTGCTAATTGATGGATTAATTCAAGTGCTGCTTCTTTAGCACCGAAATTAAGTTCTAAGCCTCCAGTAATTTCTTTGTTAATTATACCATTTTCGTAACATTCCATTATGAATGCAACAAGTGTTCCCCATGTAATAGTGCAAATACCATAAGTATCACAATAGAAGTTTGCTTCAATAATATAATCAGCATCAAAAATACCACCATTTGCACCTAAACCACCAGCGTTTTCATATTCTGGTCCATCAACAATTACTTCTTGTCCTTTGTAAGGTCCTGATTGTAATTTGAAGTTCTGAACACCTTTAGCGCAACCCATTGAACAACCAATCCAACATCCATCGGAAGTACCTTGTGAAAATTTAGATTTCCAAACCTCAGAATGAATTTTATCAATATCTTTATGACTTCCGTATTTATAATTATTAACAGGTAATAAGTCATAATCGTTCATAATCTCAACAAGGTGAGCTGTACCTTTTGTTCTCATCTCACATTGGTCATCGTCGAGGTCTTTCATTTCTTTATTAAACCTCTTACCTCTTTCGCGAATAGCGTCAATATCAATTACATTATTTGCATTTCCTTTAACACCAGAAACTTTTACAACTACTGCTTTAATTTTTTTATTTCTAAAAACAGAACCTATACCGCCTCTACCGGCTTGTTTTAAACGAATTTCTTTCTTTTTAGTATCGTAGAAACTAACATTAAGCATTCCTATTAATGAATTGTCAGCAGCTTTACCTGAAGAAACTACGGAAATATTTTTCATGTCTTTTTCATCGTCAGCATACATTTCAGTAAGTTGTTCTGCTAACAGATGACTATCAATATTTTCTTCGGGAGCTTCGAAAATTTCAATTTTTCCGTTTACTCCATCGATGAAGATTATTACATCATTTTCAGCTTTCCCTTGTAATTCCAAAGCATCAAAACCTGAAAATTTCAAAAAAGGACCAAAATAACCACCAACATTACTATCCATAACGAAATCGGTAGGAGAAATAGAAACAATAAGTGATTTACCTGCTCCTGAATATTGTGTAATACCACTTACAGGTCCTGGAGTAATAATAATCTCATTTTCAGGATCATTCCATTTTGTTTCAGGTGTTGTAGCATCCCATAGCATTTTTAAACCGTAACCTTTACCGCCAATAAATTTCTCTTTCATTAAAGGTGTAACAGCTTTCTCTTTAATTACATTATCAGACACATTAACATACAATGTTTTATCCGTAGTTCCTCTGTCTAAAGGAGTAATATCATACTTATATTCCTTAAGCAATTTATGCTTCTTTTTCATTTCGTTAA
>WTBR01000183.1 GCA_013138975.1 Bacteroidales bacterium
AAACTTGTTTAATTTGTCATTAAATTACGAAAGGTTGAACTATTAACTGAAACCGCCACGTGCGAGAGCATGCGTGGTGGTGTGAGAGGACGGAGGAGTAATCCTCCTACCTACTCGATTGTTTAAATATTCACCTTCATTAATTATTAAATGGATAATTGTTTAAATTTAGTGTCTATAAAATAAATTTAATATGACACAGGCAAAAGCAAAGGGTTTTGGTACTGCTCCGGTATTTTTTACAGCAATTTCTACAATATTAGGTGCAATATTATTTTTACGATTCGGATTTGCGGTTGGTACTTTAGGATACGCAGGTACTCTTTTAATTATTTTAATGGGTCATTTAGTAACTATTCCAACAGCTTTTGCAATATCGGAAATAGCAACTAACCAGCGTGTTGAGGGAGGAGGTGAGTATTTTATAATTTCACGATCATTTGGGTTAAATATAGGAGGAACCATAGGAATTGTTTTGTTTATGTCGCAAGCAATTAGTGTTGCTTTTTATGTTATTGCTTTTACAGAAGCTTTTGAGCCAGTCTTTAATTGGTTTCAAAATACATACGGGTTTTCATTACCAAGACAAGTAATTAGCATACCGGCAATGGCATTGTTGGCAATTCTAATTCTTAGAAAAGGGGCTAATTTTGGCGTTAAAGCCTTGTATTTTGTTGTAGCAATTTTATTTGTATCCATATTTTTATTTTTTATCGGAAAAACAGAATATGCCGCTGAAGCTACAGAACGAATAGCTTATAGTCCATTAAGAAACATGGATAATTTCTTTTTCGTATTTGCTATTATTTTTCCTGCTTTTACCGGAATGACTGCCGGGGTTGGATTGTCGGGAGATTTAAAGAATCCGGGAAGATCAATACCCTTAGGAACCGTGGCAGGAACCTTAGTTGGCGTAATTGTTTACATTTTTATCGTCTTTAAACTTAACAATTCAGCTTCTCCAGATGATTTAATCAACAATCAATTGGCCATGTCTGATATTGCTGTGTTTGGCAAATGGATTATTCCATTGGGTTTAGCAGCTTCGACAATTTCGTCGGCATTGGGTTCAATAATGGTTGCTCCAAGAACATTGCAAGCGCTAGGTCATGACAAAACGTTTCCATTTCAAGGATTTAATCGAAAAATGGCAAAAGGGAAAGTAGATACAAACGAGCCTTTTAACGCTTCTGTCATCACAATAATTATTGCTTTTGCTTTTGTTATTATTGGAGATGTTAATGCTGTGGCTAAAGTTATATCTATATTTTTTATGCTTTCATACGGATCATTGTGCTTAATTTCGTTTTTAAATCATTTTGGATCTTCACCATCATATCGACCAACATTCCGATCGCACTGGGTATTGTCGTTAATAGGATTTATTTTTTCCATTTTTATAATGTTTAAAATGGATTATTTATACGCAATCTTTGCAATAGGAGTAATGGTTGCGCTTTATATTTACATTAGTTTTTATCATTCGGAAAGACAAGGGCTTGAATCGATATTTCGAAGTGCATTATTTCAAATAAACAGGAATCTGCAAGTTTATTTACAACAAAATCAATCCATAAAGAAAAAAGCAAGCTGGCATCCATCAGCCGTTTGTGTTACTGAAGTTAATTCTGATCGCGACAATGCATTTAAGCTTTTAACTTGGATTTCGAATAAGTATGGATTTGGAACTTACATACAATATATTCATGGTTATTATTCCAGTTCGGCGCATGATCAAGCAAAGGAAGCATTGGAACTGCTTATTGAACGAACAGAATCGCGAGATAGTAATGTTTATGTTGATACCATAGTTTCACCGTCGTATACATCAGCAATAGCTCAAATAATTCAATTACCTGGGATCTCTGGATTAGATAATAACATGGCATTATTTGAGTACGATAAAAAAGATCCAACGAATCTGGAGCAGATTGCAGAGAATTATCCTTTAGTTCGATCAGGAAATTATGATGTATGTATACTTGGGGGTTCAAACAGAGGAGTTAATTTTCATGAAGGAATTCATATTTGGGTTCGTAGAGTTGATTATGACAACCTGAACTTAATGATTCTTTTAAGCTATATTATTTTGGGACATCCTGATTGGAAAGGTGGAAAAATTAAAATATTTAATGTGCGCAAACCTGGTCAGCATGATGAGGCAACCGATAATTTATTGGAGCTGGTTAAAACAGGAAGATTGCCTATATCACTTAAAAATATTGAATTCATAGATATTGATGAATCCACAAATCTGAAAACTTTGATTAATGAAAAATCGATTAAAGCAGGTTTAACCATGATTGGTTTCAGAAGCGAGCAAATAAAGCACGAAGGCGAAAAGCTTTTCGAAGGCTACACCGAAATGGGAGATGTTTTATTCGTAAATGCGTTCAGAAATAAAGAAATAAATTGATATAAAGCAGGGCAATGAAAAACAAATTAGCAGAAAGTTATATTTATAAATATACATCTTATGATATTGGGGAATTAATTATATGTAGCCAATTATTAAAATTTAATAGTTCCCAGTTTTTCAATGACCCATTTGATAGTGATATAGATTTATTATACTTTGATTTTAACCAAATAGGGGAAGATGTAGAAGCAGATTTACAAAAATTAAGGACAAGAGCTGATATAGATAATATTCCTATTGATATTTTGACAAAAGCATATAAAAATACACAAAAACGAAAAGTTAATGCTAGCTCTATTTGTTGCTTTTCAAAAAGTTTTAAGAATACAGTAATGTGGGCGCATTATTCGGATAACCATAACGGTGTTTGCTTCATTTTTGATAGAGATTGTAAAGAGCCATTTTCAAATTTTAAACTTGATAGATTTAGTTATGGAGAAGTTGATTATAATAATTATAGTGCTATTAATTATTTGACGTCTAAATTTGAGGGAATGAAAAAAATATATTTTACAAAATCAGCTGATTGGGCATATGAAGAAGAATATAGATATGTTTTAAAGGAAAAGCGTGGATATATAAAATTCAATAAAGAATATTTAAAAGGGATTATTTTTGGTCTTAATGTTAAAGAAGAAAATATATTACGAATTAAGTCAGTATGTGAAAAGAATAAGTATAGTAATTTACTCTTTGGCCAATTTAAAAAGAAAAATTTGAAAATGGAATTATTTGAAATTTAGATTCCTAAATCTGAAGATCAATTGAAATTAAACTTTGCCAAAGATTAACAAACGAGCTATCCAAAAAGTCAAAAAGTTGTCTATACTTCGATAAACTCTATGTCGAACTCATGTTAAATTAATCCAAATTAAACCTGGAGATCAATAGTTCCTGTATAAATTGTTTCTTGCTCAGGATAAATAATTACAATATTGCTTTTATCTACATGTTCATCAATATTATATGGGATTTGTTTAATATGCTGGTTATATGAAAGTGAGTTTCTTCGTGCATTTATTATTACCAGTAAATCTTCATTTTTAAGTTTTTTCGAAATCACTTTTAACATGGTAGGACATTTTGCAGTACGATAAGTAATATCATTAGCAAAATCTACATTTTCAATGTGTTCTTTAATTTTTTCCTGAGTATGTTTATACCCCCAAAAAAAGACTTTACTTGAAGATTGATGCGAAATATTTAAAACTGAATTCACCCATTCAATAAACCCGATTTCAAGTTCGGCAACAGGTGGCATTAATACATGAATATTCTCAATAAGATTTAGTGATGAGCGAATCCTGCTTACATAAACCATTTTCCCGGTTTTTTGAAGAACATTTTCGAGTATAGTTCCAAAGAATAAATCTTTTTTATTCATTTTTCCGTGCCAACCCATAATCACTTTTGTAATCATAAATTCTTTTACTGTTCGGGCAATGCCATCGGCAATATTGGTATCTATTCTTGAAATAATCTGTGCTATATTATCGGTGGATGAAAGATGCGATTTTGCCTTTTCTAATGTGTCTTTATAGATGATTACATTTTCGGCAGCTTTATCATCATCGTTAACTACAGTAAATGGATACAATGGTAAGTTAGAGTCTGGATCTTTAATTAAAACAGAAAAGTTTATTAGTTGCTCTAAATTTGTTGGATTTGAGATGCTAACCAAAATTCGTTCGGGCAATCCTTTTAAATTTGGTTTTTCATTTTCTTGGATAATAGCAATTTTCCGAGCCGAATCCTGGGTTATGAACGAACTTATTAAGCATGAAACTAAAATCAAAATAATTGTTGCATTCATTATAGATTCGTCAACCAGTTTTAAGTTGAATCCAACTAAAATTATTGCAACTGCAGAAGCTGCCCGAGCGGTACTCAAGCCAAACATCAAATTACGTTCGGTTTTAGTATACTTAAATATTTTTTGAGTGATAAAGGCTGCAAAATACTTGCTTAGCACAGCCACAAGGATTAGGGCAACAATAATTAGAATTAACTCAAATCCATGAGTTAAAACCCTTAAATCGGTTAACATTCCAACCGTTATCAAGAAAAATGGAATAAAAATAGTATTTCCAATAAACTCAATTCGATTCATCAATGGAGAGGAATGTGGTATATGCCTGCTTAAAGCTAATCCTGCAAAGAAAGCTCCGATTATTGGCTCAATGTGAGCAAATTCAGCAATAACCGATGCTAAAAAAACCATGGCAATAACAAATATGTACTCCGTTCCACTTTCTCCGTCGTAATTCTTGAAAAACCATTTGCTGAGCTTTGGAATGATAATAAAGACTAATAAAAGGAAGAATATAAAATATCCTGTAAATCGCATCCAAAACATATAATCGAGATCCCCTTTAGCAGATTCGGAAACAATGGCTAATATGAGTAAAGCTATTGTATCGGCGATTATTGTTCCGCCTACAATTACATTTATTACCCGGTTTCGGTTTATTCCAAATCGGCCAACAATGGGGTATGCTACGAGTGTGTGCGATGCAATCATACTAGAGATTAGTAATGATGCTATAAAGGTCATTTTAAAAGCATAGAAAAAGAGCAAACCACTAAATACAAAAGGAAGAATAAAGGTTAAGATCCCAAAAGTGATGCTTGGTTTTTTATTTTTCAGGAATTCTCGAACATTAATTTCTAAGCCTGCCAAAAACATTAGGTAGAGTAAGCCGGTTTGACTAAAAATGGATAAGCCCACATCTTGTGAAAGCAGATTAAAGCCATTTGGCCCTACTGCAACGCCAGCAAGAATTAATCCTATAATCTCGGGCAAACGTAGTTTTTTAAAAAGTGTTGGGAATATTAGTATAATAAATAATACCAATGCAAATATTAATATCGGATCGGATATTGGAAAGGTAAGGCTTAAAAGTAGTCTCATAAATTGGATTTGTCTGTTTTTTATATAACAGAATTAGAGGCGTTGATGTTCATAGCTTGTTGCAATACAGTCACATTCAGTGTGTTATTGAAATAAATAATAAAAGACTTTAAAGTCTTAAAATACCATGTTTTAGGTATTGTATAATTTTTTGGACTAACGTACTTTTGTCGAAGTAAAAATTGTTAATAATTAAAATTTATATAAATGAAACGATTAACACTATTATTAATAAGCAATTTAGTACTAATTAGCTTATTATCGGCACAAGAAAATATTGAAAAGGAGACACAAAATCCTGAATCAATCAGCGAAAGTATTTTTAATGATGAAAGCCAGGATAGGTTGCACTTTGGCGGTTACGGACAAATAGACTTTAACCAGCCATTAGATAAAGATTTTCGCCGGAATGGTACATTAGATGTACATAGATTGGTGATTTTTGCAGGTTATGAATTTAACTCAAAAACAAAATTCATAACAGAAATTGAGTTTGAGCATGTTTCTGAGGTTTACGTTGAGCAGGCATATTTAAATTATAAGTTATTTGATAATATGTCGGTAAAAGGAGGTTTGATTTTAATTCCAATGGGAATAATAAACGAATATCACGAACCACCTTCATTTAATGGAGTTGAGCGCCCAAATGTTGATAAAAACATTGTTCCTACCACATGGAGAGAAATTGGTTTAGGAGTTGATGGTAGATTAAGTTCAGCATCATTACGATACCAATTGTATTTGGTAAATGGTTTTAACGGATACGATGGAACGGGTAATTTCAAAGGATCAAGTGGATATAGAAGTGGTCGCCAAAAAGGAGCGGAATCTTATATTAGTTCGCCAAATGTATCTGCAAAAATCGACTATTATGGAATTAGTGGATTAAAGATTGGTTTGTCGGGATATTTTGGAAAATCACAATCTACTTTATATGATGGATTAGATAAAAATGATGATGTGGCAATTGCCACTGCTGACTCTTCTGTAATTGGAATAAGTATGATTGGTTTAGATTATCGTTATTCTATATTCGGTTTTCAAACAAGAGGGCAATTGATTTATAGCAAATCTACAAATGTAGATCAGTATAATATGTTTACGGGTCAGGATTTGGGAGAATCTATGCTAGGATATTATGCTGAACTTGGATACGATATTTTTCATAGTAATAGTTCCATACAAAATGAGTTAACTCCATTTTTCCGTTTCGAAAAATACAATACGCATCGGTCTGTAGTTTCCGGCATGATGAGGAATGATGCCTATGATGTTACAGAATTAGTATTTGGTTTTGCGTTTAAAATGGATCGTGGAGCTGCTTTTAAGGCCGATTATAGAATGTATAAAGGTGCCGATGAAAGCGAATTTAATTCAATGATTAACTTGGGAATAGGTGTTTGGTTTTAAGCAAAAACCAAGTTGAAATAAATGTCGAATAATGAATATATCATACTTCGACGGGCTCAGTATGACACAATGTTTGTCACACTGAGCCTGTCGAAGTGTTTATTCCACACGAGCTTAGTCAAATTAAAAACGAATATAATGAAGAAGAATTTTTTAATCATATTTTTTTTGATCGCATCAATAACTCTGATGGCTAAGCCACCTGAAGTATCAAAGAAATTTGAAAAGGAACTTGCAAAGCATTTTGAATCGGACGTAGTTAAAACCATTGAAATAAAAGAACTTTCAAAATTTAGTGATTTATTTTTTAAAGTGTTTGATGGGGATAAGGAATTAGGTCTTGTTGTTTTAACATCGGCAAAAGGCCGATACGATATGTTTGATTATATGATCGTTTATAATCAAAAACTGGAGGTGGAGTTAATTAAGATTTTAGTTTATAGATCGGATTATGGATCGGAAATAACGGCTAAACGTTGGTTAAAGCAGTTTTATTCTAAACAAACGGAAAACTTAAAGTATGGTAGCGACATTCAAGCAATTTCGGGAGCAACATTTTCTGCTACATCATTAACTAAAAATGTAAATAGGATTAATAAATTTTTACGAGAAAATATAAATAGTACGGAGTAATGAGTACCGAGTAATGAGTACAAAGTACATAGTGTAAAGTATAAAGTACAAAGTGCAAAGTACAAAGAGTAAAGTTCAAAGTTCAAAGTTCAAAGTTCAAAGTACAAAGTACAAAGAGCAAAGAGCAAAGAGCAAAGAAAGATAATTCGTTGTTTTAAGAGAAAAATCTGTTAATTTCATCTTAATATTGACAAGCATTTAAAAGAAACTTTTTCGTTTTAAAAAGAGACTTGATTGTTAAGCGACTTTCGGGTCTCATTCTTTTATTTAGTCAAATGCATTATGCATTTCTCTTCGTCCATAACTCACCTTTTTCTTGAACTCAGTTTAGGATCCACACTTTATCAAGGGAATGACTAGCTTCATGTTCCCGAGTAATTTCTTCTACTTATTTGTCATTATCATTTTCCTTAAGAATGCTTGCAATTTATTGTTTGGCAAATCTTTTTTTCATAATTACAGTTTAAAATCAACACATTTTTGTCTAATTTTAAACTGTATTGATTTTAGGGAAGCTTACACCTTATTGGCAATAAAATATTAGAACTATGGGATACTTAGGTTTTGGGTTAAACAAATGGATTTATAGACAAAAATCTAGAAAACCATTTTCAAAAAGTAATAAACCAGTTGGAAATACAATTGAAGCAACATCATATTCAAAGGATGAATTGATCATACAAGGAAGAAAAACTGCCCATATTGAAGATATTGACAAGAGTTTAAACGAGAGAAAAGAAAGAATTGCTAAACGAAGAAGGCTTAGTATATTTAATGGCTCCTTAATAATTATTTCAATTTTTGTGTTAGGTTTTGTTTTTATTAATAAATCAAAACAATATAATATAAAAGAAAATACCGCCAGACAGCAAAAAAGAAAGACAATCGATGAACAAAAAGTTGAAGCTTATCAAATGATAATGGATTATGGAGCAGCATATTTGAAAAAGAAAGATTATGAAAAAGCAATTATTGAATATAAACAAGCAATAAAATTATATCCTGATAAGTATGAAGCTACAATTGGTTTAGCGAATAGTTATTATTTTTTGTGTATTGACTTTAATCAAGATTGTAATGAAGCAATTAGACAATTTTCCGTTTTAATTAAGCAATACCCGAAATCGGAGTTTTATTTAAGAAAACGAGCTGACATATATACTCATCTTGGAGATTATGATAAAGCGGATAATGATTTAAACCAAATAGAGAAAAACTAATTTTATAGTGCATAACACTAAGCATCGTTTTCGGCTTTGCCTCAGAAGAGCGTAGTCTATAACTCGAAGCTGCTCGGCATTCTCGAAGGCTATACTAAAGGCAGTCTTTGCGAGTGAAACGAAGCAAACTGTTTTTGGTTTATGCAAATTGTAAAAGATTGCTTCGCTCTGCTCGCAATGACGGTACTAATTAGCTTACCTAAGCTGGTGCAGATATGATGAACTTGGCTCTTTTAATTATATATTATCATATTTGTTAACACCCAATAACTACAAGTCTGCGAGCCAGAGCAAACCCGTCTCCAAGTTTATAACTGCTCAAGATTCTATTTGTTTATCAATTTATCAACGACTGTAATAAAAAATAAAATATCCTACATTAACATTACGAGTATCAATGATTAGTAAGTAAACTTCTATTTGATTGATGATTACAATAAAAATTAATACATTTATATAAGCAAACAAAAAGAAACGATTATTAAAAATATAGAAGATATATGTGTCATAATGGCGTATGTAGTTTTATTAGGTGTAAGTATGGATGAGAGAATTACATTAGATAAATATTTCAAATAATAATCGTAGTTACACTTTTTTAAAGAACAATTATATGATACATATCTTTCGATATATCCTAACTAGAATAAAGAATCAAAGTATTGCAAAATCTTTTGTTTCGTTTTTATTTCTTTTAGCTAGTGTTATCAGTTTGACTTTGTTGGTAATTAGAAGTAGTATTATTTCTGACTCAATAAATGATATTGATGAAAGTAAACTTTTACTTTTAATAGGAATCTTACTTTTATATCTTATAATTATTATCCAAATCATTGATTTAGTTTATTTTCTGGTCTTTTCAAAAGAAATAAATATTATTGCAGGTATGAATGTAGGGCAGTCTATATTTAACTACAAGAAATTGATTGATAAGAAAACTAAGTACATTATATTGGTGAGCCAAAACTTCCGCGGAGCGATGAACACTACTTTTAAAGATAAGGTTTTAGAAATTATTCGAAATGAAGGGAAGGTTCTATTAATTGGAACCACATTTTCAGCAATGAGAGAAATTTGTCCTGAAACAGAATCGGATTTTTTAAGTTCTTTAGAAGATATAAAGGATTTATACTCATCTATTGGACAAGAGAAACAAGATCGATTAAAAGTAATTTTTCATCCTTCGGCTTCATCTTTAACTGTATTTTTTAGAGATCCAGATCATACTAATAAAAGGAGAAGGATAGCTATTCTTGGGCCAAAATTTGCTCAAGATAATAATGGGCCAAATTGCGTTTTCTGTATTATTGAGGCCTGGCAACAAAAAGAAATATTTGAATCTTACTTTGGACATATTCAATATATGGCAAATCCTAGAAATTGTACTACTTTAGAACAGTTTTGTAACTCGATTATAAATGAAAAAAAATTCTATAATGATGCGAAAAAAAATGAAAAAGAAACGATAGATTTTTTTATTGATGATCAAAATAAGGAATTGAGTAAGTTTGATTATTTTCGATGGTAAGAATATTAAAGTTGTTTAATATTACCTGCACTTAACATTTTTTATAAGTAATGGTAGCGAAAGTGCTAAATGTCATGATTCGTAGCCCGCATAAACTTCATTGCAGTTTGACAAGAAAGTACTGCACAATGTGCCATTACTCATAGTGTGTCGAGAAGCATTGATCAGCAAAGTATTCATTGAATGTTGTAATTGAGATGATGGAATTTGCAAACGTGTAACTGACCCATCGGTGTCACTTTACAGGAGAGGATTTAGTAGAATATGTCAGAGTTTATACAGTTTTGTTTAGATTTGTATAACAAGAGCTACATGATGGGAGACTATTAGTGAGTTTTTGAAAAGGTTTGGGGTGAAATGCTTTTTGTTTACTTGAATCGCAGACTACGGCTCATTACATTATTCATTATAAGAAAATATTAAGAATAAATAAACATGAAAAAACTATTAAAATTTACTTTAATTCTACATCTCATTTTCGCAAATTTAGTTAATGCACAATCAGAAACTGATTCATTAATTCGATTCTCAGATTTAAAATATCATTCAGATTTTGAAGAGCAGGCTATATTAGATTTTATTAAAGATTCAAGTAATGCTTTGAACTTATTTCTTGCAATAGATGAGAATATATCAAATGAAGATGCTAAATTAAATAGGGAAGTTTATTTAAAAATTTATAGTGATTTAGCTCTAAAGAAAATAGAATCTAAGAAAATAAATAAGAAAATTAAACTTAGCTATTCTAATGTTCATAAACAATTTTTAAAGAAGTATAGCGATAATGAATACTTTCCAGAAATATTCAAAACTGGAAAATATAATTGTGTTTCAGCGTCTATGTTATATGCATTGGTTTTTAATGAGTTAAAAATCCCTTATAAGGTTAAGGCGTCTTCTAGTCACGTTTATTTGGTTGCAAACCCAGGTTCAAAATCAATAGTAATAGAAACAACCAATCCAAATTTTGAAAAAGCAATTTTCAATGGAGAATTTAAACAAAACTATGTAAATTACTTACGAACATCTAAATTAATTAGTGATTCTGAATATAAAAATAAATCTACTGAAGAAATATTTGAAGAAAAATTTAAAGAGGTCAAAGATGCGAAATACTACAATCTTCCTGGGTTTCAATATTACAATAAAGCATTTTTTAAATTGCAAAATAATGATATTGAAGCTGCTTTGACTTTAAGTCAAAAGGCATATTATTTTTATCCCGACAATCAAGTAAAAACTTTATTATATATGGCTTTATTGTATAAAATTGAAAAATGCAATTTCGATAAAGTCTCAGATATTGATTTTTTAGCCCAGCTTTCTAGATTTGAAAATATTGATCTAAATACAATAAAGGGTTTATTCAATAACATTGTTAATAATAAGTTAAAATATACAGATACGGAGCAATTTTGTGATTCCTTGTGTCAGCGTTTAATATCTCAGATTTCAGACCAAAAAATTATTGATGAAATCAATTTTTCTTATAACATGCAAATGAGTTATCGTCACCAAAATTCGGATAAAGTTGAAAAATATATAACAAAAGCATTAAAAATAAAGGATAATTATGTTGATGCTAATAAAATTATGGAGCATTATCTTTTTAGAAAATTTAATGGTATACATGAGCCCTATGCTCTATTAGATTCAATTAATATTCTTGAAAAAAGATGTGATTTTGAGAGGATTACACCTTTATTTAAAGAATATAAATCAATAGCATTCTTAAAAATAGCTAATTATTTATATGGTCAAAAAAAAATAACAGAAGGTAATAAATATTTAAAAAGATTTGAAGAAAACTTTGAACCACCTATTGTAAATCCAATTCTAGAATATTCAATTACAAACGCTTATCGTTCAATAGCTATTTATTATTATTATCGTGGAAGTAAAACGAGAGCGAAAAGTTACGTGGATAAGGGGTTAAAATACGTACCAAATAGTAGATCGTTAGAATCTGTATTTAATTGAATTAACGAGTCAAAACGAAGTATAATAAAAATGCTCGGATTTAATGATTTGCAAACAAATTACTATCTTAAAACGTTAATAACGAGAAGAGGAAACAGGGCGAAAAATCCACGAATTCAAAACTGCGGATCATTATTTGAGGCTTGTTTCTTGAATATTGAATTTGAAAATTTGAATTATGTATTTAACAGAAATAATATGGTTATTAGTATGGCCTGTTGTAATTTGGGTAAGTTATAAGCTTATTACTTTGGCCTTAAAAAAATACGAAGAAAAATAAGAAGATTGGTAACTACTCAAGTATATTATAATATTGATATATAGTTATTTGAAAAATTAGTTTCACGCAAAGCACGCTAAGAAAAAAATATGCAAAGGCCGCATTTAACACATTATAAGCTTTTTGCGATCTTTGCGAAAAACTTTGC